>CANFUT010000001.1 GCA_947450325.1 Flavobacteriia bacterium
AAATACTCAACCAAATAATCAGGTAAAAGCAACTTTAACAAATCAATATTTTCCAAAAAAAATCATTTAGGAATCAAAGGTTATAAAAAAATCTTAAATTTAGCTCCACAGGTATTTGTTTTGATCCATCAATTTTGGATTCAATATTTAGTAAAGTGTTACTTATTTTATTCAATTCTCTTGTTGAATTTGTGATAGTTGTTTCAATTTCGTTTTTTATTTCTTTGTACTCTGCTGATGTTATTTCTCCATCAAGCATAAGTCCTCTCGCATTTGTGGAACGAAGATTTTGCTTTGTAATTTCTTTTTGAATTTTCTCGATTTCTGTTTTGCTTTCTTTATTGTTCTTCTTAATTTTATCTTTGATTATTGCACCTAATAATTGAAGTCGTTTTGCTTTAAATTTGAGCTCACCTAATAAATTAACAAAAGCAACATTTACAACATCTGCTTTTTGTCGTTCTTTGCACCCCTTCGAACAATGATAGTAAGGATAATAATTTCCCCATCTTCCTTTGGAAGAGGACGCAGTTAGTGTCAAACCGCAAAGAGGACAAATCAAATGTCCACGTAAAGGAAATTCATCACGAAGTAACTTGAAAGTTTTAGGAACTTTTCTTTTTCGGCCTTCAAGAACATCTTGACAAGCATAAAATACATTTTCATCAATAATTCCTTCGTGCTGACCGTCAACCCATTCTTCAGCTTCGTTTTTATAAGCAGGAACACAAATTTTTCCAATATAAACTTTATTGCGTAGCATTTTCCAAAAAGCATTTTTACTGCTTTTCAAACCCTTTTGATTCATTTTTCTTCTTAAATCTTCGATATTATAAAGTCCTGTAGAAAAATCTTCAAATGCTTGTTTCACTAATCGTTCAATATCTCCTCCTTCAGGGGAAATAATTGGTCTATTGAATTCATTGCGTCTATTTTTATAACCTACTGGACAACCTCCTAGCCAACGACCTTCTTTCTTTCCTCTTCTAATTCCGTGAAAAATATTAAGTGCTCGTCGATCATTGTCCACTTCAGGGGTTGTAAGATAAATAGCAAGCAGTACCTTTTGCTCAGGAATCTCTAGATCTAGAGGTTGCTCCATAGCCCTTGCTTCCACATTCATTTTTTTTAGTTTTAGAATTTCAGCATATGCTTCCGCAGTATTCCTAGAAAAACGATCCCATTTTAAAAAATAAATGTAATTAACCGAATTTTTATTGGCTTTTAAGAAGGCCATAATTTTCTTCCATTCGGGCCGATCAAAAGATTTTCCACTTTCATCATCGTGATAAAATCCAACGACGTCAATATTTTTGCTCTCACAGTATTTATACAGTTTCTCTTTTTGGTCAGTGGGACTATACCCGTTGTTCTGCTCGTCCGTTGAGACTCTTGTGTAAACAATTGCTCTTTCTCTCATTGGTTTTCTTTTTTCTAATTTTCTTTAATTGTAAATCTGAGAAATCTGTCGATTCTATTATAATCTCGGCAAACACCGAAAGCCAATCTCTTATTTCCAAAATTTCATTATCTGTCAAGCCATCCGCTTCTTTAGATAGTATTTCTTTGCATTGTTTTAATGTTAACATTGAGTTGCTAAATGCAACTAAAAGCCGTTTCTTAGGGTTTTAATTTGTGTTTAATTTCGAGCCGAATATCGGGTCTTAAATTCTTGTTTTGCTTTTAAAATATAGATTCTTGTCATTACGATACTTAAGTGTTACTTCTGAATATTCATTTAGGCCTAAAATTCTTCTTACTTCCTTTGCCTTTTGGTCTAAAATGCTTCCATCCTTTTCAACTTCAATGACGATAGTATCTTTGTTATTATCCAATTTAATAGTAATTTCCTTAAAATCTCGTTTACGAATAGCATCTATCACTTTCATTTCTTTCAAGTCAAGAAGATTAAGAGAAACTGCAATTTTTTCTGCTTTAGAATCGTCAAGAAATTCTTCTATAATACTTCTTATTGGAATGAAAAGACAGGGTTTATTAAAAAAAGGCTCAACATGCTTTTCGAATTCTGCTATTGTTTTAATAGTAAAATAGCCAACATCATATTCATCTTCTTCTTTTGATAATGTAATATAACCTTTATCATTTTTAAGAAGCAATTCCATAATTAGACTTCCAAGAAGGGTTTGATAAATCTCGAATTCTTCTGGTGAACTATTAATTTCTTCCTCGACCAAATCCATAGTCCGAATAGTTTCATTGATTTTTTCATCACTTAAGTTACTCTCACGCAGAAACTCAATATAGTCGTCTTTGTCTGTAATAAGAATATCTAAGTAATTTGAAAATAGCATTTCTTTTGTTTCCTTAATTTTTTCAAAAGGAACACCATAATCTCGGAGAATTACAATAATTTTTATCCATAAGTATTCAATAAGGTTTATTTTAATCCAACCTTTTTTAGATTCGTCTGATCCAAAACTCTCAATCAAACCAGATTTTTTCCAATAGAAATAAGTCCTTGCTGGAACACCTGTAATAGATAAATTCATTATTGGTTCATATAGTTTAGGATAGACTTTTTCAATCGCTTGGAGAGTAATTCCATGATCATTAATTATCTGTTCTAATTCTTCTAAATTATCATTGCTCATATACTTTTATTTAAACATCGCACAAATATACATTTTATTTTCTATCTTTGTAAAATGAAAGTGAAAAATTTATTAAAACGGAAAATCGAAAGATTATACAAAATGGATCGAGAATCCGATCGCTACCGTGTCTGTCTTAATGATGGGGTTGAATTTATGGCAAACGACAGAAGGGAGAAACATTGTTGCCCCGAATGTGCCGATGAATACAACAATGAAAAGAAAAGATTGGCAAAGTTAGAACTGCAACAAGCGATATTAGATACGGAAAATGCACTGAGTGTAAATATTGAACAGATCAACAATGAAGAAAAAAATCTTAAAATTTTAGATCAATTGCAATTGAAAGAGCTAGGGTCAAAGTTCAATATGGACTACTTACACTCTATTGGCTTCGATTTTTTTTCATACAATGGCAAAGGTGCTCTATTCAATATTGAACCGCAACATAATTGTCATTTTATCCAAATTGGAAGCTACCGCCTTTACAGGGTGGAATTTTCTCAGGTATTAATTAAAAAAATAATTTAAATAAATATAATATGTTAAACTACAATAGTATAAACGAAATTTTCGGTGCTCCATTAAACACAGTTGGAAGACCACACGTTCCATTTAAAATCAAAACATGGCATATAGTGGGCGGTGTCATTATTGCATATTTAGCCTATCAAGGTTTGAAAAAGGTAGTCAATGAAAAGTTACCTAAAATAATTAGTTCAAATAAAGAGGAGTAATATTCTTTTCCACAAGTAGTTAAGAAATACTTTCAATAACTACCACTCACAGTTGCTATTACATAAGCGCCTGAGGAGGTGTTTGTTGCTATGACCGATCCATCTTTTATTATTTTTACAGTAACCGTACCTGAACTATTTTGGTTTTGTGCTGATATATAAAGAAATCTTGGGTTATCATTTACCTGCGTCCAAGTATATTTCCAGCCAGAACCAACGTTTGAATATTGTGCTGTTCCACTTGGAGCAGCTTCAATTGTCAAATTATAATTATTTGCAGTACCTGAAACTTCATAAGCATAATTATGAGTCACATCTTTTGAACAACCTGCCATAATACCTAAAGCGCAAAATAATATCAGTTTTTTCATTTTTCTTAGAGTTTAAAAGTTTAAAATTATCTATCCAATTTTTATTCAATTTAGGGTTTCAATCCTACCTTTTATTGGCAATCAAGACAATTGAACAAAACATAAATATTTTCATCATAATAATAATTTTTATTGGGTCAAAATTGAACTTTATGTTTGACAAGTCAAGTCAATTGGAATTTTGGACCAAAAATAGTTTGACAACTTAGGTCAAAAGTTTGCAGTTGTGCTTGTAAATAGTATTATTTGCACAAATTATTTTGAATGTTAAACCAACATAAAATACTTCGGGTCTTACAATTTATTTCTTTTTTGGAACAAGAACCTTCAAAATCGGTTGTCCAGTTGGCTGCCCTTATTGGTGCAACAGAGAGAACTATTTACAGGTATCTAGATCTTGTGAAAGAATGTGGATTTGATTTGCAAAAAGATAAAATTAACCGTTTTTATATTGTAAACGACGGCAATAATGGAGTTAGATTTACCATTGAAGAAGCAGATTATTTAAAGCAATTGGTATTGACAAACGGACTAAAAAGTAAATTGAAGGATTCTGTTTTAAGTAAAATATACCTTTCTTCAGATGCCACAATTGTTGCGGGACACTTGGTTAACTCCAAAAACGGAAAAATCGTTGAAAGACTCTCACTCGCAATTGCTAATAAAGAACAGGTTAGACTAAAGAAATATCAATCGATTCATTCTGAAACAATTTCGGATAGAATTATTGAACCATTTGGCTTTACTGACAACTATTGCACGGTCATGGCATTTGAGCCAACTTCTTTGAAGAATAAAACTTACAACATAGATCGTATAACAGCAGTTGAATTTATAAATCAAAAATCAATTTTTCAGGAGAACTATGAACAGCAAGTGCCAGATGCATTTGGCTTTGCATTTTCAGGTGAGAAATTTCCTATTCATCTTGAACTTGATTTAAAGCAATATTTACTACTTAAAAACGATTTTCCGATGACAGCGCCATATTTCAAATTCAATGCTAAGAAAGATATTTATGAACTTGACATCATTGTAAATAATTTAGCTCCAATTGATCGCTTTGTCAAAGGGTTCAAAGTTTGATTTGAATTTCGCTTAATTTGATTAGATTTGATAAAAAAATAGCAAGTGAATAAAAAAACACTTTCAGAGACGGATATTTGTAGAATATTTATTACTCCTGCTCTTCAAAAAGCTGGATGGAATTCTGATTTACAGATTCTTCAAGAAGTTTCTTTTACTGATGGTAAAATCTATGTTAGAGGGAAATTAACAGCTCGTGGGGAAAGAAAACGAGCAGATTATATTCTCTATTATCAAGATAACCCTATCGCAATAATTGAAGCAAAAGACAACAAACATTCTGTTAGGGCAGGAATCCAACAAGCTCTTGGTTATGCAATCACTTTAGATATTCCTTGTGTTTTCAGCAGCAATGGTGATGGTTTTCTTTTTCACGATAGATCGGTAACTGATTCCACGATTGAAACAGAATTAACCATAGATGAATTTCCTTCACCTGAAGCTTTGTGGGAAAAATACAAAAAATATAAAGGAATCGTTACCCCCAATGGAGAGAAAATTGCTTTACAAAAATATTTTTCAGATGGTTCAGGTCGTAAACCAAGATATTACCAACAAATTGCTGTAAATAGAACCGTTGAAGCCATTGCAAATGGTCAAAATAGAATTATTTTGGTAATGGCAACTGGTACAGGTAAGACATACACTGCTTTTCAAATTATTCATAGACTTTGGAAAAGTGGTACAAAAAAACGAATCCTTTTTCTTGCCGATCGAAATGCTTTAATTGACCAAACTAAAAGAGGAGATTTCAAGCATTTTAAAGATAAAATGACAGTTGTCAAACATCGAATGATTGACAAAAGTTATGAAATATATTTGGCTTTATACCAAGGGTTGACAGGAGCTGATGAAGAAGCAAACGCATACAAACAATTTTCACCTGACTTTTTTGACTTAATTGTTATTGATGAGTGTCACCGTGGAAGTGCCAATGAAGAAAGTGCTTGGAGAGAAATATTAACCTATTTCAATAAAGCAACACATATTGGTTTAACTGCCACTCCGAGAGAAACTAAAGAAACTAGTAACACAGAGTATTTTGGAGAGCCTGTCTACACCTATTCACTAAAACAAGGAATTGATGATGGCTTTTTAGCTCCTTATAAAGTAATTCGAGTTGCTTTGAATGTAGATTCTGAAGGGTATCGACCACAACAAGGGAAAACCGACAAAGACGGAGTTGAAATTGAGGACCGTATCTACAATCGTAAAGATTTTGATAGGAAATTGGTAATCGATGAAAGAACAGACATTATTGCACAAAAAGTAACGGAATATCTAAAAGGTTTAGATCGTTTTGCAAAAACTATTATTTTTTGTGTGGATATTGATCATGCCGAACGAATGCGAAATGCCATTTCCAAGCACAATGCCGATTTGGTTGCTGAAAATTACAAATATGTAATGCAAATTACGGGTGACAATGACGAAGGTAAACGCGAATTAGACAACTTCATTAATCCCGAAGAAAAATATCCTGTTATTGCCACTACATCTGAATTAATGACAACGGGAGTTGATGCCCAAACATGCAAAGTAATTGTATTGGATGCAAATATTAATTCTATGACCAAGTTCAAACAAATTGTGGGTCGTGGTACTCGAATAAATGAAGAATTTGGTAAACTATATTTTACAATTTTAGACTTCAGAAATGCAACCGATAATTTTGCTGACCCTGCTTTTGATGGTGATCCATTGCGGGTTAAGCCAATTACTGAAGACATTGATTTAACTGGAATTGAGGAGGACGAAGAGCAAGAGGAAACGCCTATCATTGATGAAGTGACAGGAAATGAAATTACGATAGAAAAACCTGTGATTAGAAATCCTTTTGAAAAGTCACAAACTGAATATCTCAATAGACCTAAACAATATATCAATGGCGTTAATGTTTCTGTATTAGTTTCCAGAGAGCTGTTTTTTGATTCAAATGGAAAGCCTATAACTGTAAGTTTGAAAGATCATACCAAAGAAATCATCAAAGGAAAATATTCATCTTTGGAAGACTTTCTTGTGACTTGGAATGATGCCGACAAAAAAGAAGCAATTATCAAAGAATTGCAAGAGCAAGGTGTGATGGTGGAAGCACTCTATGAAGCTGTTGACAAGCAAGTTGATTTGTTCGATTTAATTTGTCACGTTGCCTACGACCAACCGCCACTAACTAGAAAAGAACGTGCAAATAATGTCAAGAAACGAAACTACTTTACCAAGTATGGAGATCAAGCGCGTAAAGTATTAGAAACTCTATTGGATAAATATGCAGATGAAGGAGTTGAAAATATTGAAAGTATTGAAGTATTGCGTGTAAAACCTTTTGATGAATATGGATCTCCAATTGAGATTATTAGTGAATTTGGAAGTAAGCAAAAATATTTTGAAGCTGTGAGAGAATTAGAAAACGAATTATATAAACAAGCATAACATAAAAACATGTCCAACATTTCCTCCATATTAAAATCCATACAAACGATCATGTGGCAAGACACTGGTTTGAATGGTGACGCACAACGCATTGAACAACTTGGTTGGATGCTTTTCTTAAAGATATTTTCTGATAAAGACAAAGAACTAGAATTACTAGATGACAATTACACCTCTCCTATTCCAGATTTATTTCATTGGGTAAAAGCCAAAGGAAATTGGGCTGGCGATGATGAAGGTATGACTGGCGATGAATTATTAGAATTTGTTGACCGCCAATTGTTTCCTGCTTTGCGAAACATCGATGTTAGCACAGGAAACCGCAGAGCCTTAATTGTACGTGAAGTTTTTGAAGGCAACAACAACTATATGAAAAGCGGAATCAACATTCGCAAAGTGTTGAATAAGCTGAATGAAATGGACTTTAATGTTGCCAAAGACCGTCACGCTTTTGGCGAATTGTACGAAAGTATTTTGAAAGGTTTGCAAAGTGCTGGTAAAAGTGGCGAATTTTATACACCACGTGCCATTACTTCGTTTATTACCGAAATGATTAACCCACAATTGGGCGAAAAAATATTAGATCCTGCTTGCGGAACAGGTGGTTATTTGACTTGTGCTATTGAACATTTAAAATTGCAAGCAAACAGTGTCGAAGAGCGCCAAAGCATAGGCGAAAACATTATAGGTTGGGAATATAAACCCTTACCCTATTTGTTAGCAACTACCAACTTGATTTTGCACGATATGGAAGTGCCTAACATTCGTTTTGGTGATGCTTTAGACCAACCGTTGAGCAACTTTACAGAAAAACATCGTGTTAATGCTATTTTAGCCAATCCACCCTTTGGAGGAATTGTAGCCAACAATAACGAAAACAACTTTCCACAAAACTTTAGAACCAAGGAAAGTGCTGATTTGTTCTTGATTTTAATGATACACTTGTTAAAACAAGGTGGTCGTGCTGGAATTGTATTACCTGATGGTTCGCTTACTGGTGATGGTGTAAAACAACGGGTACGACAAAAACTGTTGGAAGATTGCAACCTGCACACCATTATTCGTTTGCCTAACTCTGTGTTTCAACCGTATGCAACGGTGGCAACCAATTTATTGTTTTTTACAAAAGGTACTTCTGCAGGCTCAGTACCAGCTACAAAAGAAGTTTGGTATTATGAACATAAATTACCCGAAGGACAAAAGGCTTACAACAAAACAAAGCCGATACAAGCCAAAGAATTTGACCCTATAAAAACATGGTGGACTGACCGCAAGGAAAGTGATATTGCTTGGAAAGTACCAATACAAACCATCATTGACCGCAACTATGATTTAGATATTAAAAACCCAACTAAGCAGGAAGAAACCTACGAATACAACAGTGTGGAATTGATGGATTTGTTGCATACTTCGTTTGATAAAAGTAATAGTTTATTGAATCAATTAAAAAATGCAGTGAAATGATTGTAGAGCAACAATTTACGGTTATTGTTTCGATGATCAAAACAGCTCAAGGAAATGCATATCGAGCCGTTAATACAGAACTCATTAATTTGTACTGGAATATTGGTGCTTATATTCATATTCACGTTGAAAATGCTAAATGGGGAGATAAAACCGTTGCCGAACTAGCTAAATTCATCAAAAACAACAATCCCGACTTAAAAGGATTTGACCGAAGAGGACTTTACCGAATGAAGCAGTTTTATCAAACCTATCATAACTCTTCAATTGTGTCAACAGCAATGACACAATTTCAAAAAAATGAAAATCAAGAAAATACAATTGTGTCAATGACATTGACACAATTTGAAATGCAAGATATTAAAACAACTATTTTAGCAAAAGTAGGCTGGTCTAATCATCTCGCAATCTTTGGGAAATGCAAAAAAGAAGAGGAACGAAAATTTTATCTTTCACTATGTATCAAAGAAAATTACACTTTCAAGGAACTAGAAAGACAAATAAATAGTTCCTTGTTTGAAAGAATGCTAATTAGCAATCAAGCTTTTTCGACATTGCCAGCTGTTCTTCCTGCTAATTTTGAAAATATTTTCAAAGAAACATATGTGCTTGATTTTCTTAATCTACCTGCACCCTATAGCGAAAAAGATTTGCAAAAGGAACTCGTTAAGCAAATGAAACATTTTATTGCTGAATTAGGCAAAGATTTTTTGTTTGTGGGCGAAGAATACGGTGTGCAAGTAGGTAACAAAGACTACCGCCTTGACTTATTATTTTATCACCGAGAATTACATTGTTTGGTTGCCATTGAATTGAAAATAACCGATTTTGAACCCGAGCATTTAAGCAAACTCAACTTTTATTTAGAAGCTTTAGATCGAGACGTAAAAAAAGCGCACGAAAACCCAAGCATTGGAATTTTGCTCTGTAAAGGTAAAGACGAAGAAGTGGTAGAATATGCTTTAAGTCGAAACATTTCGCCTACTCTAATAAGCCAATACACCCTAGCATTACCCAACAAAGAGGTGTTGCAAAACAAACTACACGAAATTTATGAGTTGTTTGAAAGTAGAAATATTAGCGAGGACCAACTAAAAAAGAAAGAGGAATAATGAGTTGGAAAAAAGTAAAATTGGGAGAAATACTGACTGAAAGCAAAGTTATTTCAGAGAATCCAGATACAAATAAGCGAATAAAAGTTAGGCTGAAAGTATTAGGTGTTGAAAAACGAGGTCTTGAGAATGAAGTTGAAGGTGCTACAAAACAATTTATTAGACGATCAGGTCAATTTATTTTTGGTAAACAAAATTTTCATAAAGGCGCATTCGGAATTGTACCCAATGAATTAGATGGTTTTGAAAGTAGTTCAGATTTACCAGCATTTGATATTGACAAATCTTGTTTACCAGAATTTCTGTTTTATTTCTTTAAACAAGGTAATTACTACTTAGAACTTTCAAAAATTGCCTATGGTGTGGCGACTCAAAGAATAAATCTGAAAGAGTTTTTTCAATTGGAAATGCCATTACCTGATATTGAAATTCAAAAGCAAATTATTAATCAATTTAAAACACTTGAAAACGGCGGTTTAGAAATTTCTTCCGAACTAAACCACCAAATCAACCTAATCAAGCAACTGCGTCAAGCTTTTTTGCGTGAAGCGATGAAAGGTCACTTCGAGTTCCCTAAGCAACCTTTGACTGAGGCTATCGAAGAAGGCAATGCTTTTGAAACTGGGCATCAACTTCTTGCAAAAATAAAAGCCGAGAAAGCCAAATTAATAGCTGATAAAAAACTCAAAAAAGAAAAAGAATTAGCTCCTATAACGGAAGATGAAATTCCTTTTGAAATTCCTGAACATTGGGCTTGGTGCAGGTTGGGGGAAATTTGCACAAAAATTGGCTCTGGAAGCACCCCAAAAGGTAGCAATTACTCCGAAATTGGCAAACCTTTTTTTCGTTCTCAAAATGTTCATGACAATGGTTTAGTTTATGAAGACATTAAATTTGTTTCAGATGAAGTTCAAAAACAAATGAACGGAACAATTGTATTATCTGATGACATTCTACTTAACATAACAGGTGGCTCAATGGGTAGATGTGCATTAGTTCCAACTGATTTTGCAGAAGGTAACGTAAGTCAACACGTTTGTATTATAAGACCGTTATCATTGGACAATATTTTTTTACACAAACTCGTACTATCTCCATATTTTCAAAAGTTAATATTCAGTTCTACAACTGGTGCAGGTAGAGAAGGATTGCCAAAATATAATTTAGAACAATTCATTATTCCTCTCCCACCACTCCACGAGCAAGAGCAAATTGTTGCCAAGTTAGAAGAGTTAATGTCGTTTTGTGATGGTTTAGAGCAAAGTATAAAGGAAAGCCAAGGATATAATGAAATGTTGTTGCAACAGGTTTTGAGAGAGGCGTTGCAAGGGGAAGCAATTGCATAACTAGTTTTTCAAACGCTAACTTGCATTTTATTATTTGGGCAAGGTAAAACTTCAACAATTAAAAACGGTATTTTTTATTCGAAAAACGTAAAAATCGACACTGGTATGAAAATACCACAAAACAAAAAATGCATTTTCGAGTAACATGTTAGCACCCTTTCATTGCATGAATGTGCAATTTTGCAGACATGTTTTCGATCAAAAAAGACCAAAAACGAGCGTAAACAATTGTACATGGTCGTTTACGGTCGTAATACATTTTTACGATGAAAAACAATCGTAATTAGTCGTAAAAATTGATTTTCAATTTATTACACATAATCGTAAAACGATTTTATACGATTGTACTATTATTGTAAACGATTGTAAGTTATTTTTGGAAATAATTTTTGTGGATTTTTGAAAGGTATTGCAGAGAAGTTTGTCTTGTTATTTATGTGATAATTATCATTACTGATTTGAAGTCAATGATATTCTTGGGGTTTATAAAATTGTAATTTGGTAATACATATCTAAGCTTAAAGTGTCCAAATAATCTGACTGCCCTCACCTCGAAATATGTTGAAATCATTTATTCTCTTTTTTTCAAAATCGGTAAAGAAATCTTACCGTCCAAAAAAAAATGATGTTTTATTGACTATTTTTTTCTTTATTCTGCTGCTTGTCATTGCTAAGTATTTCACTCAAGTAAGCAAAAGATTTGCAATTGAAGTTGAAAAGCAGAATGAAAATTAGAGCTGACGGAGACAATACCAGTTTCTTTTGACCACAAAAAGAATGTAAACAAGATTTCAATGAATTAAATTTATATATTTGAAAAACGATCTTTGAAACGAGTAACAAAAAGATATAAAAGATCTTGGTTTGTAAGTTTAAAGTGTTCTTATACTTTGCTTTTTCAATCGGAATAGAAATGGACTTTACCGCTGTTTATTATTTATTAATTTCAATACTAATTTTTATGACAACAAAAGTAAATAACACGACGACAACGATTAATATGACAAATGTATTATGTGTAATGGGGTGCGGAGCACAACTGGAGAGTCCATCTATTCCGATTGCAAGAAATGAAACTGTATCCATTTTAAACCTAAACAAGAGAAGTGCGCGGGAGGGAAACCTCCCCCTCTCCACCATTTGACAAACATTATTACCTCAAAATACTATATTTTTTAGTTTAATCATACGACGAAGAGAATAACATTTTTTTTATTAAAATGCCTGCAAAAAAGATGGCGGTTAAGCGGTTAAATGGAGTTCTGTGTTTTAGATCTTTAGTGCTAGAAAATTTAGTGTTTCGAAATCTCCAACTTTTTGCAGTAGACAAAATTATAGGCAAGTTTAATAGACATAACGGCTCAAGGCATGCTCATCACCTACTATTAAAGACAAATAAAATGGAGACAAGAAAACCATCTTAAAAACAGGGAGAACTCCGAAAATCCAAAAGAGTAGGAATAAAATTAAAAAAACAACAAAATGAAAAATTTATTGATTTTAGTAACCATGTTGCTTACGTTTAGTTTTGCGAGTGCGCAGTTTGTAATACGTGGAAGTACTGTTGGAGCTAATAGTAGAGACAGAATGGCTTATATTCAAGATTTGAAAAGTACATTGAAAGAAAAGGAAGATTCTATTGCTTCTCTAAAAAATTCAAATACATTGTTAAAAATTGAACTTAGACAAGAAAGAGAACAATTATTGCAAAAAAATGTATTTATCTATATTTCAATTTCTCTTAATTTTCTTTTAGTTACATTTCTTGTTTCTTTAATGGTTAGGAAATTTTTTAAACGGAAATTTTTTAATTTTTTGAGTAATTTTCCTGAAATAGAAAATGATTTAAATAAGAAGAAAAATATTCTTAATGAACTTTATCATTCTCGAGCTATTTCAAAAAAGGAATTTGGTAGAAAAGAAAAGGATTTGTTAAAAGCTTCATTAAGAAAAATTCAAGAAATCAAATTGAAAGAAGCATTAGAGGAAAATTTATTTGATGAACAAGAGGTTAAAAGCCTTAATAATAAGTAATTGAAAATAAAGAATTAGCTGTCATAGTAGGGAGAAACAACTTTGTTTTTAATTAGGTGACACTATCCCGCAAAGTGTGTAAACCAAACTTTGAGATATTCAATCTTAATTAATAATCCCATCGTTAATTGAAAATAAATTTGTAGTACTACCATCAGATGATTGGTCAGTATATACAAAATTAATTTGTCTATACTGACCTGTTTCATTATTTTCTAATGTAATAATAAAACTAAGAACCTCACCGACATTATTTGTAAAATTATAAGATCGAATATTAATTTTCCACTTTGTAGTGTCTAAGACCCGGATGTATTGTTGAATCCAATCAGGAAAAGAAATTTGAGTTAAATCACCAGTACTGTTTGAAATAGTTACAAAAACTTCCGTCGTAATCCTAGGATTAATTTTCTCAAACTCATATTTAGTTGCTGGGTTAGTAAATAAAGTTGGCAACAAGGCAAATGTTAAACTATCATTGTCGCCTTCTTTGAAAGTCAAATTCCATTTGCTTAATTCCAACATAACGCCATCTACAAATTCTGTATCTAAATTAATAGAGTCTGATAAGTATGACGAATCCTTGTCAATACTCTGTGCACTCAATGACCTACTCAATGCGAGTATTAAAATAAATGCTAGCTTTTTCATAAGTTTTATTTATAATATCTTTGATCTGTAATAGAAAATAAATTTGTAACACTGCCATCAGGTGAGTCACTGTTATAATTAAAGAAAATCTGTCTAATCCGGACTGTAATAAGATTTTCTAAGAAAATATATTCAATTTTAGTTGGATAATTTACTCCTTGTATTACTAGATTTCCTGGCTCTCCGGATTCAAATCTAATATCCCATTTTGTAGTATCTAAAACTCAGATTTCTATTTGAATCCACTCTGTAAATGTCAATTCGCGCATTTCACTATTAACACAAAAACTTCCGTTACGATTCTGTAAATATTTTTTTCAAACTCTCACCAACCTATTACGGTACTCCTTGCCAAAATCTTTCACAAACGAAAAAAAACAAGCAATCAATTAAATGTAGATTTATAAACGGTAGAATCAAGATAAATTGCAATTTTTTTTTAAAAAAAATAGATCGTTTCGCGGAAATGATCATTCTTCGACTCAGCAAAAGCTAAGCTTAGGGTAAAAACAATCAAATTGTTACATGAATCAAATAAAGTTAATCCTTAAGGCAACGAACAGAAAACCCAGATTCCACGGTGGAGAAGTTCCTATTAGAAAAGTCATAGAGGTAACTTAAGCGGAGGCTATGGGAAAAGCTAGTACTACCCTCAGAAGAGCTCCACCAGTATGCGTAGTAACCAACTCCATCAAAAGTACCATCGCTGCCACGATAACCGCCAGGAAGACCTGAAAACTTGCTGGAATTTGTACCATTGCCTGATGAAGTAACCTTAGATGCCGTTACGGTCCGGGTATCTTTGCAAGTATGACATGGAACTTTTTTACGATATTCTGCATTCCAAGATGAACAATTGGGACATGTTTTTGATCCTCCGCGAGTAATACTTTTCCAACCACTGGCACTTTTCATTTTTGTACCAGCAGCGCTACTTTCGCCCAAATAATCCGTTAACTTTGTCCACTCCTCATCGCTAGGTATGTGATACCCTGCAGGAGCCAAACCCCTAGAATCATTCACAGCAAAACAGTTGTATAATTTTCCGTATTTTGCACCGTTAGCAGGATCATTATCGTAGTAACACCAGGCTGGTTGTTTGTTTTCTCCTGCTGCTTCCCATTCTTCATAGGTTTTGGCTTGTGGTATAGAGTCGCCATTCCGAAATTTGTCCACATTCAAGTTTTTTGTCATCCATACTTGTTTGCCAATCGTCACCGTTTGGGCATAATTTATTTGGGCAAACAAAAACGTTATTAATAATGATAGCACAGTTTTTAATTTTTTTCTCTTCATTTTGCTTTTGTTTTATTTTTCCTACTCTGTTAAAAAGGCTTTTCGGTTTTCACCCTTCAAATTTATAGTTTTTTAATGTTGCTTTCGTCTTTTTTCCAATGAACGCCAACATTTCGCTTTACGCTAGTGCATCTATTTCCGTTATACCTACTCATTATAAATCATTTAATATCAGAAACGAAAACGTTTTCAACCGAATAATCTTACTTTTCATATATTTCACTTCGTTTGTCATCTACTAATTTAAGCGTGGTATTCTTAATTTTTCTTTCACTTTCCCCCCAAACAAACTATCATTATTGCCTTTTTTCAATGTTAAATGCCATTTACTTAATTCCGACATAATTCCATCTTCAAATGTATTCTGTGCAATCAATGTACCGCATAATGTAATCATTAATATAAACGATAACCTTTTCATATTCTTCTTTTGTTAATTAGGTTGTACTCCTATGCTAATTAAATTAGTAGGATCATTATTCGGAGAATTATTATTGTAGTTAAAAAAAATCAATGTTGATTCGCCGGTAACAACATTATCTAAAACAATATATTGAGTTCTAAAATCAACATCTTTAAATGTATAATAACTAATATCCCATTTTGTTTTATCTAAAACACGAACATGTTTTGTAATCCATTCTGTAAATGTTATTTCATAAAAGTTGCCTTTTCTATCGCGAATACTTACAAAAACTTCTGTTACGATTCTAGGATTAATTTTCTCAAATTCATACTTAGTTGCTGGATCGGTAAACAAAGTTGGCAACAATGCAAAAGTCAAACTATCATTGTCTCCTTCTTTTAAAGTTAAATGCCATTTACTTAATTCTGACATTACGCCATTTTCAAATGTATTCTGAGCATTCAATGTCCCACACAATGCTACTACCAAAATAAATACTAGCTTTTTCATAATGTTTTGTTTTAAAGAGTTTTAAAAAGAAGATGTCTATAGTGTTTACCCAAAATACAAAAAAAGATTAAAATTTGAAATAATTGATAAAAATTAGTTTGATTTCGTTCCGTTTACTGAACAAAATATTACAAAATCTGACCTTTAAACTAAATACTAATAATTTTAGTTTTCACTAATTGCATATAAATTTGTAATACTACCATCAGGGGAATTTGCGTTATAACAAAAAGTAAATTTTCTAGTCTGGCCGGTGTTAATATTTTTCATTTTAACAACTTCAAATCGAACAGTACTAGTTGAAGATGACTTAAAGCTTATATCCCATATTGCAGTATCTAAAACTTGCACTCTTTTTCGGATCCATTCTGTAAATGAAATTTGAAACAAATCACCATTGCTAGTTGTAATAAGCACAAAAACTTCTTTAACAATTCTAGGATTAATTTTTTCAAACTCATATTTAGTTGCTGGATTGGTTAACAAAGTTGGCATCAATGCAAACGTCAAACTATCATTATCTCCTTCTTTGTGAGTCATATGAAATTCAGATAATTCCAACATAACACCATCTACAAATGTATTCTGAGCATTCAATGTCCCACTCGATGCTACAAATAAAATAAATGCTAGCTTTTTCATATTCTTTTTTTTAATAATAATTCTAATCGCTAATTGAAATCAAATTTGAACTAACTGTTTTTTTTTAAAAAAATGAACCTTTCTCAGTAATATGTAACAATTCGGCTCGATATCATTCATTTTCTGCAACAAAAACTTCCATTACGATTCTGGAATTAATCTTTTCAAACTCATACCTAATTGCTGGATTAGCAAATAAAGTCAGTAACAAAATTAAATCTATAGCAATTATTGTCTGCCACTTTTCTTAATATCTATTCTGCCTAGGATGCAACAATTGAAACTAAATTTGTAACACTACCATCTGCTGATTTGTCATTATACACAAAATTTATTTGCCTATATTGCCCAGTTTGATTGTTTTCTAAAATGATCAGAAATCCACGAATTGGACCAACATTATTTGTAAAATTATAGGATTGAATGCTAATATCCCATTTTGTAGTATCTAATACCCGTACTTCTTTTTGAATCCATTCCGTGAATGTCATTTCTTTCAAAGTACCATTTCTGCTTAATGTAACAAAAACTTCCGTTACAATCCTAGGATTAATTTTCTCAAACTCATACTTAGTTGCTGGGTCAGTAAACAAAGTTGGCAGCAATGCAAAAGTCAAACTATCATTGTCTCCTTCCTTTTGAGTCATATGCCAATTACCCAATTCTGACTTAACGTCATCTTCAAATGTATTTTGTGCATTCAATGTCCCATTCAATGCTACTACTAAAATAAATGCTAGCTTTTTCATAAGTATTAGAGTTTTGGATTAGACTTTTGTTTAATCGAATCTTTGGTCAATAATTGCAAACATGTTTGTCACACTTCCATTTAACGAATCATCATTGTAGTTGAAGAAAATCTGTCTAGTTTGCCCTGTCAATTTATTAGTTAAGTCAATTACTTCGCTTCGATTTTTAGAATCGAATACATCATATGAACTAGTTCTTAATTTAATATCCCATATCGCGGAATCTAACACGTAAACTTCTGTTTGAATCCACTCTGTAAATGTTAATTGACGCATATCTCCATTTTCAATTTGGAAGCTTACGAAAACTTCTGTTACTATTCTGGGATTGATTTTTTCAAACTCATACTTAGTTGCTGGGTAGGTAAACAAAGTCGGAATTAATGCAAATGTCAAACTATCATTGTCACCATCTTTGTGAGCAAAATTCCAGTTACCTAATTCCAACATAACGCCGTCCTCGAATTCTTTATCAAGAACACCCGTTTCTAAAATGTTTGACGAATCTTTGTCAATACTCTGTGCATTCAATGTCCCACTTAATGCTACTACGAGAGAAAATGCTAACTTTTTCATTTTTGATTTTTTTACAGTGTTTCACAGTACTTAACTTATATTGCAATTTTCAGAAATTGTTACAAAGCAAATATGAAAAAAGATGAGCTAGTCCTTTTTTTTATTAATTGATTAAATCAAAATTTACAGAAAGAAAAGGGAGTGAAGACGTAATTTAAACTCTGAAAGTAATTTAAATAAATCATCCACCAATAACTTGCTAGTATCTTTTCTGATATCATTCTAAAAAAGAAAGAACTCCTATCCAATATAAATTTGTGATACTACCATCAGGTGAAGTATTATCATATAAGAACATGATACGCTTTTTATACCCTGTAATTTTATTTACAAGATTAATAGTTTCAAATCTCATTTTTATTTGAGGAGTAGGGCCATTGACTAAGTCAGATTCAAAAAGGATGTCCCACTTAGTGGTATCTATTACACGCACTTCTTTTTGAATCCATGAAGTAAATGATATTTGATATGAATTAAGAACGTCATTAGCATCAGCCATTTCCACAAAAACTTCCGTTACGATTCTAGGATTAATTTTTTCAAACTCATACTTGGTGGCTGGATTGGTAAATAATGTTGGTAACAATGCAAAAGTCAAGCTATCATTGTCTCCTTCTTTTAAAGTTAAATTCCATCCACCCAATTCCGACATAACGGCATTTTCAAATGTATTTTGCGCCTTCAATGTTCCACTCAATGCGACTACTAAAATAAATGCTAGCTTTTTCATAAGTTCTTATTTATATCACCAATCTACAACAGAATTAAAAGTCGTATCAATAGCGTCCATATTTGCATAAAAATATTCTGAGCGAGGCTTACGACTAATAGTTAATCCAATTTTATTTACTTTAGCATTTAACATGTTTTGATTATGTCCTGGACTAGACTTCCAACTGTTAAATATTCTTTGCGCTGGTGATATGTTTTCTATAGAACATAAATATAAACTACCAGCGCAAGCATTTTCTAGAGCTACACCATATGACCCTGTATAAAAATATTTAATTCGTTGAGTCATTGTTTCGAATCCAACTTTGCTATTTTTATGAGTAACCTTATCAGTAGAAGCCATATAATCAGACTGAATAAGTGATGCTTTAATTAGATTTGTATCCAATTCCAAAGCTTTTAATCCGTTATTTTTTCTATGTGTATTAATAAGATTGATCAATTCAGATTCAATTTTTTTTGTCTCTAAATCAGATTTTGAATATGCCACAGCATCTAGATGTTGTTGTTTTGTAATTCGATGAATAATAGTATCCTGAGCTTTCAATGTTGCACTCAATGCTATTACAAAAATAAATGCTATCGTTTTCATTTTTGAAGTTGTTTACATTATTTCATCATATTTTGTAATTATATCGCGATTTGCAGAAATTGTTACAAAAGGACTCTTTATTAATTTTGAACTAGCTTTTGGTTGCTTGATTAGATTTGGTAAAAAAACAAGTAAAAATAATTAAACAGTTGGTTTCTAATTTTTTAAAATAAGTCATTTACAATTATTCGTTCAAGACATCAACTGAGCAATTTCCATCATTATTACAAATTGGGCAAGGGCCTAATTTATAAAAATCTGTACCCCATTTTTCGAATTGAGCAGTTGTTCTTTGATCACAAATCCCATATCCTATTCCATCTAAATGACGGTTTGGTTCTAATTCAGTTCCAACTCTTAAATTTTTCCATTTGCCATTATCATTTATCCATAGGGGATGATTTTTGTCTAACCAATCTTGAAATAGTTTGATATCTTCTTCACTCTTATAAGAATTCGGATTTATTAAGTTGGATAATTCGGTGTTATTTATACAACCATCTCCCCCGCATCTTTGACATTCATTTAATTCAACTTGGTTAAACATTCTCCCTAGCGTGTTTAGAAAAATATTATCAGGTATTATTAACGAAATTGTTAAAATAAGAATCGTAACTAATCCGCAAATCCATAAATAGATAATAAAGATCCTATCTCTGAAGCTGAAATACAGATAAATAAGCAATGACACACTAAAAATTATAGAAATTGCCCAAATAATCCTTCCTTCCAGACGAAAAAAGAAATTAATGAATGAAGAAATCAAAATTCCAGGACCTAAAAAAAATAAAATAAAAATAACAACCAGAGCTATAAGAACAAAAGCCAGGCCTGAACCATTATCGTCTTTATCCTCAACAATTTTATATTTTTTTGCCATTTTTTATAAATTCAATTATGCTTATTTTCGACTAAATTTTTCGAACTTTAAGTGCTTTGATTTTTTATTATATTCATAATTTCAGGATCGTTTTTTAAGGATTTATCTGCAAAATCGAGTGCTGCTGTATTACTTTTTATAGCTGCAACAACAATTTCTTTATCATGTTGTAAAGATTTATCAACATATTCAAGCACTAGACCATTTTCTTTGACACATTGAAGAACAAACGGTCTGTCTTTTTTTAACAAATCATCAGCATCTTCAAATGCAGATCCATAAGTTTTTAAAGCCTCAAGAATAATTTCTTTATCTGATCTAAAAATTTCATCAGCATTACAAAATACATATCCATCTTCCTTTACACATTCAAGAACAAACGACCTGTCTTTTTTTAACGAATCATCAGCATAATAAAATGCTTCTCCTGAACAATCATTTTTCACTACTTCAAGAACAAACAGTCTGTCTTCTTTTAAAGAATCATCAGCATAATAAAATGCTCCTCCTGAACAATCATTTTTCACTACTTCGAGAACAAATGGTCTGTCTTTCTTTAACGAAACATCAGCATAATAAAATGCTTCTCCTGCAGGATCATTTTTCACTACTTCAAGAACAAACAGTCTGTCTTCTTTTAAAGAATCATCAGCATATTCAAATGCAGATCCATTGGTTTTGATAGCTTCAATGACAAACAGTCTGTCTTTTTTTAACGAATCATCAGCATATTTAAATGCAAATCCAAGACTAGTTTTTACAGCCTCAAGTACAATTTCTTTATCTGACTTAAAAATTTCATCAGCAAATGAAAGTGCTTTCCCTGAACAATCATTTTTCGCTACTTCAAGCACAAACGTTCTATCTTTTTTTAGCAAATCATCAGCATATTCAAATGCAGATCCATCTCTTTTTACTTCTTCAAGAATAATATCTTTGTCTTTTTTAAATTCGTGGCCAAGGTATATTATAGTTTCTGGATTTTTTTTAAGTTCTTCCAAAACAAATTCTCTATCCTTTTGAAATTCGTAATCAATAGTATTTTGAGATATCTCATTTAAATACTCAATCAATATTGGCGCGATATCTCTGAATTCTTCAGCGATTCTGCCACTATCGATAATATTATTTCGCCTAAGCTCTGATCTTGGGGAAACTGAAATGCGATCGCCATTTTCTTTAAAATTTTTTTGGTAAATTCCAAAACTGAAACTTCTGTCATAGTGTTCGTTCAAAAGAAATTTACCTTTAAAATACCAACGAATGTAATTTTTATGGAAATTTAAGTCATCAACATGCGCTATTACAAGAACAATTGAATAAATTAGCGCAAAAACTAAAGTGAAAAATCGAAAATAGTTGATTTCAAAATTAATCAGATAAAAAATAATGACATAAAGCAACATACCACAAATAATCAAGTCGCAAACTATTAAATAAATAAAATAATTTTTCAATCTAGGATTCGCATCGGAGAAGATAAGTTGCCCATCTTGTGGAAAATATTTATTTATTATTTTTTTAAAATGTGTATACAACGCCACATAGTCTCTCTTTTCGATAATTTTGTAAACCAACACTTTATCTTTTGTATAGATTTTTAAAATATTTCTTGTGTTTATTCTAACTGAAAAAATTGATGTGAGCGCACCAAGTAGGAAAATCCAACCAAAAATAAAAGATTCGAATAAAGTAAATTGATAATAGTTTCGAGTATCATACAAAATAAAACAACCTACAGCAAATGCAAGTATAGCAATAATGAAAAATTGAAGTTCTAGCTTCTCTGTTCCATCAGCACGCGTCATTCTTAATTTTGATGGGTTTAACAATTCTAAATCAATTACATCATCTTTTCGGACAGATTCAACACCATTTTTGTGAGTGAAGTAAATATTCTCTCCATTTTCATCTGATTTTATTGAAATAAGTTTTTTCATAAAAATATATTGATTTACTACCCTTTCTAAGTTATTTTTTCCAAAAAGAATAAAATTTAGGTTCCTGTTTTAATATTTAAGCTTTAAAGTAAAGGCCATTCAATTATTATTAATAACCGAAAAAAAAACTTTATATACTCTTCAAGTCTCGATTTGTTTTTGGACTTTACATCATTTAGTATTTCTTTTAACTAAAACAAATATAGAAAAAGATGATGTAACCTTTTTGTCAAGCGACAAATTAAATTTTAGAGAAAATGATAAAAAAGAGTGAATACTTAAATTCTACTCTGAAAATTATTCAAAAAGCTAATAGATCGATAACCACCTTTACTTGGAGCCTTAGGTATTTCCATTATTCAATATCTTACCTCCATGATGGTATACAAATTCGTAACACTACCATCACTAGAATCAGAATTATAAAGAAATTCTACTTCTCTAGTTTCGTCAGTAACATTATTCCACAATTTAATTGTCTCAAATCTTACCGGACCATTCATAGCCTCTCCTGAGAACGACTCGAAACTAACCTCCCATTTTGTAGTATCTAAAACTCGGATTTCTTTTTGAATCCATTCCGTAAATGTTATTTGGTAGTTATTACCCTTTACATTAATCGCAACAAAAACTTCATTAATGAATCTAGGATTGATTTTTTCAAACTCATATTTAGTTGCTGGATTGGTAAACAAGGTTGGTAACAATGCGAATGTCAAACTATCATTATCTCCTTTCTTGTGAGTTAAATTCCATTTAGTTAACTCAGCTTTAGCTTTGGCTTCAAATGTATTCTGTGCACTCAATGTCCCGCATAATGTAAACATTAAAATAAACGCTAACCTTTTCATATTCTTTCTTTAATTGGGTTGAACTCCTATGCTAATTAAATTAGTAGGATCATTATTCGGAGAATTATTATTGTAGTTAAAAAAAATCAATTTAGATTCGCCGGTAACAACATTATCTACAACAATATATTGAGTTCTAAAATCAACATCTTTAAATGTATAATAACTAACATCCCATTTTGTTTTATCTAAAACACGAACATGTTTAGTAATCCATTCTGTAAATGTTATTTCATAAAAGTTGCCTTTTCTATCGCGAATACTTACAAAAACTTCTGTTACGATTCTAGGATTAATTTTTTCAAACTCATATTTGGTTGCTGGATTGGTAAACAAAGTTGGTAACAATGCGAACGTTAAACTATCATTGTCGCCTCCTTTTAAATTTAAATTCCATTTACTTAATTCAGTCATAACGCCATCTTCGAACCCTGTATTCAAATTGTTAGTGTCTGATTTGTATGACGAATCCCTGTCAATATTCTGAGAATGCAATGTACTACTCAATGCTAACACTATTATAAATGCTAGCTTTTTCATTTTTGATGTATTTTTACAATATTTCATCATATGCAAGTTATATCAAACTTTTCAGGAATTGTTACAAAACAAATATAGAAAAAGATGTTCTATTCACTCATCTCCCTCTTGCAAGATATTTCTAAAAAAATACTTTATGGTGTATTGCTAATTGGTGAATGTAGTCTTTACGTGTTTTATTTGTCGTAAAATAATGTTTTGACATTTCTTTAAGAGGCTTGCAAAAGAAATATCGGATAGTGTTTTTAATGGTAAGCAGGTAGATGTGCATGCATGTGATGAAACACTCAGAACATTAAGAGTTTTTCCAATGGCAAGAAATTAGATAACACTTTCATTTCTGGATCTACTAAAATAAAATTCATTTCAAGACATTATTTAATATCTCCAAATCATCCAAAAAGGGGTTCGAAAACAGCCCCTCCGACTCCACTTTTTAAAGTGGTCATTACGATGATAAAACCAAAAAGACATTGAAACTCCTCAATTTTCCAGATTATTTTGGTGGTTGGGGAGTTTTTTTTGATTATAGATTTAGCAAGATAATTTCGTCTGATTAGTTATGGGGTGAAACATTCCGTAAATTGAATCGATAACACAATGCTCAATGAATAAAAAAAACGGGTGAAATTATCACCCATTTTATTCTATTCTTTAGAAATTATTTAATCAAATTTCCATTCAAATCAAAAATCAAATCTTTCCCTTTGATTTCTACTTCGTATTTTGAAATACCTTTATCATCTGTAATTTTTGCTGTTTCCTGAATCTTTGCTCCACTGTAGTTTTTTGAGATGTAATCTAAAACAGCTTGAGGTAAATCTTTCATGTTGATTTCTCTTTCTACCTCTTTTTCATTTCCTTGAGCATCATAAAGAATCGAAATATCTAATTCGTCTTCTTCAAAACTAGCTTCAAAATTTTTGTCTTCAACTTCCCATTTTGCTTTTTTTACGGCAGGATATTTTTTTGCAAAGGCACTTTTTACAGCTGCAGGAATTTTGTCGTTGTTTTTTTGTGCGCACGACATCAAAGAAAAACTCCCAACACAAGCAATTAAAATTAACTTTTTCATATTTATATGTTTTTAAAGAATTATTTATGATACAAAATTAGTGTTGAATTTAGAAGAAAAATTGAATTTTTAAAGATTAATGAAATAGTTTCAAAAATTATTCGGGATAAATAAATAAAACAGAGTCTGACACGACTGCTGAACCAAAAACACCTATACACCCATCTATTTTTGTTTTCAAAAAAACGGGTTCAACAAAAGGATTCAGTTGTGATAATTTCTGTCTATCAATATTGTCATAAAACTCAGCTGAATTTTTATCTAATGATTGAACAAAAACATACGTTGAATCATCTTTTTTGTGTTTAAAAGCAGGTTCGATTACAAATTGCATCGCAAGTCCGTCTATTCCTTTATCAAACAAAACAGAACGCCCAAATTCACTGATATAAAATTTAGCACCATTAGTACAAGTACTATGAATCAAGCCTAAATTTGATGCTCCATAAACCGAACTATCAATCATTCTATTCATTTGAAAACGGTAAAAATTTTCACTTCCCGCAATATCATCAAAATCAATTATCACACCTTCATGTTCGCCATAAATATCATGAAATTTAGCAGTAAAAGAAGTTGCATTAATTGTGGCTTTTGCTTGGCTAATTATTGTGGTAGAAGTATATGTTTTTCCATTGTAAGTTACAGATAGATTATATGTCTGTCCTATTTCACATGGTATCGAACCTTTATAGAATGGAACCCAACGGCATTGAAAATTGTCAAAAACTGAATCCATATACAAATTATCAACCGAACTCCCTGATATAGTCACTGTTGCTCCCCTTGCAAATAACTGAGAAGGAGAAACATTTGAACTAAAAAAAGCAACACTAGTACTCAAAAATAATTGTGGAACTTTTCCAGGATATAGAATACATTCAATTGAAACTTGTTCATCGTATGGAACCTGTTTTACTTTTACTTCTTTTTGACAAGAAAAAAGTAATAAAAAAGAAAGACTTAAATAAGTTATTTTTAATATAGTATTCATGATGTTAGAATTTAAAATTATAAGTGACACTTGGAATTATTGGTAGAAGGGAAATTTGTTTTGCTTTTGGCTCTTGAGTTAATGGGTCAACAGTCAAATAAACAAAATATGGATTTCTATGGCTATAAACATTATAAATACTAAACACCCATTCTGCTACAAAAGGCACTTTCCCTTTAAATAATGTTTTGTTTTTGCGATAAGTAGCACCAACATCTAATCGGTGATAAAGATTCAAACGGTAATTATTTCTTTTATCATAAACATAGTAAACTCCGTCGTACAAACTACCTCCATCAGATACATTGATTCGTGCTACAGGTAAAGTATAAGCACTCCCTGAAGACAAAACAAATACGGCAGATAAAGTCCATTTTTTTGATAATTCATAAGTTGCAACTGAAGAAAGTACATGTCTTCTATCATATTTGAAAGGAAAAACCTCTCCGTAATTTAGATCCTTAAACTTTTGATTTGTCCAAGAAAGTGTATATGAAACCCAACCTGTAAATTTGCCTGAGCTTTTCTTTAAAAAAAATTCAGCCCCATAACTCCAGCCTTTTCCAAAGACCAATGAACTGTCAATATTTGTTTGATCAAGTAATTGTGTTCCTTCTCTAAAAGCAACTTGATTTTGCATAGTTTTATAGTAGACCTCAACACTTGCTTCGTATTTGTTTTCTTTGAAGTTTCTAAAATAACCAACTGCCAATTGTTCTGAACGTTCAGGTTTTGTAATTTGACTGGATGGTGTCCACAAATCAAACGGTAAAGATGCACTAGAACTAGGAACAATATGTAAAAATTGATTCATAACTGAATATGCTGCTTTAATAGATGATGTAGAATCGACTGAAATTTTTAATGCAGCTCTTGGCTCAAATCTATAATAAGAAGCGTTTTTTGTTATAAATGAAGGTGTTCTAATTCCTAAATTCAATGAAGTTCGATTCGAAACTTTAATTTCATCATTAAAATAAAGTGCCATTTCACTTGAATATCTCGGAGGAATTGAATTAGTTTTGATATTGGCAATTTGTAAATCTTTTGGTATTTTAGCTGATTTTCCGCTTGATACGAAAGTATGATAAGTGTAGTTTGCTCCAAAAGTGATTTTATGTTTTGAATTAGGATAATACTGAAATTCAGTTTTTCCATTTACATCATTTATACCAGAATAAACTTGAGCATAATATTTTCCTTGCACAGTGGAAAGATTCAAATAATACCTGTTGTAAATAAAGGAAGTATTTAAGAATAGTTTTTGTCCAAATAAATGATTCCAACGTAAAGTTGCCGTTGAGTTTCCAAAACGAATTCCATAATTAATTGAACTTGCAGCGGTATAACCCGCTTTGTCATTCCCATTAAAAGCACTTAAAAATAAACGGTCTCGTTTTGAAATTTGCCAATTTATTTTGGCATTCAAATCATAAAAATTATAGGTTGTAGTGATGCCTTTAGGTAAAAACGGTTTAATCAATAAATCTAAATATGTTCTTCGTGCAGAGATGATAAAAGAAGCTTTGTTTTTTTTTATTGGTCCCTCAATAGTTATGTTTGAAGAAATTAACCCAAGTCCTCCATCTATTTTTAATTTTTGATTGTTTCCTTCTTTCATTGTTATATCTAAAATTGAAGATAGCCTTCCTCCATATTGAGCAGGAAATCCTCCTTTTATCAAAGAAACATTATTTAAAGCCTTTGTATTGAAAGTACTAAATAAGCCAAAGAGATGATTAGGGTTGTAAACTACCGCTTCATCCAATTGAACTAAATTCTGGTCAGAATTACCTCCTCGAACAAAAAAACCAGTAGTTCCTTCATTTCCCGATTGCACACCAGGAAGTAACTGAATTATTTTTAAAACATCAGTTTCTCCAAACAATGCAGGTAATTCTTTTATTTTTTGAATAGGAATATCATAAACACTCATTTGAATATTTTGCACATTATCATCTAATCTTTTTGAGGAAATATTAATTTCAGATAATTCTTGAGTTTTTGGAATTAATTTCACGTTTAATTCAATGTTTTCAGTCAAAATAATTTTCTTAATTTGAGCCGTAAAACCTAAATAAGAATAAATAATAACAGTGCTATCATCCATCGGAAGTGTAAGTGAATAAAACCCATAATTGTTAGCTATTGCACCAGTTTTTGTTTTGACTGAATAAATTTTGGCTCCAATTAATGATTCACCCGTTTCAGCATCTTTTAAATAACCACTTATTGTGAAATTTTGAGAATAAACTGAATAATTTATTACAAAACTTAAAAGAAATAAAAATAAATACATTTGATTTTTCATGTTATAGATTTTGTACAAACCTACACTTGAATTTAGAAGAAATATTGAATTTTGAAATTAACCCTTAATTCTATTTTTTCGATAAGCGAAGAAAACACAAAGTCCCAATAAAATTGTCGTGATAATTGTTGAAGGTATGGTACCTAAATCTAATCCTCCTTTTTCCACTTTTTTGGTTAAAAGATCTCCAAAAGTTGCTCCAAATGGGCGAGTGAAAATAAATGCAATCCAAAACAAAACAACTTGATTAATTTTAGTCAAATAATGTAGAATTAAAACAAGAATGATTATTCCAGCAGTTACAAAAGCACCATTGAGGTAACTTAAACCTAAATTATCACTCAAAAAATCTCCGAAAGCGGTTCCAAGACTGTTTGAAAATAATACCGCTACCCAATAGTATATTTCCACTTTTTTATCGGTGATTGGAAAGACAATAATTGATTTTTCCTTAAAGTACCAAAATATAAGCGTCAACATCAAAATAGAAAACAAAATACTTGAACCTAAAGCGTAACCTAAGCCCAATGTTCTATCCATGAAATCTGAAATTTCTGTGCCAACAGTAGTGGTACCAACAACGACAATCCAAAATAAGGCTGGTATAAATTTGGATGACTTTACTTGAATAAAAAGAAAAACCAAAAAAATGGCAAATGTGATTCCTAAACTTATCAAATAGCCAATATTTAAAGTCATTGACATTAAATCTCCTAATGTTTCGCCCAAGGTTGTTGCTAAGATTTTCATAATCCAAAATGCGAAAGTGATGCTTGCAACTTTGTTTAATTTTTCCATAATTTAATATTTTAATTGTTAGAATTTGTAGTTGTAACCGATTCTAATTACTTGTGTTTCGTAATAATCAGCACTTCTGTATGAAAAGCCTTGTCCATAAATGGTTTTTTTCGTCACCATCGTATTTAATAGATCTGTTGCATTTACAAACAACTCCCCTTTTCCTTTTTGGATTCCTTTTTTTATGCCTAAATCCAATGTAAATCGGGATGCAATTTTGCCTTGAGGAATTATATCTGAAGCCAAATAAATCGCCATAAGTTGAATATCAAAAGTATTCTTCAAGTGAAAAGTATTATTAAATTTTAGATTTCCAGAAAAAATTTCTTGCTGATTTGCTGAAAAACTATGTGCAACAGGGTATTTATTTTCCACGGTAAAAGCATTTATTTGGTTATGATAGGCATTTACGTTTAGATTTAAAACATACCATTTTCCAAAATCTTTCGAAAAAACAAGTTCAATTCCGGTGTTGTAACTGCGTTTTACATTTTGAAATACGGCATAAATCAAATTACTTCCGGCAACGGTCGTTGAAATTCGGTTAATTGTACCATCAGTAATCCGATGATATGCAGCAGCATAGAAATATGCACTTTTCCAAGTTGCCTTATAGCCCAATTCAAGAGAATTAGTAAACTGAGGTCTTAGACCAGGATTTCCAACCTTTATAATTTCAGCATCATCGTATTTTGGGAAAATTCGGATATCTACTTCGTTTGGCCTATCAACACGTCTATTATAAAAAGCTGTCAATTTATTTTTAGCATCTATTTTATAAGCAAAACGCATCGTTGGAAACGGTTGAGTATAATTATAACCATCCGATTTATAAGTATTGTGATTTGGATTAACCTCGTAATTTAACTTCACATACTCAATTCTTAATCCTACCTCAGCCTCAATTTTTTTATTCTCAAAAATGTAATTTCCATACAAAGCAGGAATTATTTCTTTATAGTTAGCCCAACCGCCAGCATTCGTGTCCAAAGGCGAATTTAGCCCAGGAATAAAAAGCATGTTGGTCGGGATTCCTCTTTTACGAAATTTAGCACCTGTTTCAAATCGTCCATTTTTTAAAGGCTTGATATAATCTAAATTAAAATCAAAGACCTGCTCATCAGAAAGCAGCTTAAAAGCATCTTTTCCTGAATAGGTTGGTAAAATATTATCAAAAAAATATTTCTCGTTTTCTCGATGAAAAGTGTAATTAAAACCAACATTGAATAAATGTCCCGCTTCCTTAAATTTATGCTGATAAGTGGCTGTTCCCATTAGGGTAGTTTTTAACTCATCTTCTAAAAATTGCCATAATCTTAAGCGCTGAGAATTATCAGAGTTAAAAAAAACTTCATCACCATTGTCAATAATCTTTTCTCTCCCATATAAAGCAGAAAATGAAAATGAATTTTGCTCATTCAAGTTCCAATCTACACCAGTTTTTAATGTTAAAAAACCTGTATTCCTGTTTCTTTTAGTTTGTTGATTAATGATTGATCCATCGTCGTAAGTACGTGTCACAAATTCATTTTTATTTAAGGTTTGAGTATATAAATAGTCGCCTTGAAAAAAGATATTAATTTTATTTTTCCTATAATTTAATGAAAGTGAAGGATTTATCTTTGGAGTAATTTGATATTGCTTTCTTACTGTTGGCAGACTTTCTTTTTTTACCCAAAGAGCCCCAAGTCCAGAGGCAAATCCAACTTTACCATTAAATCCGTCTTTTTTATTTTTCTTGTAAATAATATTGATGATTCCTGCATTTCCATTGGCATCAAATTTTGCTGAAGGATTATTGATTATCTCAATTCTTTCAATTGCAGAAGCTGGGATATTATCTAAGCCTGATTGATTTCCAAAACCTGTAATTGCCGTTTGCTTACCGTCAATAAGAATGGTTACTTTATCATTTCCTCTCAATTGGACTTTTCCGTCTTGAATTGTAACTCCAGGCAAATTTTGCAAAGATTGTAAAACGGATCCCCCACTTTGAGCAACATTATTCTCTAATGAAAATGTTTTTTTATCCATTTTATCACTCACTATATCTCGCTTAGCAACAACATCAATTTCAGTTAAGTTTTGTACTTCTGGTATTAAATCGATACTCGCCAGATCTAGAAAAGCAGACAAGGTCCCTACATAGAGTGCAGATTTTTTGGTACTGTAACCAGGAACAACAAATTCTAAATAATAATCGTTTGGTTTGACATTACTTAAAGAAAATCTACCCTCGTCATTCGAAATTGTTCCAGTGACAAAAGAACTATCAACAACTGTTTTTAAGATAATTTTCCCAAATGGTATTACAACTTTTGTTGTTTGGTCCTTAATTATTCCTGAAATTGTAACTGAATTACTTTGAGCAAATGAAACTAGAATATTGGCACAAAAAAGAATTGCCACTAACAAGGATTTCTTCATTTTTTTTGGATTTATTACAAAATTGCATCTGAACTTAGAATTAATTTTGAATTTTTAGATATTCAATTGGAAAGCGTGTAAATTGTTTTCATATTCATAAACTATTTCCCAATTATTTATCTCAACTATTTTTTTCAAAATGGATAAACCTAAGCCATTTCCTTCTGATGATGGGTTAATTTTTTGAAAACGAACATATAAATTTTCTTTTACTAATTCTTGGTTTAAGCTAGTATTTATAACTTTAATATAAGTGTTAGTTAAGATTATTTCTATTTTTCCATTGATATAATTGTGCTTTACAGCGTTGGATAAAAGATTAAATAGTACAGATTCCAGCAGTTGTTGATTTGCCCTTAAAATCACATTTTCTTTCAAGTTACTTTGAATGATTAAATGATGAGCATCAAATTGCTCTGCAAAAAGAACAGTATGTTCTTGCATCATTTTTGACAAATTGACCTCCTGTTTTTCAAAATCTGTTTTTTCCAACTTTGATAAAAAAAGTAAATTTTTGTTTAATCTATTTAATCTCGCAACTGTAAGGTTTATCTTCTGAATAATACCCGCTTGTTCAACAGTTAAATCTTTATTTTGAATCAATAATGCTAACTGATTCTGAAAAATGGCTAATGGAGTTTGTAGTTCATGTGCTGCATTTTCTACAAATTCTCGTTGGTTTTGATAAATTCCCAAATTGGTATTTATCAAATTTTCAAAAGCTTGATTCAAATTTTGAAATTCTTCTATTTTTGATTCTGAATATTCAAATTTTGTCATTTTATCAATCTCAAAGGATTTAATTGAATTTAAAGTCTGGTAAAATGGTCTCCAAATTTTCACCGAAATTATTTGTGTTAGAATAAACAATCCAAGTATCAGAAAAACCAAAAGAAATACAAACAGCATCAAAATACTTTTGATAATATCCTCCTTTTCGAAAAGATTATCTTTTGTTTGTAATGTAAATAATTTATTTTCAATCAAAATCGGATGCTGATATTCTAGAAAGGGTATTTTTTCCTTTTCAATGATATCAAAAACTTCAATTTCTTTAAACGTTTTATGTTTTGATTTTAATACAACAATTTTTTGATTTGTATTGTATTTATTCCATGTTGCAATTTCGTCAATTTTTAATTTATTTTGATACGTTGATTCAAACATTTTCGACTTTAAAACAAGCGCTTCATGTGTCTCACCAACATATATTTTCTTTAGAAAGAAGTAAAATGCAAAACAGGAAATAAGCAAAATTAAAATTGAATATATTGCATAGAGTTGTAAGGTTTTGTTTAATAATTTCTTTCTCATAGTTCCCATTTATAGCCTATTCCGTAAACTGATTTCACATAATCGACAGCACCAAATTCTACTAACTTTTTCTTTAAATTTTTGATGTGCGCATAAACAAAATCATGATTGTCAAACATATCAGCCATGTCTCCAGACAAATGTTCAGCAATAGAAGATTTAGATAAAACTTTCCCCTGATTTCCAATCAAAAACAGCAGCAACTCTAATTCTTTTTTTGTTAAACTTACCAGTTTTGAATTGACCAACACATTCTTTGATAAGATATCAATTGAAATTTCATTAAAAGTAATTAGATTTTGTCCTTGAAATTGTTTTCGTCTAATCAAGGCTTGAATTCGAACCAAAAGTTCAGAAAGATGGAAAGGTTTAGTAAGATAATCGTCAGCTCCTAATTGCAAGCCCTCGATGCGAGTTTCTAAGTTCTCTTTGGCAGAAATAATAATAACACCTTCCGTTTTATTTTTCGATTTAAGTTCCTTTAAGATCTCAAATCCATGACCATCGGGCAAAGATAAATCCAATAAAATACAATCGTACTCATACAAGCTAATTTTTAAAAAAGCTTCATTTTTTGTAGAAGCAATTTCGCAAACATAATTAGAACTTTCTAAATATTCTTGAATACTTCTGGAAAGTAGCTTTTCATCTTCTACAATTAATATTTTCATACTGCTAATTTACATTTGAATTTTGTAGAAATTTTGAATTATTGATTTATTCTTTCCGCTTTAAAAATTTTGATCTATTAACTTTTTGAAAATTATGGCATTCCGAAAAGCTTTAGTGCAATTAGCGGCTGATTTATTTTCGAAATCGATGTTTTGAAAAATGAAAAGAGCAGTACAAATGACCATTTATTTAGTCTCAAAAATCGACTTATAGAGCAAGTATAACCTATTCAAATCCTCTAAAAAAGGGTTCGAATAAATGTCAGTTAGCTCCACAAAAAACTGTTTGATTTTATCAGACGGTTTTTTTTGTTTCATAGATTTCTCAGATTTACAATCAATTTTTATCTAATTCCTATATTTCAGTTCAGAAATAGCTTACAAAATCCAATTTCTAAAATAAATCCTATTTTTACTTTTTTATTCATAATTCTCAAGACATGAAAAAAACAAGCATCATCATCACTGCGCTTTTTGCAGCATTCTTTTTGGGGTCATTTGTAAGCGGAAATACAATCGTTTACAAAGATAAAACTGAAAAAAAACAAAGAAACTTGAAATTGGGTGCTTTCTCAATGAGTTTGAATGTGAAAGATGTCAAAATTTCCAAAGAATTTTATGAGAAATTAGGTTTCACTGTCTTTGGTGGAAGTTTAGAGAAAAAATACCTCATCATGAAAAATGGAAATACACTCATTGGCATTTTTCAAGGAATGTTTGAAGGAAACATGCTTACTTTCAATCCTGGCTGGGATGAAAACGCCAAAAATGTGAAAGATTGGGACGATGTTCGTGTCATCCAAAAAGAACTAAAATCCAAAGAAATTGCGATTGCCCCAGAAGCGGATGAAAAAACAGAAGGACCAGCATTCATAATGCTTTCTGATCCAGATGGAAATGTGATTTTGATTGATCAACATAGGTAATATTTAATTCTCGAAAAACAAAAAACTCATGAATCCACAAGTTGACGAATTCTTCCAAAAGACTAAAAAATGGAAAACTGAAATGGAATATTTGCGCAAAATTGTGCTCGAATGTCAGCTGTTCGAAGCGTTGAAATGGAAAGTTCCCTGCTATGTTTTTCAGAATGGAAATGTGGTTTTAATTCACGGTTTCAAAGAATATTGTGCGCTCAATTTTTTCAAAGGTGCATTGCTTAGCGACACAAATAAAATTCTGCACCAACAAACAGAAAACACAACTTCTGCCAGACAAATTCGATTTGCCAATTTACAAGAAATCATTGCGCAGGAAAGTGTGATCAAAGCGTATGTTTTTGAAGCGATTGAAGTGGAACGAGCTGGATTGAATGTCACCTTCAAAAAAGCTGAAGAATTTGATGTGCCGGTAGAATTGACCAACAAATTAAACGAAAATCCTGCGCTAAAATCAGCTTTCGACGCACTGACTCCAGGACGAAAAAAAGCCTATTATTTACATTTTGATGGTGCGAAACAATCCAAAACCAAGGAAACAAGAATTGAAAATTGCATTCCTAGAATCCTGCAAGGAAAAGGTTTAAACGATTGTATTTGTGGACTTTCGAAACGCATGCCGAATTGTGATGGATCGCATAAATTTTTGAAAGAAGCGAATAGTTAAGATTTTAATATTTTTCACTAAATTTGAAAAATAAGTACTGATCTATTTTTTGAATTATGAAATTCCTTCTTTCAACCATTACCATTTTATTTGTCGCTTTTTCATTTGCACAAACTGCCCAAGAGTATTACAAAAACGGCGTTCAAAAACACAACAAGGAAGATTACAAAGGCGCTATCAAGGATTACAACAATGCGATCAAAGTAGACAAAGGATACACAAAAGCTTATTTCAACCGCGGATTCTGTTACCTCGCGTTGAGCAATTATAAAGCAGTCAAAAAAACGGAAATTTCAACGGATTTGAAAACAAAATGGATTGCTTTTTTCAAAACGGCGAAGGTGGTGAATCAATAATTTTAAAACTTGACCCAATGACTAAAACCCTAACCTCTCTCCTATTCTTTTTGACTGTTGGCTTGTCAGTATTTGCTCAAAATGATTCTCTCAAACCATTGATCGAAAAACCATTGATCAAAAAACCGATGAAGAAAGTTTCGTTGTTGGTGAAAGTGAAATTTATTCCTGTGCCTTTGGGCAAAAGTATGTTTTTGGTAACTGCTGCAGGTGCTGATTTTCGCTTCTTTAGAAATCACTCTGTTGGTCTCACTTATTTCAGAACACAATATGACCACAATGAAAAAAAAGTGACCGACAACAATGGAAAATATTACGCCGATTTCGTCACAAGTTCCAGCGTAAGAGAAGCAATTACAATGAATTATCGTTTGTACTTCAATCCGATAAAATTCAACAAAGAAACTGCTTTTATTTTCTATGCAGGACTCTATTATCGCATCGGTCAAGACAACATTCATTACGAGCCATTATTCATAAATCCAAGTTATTACTACCGAGGAAAAGATTATTCAAAAGGCGTATTTTTTGGAATGTTGAGTAAGTTTACCAAGCACATTGGATACGATTTCAATATTGGAGTACACGAGCGAAAATCGACCCTGACATCGTTAGATTCTGGCGGCTACCACAATATTTCAAACACCAAGATAGGCGTCAGACTTGACTTCGGACTGACATTCATTCTATAAAACCCTAATTGTAAACATTTTATTGTATATTTGAACGAGCTAAACCAAAATCTCTTGGTGCTAAAACAAGAAATAAAAACAGTACATTTAAACTAGAAAACCTGATTTAATTGATGATGACAAAATTACTACTTCCTTTTTTACTCCTTTTTTTCACGCTGGATGGTGCGGGGCAGATTACGTTTGAGAAGAATATTACGGGATCAGATGGCGAAGAAAATCGACCGAAGGATATTCAAGAAACACCAGACGGAGGTTTTGCGATAGTTGGTGTTCGCAGCCACGAAGGAATAAATTCCGGTTTTTTAATGAAAACCAATCAATTTGGTGATACAACTTGGGTAAAGTACTACCAATCTTTAGGAAATTCTGTAATCATAAAAAATTTTGAAGTTTTAAATGACGGATTTATTTTTATTTGTAATATTTTTCCAACATCAAATAATCTTAAAAATTTTATTGTTCGAACGGATGTAAACGGAGACGTAATTTGGTCTAAAAGTTTTCACGAAAATTTTCCCAATACTTGCGTTCAAGTAATTAAAAGTGAAGAAGGGGGGTATATTGTAAGTGGAACTGTTAATTCTCCCAATAGTCCATCGAATAAAATATTGACTATTCTAAAATTAGATTCAAGCGGAAATATTGAATGGAATAAAAAATATGAAACGAGTACATCAACTTCTAACATTGGGATCACTCAAATTAACGGTGAATATTATGTGATCAATACTCATTATATCCTTAAAATCAATCAAGAAGGTGATACGCTAGGCTCTTTTACTGTGATTAATCCTAATGCTACAACAGACATTGTTTTATTTGCAAAATCTTCAGATAATTGTTTGTTATTGTACATGACCGACTACGATCTTGAAAACAACATTCTGAAAATGAATCCCGAAGGAAATATACTATGGTCAAAATATGTTCACTGGGAAGAAGAAATGTCGATCACAAGCATCAATCAAACAAATGCAGGTGGTTGCACTGTTGCTTGGCGAGGAGGATATGGATCAAATTGGGGATATCATGGTAGTTCTGGTTTTTCAAACTTTAATTTTAACGGAGAACTTTTATTCGTTCATAGAAAAAATGAAGATCAAGTATTTTCAAAAGTAATTAATAATGTAAATAATAATTTTACTTTTTTGATTGATACTTATTCCGATATACGTCAAGATTTCATTCAAACAAATTCGTCGGGAAATACTAGTTGTTCAACAATTTCATCTCAAAATAATTATGCAGGAAGTATCACTTTGAATTCTATTTCGATAAATCAAACATTTTCAATAACTAGTCCTTTTACCGATTCAATTATTAACATTCAAACGAAAAGGTTATCAAGTATCATTACAACTAAATGCAATAGTATCTCAAACTTAAACGAATCCGATACACTAAATGTTTCTGGTTGCGGAAGCTATACTTTAAACAATCAAACATATACGCAATCAGATGAATATATTCAACTTGTTTCTAATCAAAACGGAACATTCGATACGATATCTTTGGTTGTGAATATTATCCCAAATTCTTCATTCACACAAAATATAACAGCCTGCTATCATTATCAATTGCCAACCGCTGTTTGTGATGATTGCGGTTACGTGAATAATTCGGGAATTTATCATATCTATGATCTTCAAAATACAGCAGGCTGCGATAGTTTGATAGATTATGATTTAACAATTGACCAATATGACGAAATCACCATTTACAAAACTGTCTGTGGAAGTTATACCGTTCAAAACATGACCTACACCACTTCTGGGATCTACAATTATTCAAATAGTTATGAGCCATTATGTGATACGAATGTAACTTTGTATTTGACAATTGTTGGACCAACCACAGCTACTCTGAACGAAACCGCTTGCAACAGTTATTCACTCAACAACCAAACTTACACGCAATCTGGAACTTACATCCAAACTTTACAAAATGTGGCTGGATGCGATAGCACAATTACTTTGAATTTAACAATCAACAATCCAACAACTGCAACGCTAAACGAAACGGCTTGCAGTAGTTATTCACTCAATAATCAGACTTACACGCAATCTGGAACTTACATTCAAACATTGCAAACTGCAAATGGATGTGATAGCACAATTACATTGAATCTGACAATCAATCAAAATTCATTGGTACTAAACGAAACTGCATGCAACAATTATACACTCAACAACCAAACTTACGCGCAATCTGGAACTTACTTTCAAACCTTGCAAAATGCAAATGGTTGTGATAGTACAATTACGTTGAATTTGACAATCAGTCAAAATGCAATTACATTGAATGAAACTGCCTGCGACAGCTATACGCTTAATAGTCAGACATACACAGAATCTGGAACTTACTTTCAAAACGTGGCTGGTTGCGACAGTATCATTACTTTAAATTTAATAATCAACAATGCAACAACTTCCACTTTAAACGCAACTGCTTGCAACAGTTACTCACTCAACAACCAAACCTACACACAATCTGGAACTTATATTCAAACATTGCAAAATGTAAATGGTTGTGATAGCACAATTACATTGAATTTAACAATCAATACTCCAACAACTTCCACATTAAACAAAACTGCCTGCGACAGCTATTCTTTAAACAATCAAACCTACACGCAATCTGGAAATTACATTCAAACTTTGCAAAATGCAAATGGTTGTGATAGCACAATTACATTGAATCTGACAATCATCAACATTAATCCTGCTATTACAAATAATTCCAACATCTTAACCGCTCAACAATCGAACGCAAGCTACCAATGGATTGACTGTGATTTAGATGCGCTAATTCCTGGAGCAACGAATCAATCGTTTACTCCAACGCATGTCGGCGAATATGCAGTTCGACTTGCCATTGGCAATTGCACCGAAACTTCTAACTGCGTTTTGGTAAACAACGTTTCTTTGGACGAAATTCAATTGGAAAATAATTTCGAAATCTTCCCAAACCCTTTCACCAGCGAAGCAAAAATCGTTTTCAATATTCCGCAAACGAATACGAAAATTCAATTGCTCGATATGTTAGGCAAAGAATTGCAATCAGTTTCATTTTCTGGAACAGAATTCACCATTTACAGAGAATCGCTGAGCGCGAGCATGTATTTTGTGCAGATTACGGATCCGAGTGGGAAAGTGACGACTAGGAAGATTGTGTTGGAATAATTGAAACAATACTTTTGTCAAAACAGCGTTTTAAATCAAAAAGTAAATCAATGAAAACTACAGCCAGCTTGCGATTTTTTGGTCTTTTGACATTTTTAATTTTTATCAATGCTTGTACGAAATCAAATTTTGATACTGGAGTTAAGGGTAAAGTTGAATATGGAAGTGGTGATTGCATGCCGCCTATTGATGAAAACAATCGATCTTATGAAAAATTTAAAGGTGAATTGGTTTTTATCGTAAAAACTGATTTGGATAACCTAGGAAATGGTGATTTTGAAAATCTAAAACAGCATAGCATCAAAACGAAAATAAAAAGAGGAAAATTGGGGAAAGAATTGCCAGCCAATACCTATGTGGTGATGCCTGAAAATTTGTATCTTTATTCTGAAGCCAACACCATTACCATCGTTGAAGGAGAAGTGCTTGCCAAAGACTTTCAATTTTGGAATTGTACATCCTATTAAATGATTTTTTTTAATTTGTTAAACATTCATTTTTTCAAATCATTAGTTGCGGAAACTTCCTTAAAAAAACATTACATTTGATAGAATTAAATTCTGTCTCATGCAAAAAATACTGTGCTTGTTGTTGTTTGTTCCGCTTATCGGATGGACGCAAAAACCAAATGAAATCAATGTCAAATCGCAAATCAAGAAAGTAAAGTTGTTCTTGACGGCTGGAGAAATGACGCATACAACGGAAGTCAAATTGTTGAAAGGACGAAATAAATTGATCTTTTCAGGAATTTCTGCTTTTGCTGATCCTCAAAGTATTCAATTTAGCGCCAACCAACCTTACAAATTGGTTTCGGTTTCCACTGAAATGGATTTCATGGCAGCGGAACAATTCAATCCGAAAATTTCAAAATTGAAAGATTCTTTGGATTTGTTGAAAGACAATTATCAACTAAATTCCGATATTTTCAATTCTTATCAAGCTGAATTGGTAGTCTTGAACACCAACAGGAATTTGAAAGGCGACAATCAAAATCTAACTGTGGCTCAAATCAAGGAAACTGCGGAATTTTTCAGAACAAGAACCTTGGAAATCAACCGCCAAATCACCAAATTAAACAAGGAAAAAAACACCTTGAATAATCAAATTGAATTGCTCCGTTTTCAACTGACTGAATTGAATTTCAACGAAAATCAACGAAGCAACCAAGTGATCGTGTTGATTGATTGTGAAGCTGGAATCAACGCAAACTGCACACTGAGCTATTTGGTGAGCGATTGTGGTTGGGCAGCAACATACGATTTATCGGCGACAGATTTGAACCAAAAAATCAACCTCAAATACAAAGCAAAAATTTACAACAACACCGGAAATGCTTGGGAAAATGTTGATTTAGTACTTTCGACTGCAGATCCAAAATTGTCGGCGTCACAACCGAATTTACAACCTTGGTATTTGGATTTTTACAATTTAAACATGCAAGGAAAATCCAAATCCAAAGAATATTATGCGCCGCAAGCGTACGAAGAATCTTACAGAGAACAAGCTGAAAATAATCTCAATATCGCCAATCAACGTGTTTTTGACAACTACATTCTTGGAAAAGATGAAGAACAATCAAACAACGAGCAATTGGGTTGGAAAATGGACGGATTGACGCGTTTGAATGAACGAAAAGTTCAAAAACCAGTCGTTGCGATGAAACAAATTGAAATCTCAGAATTGACCACTGAATTTGTGATTGAACACAAGTTTTCTTGTCCAACCGACGGAAAACCTTACAGCGTTGATGTAAAAGAAATGAATTTAGACGCAACATTTACGCATGTTACCATCCCAAAATTGGACAACGGCGCATTCTTGATTGCCAATATCGTTGGATGGCAAGATTTGGATTTAATTCCTGGTCCGACAAATGTGTATTTCGGTGGTGTTTATGTAGGTGTTTCACAAGTAGATACACGCAATGTGAGCGATACACTTTCACTTTCATTCGGACGTGACAACAAAGTAGTTGTGATGCGTAAATTGAAACAAGAATTGAGTTCTAAAAAAGTTGTAGGAAGCTCAAAAAGAGAAACGTACTTGTATGAAATCGCAGTGAGAAACAACAGAAATGTACCGATCAAAATTGTGGTTTATGACCAAATTCCAATCAGCAAAAACGAAAGCGTGACTGTGGTTACAGAACAAACTTCCAATGCCAAAAAAGATGTTGAAACAGGCGAATTGAAATGGGAATTGACCATTCAACCAACTGAAACGAAATCCGTTGAATTGGGATACAGCGTGAAATATCCAAAAGATGCGATGGTTACTTTGCAACGATGGAGAACGATTAGTGCGCCAAGTTTTTAGTTCCTTTTGCTTGATCAAAACGAACCCAAAAATCAAGGCTTTGTAATCAAGTTAAAGCGCAAATCTTTGTCCGTAAATAATTTTTTTATTTGAGGCGCTTTATTTTAATGGCTTCTGAAAATGTGATTTTGTCGGTGATCTACTCCGCTGTCGCTGCGTAGCTTCCTCCAAAAGTCTACAATTTCAGTGCGCCTTTAAAAACCTTTCTTCCAAGGCCACGAATCTAAAAAATAAATTTAGTTTCAACGAAGAAAGCTGATCGATTTTAGATTGCTTGTCATAAAAAAATTGAAAATTTTGCAAAATCTTAAAATGGAGGTAATTCAATTATCTCCATTTTTTTTGCGTTTTATTCTGACCAAAATCATACAAAATTTTGACAAAAATTGACTTTTAGAGACTGAAGAAATGTGTAATTTTGTACTATGTTAAAAGACAAAATATACAGCGTTTTTAAGGGTAAATGTCCTGCTTGTCACCAAGGAGATGTATTTGAAAGCGGTGCGATTTACAATCCAAAAAAATTCGATAAAATGTATGAAAAGTGCGCGCATTGCGGACACAAATATGAAATCGAAAATGGCTTTTGGTACGGCGCAATGTATGTCAGTTATGGATTGACAGTGGCGTTTTCTGTAGCAACTTTTGTCTTGACCTATTTGATTTATCCAGATGCTGATGCTTGGTTGTATTTTGGCTTAATTGTTTTTGTTTTACTCGCATTAGTTCCAATTACTTTTAGATACAGTCGCTTGATTTGGATGAATTTATTTACAAGTTACAATCCCAACAAAATACATTAACATGAGCAAATTTCAAGAAATCATTCAGTCAGAAACGCCAACTTTAGTAGATTTTTTCGCCACTTGGTGCGGACCTTGTCAAACGATGATGCCGGTTTTAGATCAACTCAAAGACCAAATGGGCGATAAAGTCAGAATCATCAAAATTGATGTCGATAAAAATCAAGATGTTGCAGCGAAATTCAAAGTGAGAGGCGTTCCCACTTTCGTGCTTTTCCAAGCAGGTGAAATCCTTTGGCGACAAAGCGGCGGAATGGATGTGAATACATTGCAAAACAAAATTGTTTCCAGCGCGAAATAATTTGCGAACAAAATCTTTAAAGAATTGTTTCTTGTAAAGTAAAAAATAAAGAAACATGTCAAAAAAATACGCTTTATCGTTCGTTATCATCTTGTTGCATCTGGTTTCATTCGGTCAATCGAAAGGAATTATCTTGGGAAATCTAAAAGATAAAAACACCCAAGAGACGATTTATCCTGGAACAATTATCGTTGAAGGAACAGAATTCAAAACGCAAACCGACATCGATGGAAACTATAAATTGGAAATTCCAGTTGGAACTTACAACATCAAAGCAATCTATTCTGGCTATGTTTCACTGATTAAATACAACATTGTAGTTTCTTCAGGAAATGCACAAGTGGTCAATTTCGCTATGGAAGTTGTAAGCACTGAAATTGGTGAAGTAACTGTTTCCAATGACAAATCAAAATCAGCAGTAGCGACAGATATGATCACACCACTTTCGGTGCAACAATTGACAACCGAAGAAATCAAAAGTAATCCTGGAGGAAATTTTGACGTTTCTCGTGTAATTCAAACTTTACCTGGTGTAGGTTCTAGCGCTGGTGGAGCGGCACGCAACGACATCATTATCCGTGGTGGTGCGCCGAATGAAAATGTATATTATTTGGATGGAATCGAAATTCCCGTATTAAATCATTTTCAAACGCAAGGAAGTTCAGGCGGCGCGCAAGGAATTTTGAATGTCTCATTTATCGAAGATGTAAAATTGAGTTCATCGGCATTCGATGCGCGATATGACAATGCGTTGGCTTCTACCTTCATTATCAACCAGCGCGACGGAAATCCTGAGCGAATTTCAGGAAATATCCGAGCGGGATTTACGGAATCAGTTTTGACATTGGAAGGACCAATAAGTAAAAAAACAACCTTTTTGGCTTCGGCGAGAAAATCTTATTTGGATTTATTGTTCGGATTAATCGATTTGCCGATACGACCAAATTTTTACGATTTTCAATACAAAGTGACGCACAAAATCAACGACAAAACGACTTTAACTGCCATTGGTTTAGGTGCAATCGATCGATTTACTTTTGCTACGACAAAAAATTCTACACCTGAAAATGTATTTATCACGCGTTCGCTTCCGTACATCAATCAATGGAATTATACAACAGGATTCAATCTGAAGCGCAAGGTTAAAAAAGGATTCATGAACTTTTCGCTTTCTAGAAACATGTTCAACAACAGTTTAGATAAGTTTGTAACTGGAGAACAAATTGAAGCTGACAGAACTTTCAAATTGGTTTCACAGGAAATTGAAAATAAATTCCGATTTGACATCAATAAATACATCGATGGCTGGAAAATCACTGGAGGAGTATCCGCACAATATGTAAAATACAATACTGATTTATACAACAAAGTATCAAATAATGTACTTGATTCTGCTGGAAATGTAATTGTACCTGAACAAATTATCAAAATTAAAAGTGCTACTGAATTTTTTAAATATGGACTTTTTGGACAAGTCGCTAAAAATTTCTTCAAAGAAAAATTATTGCTTTCGTTGGGTTTAAGAACCGATATGAATTCATTTACCAAAGAAGGAAATAATCCTTTAAAAACACTTTCACCGAGATTGTCGGCGGCTTATCACTTGACTTCGAAGTTTGATATAACTGCTTCGATTGGAAATTATTACAAAATTCCAACCTATACTTCCTTGGGCTATCGTGATCAAATGGGAAATTTGGTGAATCAAGACATGAAATACATTCAATCAACGCATTATGTATTGGGAACACAATTTTTGCCAAACAAAGCGTTGCGCATTACAGTGGAAGGATTTTACAAACAATATGCAAATTATCCAGTCTCAGCAACGAGTGGCGTTTCACTGGCAAATCAAGGTTCGGAATTTGGATCGATCGGTAGCGAAAAAGTAATCAGCAATGGAAAAGGTGAAACTTATGGATTTGAGATTTTTGTGCAGCAAAAGTTGATCAAAAAAATCTTTTACGTGGTAAGTTACACTTTCGTAAGAAGCAAATTTGCAGGTCAAAATGGACAATTGATTCCGTCTTCGTGGGACAGTAGACATTTGCTTTCCGCGACGTTGGGCTACAAATTCAAAAAAGGGTATGAATTAGGACTGAAATACCGTTTCGCAGGTGGAACACCTTTCACGCCCTATGATTTGGCAATTTCCCAGCAAAATTATTTGTTGACAGGAACAGGAACTTTGAATACCAATTTATTGAATACAAATCGTCTTCAATCGTTCAATCAGTTAGATATCAGGGTTGATAAGAAAATCAATTTCAAAAGAACAGCGTTGGATTTATACATCGACATTCAAAATGTATTGGGCTTAAAAAGTCAGGGTGTTCCCGATTACACTTTCAAACGCAATGCCGACAACACAGATTTTCTAACCACCGATGGAAATCCAATTAAGTTAGACGGTTCAAATGGAGTTCCTGTAGTATTGGATAATTATTCCAAAACGGTCGTTCCAACAATTGGGATTATTTTTGAATTTTAATTCGAATTTCTATCAAAGGAAATCAAGTTTCATTCATTGAGATGTTTAAAATACTCATCGGCTTGAAATTAATGTAATTTTCAAAACCATATTTTGTATATTTGTTAGTCTTTGAAATCAAATAAATGTTCATTTGCATTTTCAAGTCTAACTACTCATATGGAAAAAAAACTACGTTCAAGAATTTCATCAATAGGAATCATTGAGAAAATTGCATTTAAATCAGCAGCATTGTTGATTTTTACAATCATTTTTTCTGGAAAAATTAGCGCGCAAACTTTTCCAAATCCAGCGAGTTTATCAACAGGTCAAGGCGCTGCAAATACGATCGACCCACTTTGGTTGGCTTCGCCTTGGTACACAACAAATCCACCAAATCCAATGGGTTTGACATATATATCAACCTTGATAAATAACAACTGTGCGCCTGGGGCTTGGGTAGATCCAACGACACTTCCAGCGCCAGTAAACAATGGAAATTGGATTACAGGTTCAGACGGAAACTGCGCTACAAATACCAATAGCGGTTACAGATATTTCAGATTGACACTTGACCTTCCTGCTGATTGCAATGGATTTAGTGTCACTGTTGCAGGTAATTATGTATTGGATTTAATTGGTTATTCTGACAATACCATCAGTGACGTTTTTGTAAATGGAAACAGCACCGGAATTAGTGGAGGAAGTTATGCGGTTGGTGGACAATTAAACATCAATTTACAAGGTCCTTGGCTAGTTGGAACGAATTATGTAGATGTGTTGGTTTTCAATTCACCTTCGTTAAATCCTGGAGATCAAAATCCTTACGGTTTACTTTTGGTGGCGGATGCAACAACAAGTGACAACATGGATACAGACAATGATGGCGTTTCCAATTTGAATGATTTATGTCCGTGTGAAGCTGGAACGAATCCTTACGGTTGCACCGATCCAAGTTTGTATAACTGTGACATCGATGCAATTAGACAGGCGATGACTGACGCAGGATGCATCGAAATGCCAGGTTGTTCTAGCGATTGCAGCATTTATTTCTTGAATCCTCAGCAAATGACTGGTTCTCAAGCGCAAGCTTTCGCGCAAAATTTAGGTGCGAATTTGGTTTCAATTCAATCACAAGAAGAAAATGATTGTATCATGAGTTCATTGACAAACCTGAGTCAAACGGGAGTAATTTGGATTGGATTTTCAGATGAAATCAACGAAGGATCCTTTGTTTGGTATGATCAATCCCCGATCGTTTACACCAATTGGGCGCCAGGCGAACCAAATCAATCGGGAAATGAAGATTGTGTGCAGATTTATCCAACTGGAGCAAATCCTGGAACTTGGAACGATTTGTCTTGTGGAAGTTCAAACTCTAAATCGATTATTGAAGTCAATCTTTGTCCTGTAATCAACGCAGGAAATGACGTTTCAGTTTGTATTGGAAGTACTGCGAATTTAAACTCAAGCAATACATTATTTGGCTCTTCGCCATATACTTACAATTGGTCAAATGGTCCAATTGTTCAAAGCAATCCAGTTTCTCCAACAGATACAACTTTGTATTCGATTGTTACTACTGATAGATACAATTGCACTGCATCTGACACTGTAATTGTAAATGTGATGGATTTACCAACTGTAGCTGCTGGAGCAGATGTAGTGGTTTGTCCTGAAGAAACGGTAACCTTAACTGGTTCAGGAGATTTAAACAACACGTATACTTGGAACAACGGAATTACAAATGCAACGCCATTTACACCGTTTTCTCAATCTACAGATTACATTGTTACTGGAACAAACACAAACAATTGTCAAAATACAGATACAGTGAATGTTTCTGTGCAATTAGATGGTTGTCCAAATTTCCCAAACAACTTTACTTGTGACATTGAAGCAATTCGTGCAGCTTTCACTGCGGCAGGTTGTGTGGAAATGGTTGGTTGTGTGAGTGAATGCAGTATCTATTTCTTGAATCAACAATCGCTTTCAGGTTCTGCAGCACAAGCCTTTGCGCAAAATTTAGGTGCCAATTTGGTTTCTATTCAATCGCAAGCAGAAAATGATTGTATCGTTTCTTCGCTCGTTAATTTAGGATTGAATTCTGTTTCTGATGTGATTTGGATTGGACACAATGACGAAGCAACAGAAGGAACATTTGTTTGGTACGATCAATCTCCTGTTACTTACACCAATTGGGCTGGTGGCGAGCCAAACAATAGTGGTGGTGACGAAGATTGTGTTCAGATTTATCCTGATGGTTTTTGGAATGATTTACCTTGCGGAATCGGGAATGCGCGTTCCGTAATTGAAGTAAATCTTTGTCCAGTAATGAACGCTGGTGCGGATCAGATTATTTGTCGAGGTGAAACTGCCAACTTAAATGCAGGAAATACCATTTTGGGATCTTCTCCTTATTCTTATGATTGGAGTACTGGAGCACAAACCCAAAACACGACGGTAACACCAAATACAACAGCAAATTACGATGTAACCTCGACAGACAGATATGGCTGTACAACTGGCGATACATTGACAGTAACTGTTAATTCTGTTCCAACGGCCATTTTCTCAACGAGCAATGTTTGCTTGGGAACAAATGTGGTTTTCGACAATCAATCAACGATTTCGGGAGACGTGATTGCACAAAATGATTGGACATTTGGTGACGGAAATACTTCAACACTTGCGAGTCCGACACACAATTATGCGACAAGCAATACTTTTAGTGTGACATTAACTGTGACAACTGCCAATGGATGTTCAGATTCACAAACACAAGATGTGACAGTTTATCCAATTCCAGCAGCGCCGGTATTGACAAGCAATAGTCCAATTTTATGTCCAGGTGATAACGTCATTCTACAAATGAATACCACACCAAACGCGACGTATTTCTGGAACGGACCAAACAACTTTACAAGCTCTGATCAAAATCTGCAATTCCCAGCAAATTTTGACAATGAAGGAAATTATACTGCTTACGTTGAAGTGAATGGCTGTCCATCACCAACTGTTGGTACTTTGGTTACAATCATTGGTTCATTGACTGCGCCAACGCAAGATTTCCCGAATGTGATTACACCAAACGGCGATGGAATTAATGACTATTTGGACATAGATCAATATTTCAACGTTTGTTTACCTTATTCACTTTCTATCTGGAATCGCTGGGGAACAATCGTTTATGAACAAAAACAAGGTTCACTTCCTTTTGAAGGAAAAGATATTAGTGGCGCTAAATTGACTGATGGCGTATATTTCTACAAAATCACTTTTGGTGACGAAGAGAAACAAGGTATTATTACGATTTTGAGGTAATTATAATTCATAAAAAAAGCGGAAATCATACTTGAGTTTCCGCTTTTTTGTTTTTAAAAATCCTTTATTTTTTCTCTGGAAACAAACTCAATAATCCTGCTTCAGATGCATCGCAAACGCCACGTTCAGTAATTAATTTGGTAACATATTTCGCTGGAGTTACATCAAATCCATAATTGCTTGCTTTCGTCGTTTCAGGACAAATTAAAACGGAATCAATGCTTCCTTTACTGTTTTTCCCAATCATGTATCTCACTTCGTCTTGGTTTCGCTCTTCGATTGGAATTTCTTTCAATCCATCGTTGATTGTCATGTCTAAAGTTGTTGAAGGCAAAGCCACATAAAAAGGAATATTGTTGTCCTTGGCAGCCAATGCTTTCAAATAAGTTCCGATTTTATTAGCAACATCGCCTTGACGCGTTGTTCTATCAGTTCCCACAATCACCATGTCCACCATTCCATGTTGCATCAAATGTCCGCCGGCATTGTCGACAATCAAAGTGTGATCCACTTCATGACGGGTCAATTCATAACAAGTCAAATTTGAACCTTGATTTCTTGGTCGTGTTTCGTCCACCCAAACATGCACTTTGATTCCTTTTTGAACCGCTTGGTAAATCGGTGAAGTGATTGTCCCCCACTCTACGCAACCCAACATTCCTGCGTTGCAATGTGTCAAAATATTTACAACTTCCCCATTTTTGCGCGCTGAAATTTCTTCAATAATTGGCAAACCATGCACGCCAATCATGCGACAAGTTTCAACATCTTCCTCCACAATCGCAGCTGCAGCTTCCCAACTCGTTTTCAAAAAATCTTCAGCTTTGTCCATTGCTTCACGCATTTTATCCAATGCCCAAAAAAGATTTACCGCAGTTGGACGAGAGGCACGCAATTCGGAAAAAGCTTGGTCAAGAAAAGAACCATCTAATTCGTTTTCAATCATTTCACGAACCGCCAAATAAATTCCATAAGCAGCAGTTGCACCAATCAAAGGCGCACCACGAACAATCATTTCTTTGATTGCATCCACCGCATCGTCGTAAGTTTCCAATTTCACAACCACAAATTCATGTGGTAATTTACGTTGGTCGATTACCTCAACATATTTATCTTCTGTTGGCCAAATAGTTCTGAATTTGCTCATAATGATTGTTTATTGCTTTGAAATAAAGTACAAAAGTAGTTTTTTCATTTTGATTGAAGCATTGAGGACACGCTTCGCTTTAAGATATTAAGATTTTAGGACACGTTGCAATGCAACTTTAAGACTTTAATTTAGGCTTCAAACTTTCAAATTAATCTCTAATCTTTACGAAAATCCAATGTCTTAATATCCTAAAATCTTAACATCCTAATATCTTATACTAGTAATCCCACTTATCCGTAAATGCATTGTAAAAATTCACGCCCACTTTGAAATTGATGGAAGCTTTCGACAAACTGTTGTCTTGCGTGACGGCATAAACTCCGACTTTAAAAATTGATCTTCTGATTCTGATTCTTCTTTCCAATCCAGCATAAAATTCTACTTGTGCGAAATTTGCATCAGGAATAAAAAGGAAATTTCCGCCGACGGTTTCCTGCAATTTCAAGCGATTAATCAGCCAAACTTTATTCAAGAAAAAACCGTTGAAATGGTGAATGAAATTGAATTGAAAATATGAATTTGATGTATTTAAAGCTGTGTCCAAACGTTGCAAAGTATTTACAGGATTGGAGAAAAAAATGCGATCTGATGGTCTGAAAAATTTATTCTCAATGACTCTCAAATTTTGTTTCTGTATGAAAACTCCTGCAACAAATTTCAAATCTGAATTTCCAAATGATTTAAAATTCAACTCATCTCGAACTTGAAATTCTGCAAAATCAAAATTAGATTGCGAACCAATAAACGATGGAATTCCTTTTTTGTAGGTCAAATTAATGATTGGCCAAGGCGAACCGAGCACGTATTTACGATTTTTTCGGATGAAAAATTTTTGTCTGAAATGATATTCTAAATCAATGGTCGTCAAAAAAATACGATAAGGGTCGAAATTTTTCGCTTGCTGAAAATTTCCAAAATAGGAAATCCAACTTGGATATTTTAAACTGTCAATTGATTGTCGATCTGAAAATAAAATACTTGATTTCAAATACAAACCATTGATCAATTCTCTCGAAAATGACGCAGAAATCTTTTTATTTCGAACACGATTGGAAGGGGCAAATGTTCCTTGGATATTTTGATTACTTGTCACAAAATCATACACATCGCCAATTTCAAATCCAACTTTTGAAAAATTCAGCGGATTGTACATGAATGTACCACCAATTCCTCCCTTCAAATCTTTATTCAAAAAACCATAATCTAAATCCGGTTCTACAGTGAAATATTTCCCGTTTTTAAATTCCTTGCGGTAAACAAACTGCAATCTATGTCGATATCCACCAACCCCAAAAGGAATCACTTGCGAGACCAAAGGATTGAAAGTAAAACTGTATTTTTTAAAAGAATTTACATGACCGATTCCACTAAAAAATACTGATATCCAAGAAATTCTATTTCGGATGCTGTCTTGTTGATGCAAATAAACATCACTTTCATGGTAATTGATGATACTGTCTTGCTTGTGGATGTATTCTTGCTCAATGTTATTCAAACTAAAAGGACGATTTTTCTCCCAATAACTGGAATCTCTGTCAAAAGCTTTTTCATCAAAACTGCTTGTTTCAAGCCAAAATTTACTCGGCTTTTCAATCTTGTCAAAATTAAATTCAGATTGACTCAAAGTCACATTCCCTTCTGTTATTTTTTTTCCTTCCTTGATTGTGTAAACAAACGATTTAGAAACAGGAACTATTCGCTCACCCAGTCGCTGGTAATTTGCTTTGATGCGGATATTTTTAAAATAAATCAAAACGCCTGGATTCACTTCTAAATCATAAGAAATCAGTTCCCATGTGCTGTCTTGAATCCAGATTTTTCCTTCAAAAAGTGCTTCATAACTGAATTTTGGTTTGACTGAAATTACATGAACCAAACGTTGTAAACTATCAGAATACGTTTCTTCGAGATAAAATGCATAAAACAACATTGCATTAAATGCCAAAGGAGAAATCAATGGATTTTGAGTCAATCGTGGTGCTTCAATCGTGTTGTCAAGCAACGAAAAATGTGCTTCTTTCATTCCGTTTACAAACAAATACGGATTACTTGAAAGTGCGTCTCCTTTGGGAGCCAGCGAAGGATTTGATTCTATGTCAACGCTAAAACTAACATTATTATAATTTGTAGAATTGTCTTTAAAATCGTTGTAAGCATAAAATTCATCTTTAAAACGAATTGGCTTTTCATAAAATGATTTTGCGCGCCATTCAATCATGTCAATCGTTTGTTTTCCAATGACAGAATCTTTGAAGATTGTATCGTATTTATCTTGTCTTAAGGTTGATAAACAATAAGTATTGCAACTAAATTCTGACAATAAATCTTGGTAAAAAGGTCGCTTCTCAATTGCTTGAAGCATGATTTCTTTGCCTCGTTCTCGTTTGCTTAAACTGGAGACTGTTACTTCATCCAATATATTTGTCAACTCTAAAAGCACAACGTCGTGCGTTTGAGAATCATTGGAAATAACAATTGTGTCTACTTTAGATTCAAAACCGATTGCGGAAAAATCGATAAAATATTTACCCGGTTTTAATGTGACTTTATAAAATCCATCTTTATTCGCCGTTGCTTTATGGATGGTATTTTGAACTTTGACCTTCGCAAAAGGAATCGTTTCACCAGTTGAGTTTCTAATTGTTCCTTGTAATTCTTGTGCGCTCAAAATTCCTTGAAAAATCAAGAATAATGTACATACAAATAATTTCGCAAAGTTCAATTTCACCGCAATTTTTTTTGATTAGACTTTCATTCTGACAAAAAGTTACATTCAAACAAAAAAGGAACATACTTTAAGCACATTCCTTTAAAATAAATCTATTTTTTCAAAGATTACAACCCCAATTGAGCATTTCTAACTTTGTAAATTCTTTCGATTATTTCAACTACTTTCAAACCTTCCAAAGCATTGGTTGTTGAAGTTGTTCTGCCTTTAATCGTATCAATCACATTTGAAATCACATAATGATGATTCGCTGCAGATCCTTTATAAGCACCGTAATCATTTCCAGGATTTGTTGGCGCCAATTCTGGCATTTCATATCCCGGAATGTTGCAAACTTCCACTTCATTCATGTATTGACCACCGATTTTCACACTTCCTTTGCTTCCAATAATAGTCATAGAAGATTCTAAATTTTGATCTACAACTGCTGTTGAATAGTTGATTGAACCCATTCCACCGTTGATAAAATCGAAACTTACAAATCCTGAGTCTTCAAAATCAGTAGAATCTTTGTGCGCAAAATCAGCAAATTTGCCTTGAATATTGTCGATGTCTCCAAACAACCAATACATGATGTCAATGAAATGTGAAAACTGAGTGAATAGTGTTCCGCCGTCCAAGTCAGCAGTTCCTTTCCAACCACCTTTTTTGTAGTATCTGTCATCACGATTCCAATAACAATTCAATTGAACCATGTAAATATCACCTAAAATTCCATCTGCAACGACAGATTTAATCCACTCAGAAGGAGGAGAATACCTATTTTGCATCACACAAAATACCTGTTTGGACATTTGTAGTGATTTGAAAATAATTTGTTCGCAATTGTCTTTCGTTAAACCCATTGGTTTTTCACAAACGACATGTTTTTTGGCATCCAACGCCGCAATACTTTGTGAAGCATGCAAACCATTTGGTGTACAAACGTTTACGACATCAAAATCCAAACCAGAAGACAATAATTCTTCAACAGTCTTGAAAAAAGGTACATTAAAATGCGTAGCATCACATTCCTCAGCACTGCGAATATCCACCATTGCAACCAATTCACCTTCAGCATCTCTGCTAATCATCTCTGCATGACGTTTACCAATATGTCCAGCGCCAACAACAGCGAATTTTATTTTTTGATCTTTATGCATTTTCAATTTTTTTAACTGTTTGATTCAAAAGCTGATATTTATCGCCACTTTCTTTACAAATGGCAATTCCATCTGCATCAAATTCCAAACGATGACCATATTCACTCATCCAACCCATTTGTCGTGCTGGATTTCCAACCATCAATGCGAATGCAGGAACGTGTTTGGTAACTACCGCACCAGCGCCAATAAAAGCAAATTCACCAATATCATGCCCGCAAACAATTGTTGCGTTTGCACCGATTGAAGCACCGCGTTTAACAACTGTTTTAGAATATTCTCCACGGCGATTTACAGCACTTCTTGGATTGACAACATTGGTAAACACCATCGAAGGTCCTAAAAAAACATCGTCTTCACATTCAACACCTGAATAAATCGAAACGTTGTTTTGAATCTTTACATTTTTGCCCAAAATTACACCTGGAGAAACAACGACATTTTGTCCAATATTGCAATTTTCACCTATCGAACAGTCTGGCATGATGTGAGAAAAATGCCAAATCTTAGTTCCGTTTCCAATGATGCAACCAGCATCAACAATGGCAGTTTCGTGGGCGAAATAATTTGTCATTTGATAATGTATTTATCGAAATCGTTGTGTTCTTTTTTATTCAATTCTTCTGGAGTTAAACTCAAGAAATAAGCATATGTTCTTTTCAATCCTTCAGCACGATCGATAGTTGGTTCCCAACCAAGCAATGCTCTGGCTTTGGTGATATCTGGCTGACGTTGCTTTGGATCATTGACTGGCAATTCATGGTAAACGACTTTTTGATCTGTTCCTGTCAATTTAATTATTTCCTCAGCAAAATCACTGATAGTAATTTCATCTGGATTTCCAATATTCACAGGTTCGGCATAATCACTTAACAACAATCTGAAAATTCCTTCCACTAAATCATCAACATAGCAAAATGAACGGGTTTGCGAACCATCTCCAAAAATAGTAATGTCTTCTCCGCGCAACGCTTGACCAATGAAAGCAGGCAAAACACGACCATCATTCAGTCGCATTCTTGGACCGTAAGTATTGAAAATACGCACGATACGTGTTTCCAAACCGTGGTAAGTATGATAAGCCATCGTGATTGCTTCCTGAAAACGTTTTGCTTCATCATAAACCCCACGAGGACCAACAGGATTAACATTTCCCCAATATTCTTCTGGTTGCGGATGTACTGTTGGATCTCCATAAACTTCAGAAGTTGATGCAATTAAAACACGTGCGTTTTTCTCTTTCGCCAATCCCAAACAATTGTGAATCCCAAGCGAACCAACTTTCAAGGTTTGGATTGGAATTTTCAAATAATCGATTGGACTTGCTGGAGAAGCAAAATGTAAGATATAATCTAATTTCCCGGGAACATGAATGAATTTAGTAACATCATGGTTATAAAATTCAAAATTTTCCAAGTGAAAAAGGTGTTCAATATTTTTTAACTGCCCCGTAATCAAGTTATCCATCGCAATTACATGGTAATCTTCCCTGATAAATCGATCACACAAGTGGGAACCTAAAAATCCTGCAGCACCTGTGATTAATATGCGTTTTCTTTCCATTTCTTAATTATTTACTGCATTCCTTCCAATGCTCGCATAAAAATATCCTTTGTCGGTCATTTCCTCCAAATCAAATAAATTTCGACCGTCGAAAATAACTTTGTCTTTCAATAATTCCGAAACTCTCTTGAAATCAGGATTTCTAAAAATTCCCCATTCGGTACAAATCACCAACGCATCTGCATTTTCAAGTGCTTCATATTCGTTGTTTGCATAATTGATTTTGTCTCCAATCAAATTACGCACATTTTTCATTGCTTCTGGATCAAAAGCTGTCACTTCTGCACCAGCGTTGGTCAATGCATCAATCATATACAAAGCTGGAGCTTCGCGGATATCGTCTGTGTCTGGTTTGAAAGCCAATCCCCACATTGCGATTTTTTTTCCTTCCAAATTTCCTCTGAAAAAATTCTTGATTTTTGGGAAAAGAACCGTTTTTTGGTCTTCATTTACTTTCATCACAGCTTCCAAAATTTCAAAATTGAAACTTTGCTCTTTCCCAGATTTCACAAGCGCTTGAACATCTTTTGGAAAACAAGAACCTCCATAACCAATTCCAGGAAATAAAAAGCGTTTCCCGATGCGTTCGTCAGATCCAATTCCGATGCGCACTTTGTCCACATTGGCACCAACCAATTCGCAGAAATTAGCTACTTCATTCATAAAAGTAATCTTAGTCGCTAAAAATGCATTGGCTGCATATTTTGTCAGCTCAGCAGATTTCTCATCCATGAAAATGATTGGATTTCCTTGTCTAACAAATGGTTTGTACAAACTTTCCATCACTTTCATGGCTTTCTCGTCAGACGTTCCAATTACAACTCGGTCTGGTTTCATGAAATCATCTACCGCAAAACCTTCACGTAAAAATTCTGGATTGGAAACTACCGCGAAAGGAACCGTTGCATTTTTCGCAATCGCTGCATGTACTTTTTCTGCAGTACCAACAGGAACTGTACTTTTATCAACAATTACTTTGTAATCGGTAATCAATTTCCCCAATTGATCAGCAACACCCAAAATGTACGACAAATCAGCAGATCCATCTTCACCTGGAGGCGTAGGCAATGCTAAAAAAATAATTTCAGCGTCTTTGATTCCTGCGGCTAAGTCTGTGGTAAATGTCAAACGATTTGCTTTGATATTTCGCTCAAAAATGACATCCAAATGTGGCTCGTAAATCGGAATTTCACCGTTTCTCATTTTCTCTACTTTCTTTGCATCAATGTCAACGCAAATAACTTGATTTCCAGTTTCAGCAAAACAAGTTCCTGTAACTAAACCAACATATCCTGTTCCGATTACGGCAATTTTATTCATCTTATTTTTTGTTTACGTATGCTGCAACATGTGCGCAAATATAATTCAATTGTTCTTCGTCTAGTTCAGTATGTATTGGCAACGAAAGTACTCTTTTAGTCAACCAATCCGTCACTGGCAAATCTTGGTTTTCACACCCAAAAGATTCAAACATTTTTTGCTTGTGCGCTGGAATTGGATAATAAATCATCGAAGGAATTCCTTGCTCAGCCAAATGTTTACTCAAACTATCTCTATCAATTCCATCTAATTGCAAAGTATATTGATGAAAAACATGTTTCGATTTTGGATCCCGATAAGGTGTTGTAATTCCTTCAATGGACGCGAAATAATTGTCGTAAAAATCAGCCGCTTTTCTGCGAGCGTCGCAATAGCTGTCCAATAGTGGCAACTTGATGCGCAAGACTGCTGCTTGAATGGAATCTAGTCTCGAATTACATCCAACTACTTCATGAACATATTTTACTTTCTGTCCATGATTGGCAATTTTTTTCATTTCAACTGCCAAATCCGAATTATTGGTGCAAAGTGCACCGCCGTCTCCATAACAACCTAAATTTTTGGAGGGGAAAAAGGAAGTTGAACCAACATCTCCGATTGTACCAGTTTTAGAAACACGACCATCATCGTGGGTATAGTCGCAACCAATTGCTTGCGCGTTGTCTTCCAACACAAACAAATTGTGCTTTCTTGCAATTGCCATAATCGAATCCATGTCAGCCGATTGACCGTATAAATGCACAGGAACAATAGCCTTGGTTTTCGATGTGATCGCTGCCTCAATTTTGCTTGGATCGATGCAAAAAGTTTTTGGATCAACGTCAACAAAAACTGGTTTTAAACCCAACAATGCGATTACTTCAGTCGTTGCGATATAAGTGTAAGACGGTGTAATCACCTCATCTCCTGACTTCAATCCCATTGCCATCAAAGCAATTTGGAGAGAATCAGTTCCGTTAGCACAAGGAATGACATGATTGACACCTAAATAATTCTCTAATTCTTTTTGAAAAGCAGAAACTTCAGGACCGTTAATAAATTCAGTTTTCTCTATAACACTCAAAATTGCTGCGTCAACAGCTGGTTTTATGTGGTCATATTGCGACTTTAAGTCGACCATTTGGATTTTCTTCATCTCTTTTCAAATTGATAGTGCAAAAGTCCGCCAAGTTAAGGAAGACAAAGATAAAAAAAGGATTGGAAACGTGAAATTTGAGCGATAAAATCAGTATTATTTCACTTTCTCCAACAACATCAAAAACTCCATATTCCCATCACCACCTAAAATTGGCGATTCAATGTGTTTCAAATAATTCAAATTGCTTTTCAATGCCTCTGATTTGATATCTTCTATCATTTTGGGATACAGCGATTTATTTTTTACAATTCCGCCTTTTCCTATGTTTTCTTTGCCCACTTCAAATTGTGGTTTTACCAACACGATCAATTGAGATTGCGGTTTCAAAAAAGCATGAATGAAAGGGAAAATTTTGGAAAGTGAAATGAAAGAAACATCAATCACACAAATATCAATTGGTTCTGTAATCAAATTGATTGTCAATTCTCTGACATGCGTTTTTTCTAAGTTTATAGCGCGTTCATCATTATTCAATCTTTCGTGTAATTGATCAGAACCCACATCCACACAAAAAACTTTAGTGGCTCCGTGATGCAACGCAACTTCTGTAAAACCACCAGTAGAAGCTCCAATATCCAATACTGTTTTACCTGTAAAATCGATGTTCCAGGCATCTTTGGCGCGTATCAATTTCAACGCTCCTCGAGAAACCCAAGGAATTTCGTCTTCAATCAATTCAATTTTAGCATCGATTGGAAATTTTTTTCCTGGCTTATTGATTAATTTTCCGTTTACCAAAACCCCAACTTCTTGAATCATTTTTTCACAACGAACACGCGTAGTGATTAATCCACGTTGCATGATGATTTTGTCAAGACGTTCTTCTTCCATGTTTTCCATGCTACAAAGGTAAGTTGAATTCTAATGTTTATTGGTGAATTTCAAAATTAAGGTCTCAAATAAGCAATTATTTTACTGAATTTCAATACATTTGAAACAGAAAATACTTCTTTAGTGATAAATTTCCAGTTCATGAAATCATACAATCAACTCATTTTCAGAAAAAAAATCAATCATCTACTGCTAATCAATTTTATTCTTTGTTCATTCGGTATTAATCAAATTGGACTTTCCCAAAATGCAGACATCAATTTGCTAAAATCGATCAATGTTGACCGCAACAAATCCTTGGATCCGACTTTCAAAGTGATTACGAATAGCGTGACACCTATCAGCATCGGCGCTCCACTTGTAGTTTTTTCTGTTGGTTTAATCCAAAAGGACAGCACACTCAAAAATAAAGGAATATTTTTGGCTGAAACTTTTGTAGTCAATGGGTTTATCACAACAGCATTGAAATTTTCAGTGCATCGAGATCGACCATTTGTCACTTATCCATTCATAGACAAACAAGCCGATGCAGGAAGTTTGTCTTTTCCATCCGGACATACCTCAACTGCTTTTGCAACCGCAACTTCATTGAGTTTAGCTTTCCCAAAATGGTATGTTATCGCACCCTCATATTTGTGGGCAAGTTCCGTCGGATATTCTCGCATGCATTTGGGTGTACATTATCCCAGCGATGTTCTAGCAGGCGCATTTGTAGGCGCAGGTTCAGCGTTTCTATCGTATAAAATGAATCAGTGGATTACTGGGAAATATTGTAAAAAGAAATCCAATAAAAAAATGTTGTGAACTAGAATTTCAAAAGTCTTCAGTCTAATGTCTTAAATCTAACGTCTTAAAATCTCCTCACGACATTTCCCAACCAAATTTCTCCAATAATTTTTGATCTACAAAATCACGAACAGCTTCATTTTCAATTTTCTCCAACACTTCACCAATAAAAGCTGAAACCATCAAGGCGCGAGCTGATTTTTCGGAAATTCCTCTTGCACGTAAGTAAAAAACAGCTTCTTCATCCAATTGTCCAGTCGTCGAACCGTGTGAACATTTAACATCATCCGCATAGATTTCCAATTCTGGTTTTGAATTGATTGTCGCGTTGTCGCTCAACAAAACATTTCCATTCGATTGAAAAGCGTTAATTTTCTGAGCATCTTTTCGCACAAAAACCTTCCCATTGAAAACAGCAGTTGAATTTTCATCCATTACACCTTTGTACAATTCATTTGAAACGCAATGCGCTACTTTGTGATCCACAACTGTATGGTTATCCACATGTTGCTTTCCTTTCAATACATAAGCACCAGATAAATTCGTCTCAGAATTTTGTCCGTCAACAGCTATCGAAAGATTATTGCGGACCAATCCACCATCTAAAGTGATTGTATTTATGGTAAAAGTGGCGTCTTTTTCTTGTTTTACTTGTTCAGTTGCAATCGTAAAGGAACTTTCATTTTCCAACTGAATTTTATCGATTGTCAAATTCGCGTTTGCTCCTACAAAAATCTCAGAAACAACATTTTGAAAAGTTTGCTCCGCATTTTCAGAGAAAAATCCTAGACTGATGTGCGCTGAAGCAAAGTCCTCACAAACAATCACATTTCTATTTGCAGCGTAAACATTTGCACCTGAGTTGATGAAAACAACTTGAACACTTTGTTCAATATTTGCTTTTTTTGAAACGTGGATTGCTATACCGTCAGTTGCTGTGTATGAATTCATTGCATTGAAAATTTCACCATCAATTGGTAAAATAGAATCAATGTACGAACTTGCCCATGTTGGGTTTTCACTCAAAGGTGCAATCGAAATTCCTGATTCAGCTTCAAGTACAGAAAGTTTTTCGTTGTAAAATCCATTCACAAAGACGATTCTTGAACCTTGTAAATTTGGAATCAAAAAAGGTGTCAAATCCAAATTCTCATCCGCTGTTTTGGAAACAGAAAAAGTAGTGTTTTTGATTTTTGCGACGCGCGTGTATTTCCAAGCTTCCATTCTGGTAGTTGGATATTCCAACGTTTGCAGAATTTCAGCCGCGCGATTTCTATTTGCCAAGGGTAAAACGAAATTGACATCAGAAGCAATGTTCAAATTTTCAATCTCAAATTTTAAATCTTCAATCATTTCTTTTCTTATTGCGCGAATTCCGCTTTGATCCAATCGTAACCTTTTTCTTCCAATTCCAATGCGAGTTCTTTCGGTCCCGTTTTCACGATGCGACCATCATACAAAACATGCACAAAATCTGGAACGATGTAATCCAAAAGTCTTTGGTAATGTGTGATAACGATGGATGCATTGTCTTTCGATTTCAACGTATTGACACCATTCGCAACGATACGTAAAGCATCGATATCCAATCCTGAATCAGTTTCGTCTAAAATTGACAATTTTGGATTCAACATCGCCATTTGAAAAATTTCATTTCTCTTCTTCTCACCGCCAGAAAATCCTTCATTCACTGAACGAGAGGCCAATTTAGCATCCAATTCAACGATTTTAGATTTTTCTTTCACCAAAGCCATGAAATCTTTCGCTGAAATCTGCTCTTCTCCGCGGTATTCACGAATTTCATTCAACGCTGTACGCAAGAAATTCACATTAGAAACACCTGGAATCTCCACCGGATATTGGAACGCCAAAAACATTCCTTCACGCGCTCTGTCTTCCGTTGCCATTTCCAACAAATCTTTGCCGTCAAAATCAACAGAACCTTCAGTCACTTCATATTCCTCGCGACCAGCAAGAATCGACGCTAATGTACTTTTTCCAGCACCATTTGGTCCCATGATTGCATGAACTTCTCCAGCTTTCACTTCTAAATTCAAGCCCTTTAATATTTCTTTGCCATCGATTGAGGCGTGTAAGTTTGTAATTTTTATCATCTAATTTTAATTTTCAGATTGTAAATTGGCAAATTAGCAGATTGAAAAATTAATAGATTACAGGCAATATAATAATTTGTAATCTGATAATTTGTAATCTGATAAATTACAATCTGCAATCTTAATTTTTACTTTTTTTCCTCGTATTTTTTTAAATAACTTATAAATCCAGAAAGCTGTTTACTTGTTGAAAGACACTGTTCATTAATTTTCACAAATTCCTTTTCATCCAAATAATTCAAATTTCTCGCAATCATCAATTGTGTTCTCAACTCACCGCAAGATCCCTTCGCAATGACTAAAAAATACAAAAATTGACGTTTGCTATCCCTTTCATATCCTTCCGAAATATTGGATGGAACTGAAACCGCAGAGCGACGAATTTGGTCTTTCAATCCAAAATCCTTGGAAAAAAACTCAGAATTTGTAAGTTTATATATCTCTGAACATAAAGCCATACTCACTTTCCAAACCTCCAATTCCTCAAACCGATCAATCCTAGCCAAAATTTCTATTTTAAATTAAAAATTTATTCTACTTCAAATATGCAATTTGTCAATCTGCAATCTTCAAATCTGCCAATCTCCGCTACCCCACGGATCCTTCTAAACTAATCGCTAATAACTTTTGAGCTTCTACCGCAAATTCCATCGGCAATTGATTCAACACTTCTTTACAGTAGCCATTCACAATCAAACTAATTGCTTTTTCTGTGCTAATTCCACGTTGATTACAGTAGAAAATTTGATCTTCACCAATCTTCGAAGTTGTAGCTTCGTGCTCAATTTTCGCTGAGCTATTTTTACATTCGATGTATGGAAACGTATGCGCTCCACATTCGTCTGTCATTAATAATGAATCACACTGAGAGAAATTTCTCGCATTGTCAGCACTTTTATGTATTTGTACCAAACCTCTGTATGAATTATTCGACTTTCCAGCAGAAATTCCTTTTGAAATAATCGTGCTTTTGGTGTTTTTTCCTAAATGCACCATTTTGGTTCCAGTGTCTGCTTGCTGATAATTATTGGTTACCGCAACGGAATAAAATTCACCTACTGAATTATCACCTTTCAAAACGCAAGATGGATATTTCCAAGTAACAGCCGAACCAGTTTCCACTTGCGTCCAAGAAATTTTTGCATTTCGTTCGCACAAACCTCTTTTGGTCACGAAATTGAAAATTCCACCCAAACCATTTTTATCTCCAGGATACCAATTTTGAACCGTTGAATACTTAATTTCTGCATTATCCAATGCTATTAACTCTACAACAGCGGCATGCAGTTGATTTTCATCTCGTTGTGGTGCTGTGCAACCTTCCAAATATGAAACATAAGCGCCTTCATCAGCAACAACAAGTGTTCTTTCAAATTGTCCTGTTCCACCTTCGTTGATTCTAAAATAAGTCGATAATTCCATCGGACATCTCACTCCTTTTGGGATGTAGCAAAATGAACCGTCAGTAAATACTGCACTGTTTAAGGCTGCATAGAAATTATCGGTTGTCGGAACAACAGTTCCCATGTATTTTCTCACCAATTCAGGATGATCTTTAACTGCTTCAGAAAACGAGCAAAAAATAATTCCCAATTCGGCCAATTTGGCTTTGAAAGACGTTGCAACAGAAACGGAATCCATCACAAAATCAACTGCGACGTTGGTTCCAGTTAATCTTTGTTGTTCTTCCATTGAAATTCCAAGCTTCGCCATGGTAGCTTTCATTTCTGGATCAACGTCATCCCAACTTTCGTATTTTTTAGTTTGTTTTGGCGCAGAATAATAAATAATGTCTTGAAAATCTGGTTTTTCGTAATGAACATGCGCCCAATTAGGTTCAGTCATTTCTTTCCATGCAGTAAATGCTTTCAATCGATATTCTAGCAACCATACTGGCTCTTCCTTTTTAGCAGAAATAAATCGAATGATATCTTCGTTCAAACCTTTAGGAGCTTGATCAGACTGAATATCCGTTACAAAACCAAATTTATATTCTTGATTTTCTAAGTCTTTCGCTAATTCGTTTTCGGTATAACTCATTTTAATATTGTCTCTTTTATTCAAAAATTAATTTTGAAATCATTAAACCGCAAAACTTTCGCCGCATCCGCAGGTTCTATCTGCATTTGGATTGTTAAAAACAAATCCTTTTCCATTTAAACCGCCAGAAAAATCTAATGTAGTTCCAATAAGATATAAGTAACTTTTCTTATCCACAACAACCTTGATGCCGTTGTCCATAAATTCCTTGTCACCATCTTTTTCTGTATTGTCAAACGTCAATTGATACATCAATCCTGAACATCCACCACCTTCAACACCAACACGGATAAAATAACCATCTTTACCTTCATCTTCCATCAAACGAATCGCTTGCTTTTTGGCTGTATCTGTAACTTTTATCATAATTTCATTTCAATTTCGTGATTCATTCTATTTAGATTAATTATAAATAGAGCTAAATTTCGCTACAAAAATACCTAATTTATGGTATTGATGCAATAAAAAAACAAATTATAATATCAGAAAGTTTTCGCAAACTAAAAAAAGGTTAAACTTTATGTTAATCGAAATTCAAATTTACAAAAAATCATTTTTTTTATTCATTCTACTACAAAACAAAACGTTAGACAAACATTTATAAAACAAGAGAAAAAATATTGTTAAAATCTAAACAAAATACAATAAAATAATTTTTAATCTTTAGATTTACGAACGTTAAACGTAATCTCGAACGCAACTTGTTTTCCGAATCTTACGTCTAAGACGAAATTTATATCAACCGAAACAATATTGTTTCACAAAAAAACTACAAAATGAAATTCAAAGGGATTTTTATTTTTTTAATAGCCTTAACGTGGTCGTTTAATTCTAGTGCTCAAGCAAAATTGCCAATTACAGGTACTTTTAAAGTTTCTGCTGACAGCAAAGGAGTCAGAGAGTACGACAAAATTGTCATTACTGAAAAAGGTTATTCACTTTTAAAGGATGAAAAAACGTTAAGCACTTATAAAGTAATTTCTAAAAATACCGAGGGCTATCTTGTTGAACAATTCTTTCAAGGAAACGAAAAAAAGGACAAACCTAGGTTTACTGTTTCTTTAGACAAGGAAGAGAATTCAGTCTATTACATTACTGTCTTTAGAGGAAGTAAAGTTGAAAAATTGAAATTAACTAAAATTAAATAAAGACAAAACCAATAATATTATGCTAAATATTAAAAAACTACTAATCATTTTGCCATTCCTTGCATTTGCTTCTTCAGCAATTGCATCAACAGGTGGAGGCGGACTTGGTAACCCAACTTCTCCAGCCCCAAACTGTGCAGTAAATGATCCTGCTGGAAATACTTGTGCAACTGCTACACCTATTTGCGACTTAAATGGCTATTGTGGAAGTACTTCTGCGTCCTACACGGCAGATTATTGGACTGAATTAAATAGTGCATTCTGTGGCTCTATCGAAAATAACTCATTCTTGATTTTTACTGCTTCAGCTACATCAATGACTTTCAATGTTTGGCTAACTACAAGTTCAGCTGGAGATGGAATTCAGATTATGGTTTTTTCATCTGCTGGAGCTTGTTCTGGAGCTGTCACAAGTTATGTTTGCTGGAGTCCTGGAACAGCCACCGCTGGACCTACAGCTGTAACCGCTGCTGGTCTAACACCTGGAAACAATTATTACATAATGATTGATGGTTATGCAGGAGATGTTTGTGATTATATTATCGGAATTGAAAGTGGAGCTTTGATACCAGTCGCTGCTGCTTCTTCAATTGCAGGAGGTCAAACCATTTGTTTAGGTGAAAGTGCAACTTTAACCGCCAACGGTGGAGATGGAAATTATGCCTGGAATAACAATGATGGTATTTCGGCTACTTCTGGAGTATCAGTTTCCGTAACTCCACCCGCTGAAGGGACATTTACTTACACCGTTACATCTGGGGCTGGAAGTACGCTTTGCCCTGCGACTAATACTGCCAATGTGCAAGTACAAGTAATAAATTGTACCTGCTCAATAACTGCTTCGAACAGTGGAAATATATGTCCAGGTGGAAATGCAAATATTACTGCAACTACTGTCACCGACGCTACAGGATATTCATGGACAGGTCCAAATGGATTCAGTTCTACAGATCAAAATGTTCTTTCAATTACACCACCCACAACACCAGGAACATATGACTATACAGTAACCGCAACAGTTCCTTCTGGAACTTGTGCTTCAATTACAACAATTACTGTTTATGAGCCGCCAACAGTAACTTTACCAGGTGACTATGCTGTATGTAATCAAACGCCAATCGCTGCAACTGTGTTAACAAGTTCACCAACGGGTGCTACATATACATGGACAAATTCTAATCCATCAATTGGATTAGCAGCAAATGGAATAGGAGATATTCCTGCATTTACTGCAACAAATTCCACAAATGGGATTTTACAAACTACTATTACTGTAACACCAACGTTAAATGGCTGTGTGGGAGTTCCTTCTTCCTTTACAATATCGGTAGTCCCAACACCGATTATGGATCCAGTTTCTGCAATCGCTCAATGTGACGGTTCAACAGTAAACGATGTGGTTTTTTCTAGCGTAATCCCTTCAACTACCTATTCTTGGTCAAGCGATAATACTGCAACTGGTGTCGGCGCTAGCGGAAATGGAAACGTAACTGGATTTACTGCAACAAACACATCAAATTCTGCAATTACATCAGTTATTACCGTAACTCCTGCTTTAAACGTTTGTGTTGGTTCACCGATAACATTCAATATCACAATCAATCCATTACCCGCAATCGACGCTGGTTTACCCCAAGCTGTTTGTGCTGGAACGAATGTAACCTTAACAGCATCTGGCGGGACAAGTTATACTTGGGATAATGGAGTAACAAACAACACTTCTTTTACACCAAGTGCAACAAATTCTTACACAGCCACTGGAACAGATATTAATGGTTGTCAAAATACAGACATTGTTACTGTAACTGTTAATCCTCTGCCAGTTGTAAACGCTGGACAAGATCAAACATTGTGTATTGGAGCTTCGACAACATTGACCGCAACAGGAGGCACAGGAAATACTTATTCTTGGAATAATGGAATTAATGATGGAGTTTCATTTACTCCTAATACTACTCAAACTTATACTGTTACTGCTGTTGACGGAAATAACTGTCAAAATACAGACCAAGTTACTGTGACAGTAAATCCATTACCAACTATCAATGCAGGAGCAGACCAAAGCATTTGTGCTGGAGCGACAATTATTTTAACTGGATCAGGCGGAACGACCTATACTTGGACAAATGGTGCCAATAATGGTCAAGCATTTACGCCAAATGTTGGAAGTAACACATACACTGTTACTGGAACTGACGCAAATGGATGTGTAAACACGGATGATATTACAATTACTGTTTTACCTGTTCCAATCGCTGACTTTACCTCAGATGTTACAGAAGGATATTCTCCACTGCTTGTCACTTTTACAAATAACAGTACAAATGCAAATCAAATGGGTTGGAATTTTGGTGATGGTACAATTCCATCAGTAAATAACAATACTACTGTTAATTATGTTTTCACAACTGTTGGGTCGTACCCAGTAGTATTAAATGTTTCTAACGGGATTTGTAGTGATACAGCGTTGATTGTAGTTACAGTGCTGCCATTTCCAGATCCAATTATTCATGTTCCTAATGTATTTACGCCAGATGGAGATAGCATAAATGATGTTTTTTGGATTGATGTAGATTACGCAGCGACTATTGATGTATTAATTTTTAACAGATGGGGAGATTTAATGCTTGAAATGAAAAGTTTCACAGACAGATGGGATGGAAAAATCAATGGAAATGAAGTAAGTGATGGAGTATATTTTCATAAATACACCATTGTTGACCTAAATGGAAAAACAATCCAAGGTCATGGAAATATCACGATCGACAGAAAATAAAAGTTTTAGCTAGAATCGAAGCGGAGCAAATGAATATTTGTTCCGCTTTTTATTTGGTTAAAACCCAAAAATAATTTCCAACGTGAAATGATTACTTTTGCACTAAATATATTGTAAAAGAAAATGATTGATCCAAATATAGCTGATGAATTCGAATTAGAAAATTCACAAGATGCCGAAGATTTTGAAACTGGTGAAGATGAATTATTCGAGCATCATAATATTAAAGCTGATCGCGGACAAGAAGTAATTCGAATTGATAAGTTTTTGCTTGATCGACTGCCAAACACTTCTCGAAACAAAATTCAAATAGCAGCTAGAAATGGAAACATTTTAGTCAATAAAAAATCGATTAAACCAAATTATAAAGTTAAACCAGCTGACGAAATTTCAGTGGTTCTGCCCTATCCAGTTAGAGAAATTGAATTAATTCCTGAAAATATTCCAATTGAAATAGTATTTGAAGACGAATATTTAGCGATCGTGAACAAACCGTCAAATATGGTCGTTCATCCCGCGTACGGAAATTATACTGGAACTTTGGTAAATGCAATGATGTATCATTTTGACAACTTGCCTACCAAAACAGATGATTACTATGGAAGACCAGGATTGGTTCACCGGTTAGACAAAAATACAACAGGTTTGATGGTTATTGCCAAAACTGAATTTGTGTTGACAAATCTTGCAAAGCAATTCTATGATCGAACCACCGAAAGACGATATCACGCCTTGGTTTGGGGAGATGTAAAAGAAGAAGCAGGAACAATTACAGGGCATATTGGACGTTCATTGAAAAATAGAAAAATGATGGCAGTTTTTCCTGAAGGTGAACATGGAAAACATGCTGTAACTCATTATAAAGTACTCCAAAGATTTGGCCTTGTAACACTTATCGAATGTAAACTTGAAACGGGAAGAACCCACCAAATTAGAGCGCACATGAAACATTTAGGTCACCCACTTTTCAATGACAATGAATATGGAGGTGATTCTATTTTACGTGGTACAACACATACGAAGTACAAACAATTCATAGAAAATTGCTTTAATTTAATTCCTGGTCAAGCACTTCACGCTAAAACTTTAGGTTTTTTACATCCTATGACAAATGAATTTTTACAATTCGATTCAAACTTAGCTGATGGCTTTCAAGAAATATTACAAAAATGGGAAAAGTACACCCAAGCATTAAATGAATAGAAAATCGTTAAATATTTAACATCTTTTTGTCTAAAAAGTAACGTATTGATTTTTAAACAAATAAACGATTATTTTTTTATTTTAGATTCGCTCAAGTTTTTTTTTTTTGAATTTCAACTAAAGAAAATTGTTTAAGAGATAAATTATAGCTTAATTCGGGGTTGATTTATGATTATAAACACAAATAATATGAACTTTAAACTACTGTTTTCACTTGTATTTGTTAGTTTGTCATGGCTAGCACAAGCTCAAAAAAATTACGTTAAAGAAGCGAATGATATATATCGCAACGAAAATTATTGTGAAGGAGCTGAAAAATGTGCATTTGCTTACACAAAAATTGTACGTAAAAGTACGGGTGCTTTGAAATTAAAAGGTGATATGGCTTTTAAAACAGGCGAATGTTACCGTCAAACAGAAAACCCTAAAAGTGCTACTGAATGGTATGAAAAAGCATTGTTATTAAAATTCCAAGAAGTTGAGCCATTGGTGTATCTATACAATGCAGACATGTATAGAATCATGGGTGATTTCAAAAAAGCAAAAGAAAATTATATTGCATACAAAACACTTGTTCCTGATGATACTCGTGCTGATGTTGGACTAAGTTCTTGTGAAAAACACGAAGAGTTTAAAGCTAATAAAACGAAGCACATTGTTTCTAACGAAGAAAAATTGAATGGTTCTGGATACGAAATGGCGCCAATGTTTGGTGACAAAAAAAATGTCCAAATGATTTACAGTATCTCAAAATCATCAAAAGGTGGAGATACTGACCCAAGAACTTGTGAATCATACATGGATCTTTGGATGGCAGAGTTAGATAAAAACGGAAACTGGATGCCTCCGCAAGCTTTTGAAGGTGAAGGAATCAATACTGAGGACAATGAAGGAACCGTTTGCTTTGATGGTAGAGGTAAAAAAATGTTCTTTACAAGATGTCCAAATGTAAAAAAACAAAATTTAGGTTGTGACATTTGGGTTTCTGAATTATCAGGAAAAAATTGGGGTGCTCCAACTAAATTAATCTTAAAAGCAAGTGATTCAATTTCTGTTGGACATCCTTGTGTATCTGACGATGGCAAACATTTAGTTTTTGCTTCTGATTTACCAGGTGGTTTTGGTGGAAAAGATTTATGGTACACAACTTATGACAAAAAATCAGATAGTTGGTCTACTCCTGTTAACATGGGTGCTGGAATCAATACTCCTGGAAATGAATTATTCCCAACATTAGCATTGAATGGTGATTTATTCTACGCTTCAGACGGTCTACAAGGTGTTGGAGGATTGGATATCTTCAGAGCTGCTAAAATTGGTGACGAGAACAAATGGGAAAACCCTACAAATATTGGAATGCCAATTAACTCTGAATTCAATGATTACGCATTGATTGAACATGACGACAAAAAAGGTTACTTCACTTCTGAAAGAAGAAAAAGTGACAAAGACAACAAAGCTGACATTTGGAATTACGTAATGCCACCAAACTTGTTCGACTTAACAGTAACTGTTGGTGAAGTTGGTGACATGACTAAAAAGAAAAGAGTTTCTGACTTATCTGTTTTTGTTGTTGGTACAAACGGAGAAAAATGGGAAGGTGTTACCAACGCTGACGGAAAAGTGTTCTGGGAAAAGAAAACAGACGGAAGCAGATATATCAAACAAGATGTTGCTTATGCTGTTAGTTTAGGAACCAAAGCAGGTTACTTAGAAAATAAGAAAATCGAAAATCTTACAACTGTTGGTTTGAATTATAATCAAAGTTTTGTAATTGATATGCAAATGGTACCAAATAAAACTTTCAGATTACCTGAAGTTCGTTACCCTTTCAATCAATGGTCTTTGTTAGTTGATTCAACAATCAATTCTAAAGATTCGTTAAACTATGTATTTAACTTGTTAAATGAATATCCAGGAATGGTTTTACAGTTGAATTCTCATACGGATTCACGTGGTAATGACAAATACAACCAAGTTCTTTCTGAAAATCGTGCTAAAGCATGCTACAAATACTTGGTTGAAGAAAAAGGAATTGACCCAAGAAGAATTGTTCCAGTTGGTAGAGGTGAAAGTATTCCTCAATTGTTAACTGATGCAACTACCGGTCAACCTGTTTTGGATGCTACTGGAAAACAAATCGTTTTAACAGAAGCTTACATCAATTCTTTCAAGAAAACAAATCCGAAAGAATTTGAGAGATTGCATCAATTAAATCGTAGAACAGATGCTAAAGTATTGTCAATGGAGTTTGATCCAGCGACAGCTCCTGTAGCTCCTGTGATTTACACTCAATTTCAAAAATTACCTAAATAAGGTTTAAATATTTTCAAAGAAAGACTGTCAGATTTGGCAGTCTTTTTTTGTTTTAAGGATTTATCCAAGTTGGACTTTCCATAAATCGGTGCTTTTTATTAATTTTGCAGCTTTCAATACTGTTATGTCAGATACAAGATACAATTTACGAGGAGTCTCAGCGGGAAAAGAAGATGTGCACAATGCCATTAAGAACGTTGATAAAGGTTTATTTCCACAAGCTTTTTGTAAAATTGTACCTGATACACTTTCTGGTGATGAAGATTATTGCATCGTAATGCACGCAGATGGCGCAGGTACAAAATCTGCCTTGGCTTACATGTATTGGAAAGAAACAGGCGATTTATCTGTTTGGAAAGGCATTTCTCAAGATGCGCTTATCATGAACATCGACGATTTACTTTGTGTTGGTGCAACCGACAATATATTGCTCTCTTCTACAATCGGTAGAAACAAAAATTTGGTTCCTGGTGAAGTGATTTCGGCAATTATAAATGGTACAGAAGAATTACTCGTTGATTTGAGAAACCAAGGAATTGGAATTCATTCAACTGGTGGAGAAACCGCAGACGTTGGTGATTTAGTGCGCACGTTAATAGTTGATTCCACAGTTGTTTGTAGAATGAAAAGAAGCGATGTAATCTCCAACCACAACATTCAGAATGGTGATGTAATTGTAGGACTTTCTTCTTTTGGACAAGCAACTTACGAAACTGAATACAATGGCGGAATGGGAAGCAACGGTTTGACATCTGCTCGTCATGATGTTTTCAACCACAGTTTAGCGACCAAATATCCTGAAAGTTTTGATCCATCTGTGCCTGAAGAATTGGTTTATTCTGGGAAATATAATTTAACGGACAAAGTTGAAAATTCTCCAATTAATGCTGGAAAATTAGTACTTTCCCCAACAAGAACTTACGCGCCAATTATCAAGAAAATTTTAGATTCTCATCGTTCTGAAATTCACGGAATGGTGCATTGTAGTGGTGGTGCACAGACCAAAGTATTACATTTCGTAGACAATGTACACATCACCAAAAACAATTTATTTGATGTTCCACCGCTTTTTAAAACGATTCAAGAAGAATCAAAAACAGAGTGGAAAGAAATGTACAAAGTTTTCAATATGGGACACCGAATGGAAATTTATGTCCCTAAAAATATAGCTCAAGAAATTATTGCCATCTCAGAATCATTTGGAGTAGCCGCACAAATTGTCGGACACGTTGAATCTTTTGAAGGAAAAAAACTCACCATTCAATCAGAATTTGGAGAGTTTGTTTATTAAAATCATATGCAAGATTTATTAAAAAAATTAGAAGCGATTCAATATCGTTTTGTTGAAGTGGGTACATTAATTGTCGATCCGGATATCATTTCCGATATGGATCGCTATGTCAAACTGAATAAAGAATACCGAGATTTAGAGGAAATTGTTGGCGTTTATACGACTTATAAAAATGTACTTGACAATCTAGAAAATGCCAAAGCAATGCTCGCAGGAGAAGAAGATCCTGAAATGCGCGAAATGGCCAAAATGGAGATTGACGAATTGGAGCATAAGAAACCTGATTTGGAAGAACAAATCAAGGTATTATTGATTCCAAAAGATCCTGAAGATGACAAAAACGCCATTCTCGAACTTCGCGCTGGAACTGGTGGTGACGAGGCTTGTATTTTCGTTGAGGATTGCTTCAGAATGTACACGCTTTTCTTCAAGGAAATGGGTTGGACATACGAAATCCTGAATTCAAACGAAGGAGGAACCAAAGGAATCAAAGAAATTTCTTTGGAAATTCAAGGCACTGGAATTTATGGAATGTTGAAATTCGAATCTGGTGTTCACCGCGTTCAACGTGTACCAGAAACAGAATCTCAAGGTCGTGTGCACACTTCGGCAATCACTGTTGCAGTTTTACCAGAAGCTGAAGAAGTGGATTTTGAATTGAATATGACAGATGTGAAACGTGATACTTTCCGTGCATCAGGAGCTGGAGGTCAGCACGTAAATAAAACAGAATCTGCCATCCGTTTGACGCATTTACCAACGGGATTGGTGGTTGAATGTCAAGATGGTCGTTCACAACACAAAAACTTGGAAAAAGCGATTTCCGTTTTGCGTTCAAGATTGTATCAACGAGAATTAGACCGTTTGCACGAAGAAAGAGCTGCACACAGAAAAACATTGGTATCAACTGGTGACCGATCTGCGAAAATCAGAACTTACAATTATCCGCAAGGACGAATCACTGATCACCGAATCAATAAAACGATGTACAATTTAAGTATGTTCATGAACGGTGATATTCAAGAAATGATTGATTCATTGAAAATGGCAGAAAACGCCGAACGAATGAAAGGCCAAGAAAATTAATGCCAAATCGCTGTAGTATTTCTGCAGCGATTTTTTTATATGATTTCTAAATCCACTTATCACTTTTTACATTCTCTTAACACATTTTGCTGATTTACTAAAAATTAAAATCGCAATTTTGCACCCTAAATTGTCTGTTTCAAATGAAGAACTTTTTAATACTTTTCGTGCTGTGTATCTTTTCGATAGGAGCATTTGCACAAAATAAATTTACCATTAGTGGAGGTATCAAAGACGATGCAAAAGGTGAAGAAATCATCAGCGCAAGAGTCAAAGTAAAAGACCAACCAATCGGAACAAATTCCAATGAATACGGATTCTTTTCCATGACTTTACCTGAAGGAAAATATACTTTGGTTGTTTCAGCATATGGATTTGTGACCCAAGAAATTGAAGTCAATTTAATTCAAAATGTTCAATTGAGCGTTCAAATGAAAAATCCTGTTCAAGAACTGGATGAAGTAAACGTAACTGCAATCAGACAAGATGCAAACGTAAAAGATGCCGTAATGGGGGTTGAACGATTGGATCCAAAAGAATTGTCGAAACTTCCAGTTCTATTGGGCGAAAAAGACATTATCAAAACCATGCAATTACTTCCTGGTGTTAAAAATGCTGGTGAAGGAAGTTCTGGATTTTACGTTCGTGGCGGTGGTGCTGATCAAAACTTGATTTTGCTAGATGAAGCGCCTGTTTACAATGCTTCTCACCTACTCGGTTTCTTTTCGACTTTCAACTCCGATGCGATCAAAGACGCAACTTTATACAAAGGAAATCAACCTGCCAATTTTGGAGGAAGATTGTCTTCAGTGCTTGACATCAAAATGAATGAAGGTAACAACAAGAAATTCAATGTAAGCGGTGGTTTGGGTTTGATTTCTTCTAAGTTAAATGTTGAAGGTCCGATTGTGAAAGACAAAGCTTCGTTTTTAGTTACTGGACGAAGAACTTATGCAGATGTTTTCTTAAAAGCAACTGATAAATTCAAAGATAACAAGCTGTATTTCTATGACTTAAACACGAAATTAAATTATAGAATCAGCAAAAAAGACCGCATTTATTTATCAGGATATTTTGGTAGAGACAAATTGGGATTCGGTGAAACTTTTGGTATCGATTGGGGAAATGCAACGGCAACGGCAAGATGGAATAGAATTGTGAATGAAAAACTTTTCTCGAATACTTCATTTATTTTCAGTTCATACGACTACAAAATTTCAATAAAAAGTGGTGATGTTGACTTTAAGATTTTATCAAAAATTCAAGATTTCAATGTCAAACAAGAATTTCAATATTTCTTAAACACGAGAAACAAATTGAGATTCGGTTTAAATGCCATACATCACGCGATCACGCCAGGACAAGTCGAAGCAAATTCTTCATCGGGGATTTCAACAACGAAAATCAATCCCTTGAAATCAATCGAAAGCGCGATTTATATTACCAACGATTGGACAGCATCTGAAAAAATAAATGTGAGTTATGGTGCAAGATTGACAGGTTTTTCAGTGCTTGGAAATGGCTCTGAATCATATACTTTTAATGAAAGTGGTGATGTTGCAACAACCAATAAATACAGGAAAAATCAAATGGTAAAAACTTATTTGATTGTTGAACCACGTGTTTCGATGAGCTACAGTTATTCAAAAACAGCCTCATTCAAAGCTGCTTACGCAAGAAATGCGCAGAACATTCACTTACTTTCAAATGCCACATCAGCTTCACCAACAGACGTTTGGTTGTCAACTACATTAAACACAAAACCTGAAATCGCAGACCAAGTTTCTGTTGGTTGGTTCAAAAATTTCAAGAATAACGCCTACGAATTCAATGTTGAAACCTACTATAAAAAGATGCAAAACCAAATCGATTACCGAAATGGCGCAAACACCCAAGCAAACGAAAAATTAGAAGGCGAATTGCTTTATGGAGTTGGCCGCGCATATGGTTTGGAAATGATTTTGAAAAAGAAAACAGGTAAATTTACTGGTTGGATTGGTTACACACTTTCTAGAACTGAAAGAAAAATCATTGGTATCAATGAAAATAATTGGTACGTTGCCAAACAAGACCGTACGCATGACATTTCAGTTGTTGCAATGTATGACATTAACAAAAAACTTTCTGTCTCTGCATTATTCGTTTTCTACACAGGAAATGCTGTTACTTTTCCGACAGGAAAATATGAAGTGAATGGTGAAACGCAATTTTCTTATACTGAAAGAAATGCAGCAAGAATGCCAAATTACCACCGTTTGGACTTAGGTTTAACGTGGATCAGAAAAAACACAGATAAATATGAAAGTAGCTGGAATTTCTCTATTTACAATGCATATGCGAGAGAAAACGCTTATCAAATAACTTTCAGACAAAGTGAAAGCGATCCAAATAAAACGGAAGCTGTACAAACCACTTTATTCAGAATTGTACCGGCAGTCACTTGGAATTTCAAATTTAAATAAACCTTGATTAAAGCTTAAAATCATGAAAAAATATTATTTCATTTTCGCCATTTTATCAGCATTGAGCTTGGCTTCTTGTACCAAAGTAATTGATGTAGATTTAAATACTGCCGATCCAAAATACGTAATCGAAGGTTTTGTGACCAAAGGTGAAACCGTTCACCAAGTTAAAATCACACGAACTTTAAACTTTGATGAAACTGTTGCTTTTCCCACTGTTGACAACGCAATTGTTGTAATCTCTGACAATGCAGGAAATTCAGAAACTTTGACGTTAGCATCGCCAGGAATTTACAAAACAAGTAGCTTGTTAGGTGTAGAAGGAAGAACTTATACTATCACAGTAACAGTTAATGGAAAAGTTTTTACTGCAACAAGTTATTTGCCAACAGAAGTAAGTTTGGATGGCCTAAATGTGATTGTTTTTCCGTTCGGACTAGATACCATTAGAGCGGTTGTGCCAAATAGAATGGACCAAGCTGGAATTGCGAATTATTACCAATATGACATTTTCCAAAATGGAGAACAAGTAAAAGGTGTGAATTTGCAAGACGACCAATTTTCTGACGGTGTTCAAAATCAACAACCATTATTTGGTGGTGATTTCATTCCGGGTGATACTATACGCGTTATCATGTATTGCATCGACAAACCTGTCTACAAGTATTTATTTTCAATTGATGCAAATACAGGAAGTACAGCGGCTCCAGCCAATCCAGATTCAAATTTTGGCAAAAGTTGTTTAGGATACTTTTCTGCAAGAACACAAAAAGAACAAACGGTAATTATTCCTCAGTAATTTTCGAAAAAAATTGATGCATTGATTATCTTTGTGGCAGAAGATTGAATTATGACAAGAAAAGAACTCATCGCAGAAATTAAAGCTAAAAAATCATTTTTATGTGTTGGTTTAGATACCGATTTAGACAAAATTCCTGCGCATCTTTTAGAAACAGAAGATCCTATTTTTGAGTTCAATAAAGCGATTATTGATGCAACGAAAGATTTTTGTGTCGCTTACAAACCAAATATCGCATTTTATGAATGTTTGGGTGTAAAAGGCTGGGAATCTTTGAGAAAAACATTGGAATATATTCCTGAAAATATCTTCACTATTGCCGACGCAAAACGTGGCGACATTGGAAATACATCAAAATATTACGCCAAAACTTTCTTCGAATATTTGAATTTTGATTCTGTGACCATCGCACCTTATATGGGAGAAGATAGCATTACTCCTTTTCTCGAGTTTGAAGATAAATGGGTAATTGTTTTGGCATTGACCTCCAACAAAGGCGCTTTGGATTTTCAATTTATGACCGATACGCAAGGTGAAAAATTGTACCAAAAAGTTTTGAGAAAATCCTCCAAATGGGGAACGCCTGAAAACTTGATGTATGTCGTTGGCGCTACAAGAGCAGAAGGAATTGGAGAAGTTCGAAACATCGTTCCAAATAACTTTTTCTTGGTCCCTGGTGTTGGAGCACAAGGCGGAAGTTTGCAAGATGTAGCACATTATGGTTGGAACGACGATTGTGGATTATTGGTCAACTCTTCACGTCAAATCATTTATGCTTCCAACGGCCTTGATTTTGCTGAAAGAGCGAAGATCGAAGCGCAAAAATTACAACAAGAAATGGAAGCAATCTTGATTTCAAAAGGTTGGTAAATTTCATTTTAACTGCTAATATTTATTGTTGAGCAACTAAAATTGCTTTCTGGTCGTCTTTCTCAAAATTGATTGACCATGAAATTATTAAAATATTTGCCAGTATTAGGATTGCTATTCGCTAATACTGCGCAATCGCAAGAAATTATTTTTCAATCTGCTCCAAACGACATTCAACAAATCGTTACCAATATTTTTGGTTTACAATGTCAAAATATCGGAACGGTAGCTGTAACAGGTGTTCCACTTGGATTTGGAATTTTTTCAAATGGTCAAGCTATTGGTTTACATTCTGGAATTGTTCTGTCTACTGGAAATGTATTTTCAGATACAAGTTACAATTCGGATTATTTCAGTAGCACAGGTTTTGGTGCAGCAGGCGATGTAAATATCGACCAGTTAAATACAGGCGCTTTAAGTTATGATGCCTTAAGCATTGGTTTCCAATTTACACCAACAATTACAGATACAGTTCGATTCAACTATGTTTTCGCTTCTGAAGAATATCCAGAATACAGTACTTCAAACTTCAATGATAGATTCCTATTTTTAGTTTCTGAAAACAATGGTCCGTCGCAAAATATTGCGGTTTTACCAAATGGAACAATTGTGCAAATCAATTCAATCAATCAATTTACAAACACCAATTACTATGTTGACAACAGCGCAACTAGTGCTACTTACCAAGATTTTGTTTTTGATGGATACACAGTTCCCCTACAAGCGAAATTTTATGCAGTTGCCGGAAATACTTATACAATCAAATTAGTGATTGCCGACGTAGCTGACGATGTTTTTGACAGTGCTATTTTCTTAGACGAACAAGGTAGTTTCTCAACTATTTCTGGAAATTTAGCTGTTGCTGGAAATCCTGCACAAGATGGTGTAATTCAAATTTTTGATGCAGCACAAGATTCCACTGTTGTCAATCCGCTTTACACGGTTCCAGTGACAAACGGTACTTACTCAGTAGACAGTATTCCTGGTGGAAATTACCACATTCGATATTTGCCAGATTTGGTTTTAAACCCTTCAGCAATGCCATCATATTTCACAAATGGAACAACTTGGACAACAGCTGATTTGATCGGATTGCCTTGCTTCTTCAATAGCACAGATTTAAATTCAACATCAGTTTCATTAACAGGACCTGGTTCTGTAAGTGGAACAATTTACATCGATTCTTCTTTCCAAAAATCTATGCCTTTGCCTTGTCCTAATGCTGTGGTTTTAGTGAGAGATGTTAACAGTGGCGAATTTGTTGATTACACCAAATCAGACATAGACGGACATTACAACTTTGAAAATTTACCTTATGGCGAATATCAAATTTTGTTAGATGTTCCTTACATGCCTCAAGTTGATACGATTACTTTCGCAATTGCAGCTGGAGCTACACATGGTGGAAACATCAATCACAGCATCGAAACGGACGGAATTCATTCAGAACTTTCTACTTTAGGTTTGGGAGAAAATACTTTGAATTTCAATATCGTGCCAAATCCAAGTAAAGGCGAAATCACGATAAAAAGTGAAGGATTATCTGGTATGAATGTCCAAATTTTTGAAATCAACGGACAATTGGTTTACACAGGAAAAATGGAATCAAACATCCAAAAATTAGACGTTTCAAGTTTAAGAGCTGGAGCTTATTTCGTGAAAATCGGAAATGAAAATAAAATCAAAACATCGAAATTGATTTTGATGGATTAGAAATTGTAACCTACAACTACAGAAAAAGGGAAGTAAATGCAGATTTACTTCCCTTTTTTCATGCGGAATTTGTTCAAAATGAATTAATTTTGCCCCGATGAAAACAATGAATCAACAATTAGCGGAAACAATTCGAGCGTACCACCAAAAAGGTTGGTCACCAGCTACATCAACCAATTATTCTTTCAGAACCGAAGCCGATTCAAAAACGATTTTTGTTTCTCGTTCAGGAATTGACAAATCTCAATTTCAACCGGAAGACTTCATGTGTGTTGATTTTGAAGGAAATCCAACTGCTGAATTTGAAGGAATCAAACCTTCTGCAGAAACATTGATTCATTGCGTTTTGTATGATTTGTTTCCCGAAACACAAGTGATTTTGCACAGTCATTCAGTTTATTCTGTCGTGATGTCGCAAAAATTTGAAGATGAAATCACTTTTGAAGGATATGAAATTCAAAAAGGATTTGACGGACAAACAACGCATGAAAATAAAATTTCCATTCCAATTTTACCGAATACGCAAGACATGCAGGAATTTGCTACTTGGATGCGCGCATCGAAAGATCGTTTTGGAAACCATTGCTTTGTGATCCGAAATCATGGAACTTACGCCTGGGGAAAAAATCTTTTTGAAGCGAAAAGACATTTGGAAACATTGGAATATCTTTTGGAAGTTCGTCATAAATTAACTGATTAATCTCAGGAAAAAAACCAACATAATTACGATTTCGATTGCCTGCAAATCACTAACTTTATCAAGTGATTTTGAACAAACAATTATAAAATAGAATCCATGGCACTACTTTCCATTCCAAGTGAAAACAAACAATTAGAAAATCCAATTCACATTCGTGTTTTCATGGAATCACGCGGTATTTTCTTTGATCAGTGGACTTGTTCAGTTGAATTTGAAGACGATGCAACACAAGAAGTGATTTTAGATGCGTACGCAGATGAATTGCGTCATTTCATGGAAAAAGGCGATTATGAAACTGCAGATGTGATTTCAATCAATCATTTGACAGAAAATTACGAAGCGATTCGCCAGAAATTTTTAGCAGAACACACACATTCAGAAGATGAAATTCGCTTTTTTGTGGACGGAAAAGGATTGTTTTGGTTTCATTTAGAAGGCGAACCCATTTTCAATTTATTGTGCGAAAAAGGTGATTTGATTTCCGTGCCTGCTGGAACGAGACATTGGTTTGACGCTGGAGAAAAAGATCCTTTTGTGAAAGCAATCCGCATTTTTATTGACACTTCAGGCTGGATTCCAGATTACACCAATTCGAAAATCGAAGAGGAATACGCTGATTTCAAAATGCCACGATAAGGAAATATACAGCATTTTGGATGAAAAATAGTATTACATATTTCCCATGGGTGTTTTGATCGCCTTTTGTCCGTTGCATTTGCGCTTGTGATTCTTTTGTGTTGCGCAAGAATCTATCAATAATGTCAATGCGAAAAGGAAAGTGATTACCAAAAAAAGTTTCTTGAACATAGCGATGGATTTTGACGTTTCTTTTCTTTGAACGAGAAAATTGGAATTTGGATACAGGAAAATGTGAAAAGCTCTCGATTTCCTTTTGAAATCCTAAAATTCCTTATTCCATTTGGGCAATCTTCCAAAAAATTCGAAATGCTTTTTCAACAAACTATTTTCTAAAATCCTAGGACAATCGGTGAATTTATCATTGTGTGTGACATACCAATAAATGTGCAATTTCTCGATATTTTCAATTTTAATTTGTCGTTTCCAAGATATTTTTCGGGGAATTTTACCAAATTGATGTCCATTTATCATTCGATCCTTTATTCCACCTTTGCGGATAAACAAAGAACCGTCTTTTGTAACTTTTCCAGATATGCCAATATAAATAAGTTCTTCATCTCCATCTTTTGAAGTATAAATTAAATAAATCCCACTTTTGTCATTTGGTGCATTGCAGACTTGTCTCAGATTTTCATCAGGTGTCAAAAAGAAATGATTTTTTTCATTGTATTTAGATAGCTCGTCAAACATACGATTGTTTTTACCTTGGAGTTTTTAAATTCGTTTATGCTGATTTAAATCAATAAACTTGCAATAAAACATCCGTTGGAATATTCAATTTTTCGTGCAGTTGACGAATCATCGTTAGCGTCAATTTTCTCTTTTTGCTTAGAATTTCACTTGCACGACTTTTCAATCCAATTATGCTTGCGAGATCAGATTGACTATAGCCCATTTGTTCCATTCTAAATTTTATTGCTTCAATTGGATCGGGTAAATCGATTGGAAAGTGTTCATTTTCATACTGATCAATTAAAATTCCAAGCAATTCAAGTTCGTCACCTTTAGCAGTACCTATTTTGGCATCAAAAAGCGTTTCCAATTTTTCGATTGCTTGATTGTAATCGTTTTCTGTTTTGATTGGCTTGATATTCATATAATTAAATTTCGTTCGCATTTACTCTATCGTATTCAGCGTGAGTTCCAATAAATCTCACCCACATCATTTGATAATCAAAGTTTATTTTTACAATTAATCGATAGTTATTCCCTTTAATATTAAAAACAACTCGATTATCATTCAAAATACTCGCACTAGGATAGTTCTTTTTAATTTCATTTGGATTCTTCCATTTAGCTTTAGAAGATTCCAAAAACCACGACTTCAACTGTTGCTCACAATCTTCGTGTTTTTCCCAAAAATCACGCAATATTTTTTTTGAAAGAATTCTCAAATCTTTAACCTTTCAACAAATATATTAAAAGTTCCCAATATGGGAAAATATTTTTCATTTAATTTTTGTTAAACAATCTACTCATCATCCCGAATACCGCTATATTTAGCAATCAAACAAACAATTTGAAATCATACTTTTCTATTCAAATCAAAATCGCCGCGCGGAAATTCTTGGATTTTGGGGTTCATCCAGTCTTGGGTGTTTTATTGATTTTAGTCGGATTTATTGCGTTTTCAGAATACCTTTTTCACCAAATAAGTTTTGCAGCCTATTTGTTTGCTTTTGTTTCTTTGACCTTCACTTCTGCCCTTTCAGCGCAAAAAAGAAATGATTTCCTGCAACTTTGTTTTCCCGAAAAACGATACAAATCGGTTCGAACGATTGAAAATACCTTGGCATCATTGCCGTTTGTGATTTTTTTGGTTTACAAGCAAAACTTGCTAGTTGCTGTGATTCTGCTTTTCATTTCTTTGCTTTTTGCTTGGAGCAATTTTCGCACAAATTTCAATTTCACTTTACCAACTCCGTTTTACAAAAAACCTTTTGAGTTTATTGTCGGGTTTAGAAAAACGATTTTATTGTTAATCGGCGCTTGTTTCATTGAATTTATCGCGCTTTCAGTCAATAACTTCAACTTGGGGATTTTTGCATTGGCAATCGTGTTCTTGATTGTACTTACATTCTACACAACGCCAGAAAATGAAATTTTTGTCTGGAATTTTATCGTTTCACCAACAAAATTTTTACTGTCGAAAATTAAAATTGCCTTGTTTTTTTCAAGTCTGTTGAGTTTGCCATTTGTCGCTACTTTGGTTTCATTTTATCCAGAAAAATACTTGATCATTTTGGCAACTTGGCTCATTGGATTCATGTTAATCATTACCGTAATTTTAGCGAAATATGCTGCTTATCCAAGCGAAATGAATTTACCAGAAGGCATTGTCATCGCACTCGGATTGTCATTTCCGCCTTTGTTGCTGATTTTTGCGCCTTATTTCTACTTCAAAGCCATTCAAAAACTGAAACCATATTTGCCATGATCGAAATCAAAAATTTGTGTAAAAGCTTCGGAAATAAACAAGTATTGAATAACATCAATATCCAATTTGAGCATGGAAAAGTATATGGCATCGTGGGCGAAAATGGCGCCGGAAAAACCACCCTTTTTAGATGCATTGCTGGATTAGAAGATTTTGAAGGCGAAATTCAAGCTACCAAAACTCCGCTGAAAAACCACTTGGGATTGTTGTTCACAGATCCATTTTTCTTCCCAAAATTGACTGGAAAAGAATACATTCAATTGCTTTGCAACGCCCGAGAAATCGATCTTGGTGACATTGAGGCAAGAAACGTCTTCGATTTGCCTTTGAATCAATATGCTTCGACTTATTCAACAGGAATGAAAAAGAAGTTGGCAATTACCGCGATTTTGTTGCAGGAAAATGATTATTTCATCCTCGACGAACCTTTCAATGGCGTTGATATTCAAAGCAATATTATTATCACAGAAATTATCCAAAAACTCAAAGAATTGGAAAAAGTTGTATTGATTTCATCTCATATTTTTTCTACTTTGAGTGCAACATGTGATGAAATTCACTTGCTCAAAGACGGACAAATTATCCGCTCGGTTGAAAAGCCAGAATTTGATATGTTGGAAAATGAAATGAAAGAAATTGTGATGGAGAATAGGATTGATCGACTAGGGTTGAAATAATAAAATTTGTTGTAAAACGAGATTTACTTGAATTATTTTTTGTCATGGTTTTCTCCCAAAAACGCACGCCAAAAACAATCAATTTATCTCTTTCGCGATGTCACAATGATTGAATAATCATTGTGACATCGCTATTAATATTCGGTACCTCTGGCACCGCATAATTGAAAATAGGTCGTTTATCTTCTATTTTTAAAACGTTTAAATATTGCTTGGCTTTTTGGACATCGTTCAAAAGTATTTGTAACTTGGTCTTGTTAAATTTAATCCCCAGATTTTGAAATCAATTTTCTTTGCACTGTTTACTTTCATCCAATTTGTTTCGCATGCACAAAGTGATTTGAAATGCGCTGAAAAGTTCATTTCGCTTTTGAACGATTACGATAGCACCAGTTTAGATTCACTTCTAACTCCTGATTTTGAGTTGAAAAGAAATTTTGTAAATTACCATCACGACCGAGAACGATTTATGGGACAATACATCATGTATAACCGAAATCTGAAAGGAAAATTCAAAATTTTAGAAACTATTTCATCTAAAAATCCAGTTCAGTTTGTAGTAGAAGACCAAAGCGTTTATTTCGATAAATTACAAATTCAATATCCAACTTGGAAAATAACGCTTTATGTAAAGAATCAGCAAATTCAAAAAATGGTTCTTGATTCAACCATTTATTACCGTCAATATGTTGAGGATTCCAAACTCAAAGGTGGTCAATTTCACGATTGGACGCAAGAAAAATATCCAGATGAAACAGATGAAATGCGCTCTCAAACTCCTGGTTTATTGGAAAAGCGACTAAATGAATATTTGAAACAAAAGAATAAGCGATAAATGGACTATTTTAAGATTTTACTAATCATTCACATCATCACAGGTTGTATTTCCTTGTTCGTTGGCTCTATTATTCTTTTCACTAAAAAAGGAAATGAAACACATCAAAAGTTAGGTAAAGTTTACTTTTCTGCTTTGCTAACTTCGTCCTTGGTATCGCTTGTGATGGCTATTTTACATGGAAACATTTTCCTATTTATTGTGGGAATTTTCACAGCCTACATGCTTTTGTCAGGCACAAGATATTTGAAAATCAAAAGTATATCCGATATCCATTTTGCAGATTGGACGTTGGCAATCACTATTACTTTGTTTGGTCTTGGCTTTGTTAGTTTGGGAAGTTACATATTGATGCATGAGGACTTTTTCGGAATTGTATTGCTCGTTTTTGGTGGGATTTGCTGGATGTTTGCGGTACAAGATTTTAAAAATTTTCGCAATAAATCGAAAGTCGAAAATTTTTGGTTGACGACGCATATCCAAAGAATGACAGGAAGTTACATCGCTTCTGCAACGGCGTTTTTGGTCGTGAACAACACGATTTTGCCTGGAGTAATTTCATGGTTGTTGCCTACAGCAATTTTGACACCTTTGATAGTAATTTGGGTGAGAAAATATCAGGTTTTGAATCAAAAATGATTCAATTTATTCCTCGTCTTTGAACCAACTGGCGTACTTCACATAATTATTGGCAATGCGTTGAACTTCGCCTTCAAACAATTCTGGAGAAAGTGTTTTCACTTTTTTGGCTGGCACTCCTGCGTATATGCTCCAAGATTCAACGCGGGTTCCTTCAAGTAAAATCGCACCTGCTGCAATGATGCAATTGGATTCAATGTAGCAATTGTCCATCACGATAGATCCCATACCAATCAACACATTGTCTTCTACGGTGCAACCATGTACCAATGCGTTGTGACCAATCGAAACATTATTGCCTAAAATCGTTTTGGTTTTTTCAAAAGTGCAGTGAATCACCGCGCCATCTTGGATATTGACTTTGTTGCCCATTTCGATAGAATTGACATCACCACGAACAACGGCAGAAAACCAAACTGAACATTGATCGCCCATTTTTACATCGCCAACAATTGTTGCATTTTCTGCAAACCAACAATCGTTTCCAAATACTGGATTTTTTCCTCTACAAGCTTTGATCAATGCCATTTTTTTGTGATTTTAAATTTCAATTTTTCAGTAAAATTGTTTGCTTTCAAATGTAAGGGAAAAGTTTGAATTTATTGCGTCGAGAGAAGAATTCCACCTTTTTTTCTTAGGTAATCCGCATTATTGACAAACATGTCAAAATCATCTTCCCCCTTTATTCGCATCAATATCTAGGATAAGACGTAACTCAAAGGGGGAAGTCTGAAATTCAAATTTTAATGTAGTTTAATTATTAAAATAAACCGGGTGCTTCATGAAGTATTTTCTAGTTTTCAGAATTTCATTTACGATACGGTCGTCTTCTAGATTCCAGGAACGCCAATCTTTTTGTTGGTGTTTTTCCATGAATTTATCAATGCGCACTTTGAGCATTTTATTGAATAAATCTTCAGACAAACCAATCAAATAAAAATTGTCGTTGTGGGGCATTTTATCGCTGTGATTCAACAAATGCGCATAGCTAACTTCTTCCAATTCAAATAGATAATATTCGCGCTCGATCGAAGCTTTGTATTTTATATTGTACTCCAAAATCAATTTATCCCAATTGAACAAAGTACTGAAAACCAACACTAAAAACAAGGACCAAACATTGTATCGAATCAAAAACCAATTGCTTTTGAAAGTCGTGATTTTAAACAAAGTGGTAACTAAAGCGATGAACGTCACGAATAAATAAAAGTAAACACCGATTCTTTTGTAAGTCAAACCGCTATCCATGATGTAAGAGAAATTTTTGTGGAAACAAGTCGCTAATAAAATGGCATTCAACAAAATCCATATAAGTGCAATGAATTTCAGTTGCTTACTTTTGGCAACATAATTCAAATTTCCGCGGAAGAAATACAACATCACAAAGATCGCAATGACTACCGAGAAAATAGAACTATTGATACCTTGGTGCACGTATTGCGAATAGTTGGTGATGTTTTTCATTTGACCACTGAAAATGAAATTCAAATCCAAAACATTTACTAGCAAAAGCAACACATTCAACAATCCAAAAGTCATCATCGCAGCACCCATTTCTTTGGATAAATCTTTGAACATACCTTTTTCATTCGGCAAAATTCCGCCTGAAAGTTGATTGGAACTCGATTCATCTAAATGAACCAATCGCTGACTGTTGACTGGAAAATAGAATACAGATAAAAGGTATAATCCAACCAACATAAAACCTACGAAAGTCCATGAAATGAAATCCAAATTGAGGTTATCAATGAACTTCGAAAATACAGGATTCGAATATTTGTAAATCAAAAACAAGGTCACTAAAACTGCAATTGGAATGATGAATTTCAACAAATCTGCAAAAGTAAATTCAGATTTTGTTTCCTCTGTTTCTCCTTCTTTCAAAGGTTTGGGCGTAAATAGTTTTTCAATTTGAAGGAAAATACTGCTGATCAAAGTCCAAGAGGATTGAAGAAAAGCAAAAACCAAGGTTGATTTTGGATTGTAGCTCACATAGGCCAAGAAAAGCAATGAAATCACGTTTCCGATGACAGACAAAAGATTGCCGTACAAGAAGGCACTGGTCGCGGTAATCAAAGCACCTGCTGCAACGAGCAACCAGTTTAATCGCTTGACCAAAGAAAAATCAATCGAAATGGATGCAAAAACTAAAACGACATTAAAAATCAAAAAATTGATTCCAATTCCTTGATTGTAAAATAAGTAGCAGTAAGCGAATACCGAAACGAATAATAAAATGGTTTTCTTTTTCATGGTTTTTATTTTTAGTTAAAATTAAAAGCACTTTGCAATTCAAAGTGTAAGTTCAAAAAAATATTAGCGTTTTAAAAGTTGTTCAAGGGCGTTTAAATGTTGATTAAATGCTTCTCTTCCTAGCGGAGTAATTGTGTAGGTCGTACTGGTTTTTTTACCTACAAATTTCTTTTCGATGGTCAAATATTCCGCTTTTTCGAGTGCAGCAACGTGACTGGCAATGTTTCCATCGCTGGCATCTAACATCTCCTTGAGGCTCAAAAAATCAATTGATTCATTGACCATCAAGACCGACATGATACCCAGTCTGATCCTACTTTCGAAGGACTTATTAAGCTGACTGATAAAATCTTTCATTGTTTGTGTTCGTATTTATAATACATTGAGATTCCGTAAACAATGTGTAAAATTCCGAATCCGAAAGCCCAAAACCACAATCCCCAACCGATGAAAAAAGTGGCGATTAAACCGAGGATCATTTCACAATAGCCCAAATATTTAATATCATTCAAAGTGAATTTACTTCCATTTACCAATGCTAAACCATAGAAAATCAAAGTTGTGGGTGCAATCAATCCTAGATTTCCATGCAGAAACAGTGAAACACAAAAAATACCACCAGCAAACAATGGAATAGCTAAGTTGATAAGCATCAATTGTGAAGTTTTATTCCAGGTTTTATGACCCAATTTCTTCGCTTTCTTGGTGGTGAAATAGTATCCAAAAAACAGCGATAAAAACAACACTGCCATCGCCACTAAAAACAAGTGCAACACCAAATCTTTCGATAATTGAATGATATCGTTTTCATACCAAATGGCGATGTAGAAATTTTTAAGAATGTAATATGCTGAAATCGAACCCGCCAAAGCGAAAAATCCAGCGAACACACCCGCCAAACCACTCAATGAAATAAATCGAGATGATTTTTCCATCATCGAACGAATCTCCGTTAAATCTTGCAAATAATCTTTTTCTTTTTGATCCATAGCTAAAAGCACTTTGAATTGCAAAGTAAATGAATTATTTCAATTGAAGATTAAATTAAATGTGAAAAAATGGTAAAATTTTAGATAGTTGGATGATTGGATGGTTAGATTTTTAGAAAAATTGACAGTCGAAAACCCAATATTCCCTAATGCCTAAGCACTATTTCCTAAAAAGTATACCTCACTCCAACTGACTGAAATCCAATCTTAAAATCTATATTTTTAATTTCCTTGATCCGATTATTTTTATGCAAAAAGTACATCGTTCCGTCGAAAAGCATTAGAAATCCACCTTGTAGCAGTAAACTTTGTCCGTAACCTTGCTTGGTGTCCGTTTCATTTTTTGATAATAGCAATCCAGTACCAACGCCCATGTAAACCAAATCTAAACCTCCATTGATGAGAAATATTTTTTCCAGTTTTTTTTGTCTGATGTTTAAATCCTGAAGACTTTCAATTTTAAGTTTTCGCTCTTGCAACAAACCTCCAATGGATAAACCCAAATTCACCGTATTCCACATTGCGTTCATCTGATGAAAATAATGGGATGAACCTTCTGTTTGGGTGGAAGCAATTGTGCCCGCTACGATGTTTGTACAAGACCAACCCAACAATGAATACATACCGGATTTGTTGATACTACGTTGATTGTTAAGATTGATTTTCCAATATTCCTGTACGTTGAAAATCGTATCTTTTTGTGAAAGCAAACAATGAGGAAGAAAAATGCAGAGAAAAAGGAATCGAATCATGCGAATGTTTATTGGTAAGACAATTTTAGGTGATAAATGTTGTCAGAGTGGTAATTTAAATTAAATCAAATTTCTTAAATAAAAGAAAATCAAAAAGTCTAATTTCTAATGACTTTGGTCTAATTTCTCCCTCACAAAACCGCAATACACGCTTCTCGAATTTCCCAAATTTCTTCAGGTGTAAAAGAAAAATTTTGTCGTTTGAGCCAGCCTTCCAAATAATGTTTGTGAATCATCGGTTTCCATTCAATCATTTGATTGGGCTCGCAACGTTGTTCACGCACGATGAACGGCTCAATCGTTTCAATGCTTTTGCCTTTGGCGGTGAAATCATATCGCTTTCCATCGTAACGGAAATATGCGTGTGCTTCGGGGATGGATTTCAAACCGTTTTGAGCTAAAATCGGTCCGACCGCTGGATGTGTTTCAGCAGACATCAAAAAAATACCGACCATCAAATGAATGTCATTTTGTGCATTTTCCTCTGCCAAAAGCGCCAATAAACCATGTTTTGACGAGCATGTTCCTTGGTTTTCTCTCAAGACCAAATTGAAATCTGAAGGATTTGAAATTCTTCCGTATTTTAAGTTTTGAACATGGAAACAAGCAGCGTTGAAATCAGTAATATTCAACGCTGTAAATGCATTTGTCGCTAAACCGTTAGCTGCGAGCTGAAAATTTGGAATCATGGTTTTTTCAAGAAATTCAAATCTTTGCCACTGAAATTTTTGACTTGGTCGATGTCGATTTTTTTCGAAATTCCAAAAACTGACCCTTTGATTTTGCCTTTGAATCTTACTGGAATTTCATCTTTCGTCACCAATTTAAAAAGTGAAAAGAAAGCACCATCTTCCAATTTCACTTTAATTTGGGTACTATAAACATTTTCCTTTTTCTTCTTGAAAACAATTTTCTTGTCCAAATGGACTGTTCCCATTTTTTTGTCAGACACAAAAACATCAATCTGTGATGGCTTCAACTTGATGTTGAAATTATTGGGGTTTTCCAATTTGAAACTCAAATCAACCAAAATCTCTTTGTCGTCCATTTTGGGCATTTTCACACTTTCAATGCCTTTGAAATCGACATTTTCAAACTCAAAACATCCTTGTAAAGAGAAAATTAATACAAAAATGGCAATCCAGTTGACTATTTTCATCGGGTAAAATTATTTAGATAATTCAGCAAAATGTTTGTAGAAATATGGAATCGTTTCAATGCCTTTGTAGAAATTGAATAAACCATAATGTTCATTAGGTGAGTGAATGGCATCAGAATCCAAACCAAATCCCATCATCACTGTTTTCAACCCCAATTCTTTTTCAAACAGAGCCACGATTGGAATACTTCCCCCACTTCGCACAGGAATTGGTTTTTTCCCGAAAGTCGTTTCGTAAGCCATACTTGCTGCTTGATAACCGATAGAATCGATTGGAGTAACCACAGGATCACCACCATGGTGCGGAGTTACAACAACTCGCGTTCCTGCAGGTGCAAGCGATTCAAAATGTTTTTGGAAAAGTTCTGTGATTTCATCAGGCAATTGATGAGGAACCAATCGCATGGAGATTTTCGCATATGCTTTGGAAGCGATTACTGTTTTTGCGCCTTCGCCAGTGTATCCGCCCCAAATTCCATTCACATCCAAAGTTGGACGAATTGAACCACGTTCTGGCGTAGAATATCCCGTTTCACCATAAACGTTGTCAATGTCTAAAGCTTCGCAATATTTTTCATGACTGAAAGGTGCTTTGGCCATTTCATCACGTTCAGCTTGAGAAAGTTCTAACACTTTATCGTAAAATCCTGGAATGGTAATGTGATTATTTTCATCATGCAAAGAAGCAATCATTTTGGTCAATACATTGATTGGATTGGCCACGCAACCGCCATATAATCCGGAATGTAAATCACGGTTTGGTCCCGTAACTTCCACTTCTACATAACTCAATCCACGCAAACCAGTCGTGATAGAAGGCGTATCATTTGACAACATTCCAGTATCAGAAACCAAAATGATATCTGCTTTTAATAATTCTTTGTGTTCAGCAACAAAAATTCCCAAATTGGCACTTCCTACTTCTTCTTCTCCTTCGATCATGAATTTGGCATTGCATGCCAATTCACCCGATTTCACCATGGCTTCAAAAGCTTTGACATGCATAAACATTTGTCCTTTGTCATCACAAGCACCGCGCGCAAAAATGGCTCCTTCAGGATGTATTGCTGTTGTTTTGATTACTGGTTCAAACGCAGGACTATGCCACAATTCGATTGGATCAGCAGGTTGCACATCATAATGTCCATATACCAAAACTGTTGGCAATGAAGCGTCGATGATTTTTTCCCCATAAACAATTGGATAACCAGCAGTTTGAAAGATTTGTACATTTTCAGCACCAGCAGATGTCAAATGATTAGCGACATTTTGCGCGCAATCATGCACATTTTGGGCATATGCAGGATCTGCAGAAATGGAAGGGATTTTAAGTAAATCAATCAATTCATTTAAAAATTGCTCTTTGTGATTTTGGATAAAATGTTGCGTGTTTTCCATGTTATACAATGAATTATTTTCTAATTTATAGTTCAATAAAACTTAAATTTAGAATTCAAGTTTTTCAATTGTCAAAATTACATTAATTTCGCAATAATATTCAAGACGTGCAACCAAATATTGAGTTTCAAAGTCTTGTAAAAAAACAAATCATATGAAAAAAATATCATTACTTCTTTTAATTGGTTTTTTATACATTTTTTCGAATGTAAATGCACAAGTAACTGTTTCAAGTACAATGACTCCTGCACAATATGTTCAAAATGTATTGATCGGTCCAGGAGTACAAGTCTCAAATGTAACATACAATGGACTTACAAGTTATTCAGGAAATCAAATAGGAAGTTTTAATTACACTGGAACACAAATTCCTTTTTCATCAGGTTTAGTAATGGCGAGTGGTGCAGTTTCTGGTTTAGCAGGACCAAATAACTCAGGAAGTAGTACAAATGCATTTACCGGTGGTGCTTTATCGAACGACCCAGAATTAGATGCTATTGCAGGTTTCTCAACTTTTGATGTTGGAAAATTAGAGTTTGATTTCATTCCTGCTGGAAATACTGTAAGTTTTAATTTCTTGTTTGGTAGTGAGGAATACAACGAATATGTTTGTGGATCAGTAAATGACGTTTTCGGATTCTTTGTAACAGCTTTAACTGCAGGTGGAGGAACATATAACAATACAAACTTGGCATTGGTTCCTGGAACAAATATTCCAATTTCAATTAACACGGTAAATAACGGTACAGTTGGAGCCAATGGTTTTGTTACAAACTGTTCAAATTTAGATCCAAACTGGGCAGCAAACAATGTTTATTTCAACGGAGCTCCTGGAGGTGATTTTCAAGCAGATGGAATGACTGTTTTAATGAATATTACTTTTACAGTTGTTTGTGGTGAAAGTTATCACTTCAAATTCGCAGTTGCCGATGGTGGCGATTCAGCTTTTGATTCATGGGTACTTTTACAATCAGGTTCTTTTACTTCTGATGCGGTAAATGTAAGTGTTGCCACAGTAACTGGAGATTCAACAGTAATAGAAGGATGTACAGATGCGAATTTTATTTTCACGAGACCAGAATCTCAAATGACCGATACATTGGTTGTTAATTATGACATTACTGGAAATGCTATTGAAGGAACTGATTACAACAATTTGATAAATCCAGTAACATTTTTACCAGGACAAGATACCGTAATTATTACACTTACACCTGTTCAAGATGGATTGACAGAAGGTCCAGAATCGGTAACTATTACTGTTTATATTGTAAATATTTGTGGAGATACATTGGTTTCAGAAGGTACGGTTTACATCTTAGACAAACCTAATATTACCATCAATGAAAATGATCCAACAGCACTTTGCGCCAATGATTCGATTCAAATGACGGCAGCTGCAAGTGGAGGTTTTGCACCATATACTTACACATGGAGTAACGGTCAAACTGGAAGTCCTGCATATGGTGATGTTTCAATAAACGGACCCACGAATTACATTGTAACAGCAACAGACTTATGTGGTTTTCAAATGACCGATACTGTAACGATTACATTGAACCAAACTTTAGCAATAGATTCTATGCAGCAATATCCAGCTTCTGCTTGTAATCCAACTGGAACAGTTGTTGGTTTTGCTTCTGGATTTTCAGGAACACCTATCTACAATTGGGTTGGACCTGGCGCAAACAGTACAAACTCAATCAATGCATCGGTTTTTCAAAACTTATCTGCAGGTTGGTATTACTTTACAATTACAGATAATGTTTGCGTAGTAAATGACAGTATTTTATTGAACCAAGATTTAGCTCCAATTGCGAATTTTTCTCCAAGTGCATCTTCAGGTTGCACACCATTGACAGTAACTTTTACCAATAACAGCCAAAATTCAACTTCTTATGCTTGGGATTTTGGAAATGGACAAACAGCAAACGTAAATGATTTGGGCTCTCAAACTCAAACTTATACCGCGAATTCAGTTATCAGATTGATTGCAAGTGCCAATGGTTGTAGTGATACAGCTTTTGTAAATGTTTCAATCGCAGTTTGCGGCTGTACAGATCCGATTGCAATTAATTACAATCCAAATGCTCAAGTGAATGATGGAACATGTATGTATCCTATTCCAACTGTGGAAATTCCAAATGTGTTTACACCAGATGGAGATGGAAACAAGGCCAATGAAACTTATTTTTTAACAACAACAAATGCGTTGAATGTTGAATTTACTATTTTTAATCGTTGGGGAGATGTCATGTTCTCAGGAAGTGGAATCAATCCTACTCCTGCGTGGGATGGAAAATCAAACGGAAATGAAGTAAGTGAAGGTGTTTATTTCATCGAGTACAAAATTTCAGGATACAATAATCAAGTGTTAGAAGGTCACGGATTTTTACATTTGATTAGAAAATAATAAAAATTTAAAATTTTAGATCAATAGCCACTTCAATAGAGTGGCTATTTTTTTTGCTTACCTTTGCCAAAATTCCAATTCATGTTAATAGAAATACAAGACAAAGTCGTTTCTTTAGATTTATTTGAAAAAAAATTCGTTTGTGATTTAAACGCATGTAAAGGTGCATGTTGTATTGAAGGCGATGCTGGAGCACCAATCACAGAAGAAGAAATCGCCATATTGGAAGATGATTTGGAATTTATCAAACCATATATGAGACCAGAAGGTATCGCAGAAGTTGATAAAACAGGCGTTTTTTACATGGATTGGGACAATGATCCAGTTACAACGTTAGTTAATGGCGCTGAATGTGCGTTTGTTTTTTTCGATGAAAAAGGAATTACCAAATGTGCTATCGAACAAGCGCACAAAGATGGAAAAACATGTTTCAAAAAACCAATCTCTTGTCATTTATATCCAATTAGAGCTCAGAAATATGCACAGTTTGAAGCGTTGAATTACAACGAATGGAAGATTTGCGCACCAGCTTGTGCATGCGGAGAAAATTTGAATGTCAAAGTCTATAAATTTCTTAAAGAGCCCATCGTTAGAGCTTATGGTGAAGCGTTTTACGAAGAAATGGAAATTGTAGATAGAGAACTCGAAAAGCAAAAGAATAAATAAGTTCAAAAAAATTATGTTTGCTGCCAACCTTTAAATTTAAAATCACGTCTATATTTTAAGTCGAGACAATAACGATTGTGCGACTTAGGTTTTATTTTCCCTTGCAGGTACCTGAAAAGAGTTTCTACCTCAAAAAACAAAGGATCAATGTTGTTTTTTATGAACTCTTTTCAGGTTTTTTTGTGCCTAATAAATTGAAAAACGATTTAGTTCACATAAAAAAAGCTACTCCAAAATAACTTGAAATAGCTTTTTCTGATAAACTAATTAAAAATCAATGATCTGAAATCATTCCAGCTTTTTCGCTTTTTTTGTATCTAATTAATAACACAATCGGGATACAGCACAAAATCAAACATCCAACCATGAAAAATGCTTGATTGTAACTTACCAATGCTTGTTGTTTGAAAACCAATCCTTCCATTGTTTTGTAAGCAAGTATTTCAGCATCTCCGGCGCTGTAACCTTTCGAAAGAAAATTTTGCGTCAATCCAGCAATTCTATCTGAACTTATATTGTCATATTGATTGACATATCCAATCATCGAACCACGGATTTCAGCATTTTTCTGCGTCAAAAACACATTAATCAAAGCAATTCCAACAGAACCACCCAATTGACGAATCATATTGGCCAATCCAACGGCCTGTGTCATGTCTTTTCCGCTCAAACCATTTACTGCCAATGATAAAATCGGTGACATCATAAACGCCATTCCAAATCCCCGCAAAACAAATGGAAAATAGAAATTGCCTTCGCTCGAATCTGGCGATGAAAACGCCAACATCATCAAGAAAACAAAAGTCATAAGTACACCTGAAATGATTATTTTTTTCGGATTCGCTCCTTTTCCTAGCATCGCGCCAACCATTGGCATGGCAAAAGCAGTGAAAATCGCTCCAGGAATCATGAAAACGCCAGTTTGTGTTGCCGTCCAACCCAAAGAAATCTGCACAAATAACGGAAAAACAAAAACAGAACCGAAAAGCATTAATCCCAACATGAAGTTCATCAAACTTCCCATCACGAGATTGTAACTTTTGTATAAGCGAATATTAACCGCTGGATAATCAATGGATAATTCCCTGTAAATAAACGCAATAATTCCAAATACAAAAACAAGTGTCAAAGCGATTATTTCATTGCTTTCAAACCAATCTTTGGCAGTTCCTTCTTCCAAAACATATTGCAATGAACCGATGGAAAGGACCAAAAACAAGATTCCCCACCAATCAATCTTTCGCGGTTTGGTCGCTCCTATTCTATCTGTAACATAAGTCCACGATAAAATCGCAGCCACAATTCCAATCGGAATATTTACGAAAAACACCCAGTGCCAAGAAAAATTATCGGTGATAAATCCTCCTAAAGTAGGTCCAAAGGTTGGTCCGAGAATAATTCCCATTCCGAAAATCGCATTTGCCGTGCTGATTTTGTTGGGCGGAAAACAGCCAATAATGATCGTTTGTGCTGTAGATAATAATCCACCACCGCCTAATCCTTGCACGAATCGCCAAAAAACCAAGGTCCATAAATTGGTCGAAAATCCGCACATTAAAGAGGCAAAAGTGAAAATAATCACTGAAGAAGTAAAATACACTTTGCGACCGAAAAAGTCTGAAAGCATACTCGTGAGCGGAATGATAATTACGTTCGAAATCGCGTAGGCAGTAACAACCCAAGCAATTTCAGTGGTTGTGGCGCCAATACTTCCGCTGATTTCTCGAAGGGAAACATTTACAATCGTGGTGTCAATCAATTCCAATATCGCACAACTAATCGCTGTGATAATCAGAATCCATTTGGTAGCACCCGTTGGATACTCGATTGCTGCTGGCTTTTGAAGTGTAACTTCCAAAATTTTACTTGATTTTAACTTCTACAAATGCACTCAAACCAGGAAACAACACTTTTCTATCAGTTTCAGAAAGATTGGTGATGTCGATTCGAATCGGCACACGTTGTACAATTTTCACAAAATTTCCAGTTGAATTGTCTGGAGGAAGCAGCGAAAATTTTGCGCCTGTCGCACCGATGTACGATTGAACTTTACCTTTAATCTTCATGTTTGGATACGCATCGATTTTGATTTCCACCGATTGACCTGGATGAATTTTACTCACTTGTGTTTCTTTGAAATTGGCTGTAATCCACAATTGCGTATTGTCGATCGCTGAACACAAAGGTTGACCAATCGTGATGTATTGACCTTCTTCAACAGCTCTACGAGAGACAATTCCATCGCATGGAGCTTCAACGGTTGCGTAATCCAATTGCGTTTGTGCTAAAATCAATTCCGCTTCACGCTGTTTTACCAATGCTTGAGCCAATGAAATCATCGCACTTTGCGCTTCTGCTTGCGAACGAACGCCTAAAGAAGATGCGGAAGATGATTTGAATTGATTAATTGTGCCTGCATATTGTGCTGATGCAATATCTAATTCTGCCTTCGCATTGTCGTATTGTGATTGCGTTGCCGCTTTGGCGTCCAACATGTTTTTAATGCGTTTGAAATCTTCTTGCGCTCTTGTCAATCGTGCTTTCGCAGCGTTGATATTTTCTTCGTTTGAGGAAGAGGATAAAACTGCCGCATCTGCATTTTGGCTTGTCGCTTTGGCACTACTTCTCACTGAAATTAAATTTGCTTTGGCATTTTCCAAGGCAGCTTCCGCTTGAGCAACACGTGTTCTTAAATCTGTATCATCGATGGTGAAAAGCAATTCTCCTTTTTTAATGAATTGATTGTCTTTGAAATGAATTGATTTGATGTAACCTGAAACGCTCGATTTAATTGGTACAATATCAGCGTCTAATTGCGCATTGTCTGTTGATTCATAATTGGCGCCTAGGATAAAATAGACAACACCAATAGTCAATAGAACACCTGCAATTCCTGCAAAAATTTTGACTTTTTTGTTCTTTTTTGGTTCTTTTTCCATGATTTCGTTTGATTATTTTTTAAAAAATTTGATTAAAATTGATTCACGCCTCGCGTGGTATTGTATGAAGTCATAGCGTTCATTAACTTCACTTCATGTATCTTTTGATTCAAAGTCGCTTGCATTTCTGCATTGAGTTGAGTCAAATAATCTGTCACTGTAATTTTTCCATTTTCCAATTGAGTGGCGGCTGTAACAGTTACATTGTGTCTTTTTTCGATGATTTGTTTGTCTTTAGAAATCATTTCTTCCAACGCTCTGATTTGTGCCTCTTGAGAAATCATCGTGTTTTTCACATTGAAAAGAAATAATTCTCGCTGTAAATCAATCATTTGATTGTTTAAATTGTACTTTGTTTTTTCTTTGCTCAAACCATATAGAGAACTGATATTCCATTTCAAACTCAAAGAAGCATCTCCGAAAAAACGCAAGTTTTGATTGATGAAATTTGGACCCGGACGCCCGTAATTTGCGCCGACATTCATCGAAACTTTAGGCAAAGCCATTTTGTTTGTCAATTGATATCTTGAACCCAACAATTCTTGCTGAATAGTCAACATTTTCATTTCAGGTCGAGCGATATTTACTTGTTTCACAATTCCGCCAACTGGCAACAATGTCAGCACTGAATTGTCATTCAGAGGTTTTGCGATAAAAGTCGTCAAAGCTTCATACAATCCATTTAAATTTTCTGTAGCTTCAATAATAGATTGATCTGTTTTCAGAGATTCTGCATCCAATTCATCTAAATTACTTTGCAAGGCCAGTCCATTCACCAACGAAGCAGCCAAATTTTTACGCTTGTTGTTGAGGTCATTTTTGTAAGTATTCAAAATTTTAAGATTTTCTCTAGTGAGTAAAATATTGACATACAATTGACTTATACGCTCAATCAATTTGTACAATTCGACTTCATTTTTTTGAATTTCGAAATCAGCATTGAGTCTTTCGATTTTCTTTTGTTGGGCTGTTTGTCCACCGTCGTAAAGCGTTTGCTCCAGACTTACATTCGACAAATAAGCATCATGTGGAAAATTGTAATTTGTTCCAGGCAAATTAAACGCTACAACTTCTGTTTGATAAGTTGCTCGCACTAAAAAAGACATTTTTGGATACCAATTTTCATTGATGGAGCGCAAATTATTCGCAGAATTTTCCGATAATAAATTGTTTTGTTTGATCAGCGGATAGTTTTGTTTCGCCCATTTGATACAAGAATCCAAAGGGATACTCGCCTCTTGCGCATGGACAAAACCTCCTGACAAAATCAATAGAATGATGATTTTTTTCATTTTTAATTGGTGTTTTTACTTAGTTTAAATTCGACAAATTCTTTGACTGATTGTTTTAATTTTTGATTTTGGGTATCTTCCCAATCCATCTCATTGCTGTTGACAATCGCTTTGAAAATCGGTGACGCCAAAAAAGGATACGCACACAAAGAGTGAAGATTAATCATAAAAACTATCGGCTCAATCGGAGCGATTTCATTGTTTTCGATTCCTTCGTTCAATGCAGCCAATAAATTGGATGTTTTGTCTTTTTTCAAAGACATCACTTTTTCCCGGAAAAGTTCAGGATTGATACTTATTTCCTTGATAATGAACATCGACATTTGCGGATATTCAGATAAGAAATCGATAATCTTTTCCACATAAGTCAACACGCGCTCTTTTACGGGAATTGATTTGTCAGAAAAAATCCACATATTTTCAAAATACTTTGAAAGCGCTCCTTCAAAAACTTGGTCGAAAAGCTTTTCCTTGTTTCTAAAATAATAATGTAGCAACGCTTTGTTTATGCCTGCTGAATCAGCAATATCTTGCATTCTTGCACCATACAAACCATATTTCATAAAGACTTCTTTGGCAGCCTCCATGATTTTTTCTTCTGTGTTAGAATTAAGAATTTTCATATTAATCAAAAAGTTTAACCAAATGGTTAAAGTGCAAAAGTAGGATTTTTTGAATTGGAAAATGATTTTTAAGAAAATTTAATTTGAAATCGTCCAATCTTTCAATTCTCTCGAATTAAAAGATGAAAAATGGATAAAACTGCAATATTATTTATCAGAAAACTTTCCATAATAAACCACTTTCACCGCACAATGAAAATCATTTACCTTTGATTTTGGATAAACCGAAAACACGGGATCTAATTCGACTTTTTCAATTGGTGTCCAAGTTGCAGGCGCGACTTTTACGGTGGAATTTACCTCAAAAACACCTTCATAATCTTTGTCGATAAAAGCAACCGTGTCTTTTTGGTCGTTGATTCCAATGATGAAAGCTGGATAAACGCGGTCAAAAACCAAACGATTTCTAAAAAGTAAAATCTTGACATTTGTTGGTTGACTCAAATCTTGGTAAGTCCAATTTTGTCTGCAAGTTTGCATTTTCGTTTCTTCACGCGCCCAAAATTTCTTGGTGCGGACATAACAACCTTCCAAAAAGAAGATAGATAATGCGAGGATTATGGTGAATCGAATCATTGGATGATGATGCCTTTAAGTCCCAAAATTGGAATCAATTTCATGTTTTTTTCTTGAATTGTCTCAGGAAGAAAAATGAATTTTTTGTCGTACATCGTATCGTTGACCCAAAAACTCACCCAGTATTCGTTGGTCAATCCAAAAACTTCTTCCATAATTGGTTCGACGCGAGCTGCTTCATTGGGCAAAAGGATTTCCATGCAATGACGCAACATAGAAGTTTTTATTTTCTCGCCAGTCGCCACATTTTCACCATAACCATTGCTTGTGATGATGATTCCTTCCATGATATCGTCTCGAAGATTGATCAAATAAGTATTGTATATGGGATGATTGTCTTCCCCCATTTGCTGTACAACTGCAACAGCTACATTCTCTACTTTTGGACCTAATAATTCTTCGCGCATTTTGAATTTATTTCAAATAAAGTGCAAATTTACAAGGATAATCTGATAATCAAAATGAATAATGTTGAAGATAATTCAATCATTTTGCCATTCTCTTCCCGATCGAAATGTAGCGAATAATATCTGTTGGATGTCCTAAAATGCGTTCGTATTTTTTCAAATAAACTGGATCGGTTTTCATTTTTTCAGGCAAAACGAAATCTGGCGTTCTTTTAGAACCTGTGCGCACAATCACTAAGTTTTTGGAAGGAATCGATAAAATGTACTGACCTAAAATTCCACGGCAATAATAAACTGGCGTTGCACCTCCTGTGAAAGTCCAAATGTGCAATCCATATCTATAATTTGGAACACCTTCATTGGTTTTCATGGCTGGCGTTTTGACCATTTCCTTCATGTACCAAAGCGGCACAATTTGTTTGCCATTCCATTTTCCTTCTTGCAAAATCATTTTCCCCAAACGACCAAAATCCCTGGAAGTTCCATACAAGCAGCAAAATGCTTTTTCTGCACCATTTTCCTTGTCTAAACTCCAATAAGCATCGTGTTCTGTTCCAATTTTTGACCAAATTTTGTTGTAAGCGTAATCCGATAAATCAGCACCAGTCGCTTTCTCAATGATGAAACCTAACAATTGTGAATTTCCACTTTGGTAGTTGAATCTCACACCTGGTTTTTCAATCGCTTTTTGGCTTGTTACTAGTCCATATAAATCAGTTCCGTAATAAGATTCAGCATTGTCTGACAAAGGATTTTTGCCACTTTCTTCCCAATCTAATCCCGATGACATTAGCAATAAATGTCTGACCGTAATTTTACTTTTCTCGCCTTCTTTAAATTCAGGAATATACGTTCCAACAGGTTCGTCCAAACTTTTGATTTTTCCTTCTTCAATGGCAATTCCGACCAATAAAGAGACAAAAGTTTTGGTTGCAGAAAAGCAGTTTGAAACCGTTTCTTTTTGGTGTTCGCCCCAATATTTTTCAAAAATCAATGAATCACCTTGAAAAACTAGAAACGAAGAAGTTTGCAAATTTTCCATGAATTTCGTTTCGTCTGAAGTCAATGAAAAGCGCGGTTTTGCTTCTTTCCATTTGAAAACCTCATCGGAATGTTTGATGGTCGAATACGCAAATACGTCTTTGTCGTAAATCCCTGGACCCGTTTTTCCTTTTAAATATGTGCTAGCGATACCTTTATACAAATAAAATCTTCCAGAAAGAATGATGAATAAATTCGCAGAAATCACGAGAAAAAGCAAAGTAAAAAGGGTGATTCGGATAAATTTACGAATCAATTTGCGTAGTTTGGATTGATTTTTAGACATATTGAAAATTAAATTGTTGCGCTAACTTTTCTTTAAAAACGGTTGCAACTTCTTCAAAATCCAAAGCCACACCCAATTCTTTCTGCATGGAAGTTACAGCTTTATCATCAATTCCGCAAGGAACTATGTGATTAAAATACGATAAATCACTATTTACATTAAATCCGATGCCGTGCATAGTGACCCAACGCGAGCATTTTACGCCCATCGCGCAGATTTTTCGGGCATTTTCTCCATCTGGTTCAATCCAAACTCCAGTATAGCCTTCATAGCGATCGCCAACAATTCCGTATTCAGCCAAAGTGAGAATGACTGCTTCTTCTAAAAATCGTAAATATTTGTGGATATCGGTGAAAAAATAATCCAAATCCAAAATCGGATAAACCACCAATTGTCCTGGTCCGTGATACGTGATATCTCCACCACGATTGATTTTATAAAATGTCGCGTGATTGCTTTTCAGCCCTTTTTCGTCTAACAATAAATTGTCCAAAGAACCACTTTTTCCAAGTGTGTACACATGCGGATGCTGACAAAAAAGCACTTGATTTTCCGTCGGAAGCGTTTCTACACCATTGCGAAGATTGATTTTACGTTGAATGTTTTCAGCAAAAATTTGTTCTTGCAAATCCCAAGCTTCTTTGTAATCAATCAATCCCAGATTTTTGTAGTGCACCGTTGTCATCGCGAAATATTTCTACAAAAGTAAGGATTTATATTTGGTCGAAAATGTAAACAATTTAGGATTTTAATTGTCATTTTACTTAGACAACGATTTTAAAATGAGCGAAGATTTATATTGTTATTACAGCGATTTGCCTTCTCCGATGGCATATATGAATTTGCAAACTGAAGAAGATGAGCAGTCGGAATTGTCTGAAATGGACATTGATCGAATCATCGAAATGGCTTGGGAAGACCGAACACCTTTCGATGCGATTGAATATCAATTTGGCTTGAAAGAGGCGGATGTCAAAGCGCTGATGAAAAAGAATTTGAAATTTAGCAGTTACAAATTGTGGCGCAAAAGAGTCGAAAATTGCAAGACCAAACATGCCAAAACGCGTTCGTCTGAAATCAATCGATTCAAATGTAATTTACAGCGAACAATCACAAACAACAAAATATCGAAACGATGAAAACATATTTATTTGCAGGCGCATCAAGTAAAATGGCACAAGAAAGTGCTAAACAACTACAAGCAGCTGGTCACAAAGTGATTGGAATTTCCACCAAAACAGAAAACTTTGATTACGATGAATTTTACACCGTCGAAAAGTACGATTTCAATGCTTTTCCTAAAATCGAAGGAACGATTGACGGTTTGGTCTACTTTCCAGGTACAATCAATTTGAAACCTTTTCACCGTTTGAGTGAAGCTGATTTCCTGCGTGATTATCAAATCAATAGTTTGGGTGCGATTGCGTTTATTCAAGCTTTTTTGCCCAATTTAAAAAGCAGTGATTCTGCAAGTATTGTTTTGATGAGCACCGTTGCAGTTGCTGTCGGAATGCCCTTTCATGCATCAATTTCGATGGCAAAAGGAGCGATTGAAGGATTGACCAAAGCTTTGGCTGCAGAATACGCAACAATGATTCGCGTCAATTGCATTGCACCTTCATTGACCGATACGCCATTGGGAGAAAAACTATTGAATTCACCTGAAAAAATCGAAGCTTCACAAAAAAGAAATCCTATGCGCAAAGTTGGAACTGCGACTGAATTGGCTGATGCAGTAACTTTCTTGTTATCAGAAAAATCAAGCTGGATTACCGGACAAGTTTTGGCGGTTGATGGTGGGATGAATGTGTTGAGATAAGGGATTAGGCAATTAGGCAGTGGGATTCAGGGAATAGGAATGGGGGAAAAAGGGCTAAATGAAAAAACTCAAATAGCCCTTTGAATGATTTTATCTTTGGATGATGATTACATTTCCGTTGTTCATGCTGTTGCGTTCTTCGGAAAATTTCATTCCGTTGATTAACACGAATGTGTTTTCAGCTTGTTCGTTCACAGCATTGTTCAGAATCAATTCATTTTCAACAATCATTTTAGCGACAGATTTTTTTCCGCCTGTGGCATCAACTTCACATTTTTTTCCATCATTGAAGAATGTCGCTTCAAAATAGGTCACACGGCCCTTTGGATTTCCACTAGTGATTCTACTTGGATTATTGAAATCTAGAAATTTCAAGAAAAATAAATCTTTTCCATCCAATGATTTTACTTTGAAATCAAATCCTAAACCAGCACTTTTATCTAAAATGGCGTATGAGACTCCATTCACTTTAATGGTATCTTCCTCTAGGGTAACCTTTTGTTTTTGTGCAAATGAAACTGTTTGAAATCCAACTAAAAGGATTGTAATTGCGAAAAGTTTTTTCATGAATTTATTTTTGTTTTAAGTTCTTAAAATTAATATTTTATTTCAGTCCACAATTTCATTCAATCGTTTCACCGCCTGATCAATTGTCATCACGTGACTATACAACAACCTCAATTTTTCATTTTTCTCACTCAATTTACAATCTTTTGGATTGCTTTGAACGAATTTCAACACATGTTGGAAAATCCCTGAATCGTAAAACGGCGACTGCGGATTTGAAATGAAATAACAAACCATGGAACCGGATTTCATCACCAATCTTTCAATTCCCAAATCTTGCGCTAACCAACGCAATTCAAAAGATCTGAAAAGTTCTTTCACCGCTCGTGGCAACGGTCCAAAACGATCAATTAAGGTTTGTCCGTATTTGTCTAATGCATCTTTGTTTTCTAAACTATCTAGTTTTTGATACAAACTCAAACGTTCAGCGACATTGTTCACATAATCATCTGGAATTCTGATTTCTAAATCAGTTTCAATCACACAATCTTTGACGAAAGTGATAAACTGATCTGTATTTCTTTCCGCAAACAAATCTTTGAATTCTGACTCGCGCAATTCTTCCATCGCTTCGTTCAAGATTTTTTGATACATCTCAAAACCAATGTCTGCAATGAATCCACTTTGTTCGCCACCCAATAAATTTCCTGCACCGCGAATGTCCAAATCTTTCATCGCAATGTTGAAACCTGAACCCAAATCTGAGAATTGAACCAAAGCTTCCAATCGTTTTCTGGCTTCGGAAGTCATTTCGTGGTATTTCGGCGCAATCAAATAACAAAATGCTTTTTTATTCGAACGTCCAACGCGACCACGCAATTGGTGTAAATCACTCAATCCGAAATTCTGCGCATTATTGATAATCATCGTATTGGCATTCGAAATATCAATTCCAGACTCGATAATCGTCGTTGCCAACAATACATCGTATTCTCCTTGGATGAAATCCATCATGATTTTCTCCAACTGTTTTCCGTCCATTTGTCCGTGACCAATTCCCACGCGAACGCCAGGACACAAGCGTTGAATCATTCCAGAAACTTCCTTGATATTTTGCAAACGATTGTGCACAAAATAAACTTGTCCGCCTCGACTTACTTCATACGCAATAGCATCTCGAATCGCTTCTTCGTTGAACTGAATCACTTCAGTCAAAACGGGTTGACGATTCGGCGGTGGCGTATTGATGATACTCAAATCACGCGCGCCCATGAGTGAAAATTGTAGGGTTCTTGGAATTGGAGTGGCTGTTAATGTCAAAGTATCGACAGTCGCTTTCAATGTTTTCAATTTGTCTTTTACTGCGACACCGAATTTTTGTTCTTCGTCAATAATCATCAATCCCAAATCTTTGAATTTGACTTTTTCTCCCACAATTTTATGCGTCCCAACCAAAATATCAATTTCACCTGCTGCTACTTTTCTCAAAGTTTCAGTGACTTGTTTAGCGCTTTTGAAACGATTGATGTAATCCACAGTCACAGGAAAATCTTTCAATCGCTCGCTAAAACTTCTGTAGTGTTGGTGCGACAAAATCGTCGTTGGAACTAAAATAGCTACTTGCTTACTATCTGTCACCGCTTTGAAAGCTGCGCGAATCGCCAATTCTGTTTTCCCAAAACCAACATCTCCACAAACCAAACGATCCATCGGAGTAGGCGATTCCATGTCTTCCTTGATTGCTTGGGTGGTTTTCAACTGGTCGGGCGTATCTTCATACATAAAAGACGCTTCCAACTCATTTTGCAAATAAGTATCAGGCATAAATGCAAAACCTGGTTGAGATTTTCGTTTGGCGTAAAGTTGTATCAAATCAAAGGCAATTTCTTTGATTTTCGATTTGGTTTTATTTTTAAGCGTTGTCCAAGTTTGCGTTCCTAATTTATTCATTTTGGGCGCAGTACCTTCTTTTCCAGTGAACTTTGAAATTCGGTGCAAAGAGTGAATACTCACATACAAAACGTCGCCATCTTTGTAAATCAAGCGAATCGCTTCTTGCGGTTTTCCATTGACATCAATCGTTTGTAAACCAGAAAATTGTCCAACTCCGTGATCGATGTGCGTCACGTAATCGCCTTTTTGAAGGTTGTAAATTTCCTTCAAAGTCAACGCTTGTTTGGCTTGCGAAAAACCTTCTTTGAGCTTGAAACGGTGGTAACGCTCAAAGATTTGATGATCCGTGTAACAAACCAATTTCAAATCTTGAAAGATGAAACCTTCGTGCAACGCGATTGGCATGGAAATGAATTCCACATCAGCGCCTATGTCTTCAAAAATAGAATACAAACGTTCTATTTGCTTCGGTTGATTGGAGAAGAATAAATTAGTGAAACCAGCTTTTTTTCTTGCGGACAAATCTTCTTTCAGCAATTCGAAATTCTTATTAAATGCTGGTTGAGATTGAACTTTAAACGCAATTTCAACAGAAGGTTTAAACGAAAAATCTGGCCCCCATTCAACGACTGAAAAAGCTTCTAATTTTTCAAGCCATTCTGTTTTGTGCGTATATAAATCTGATGGAATTGTTTGTTTGATTGTATGATTGAGTCCTTCGTAAATCTTCACCGCTTTGTCGTATTCTTTCGACAACATATTTACGATTAGCTGATTGGAAGAAATCCAAACGGTACTTTGTTTTCCAACGAAATCCAAAAAAGTACCAAAACCATCTTGCATTAAGTGGCGTTGAACGTTGGGAATGATATTGAAAAAATCGTGGTTGTTTACAGAAAGTTGATCAACTGGATCGAACGTGCGAATTGAATCCACTTCATCGCCAAAAAATTCAACGCGAAAAGGTTGATCGTTGGCAAATGAAAACACATCTAAAATTCCACCTCGAATAGCAAATTGTCCTGGTTCATAAACGAAATCAAGTCTTTCAAAGCCATATTCAAGCAACAATTCATTCATAAAATCCAAGGAATAAGTTTTTCCTTTTTGGACTTTTAAAGTATTTTCAGTCAGCTTTTTTTGCGTGGGAATTTTTTCGAACAACGCCTGCGGATAAGTGACAATCCAAGTGTTTGTGCCGTTGTTGATTTTCTCTAGTACTTCTGCACGCAAAACGACATTTGCATTGTCGGTTTCTTCAAAATGGTATGCAGAACGATAGGAAGCAGGATAGAAAACAATGTGTTTTTCGTTTGGGAAAAGATTTTCTAAATCATTTAAGAAATAGGCAGCTTCTTCTTTGTCGCTCAACACAAAAAGATGATTTCCTGGAACTTGACTAGCAACCGCTGAAGCAATTGCAGCACGCGACGAACCAACCAAACCTTTCAACTGAATGCGAATTTCTGCTTCTTGCAAAGCATTCGCCACTTGATCTACTTGATTGTATTTTTTAAAAAGCTGTAAAAATTCCGCTTGATTCATGCGTTTGAAGAAAAATGTTTTTGTCTGAAATGAAAGAGTTCAATTAAAGTACAAAGATGCGGATAAAATGTTTTAATGGCAATTGGAAAGCGAAGCTAAATCAGGACAAAAACAAAAATCATCAAAACTTGCAAAATTTACAAGTTTTGATGATTTAAGACTTAAAATATCAAACTATAATCGTTTAGTTTATGAAAATTTTAATCAATTTCCACTTAACTTCTCACTGTATTTCTGAAACAAATCGGTTTGAGTATTCGTGGTGTCAATCCATTTTCCATTCATCAAAATAGACGTTACCAAATTAGTGCGCATATCTAAAGCATTTCCTTTAGAAACAAAAAGTGTTGCAATTTTACCTTCTTCGATTGAACCAAATTGCTTTTCCATGCCCATGATTTCGCAAGCACTTAAACTGATCGAGCGAATTGCTTCTTCTTCTGTCAATCCATAAGCCATCGCAGTTCCTGCAAGGAAAGGTAAATTTCTGGCATTCATCGCTTCCATGTCGCCTTCGTTTTGCAAACAAAATTTTACTCCAGCAGTTTGCAATAAATAAGGAAGTTTGTATGGCAAATCAACTGCATCTTCTTCCAATTCTGGCAAACTGTGCAAACGTGGAAGCATGACTGGAATTTGTGCGTCTTTCAATTGTCGTGCGACTAAATATGCATCATAACCGCCCACAATTACTGGAAATGGAATTTCGAAATTGTGCACAAAATCAATGACATCTAACAATTGCTGAATGTCGTTTGCATGAAAATAAACCCTTTTATTTCCCAGAAACGTTGCTTTCATAGCTTCAAACCTCAAGTCTAAAGCAGGTTCTTTAGCTTTCGCGTAGGCTTTCGATAAATTGAAAAATTGTGTCAATTCTTGTCTTTGAACATCGTAATTTTCATTGCGCTTTTTGCTCGCTGGTTCTGCCCACCAACCGCCACCTTGCATACTTTGCGGCCAGTTTACGTGGATTCCGTCGTCTGTTTTGGCAACTGCGTCTTCCCAGTTCCAGCCGCCCAAATGCATCACACTTGAAGTTCCTGTAATTTGTCCACTTCTAGGTGTTGCTTGCGTCAATAAAACGCCATTTGTTCGCACAGTTGCAATTACTTTAGATTCTGCGTTGTAAGCAATCAATGCGCGCACATGCGGATTGAAAATTCCCACTTCAGCAAAATCTCGCGTTGCTCTAACAGCATCGATTTCTGTCAATCCCAAAGTAGAATTTGGCGCTACAAATCCAGGATAAATGTGTTGATTTGAAATGTCGATGATGGTGTCCCAATCTTCTTTTTTGAAGGTGTACGCCAATGCATTTTTCACCAAGATGATTTTGTCGCCTTCAATTCCGACCAAAGATTTTTCAATCACTTTGCCGTTTCCAACATGTAAATAACCATTGATAAACAATTTCTTATTCGCCTTTTGCGCTTGCACAGAAACACACAAAAACAACGCTATAATTTGAAAGATAAACTTCATTTCTTCAATATTTTAATTCGATAATTTTTTAATGCTCGTTGGCGCCTTCACTTCCTTCTTCGCCGATTGTATTGCAATGAAATTCCTTGCGTTTTTTCTTTTCAAATGTTTTAGTTGGTTCACCTTTTTCATTTGAAATCAACATTTTGGAAATAATTCTCGCTTTTTCAGATGCATTTCTGGTACGCAATGTCAAATCTCTTTCAGCATCATATAATATTTCGCCGTCGATGATTGTCTTTTCCACTTTCGCTTCAATGCTCAAAGGATTGGTTGACCAAATCACAATATCCGCATCTTTTCCGATTTTCAAACTTCCCATTTTGTTGTCTAAATGCAACAATTTGGCTGGATTCAAAGTCACCATTTTCCAAGCGTCAATCTCAGAAACGCCGCCATATTTCACCGTTTTTGCAGCTTCTTGATTCAATCTTCGTCCCATTTCGGCATCGTCAGAATTGATTGCTGTCACAATTCCTTGCTGATTCAAAATAGCAGCATTGTACGGAATCGCATCGTTCACTTCAAATTTGTAAGCCCACCAATCTGCGAAAGTTGAAGCTCCAACTCCATGTTTTTTCATTTTGTCAGCCACTTTATATCCTTCCAAAATGTGGGTAAAAGTATTGATTTTGAATCCCATTGAGTCTGCCACGTGCATCAACATGTTGATTTCTGATTGTACATAAGAATGGCAAGTGATGAATCTTTCGCTTTTCAAGATTTCACTCAAAACTTCCAATTCCAAATCAAATCTTGGAGCTTGGAAACCTGATTGCGCTCTTTTTTTCTCTGATAGCGACAACCAGTTGATTTTGTCGGCTTGGTATTTTCTCGCGCGTTCAAATCCGTCGTAAAAAACTTGCTCCACACCCATTCTCGTTTGCGGAAATCTAACAGAATTGTCATCGCCCCAATTGGCTTGTTTCACATTTTCTCCCAAAGCAAATTTGATGAATTTAGGCGCATTTGGAATCATCATTTCTTCTGGTGTGTGTCCCCATTTTAATTTGATAAGTGCCGATTGACCGCCGATTGGATTGGCAGATCCGTGCAACAATTGCGCTGCTGTAACGCCTCCACTCAACTGTCTGTAAATATTGATGTCATCAGACTTCACCACGTCTGCTATGCTTACTTCTGCTGTGATCGATTGACCGCTTTCATTCACGCCTTTTGAAATAGCAATGTGTGAATGTTCATCGATGATTCCACTGGTAACGTGTTTTCCTGTCGCGTCGATTGTAATAGTGCCAGCTGGAAGTGTCGGAGTTTCTTTACCAACAAATTTGATTTTTCCGTCCACAACCAACACATTTCCTTTTTCTACAATTCCCTCAGCTTCATTCGTCCAAAGCGTCGCGTTTTGAATGAATATTGTTTGTTTTGTTGGAATAGAATCAAAACCATAAGCCAAATTTGGAAACCATGCTTTGCCCAGCGGCAAAGAATCTAATTTGAAAGGTTTCTTTTCGTCGGGTTTTTCATTTAACTTATTTCGAATCGCTGTCCATTTGATCCATCTTCCGTCAGGCAAAGTTCCGTCGCCTTCAAAAACTCCTACTTTGGCGTTCACTTTAGCATGTAAATTAACACTTCCGTCCCATTTTGGATTTTTGGAATTAAATTGAATTGTCAAATCATTTCCGATTAAATTTGAAAAGCAATTGGTTGAAATCGTATCAGTTTTTGCGGTTTTTGTGATTGTATCTGTCTTTGTGACCAAAGTTTTGAACTTCACCGCTGGTTTTTCAATTGTTCCAGTAATTTCGAAAGGAATTGTTTCTCCGTCAATCAGTGCATTGTATTTTCCTCTAATGTCGTTGGTTTGTTTTTGAACAAGGATATTTTGCTCACCCAATAACCAAGATTCCAATAATGTTGCTTCTTGAACGAAAGGATTGTTGTCATAAATCACAAAACTTGCTTTTTTGCCATTTTCCAAGGTTCCAAATTCTGCTTGAATTCCCAATAATTCTGCTGGTGCAACGGTCAAAGCGCGCAAAGCTTCTTCAGCTGTTAGTCCTCTAGAAATTGCTTTTTGTATGTTTTTCCAGAAATCCGCTGGCGTAGCATTTCCTGTTGCCGATAAAATGATGTTGATCCCTTCTTTGCGCAACAAATAAGGATTCGAAGGCGCCAATTCCCAATTTTTTAAATCACTTAATGGAATTTGCTTCGCGATATAAGGATCTTTGACTTCGAATGCGTCTGGGAAATTAATTGGTAAAACAAGTGTTCCGTTTAATTTTTTCAATGCAGGAATGATTTCGTATTCATTTCCAGAACCGATATATGCGAAATTCAAGTTAAATTCTTTGCCGATTTTTGCTACACGTAAAATTTCCAATTTGTCATCTGTTTGAAAAAACAAAGGCAATTTCATTTGTGCAGATAAAGCTTCAAGCGATAAATTCAATTCTTTATTTTGATTGCTTTGATACCATTTTTGGTCGTAGAATGTTTGTCTTATCAGCGCAATACTTCCCATTTGTGAAGAAGGATACGTTTGACTAGAATTTCCATTTTTGAATGAAAAATACGCTGCTGATTCACTTTTCAAGATTTGTTTGTTGTAATTCGATTTACCCAAAGAAACCAAAGTTCCCGTTCCGCGCATGATTCCGTCGTTTATGTGCGTTGAAACCATTCCAAAACCCATTTGCAACCATTGTTTGCATTTTTCTTCGTCAAAAGTATAAGAATCAACTGCATTCACTTCAGGATGAATCGTTTCATTCCAATGATAAGCGCCTTTTTTGGAAGTTTCCAATTGAGGAGAATTCCCGTGTCTTCTTCCCGTTGGAGCAGGTAAACCCAAATTGGTATTGGTTTCAATGAAAGCTGGCATGATCGTTTTTCCATCACAATCAATCACCACAGCTTCTTGTGGAATTTTGACCGTTTTACCCGTTTCGACAATCTTATCGTCCTTGATTAAGATGGTGCCTTTTTCAATTTTAACAGTTGGAGAAACGTAAATTGTGGCGTTTGTCAGAGCATAATAGCTTGCTCTCGATTGCGCTGTACCATTTTTTGGAGAAAGTTCTTGCGCGCTGACACAAAAGGAGAAGCATAGAAATAGAAGAATAATTATTCTCATAAGAAGTGTTTTATGGCTGTGAATTTAATTAAAATTCAAAACATAGCAGTTTTATGTTTTTGACGATACGTGAAATTAATTACTTGTATGAAAATCAATTATTTGGAGTGGATTTTTCATTTCCCCCTTTGGAGGGGATTAACTGCGTAGCTGCCTTTGGCGGTAAGGGGGAGGATTCATTTTCAAGGCATTATAGTTTTTTTTGCAATTTTCCTAATTATAAGTTTTGGATGCTTGATTTTTAAATTTAGTTTTCAAAGATGAAAAACATAGGAGATTTTAAAATGTCATCCCTACGGGACGATAACTTTGCGGGGTTGTATTTTTTACCCATATTTCGTGCCTGACGGCACTTTTTGTTTTCATAACTAGTTATCGATCATTTTAAAACCTGAAAACTGCGGCATTTCATCCCCTTTGTGATGAAATACCTGTAAAAACTATTACCTTCGAAGGAACGCGTCCCGATAGGAATGAAATATGGATAATAATAATGTCTCACGAACGAAATCGTCGCGCTGGAGACGAAATCTTTGTGTCATGTCGTCTCCACGAGATGAAAGTTAGTTGGAGTGTGGTTTTTTACCCACATCTTGTCTCTAAATACACATTTTGTGATTTTCCGAACTTATTTATTTAAATTTATTCTAAATAATAAAAGGAATCCAAAACGAAAATCGATAATATCATTAACATTCGGTATTTTTGTGTTCAAACAAACAAATTATGGAAATTTTAAGACACGCTCATTCAGGTTTACGTTGGGTTGCTTTGTTGTTATTGGTTATAGCAATTTTCAACGCTTTATCGTCAAAGGGAAAAGGGAAATATGAGAAAAAAGACAAAATGCTGAATTTATTCGCGATGATCTTTTTGCATATCCAATTGCTCATTGGATTGGTTCTATATTTCACCAGTTCAAAAGTAAACTTCATGGAAGGATGGATGAAAATGAAAGCATATCGATTTTTCGGTTTAGAGCATTTATTAATCATGATTATCGCCATCGCTGTGATTACAATTGGTAGAAAGAAAGCAGAAAATGCATCAAATATTGCTGTAAAACATGGAACAATTGTAAAATGGTTTACCATCGGATTGATTTTAATTTTGGCTGGAATTCCTTGGCCATTTAGAGGATTTGGAACAGGATGGTTTTAAGATTTTTTGCCATTGGAATCTTACTTTTCCTAGCCAGCTGCGGTTCTGGAGAAGTGAAATCAATTGAAAACACAGAAGATGTTGCTTCAGTTGAACCTAAATCGCTTTACATTTTACATTGTGAAGCGTGTCATGGATTGGACGGCAAAAAAGGAAGTTCCGGCGCTGCTAATTTGGCAATCAGTAAATTTTCAGACGCTGAAATTAAAAATGTCATTTCTAACGGAAACGAAAAAGGAATGATGCCCTACAAGGATATTATCACCAATGAAAAAGACCTGAATGGTTTGGTTGAATTTGTTAAAACCCTAAGAAAATAGATGGAAGAAGGACATGTAATGGTTGATGCGGTAGAAGAAACGTGTGTTCTTGTGGGCATCATCACGCAATCTATTTCTGAGGAACAAGCCAACGAATACCTAGATGAATTGGAATTTTTGGCTGAAACGGCTGGTGCAACTACGCAACGAAAATTTTTGCAAAAAATGCCCATCGCCAATCCAAAAACCTTCGTTGGAAAAGGAAAATTAGAAGAAATTCGCGAATATGTGAAAGCGAAAGACATCGAATTGGTCATTTTTGACGACGAACTTTCGCCTTCTCAATTGCGCAACATCGAACGCACCTTGGAATGCAAAATCTTGGATCGAAACATTTTGATTCTCGATATTTTCGCCAGCCGTGCGCGAACATCTCATGCCAAAACGCAAGTTGAATTGGCACAATTGCAATACATGTTGCCCCGTTTGACCAGAATGTGGACCCACTTGGAACGTCAAAAAGGAGGAATTGGATTGCGCGGACCGGGAGAATCTCAAATCGAAACTGACCGTCGAATCATCCAAACAAGAATTGCGTTGATGCGCGAAAAATTGAAAGACATTGACAAACAAATGTCGATTCAGCGGGGAAACAGAGGGCAATTGGTGCGGGTTGCTTTGGTGGGTTATACGAATGTCGGCAAAAGTACTTTGATGAATTTACTGAGTAAATCTGAAGTTTTTGCTGAAAATAAACTTTTCGCGACGCTCGACACAACCGTACGCAAAGTGGTTATCGAAAATTTACCATTTCTCTTGACCGACACCGTTGGATTTATCAGAAAATTGCCACATCAGTTGGTGGAATCTTTCAAATCGACTTTAGATGAAGTGCGTGAAGCAGATTTATTGATTCACGTCATTGACATTTCACATTCAACTTTCGAAGATCAATACCACGTGGTGAACGAAACCTTGGCAGAAATCGACAAAACCGAAAAACCAGTGATTTTGGTTTTCAATAAAATCGACGCATTCGAATACATCGAAAAAGACGAAGACGATTTATCTCCACGAACTGCAGAAAATATCTCTTTGGACGAATTGAAACGCACTTGGATGTCGAAAATGAACAACAAAAATTGCGTTTTCATCTCAGCCGAAAACAAAGAAAATATTGAAGATTTGAAAAGTGTGATTTACGAAGAAGTAAAACGCATTTTTCAAATTAGGTATCCTTACAACCACTTTTTGTTTTAGGAAGAGAATAAATATTTTTAAAAAAATATAAATCTGTTCTTTTTATGCTGATTATAAGCTATCAGAGAATTTTTTATTTTTTCGACTTCTTTTTTTCTCAAACAAAATACTTTTGAATTGCAGCCAGTTGAATTTATTTCAATGTCAGCTCCAAAAAAGTGTTGTTTGATTTCCACTTTTCTAATGTATCTAAAGGAATGAACATTTTCAATAAATCCAACTAAATACCAATTTTTTTTCTTTACTGTAAATGTTTCTTTCTGAAAATCGATACAAATAAACCATGGTGTTAAAATACTTTCAACTTTTCCATTTAGAAAAAGAAATATGACGTTCGAGCAAAAGTTGATTTTATCCTGCATTAATGAAAGATACTTATTATTCCACCAATGAAGCCTGTCAATAATGAAATTACAGCCGCATATATAGCAAGTTTGAAAGTTGAAAAATGACTCATTTTTCCTTCCCTGTAACCTTTTTTAAATCGTGCATCTGGTCTCCTTAGTTTATAAGTAATAAATGCCCCAACAATTATAAAAATTAGTAGAAATGTTCTGTAAAACACATATTTAAAACCTGCAACAAAACCTATTTGATCTTTAAATTCCTTCTTTGGCTCCTCAATACTATCTTTATCTTCAAATGCAATTTTAGTACGATAGGAACTAGAAACATAACCATTATAGCTTTTATATCTAACATTTGCCCAACCATTCTCTATATTTGAAATTTGAACAGTATCTCCAGTGTTTAAAATAGTTATTGGACTTGAATTAATTGTTGGACTCTCTCGTAAATTTAAATTCGTATTAGTCACTGCATAATCGACATTTGAAAATGTTACAAATATTAAAAAAATTGTTGTTATGAATTTAATTGACATTGATATCTTAAATTTAAATTGAAAAATGCATCATCGATTGGCTCAGAAAAATATAAAGGTGTTTTTAGAACGTAAATATTATCTCTTGCAATCACAAAATTATTTAATAATCAAACAACTTTTTGAAAATAAATTCCTAACTTAGGCGTTATAAAACTATTTTAGGCATGACAAATCAAGCACTCGGAGAAAACATTCGAAAAATAAGAGAATTAAAAGGATTTTCTCAGCAAAATTTAGCTGATGAAATTAAAGTCGATCAAAAGACAATTAGCCGCATCGAAAATGGTGAATTATCTCCTAAATTTGATATTATAGTAGCGATTTCGAAAATACTATCCGTAAGCTTAAGTCAACTACTCTCTTTTAATGAAAATATGATTTTTAATAATTATAATCAATATCAACAGGGAGGTAAATTTGTGGCGTATAATAATACTGAAATTGAGAAAATAGAAGAGTTATATAAACTTTTACTTTCCGAGAAAGACGAAATCATTGCTCTTCTTAAAAAGAACTAAGTACTATCTTTTAATTTCAAACAAGGTGTTTTTATGGTTCTCCTATGATAACTTATTACTAGTTTTGTACTTTGAAAAAAATGTAAATTCATGGAACTTCTCGAAAAAAGAATGATTCAATACGACCGCACAGGTTTTGAAGATCAGGAATTAATTTCTATCTATAAATCCATTCTTAAACCCCGCTTGATTGAAGAGAAAATGCTGATCTTGCTGCGCCAAGGGAAAATCTCTAAATGGTTTTCTGGTTGGGGTCAAGAGGGAATTTCTGTAGGCTCGGCCTTGGGAATGAATGACGATGAATATTTATTGCCGATGCACCGCAACTTGGGGATTTTTACCACGAGAGGCATTCCGTTGAATCGTTTATTCGCGCAGTTTCAAGGAAAAATGTCAGGTTTTACCAAAGGTAGAGACCGCTCTTTCCACTTTGGTACCAATGAATACAAAGTAGTGGGAATGATTTCTCACTTAGGTCCACAATTGGGAATCGCTGACGGAATTGCTTTGGCTTCCAACTTGAAAAACGAACAAAAAGCAACGCTTGTTTTCACGGGTGATGGTGGCGCAAGTGAAGGAGATTTTCACGAAGCATTGAACGTGGCAGCAGTTTGGGATTTACCCGTAATTTTCGGAATCGAGAACAACGCTTGGGGACTTTCAACGCCGAGCAACGAACAATTTAGATGCAAACAATTCATCGACAAAGGCATCGGTTACGGCATGGATGCTTTTCAAGTGGATGGAAACAATATTTTGGAAGTAATTTCAACTGTTAGAAAAATCGCTACTTCCATTCGCCAAAAACCAAGACCATTTTTGTTGGAATTCATGACTTTCAGAATGCGTGGTCACGAAGAAGCTTCGGGAACGAAATATTATCCTGAAGGAATTCAAGATTTGTGGGCGAAAAAAGATCCTGTTGTCAATTATGAAATGTATTTGAGAGAAATCAACGTGTTGAACGACGAATTGGTCAATCAAATTACCGCTGATATCAAACAAGAAATTCAAGACGGATTGGATTTGGCTTTTGCTGAAGGAGCAATCGTTCCAAATACCGAGGACGAAGTAAATGATTTATTTGCGCCATTTGATCAAAAAATCATTGAACCAGCTTCGGACAAAAAAACTGAAAAACGCTACATCGACGCCATTCAAGATGGTTTAAAACAATCGATGCAAAAATATCCTGAATTGATCATCATGGGGCAAGATGTTGCCGAATATGGTGGTGTTTTCAAAATCACAGAAGGTTTTGTGGAAGAATTTGGCAAAGGCAGGGTTCGAAACACACCTATTTGCGAATCAGCCATTGTTGGTGCAGGTTTGGGCTTGTCTATCGCAGGAATGAAAGCTGTTGTAGAAATGCAATTTGCTGATTTCGTGACTTGTGGATTCAATCAAATTGTAAATAATTTGGCAAAAATTCACTGGCGTTGGGGACAAAATGCAGATGTTGTGGTGAGAATGCCAACAGGTGCAGGTTCTGCAGCAGGGCCTTTCCACAGTCAAAGCAACGAAGCGTGGTTTTTCCACACTCCAGGACTTAAAATCGTTTATCCAGCATTTCCAAAAGATGCCAAAGGTTTGTTAGCAGCAGCGATTGAAGATCCAAATCCTGTGATGTTTTTCGAGCACAAAAACTTGTACCGTTCCATTCGCGAGGATGTTTCTGACGATTTTTACACGGTCGAAATCGGAAAAGCAAGAACCGTTTCTGAAGGAACAGATATTTCTGTCATCACATACGGAATGGGCGTTCACTGGGCAATGGAAGCAGCAGAGAAAAATCCATCGATTTCAATCGACATCATTGATTTGAGAACATTGGCGCCATTAGACACTGAAGCGATTTACAATTCTGTACGCAAAACTGGAAAAGTCATCGTGCTTCACGAAGATTGCTTGACCGGAGGAATTGGTGGTGAATTGGTTTCAATCATCAATGAGAACTGTTTCTCGAGCTTAGATGCGCCTGTAAAAAGAGTAGCTTCTCTAGATACGCCGGTTCCGTTCACAGATTCTTTGGAAGATAATTTCTTGCCGAAACAAAGATTCTTTGAGGCTTTGGTGGAATTGGATAATTATTGATTTATTTTTAAGTCTAACGTTTAAGCTTAAAACCCTGAACGTTAGACGAATATTTAATTTTCTGAACGATAATGCAAAAGACATTGCACGTTTAAGATAGCATGTCGTTAAATGTCAGCCCTGAGGGCATTTTCAAAGCTAAATTTTAATTCTATAAAAGGATAAAAACATTAAGATTTTTGGTTTCATTTTACCAAAAATCTAAAATTGTGCATCTTTTGGCCTTAGCAATAAAAGCGTTGAATAAAATTCCAAATACTTGACGGCCAAACAAAAGTACTGTTTGAGCAGAGACTCACTAAATAACTAGTAAAAAATCAGATGCGAGTTTACTTTTGTTTAGTCACGTATTTGAATTTTATAGCTTTGATTGAGTAGCCTTGAATTTTTTTTGGTTCTTTATTTGTTTCAAGACAAAAAAAGAACGAGCTGCTCTTTATTTTTCAGCTTCTCTTGCTGCGATTAACTCCTGAACTTTCTCCACTTGACTTTTGGAACCGGTGATGTATCCGCAACGTTGGTGCAAAGTTGTTGGAACTATATCTAACACGCGTTCTATTTCTGTAACAGCCAATCCGCCTGCTTGTTCAGCCAACATCGCCAATGGATTACATTCATATAACAAACGCAATTTTCCTTTTGGAGAAGTCGTTGTTGCCGGATAAATGTAAATTCCGCCTTTAATCAAATTTCTGTGGAAATCAGCTACCAATGAGCCGATGTATCTTCCAGAATATGGTGCACCAAAATCATTTTCAAATGATTGGCAATATTTCGCGTAATCTTTGATTCCTGGGTGACAAATTTCAATGTTTCCTTCATTCATCCCGTAAAGTCTGCTTTTTTCTGGCATTCTCATGTTAGGATGTGAAAGACAATATTCTCCGATTGAAGGTTCTAATGTGAAACCATTGACACCATGTCCTGTCGTGTAAACCAACATGGTAGATGAGCCGTACAACACGTATCCAGCAGCCACTTGTTTTGTACCGGGTTGCAACATGTCTTCCAAAGTTGCTTTCGTTCCAACTGGCGAAACGCGTCTGTAAATTGAAAAGATGGTTCCGATTGAAACGTTTACATCGATATTAGAGGAACCATCTAATGGATCAAAAAGCACGACGTATTTTCCAAATTTGGACAATTCACTTTCAAAAGCCATGAAATCGTCGTTTTCTTCAGAAGCAATTCCGCAAACTTCTCCGCCTGATTCAAACATTTTGATGAATTGAAGATCGGCTACGACGTCTAATTTTTGTTGTTCTTCCCCTTGGATATTCGTTTCGCCTTGCGCGCCCAAAATATCATCTGTCAAACCAGCTCTTCTTACATCGCGACTGACCACTTTCGAAGCCACAGCGATATCGTTTAATAATCTAGATAATTCGCCTGAAGCATATTGAAATTCAGACTGGCGATCCATGATAAACTCATGAAGTGTGGTCATTTTTGACATGGTGTTTTTTTTGGCAAATATACGTAGATTTTGAGAACAATGGGGTATTTATAAATCTTCTTGTTTACGTTTTTGTCATGGTTTTTTTAAACAAAAACACATGCCAAAAACAAAATTTTCGCCGCTTCTGCGCGATAGACTTTGTCCATCGCTACCCATATTTGATACCTGACGGCATCATAATTTTAAATGCTAATACGAAAAGTAAATTGGTTTTGTGCCTTCTGACATCAATTGATAAGTCAAGAAAATGATAAGCGAAACGACTACTACTTGCAGTGGCGCTGGGATTTTGGTGAAAGTGGATAAAGTGTAACTTTTGGTTTTTTCTGGCAACCAATGGATGATGTAGCCAATCACCATGATGATCAAAGCAGGCATGAAAATCGTGCACATTTGACTGAATGCTTCCCACGAAAAATTGAATTTTTGGGTGATGTGATTCAACATTTCAATTGGTTTTTCTTCCCCTTTCAATCTGAACCACAAACGCGTGAAAGTGATGAAATTGAAGGTGATGAAAATTTTCCAAAAATGGACAACCAACCAATTTGATTTCTCATACGGACTCACTTTACGCCAGTGATTATAAAGCACCAAACCGATTCCATTCAATGCACCCCAAATCACGAAGTTTTGATGTGGATTGTGCCACAAACCTCCAACGACCATCGTGATCAATAAATTCAAATCGCGGTAAATGTAGATTTTCAATTTAGGAATTAACAACACGATGATTCCATAAATCGCCATCAAACCAACGTAAACAAAAATCAATTCATACCATTGCGTAATGAAAATCAAGAAGATAAAAATGATTGAAATTCCGACAAATGAACCAACGCCTCCAGTTTTGTTTCCGCCCAAAGGAATGTATAAATAATCTCTAAACCATGAACCTAACGAAATGTGCCAACGACGCCAAAAATCTGCAACGCTTGTAGATTTGTAAGGCGAATTGAAGTTTTTACTCAAGTTGAATCCCATCAATTTACTGACTCCGCGCGCGATGTCGATGTAACCTGAAAAATCGCCGTAAATCTGCAAAGAATAGCCCCACATCGCAACAATACTCACAAAACCTGGATAATTTTCAGGATGATCAACCACCAAATCCACGAAGTGAACCATGATGAAATCTGCTAAAATCAATTTTTTAACCAATCCTTTGACAATCTGTGCAATCGCCCAGCTGAAGCCTTCTTTGTCTAAAGAATAAGGCGCATTTATTTGAGGAATGAAATCTTTTGCTCGTGCAATTGGTCCCATCGCAATGTGTGGAAAAAACGAAACGAAAAAGGAATAGTCGAAGAAATTCTTGAATGGTTGTACTTCTTTTCGATACACATCGACAATGTAACTGATACTTGAAAAGGTAAAAAATGAAACCCCAAACGGAACGACAATTTTCTCTACAATGCTATTTCCAGCGGTTGAAAAACCACTTTTAAATTGCGCCATGATGTTGAAAACCTCGTAGTTGGTGTGAAACATTTCATTGAATGATTCAGTGAAAAAGTAAGCGTATTTGAAATAGCCTAAAATCAATAAATTCAACGCGATGCCTATGACTAAAAAAGTCTTCGAACCGATAGCAGAAGTACTTTTGGCGATTTGTCGTCCGGTGAAAAAATTGAAAATCAATGAAATTCCCAAAATGACCACAGATAAACCTGAAGTTTTGTAGTAGAAAAACAAACTGATGGCGGTCAAAAAGATGCTTCTGACTAATTTGTTTTTGTGCAAGAAAGAGAACAATGCCATCACGAGCAAGAAAAACAACCAAAAATCCAATTGATTGAGCATCAAAGGATCTTGCTTATCAAATAACCAAAAATGATTAAATCTTTCCATTTCCTAATTTTTCAGATTGCAATTTTCTCAATTCCATTTGTTCAATCCATTTGAGAAAAGATTCATAAAACATATCTCCCTTCAAACGATATCCATCAGCGGTAAAATGCACCAAATCTGATTTCATCAGCCCTGCCCTACTCCAAGTTTTCGCTGCGCCCAATTCGCCCATGATTCCATACATGTCCCAAACCGCAGCTTCGTATTTTCTTGCCAATTGAATGATCATTTCACGTTCACGAGCCACGTTTTTGTTCATGTATTTTTTCTGGAAATACGCATCGTTGGGCACTGTCAATAAAATCGCACAGTTTGGATTGACGCGCAACACAATTTGAATCAATGAATCTAAATTCGCTCTAAAAACCTCTGGACGGAAATTCGCATAAGTTGTATTTGCATCATTCGTTCCAACAGAAAAAGCAAATAAATCAGGTGGAAATTCTCTCAATTGTTCTTCAAAATACTTATTGTTGAGATAAGTCGGCAAACTTGCACCATTCACACCAATCGTAGTATAAGAAATTCCCGGTTGCTGATTTAACAATTGAAAACCCATGATTCTCAACGGATAACTTTGAATCGAATCTCTTGAAAAGTAAGCGTTGAAACTTTGCAATTCATCTGTAAAATAAACATCTGTATAGCCAATTTCGGTATTTGTTTGTTTTCTCAACACCAAAATTTCATCTTCGCCAAAATTCAAAGAATATGGCACATTTCCTTTGTTGTGGTAAATGCGCAAGTGATCAAATCCCGGTTTTACAATTGTTTTATCGTATTGAAATTGAATCTGTATTGCTGAATCTGAGCACTCAATTACTGCGCCTAAAATTCCGTAATCCAAAGAATCTGGTCGATCGGTTACCGAACGGAAACTCTTCCATTTATTCGGCGATTTGAATTCGTAATTCCATGGATTATTCGTTCCAGCCAAATCGAAAGGAAAAATCAATCCGCGCTCACCGGGCAAACCTGGCCAATTGGTTTGCAAATATGTTCTCACTTGATGCGTGTATAAATCTGCTTGCAAATGCGACCCGCCGATGTGGTAAAAGTTTAATTTTCTGTCTTTCTGCTGAATCATTCTTTGAAAATCGTAGTACAATTTTTCAAAATTCGCGCTGTTTTCAGTATAGAATGTAAAATGATTTCGCTCAAAATGAATGAAAGGATATTTGGTGGTCATGGAAGTATCAATTACTCCAAAAAACACACGATTTTGGTAACTATTCAACGAATCACTTCTACGAATAGAATCTTCTTGTCCGTGCGAATTACACGAAATCAAGCAAATGGCGAGCACTAATGATCCAATAATTTTCATAAATACTCCTTTCATTGCGTTTTCCATTTTGCATATTCAGCAGAAAAAGCATCGTAAAATAACTGAGAAGCGATACTTGCTCCTCGATTGCTAAAATGTATGTAATCGTCGCCTGCCAAACCACGTTCAACCCAAGAAGGCATTGAATTTCGTCCGCCCATGGCGCTGTATAAATCGTAATAACCTGCACCAACTTCCATGGAAACTTTCTTCAAAGCCGCCACGCATGCAGGCAAATATGGATATGTTACGCGAACTCCATCCTCTAATTTCGACATGTCGCTTGGTCCGATGACGATAATCGCCGCAGAAGGACGCAACTTTCTAATTGCATTTAATTGACCTTTAAACTGTTTGGCAAAATGTCTCACTCCGCTGCTGTCTTTGAAAAATGGCACAGAATTTCCACCAAACTGCATGATGATTAATTCTGTATTCATGTCAGCGTACATTTTCGCCGCCAATTGTTGATCGATGTTTCCAAAAAACGTACCACTTGAACCACGCATCGCGATGTTATCCACTTGCACACCGACATCACCTTCCAAAGAAAATCCTAAAATATTCGGACTTACAGCACTTGAAAATTCATAGCGCAATTTTCCAGGCGTTGATGGAAAATTCAGATGTAATACATGATATTTACCGTCTTTGATCAAACTGTCTTCATGAATCAATGTTCCTCGTTGATAAACCTTTACGGAACAAGGTCTATAACAACTGGTGTAATACATGTCCACATTGTTGTATTGTTTCGCGCGACCAAAAGCCATTGGAGAAGGTTCGATTTCAATCCAAGCTTCTTTGATGGAAGTGATACTCATTCGCTCCGCTGAATCCATATATTCTGGCGTAAAACGGCCAACGGTATTCATCGTTCCATATTTTCTGGATTTCAATTTTGAACCACCAAAACAAGTAAATCGTTGAAAATTGGGAGAATATTTTTGTTTGAATGAAAAAGTATTGTACACATTCAAAGCCGGAATCATTCCCGGACCATTACCACCAAATCGCTCTTGAACGCGTTGTCTGATGTATGAAGTCATTCGATCTCCCTCAATTTGGGAATCGCCGTAATGCAAAATTCTCACTTTTTGATTTGAATTTACCGCATTTTCCATCTTGGTGAAAAGTTGGTGTAAGCGTTCTAAACCAATTTGATTGAATAAAATTTGAGTGGCACTTTCGGTGCTAAGTTTTCCACCAGTCGGCAATCCTGTTTTGGATTTTGAATTGTTTGCTTGTAAAATAGTATCATTCAATGGCGTTTCTACCATCGTGGTATCCACATTCGTCACAATTTTGGTAATGTCTTTGTGTTCCTTTTTGACTGGACTCATGAATTTATTAAAAGTCAAAAAGCGCAACCTAAAACCACCTAAATCCCAACCATCTGCAGGCGAAAACCAAACCAATGGCGCAAGCACTAACATTACAGAAAGCAAGAATAATAATACGTGGTGTGGCTTAAAAACTTTCATTTCTACAAAAAACGTCCACAAAAATACCTTAAGAAATTGTGGTATCAAGGATTTTTAACGATTTTTTATCGCTGAACTGATTAAAAAAGAAGACAAATTGAAAATATTAGAACAATTTCAGGTCACTTTTATCAATCCAAACAATCATTTGATTTTGCAATAAGATACCGATTCGGTTGTTGGAAAATCCATCGATTTTGTATCGACTTCCCATTTTTATACTCATGTCGATTTTCATGTTTCCTTGCGCGTCGTTGAACACAGAAGAGATGTCATGAAGTACAATCGCATGTGTATTTGAGTTTTGATAATTTGAAGCTTGAATTGCATTTTTTAGTGACAGCAACATAAAGCACATAACCAAAATCCCAAAAATCAAGCTTATTTTTCTCGTAGAAGAATTACTTGAAGTCATACGAAACCAAATCAAAATTGCGAGCACGAAAGCGGAAATCAAAGCACAAAAAGTCCAATTATCAGCGCCAAATGAAAATACTTTTTGCTCAAAAAGACTTTGATCTGAAGCACTGTAATCACTGATATTCAATTTATTGTAGCAAAATTGTAAGTTTTCTCTCGCTCCGATTAACTTTGGATCTAATTTCATTGATTTCTCCAAGGCCCAAATTGCTTCAGGATATTGATTTACAGCTGCCAATGTTGTTCCTAAATTATACAAAGCATTCGCATCATTTGGATTTTTGTCAATGCACTTTCTGAATGAAATCTCTGCTTCATGCCAATTTTTGGTCCTTGCAGCCTTTACACCTTCCTCAAAATCTGAAGAGAAAGCAGAAAGACTAAGGACACAAAAAATCAAACTTAAAATCAAACTTTTCATCGCTCAAAAAAGATTATAAAATGGTTTGAATAAAAGTTTTTGCTTCTTCAAATGTGTGATTGAACTTGTCAACATCCTCTAAAAACGCATAGCGCGCTTCTTCACAATGTAAAATAATTTGCTGATAGAGTTGAACCATTTCATCTGAAACGATTTGCTTTTCCAACGCTGCAGAAATTTCTAACATAGTAAGTTCGTTCTCTTGTCGTTGCAACTTAATACAAACTGCCAATTTAACGGCTTTTTCAATGGAAGAAAATGCATTTTTGATTTCATTTTCACTCGCTTTGGAAGCAGCTTGAAGCATAAAATCATGCACTTTTTTCTGTCTTTCTTTGGCAATAGAACTTTGCGTAATCACCTTCACTATTTTTTTCCTTCTGGTGAAAAATAATCCGCCTAAAAATGCAATGGCAATCGGACTCACTAATGTCGGCCAAAACAAGACTGATTCGATAAAGGATTTGCCTTTAGAACGACTCGATGTATGACTTAAAACCGGTCTCAATTGCTCAATTTCAGCATTTTTGCTCTGCTTTTTAGCTGGCATGGAAGCTTTGAAAGCGCTTGATTTTTCGCCATAAACAGTCACTTTTTCTTCACTCAAGGAAACGTATTTCTTCAAATTGGGATCAAAATAACACAAAGACATTGGTTCCAACTCAAAATCGCCATCTTGAACCACTTGTAAATTGAATTTATAAATCATTTGACCTTCGGCTCCGCGTAAACCAAAAGTTACCTTTTCTTCAATTTCAGGATCGCCATAAACCACAATTCCTTTCGGTAAATTGAAAGTTGGCGTATTGATGTTGTGCAAATTTCCGTAACCTGAAATCGTGACGGTCATTGTAATCACTTCTCCTTGTTTAACTTGCGTTTTATCAAATGTGCGTTCGAAAGTGTATTTTCCAACAGCACCAATAAAATTAGCAGGTGCATTTGCAGGCAAGGGAATTACTTCTATCATACCGCCATTGGAGACAAAAGACGTTGATTCTGCATAAATGTCTCCTACTTCATACAACACCGCCATTTCAAAAGGACTGATTTTGTATTTTCCAGGCACAGTAAAAAACAGCACTTTTTTCTCAAATTCCGCAGCAGCAAATTTCTGACCGTTTAGGACTTCAGGTGTGAAAACCAAATCTGTAGAATTGCTCAATTCAACCAATTCAGCATTTCCAGCCACTTCAAACGGATGATATCCTTGCACGTTTACTTTTGATCTCGTGTAAATTTTTCCGTTAATCAAAACGGGCTCGCCTTCATAAACTTTCGTCTTTGATTTTTCAACCACGCCAAAAACAGGTTGTTTCAAATCTCTTTGACTCAAACCACCGCTGTGTGTTACTTGTTTCACCACTTTGATGGTAATTGGCTTCGATCTGTAAACCTTGTTTTTACTCGTAATCAGCGCGCGCAAAGTGTAATTTCCAACTTTTGAAAAAGCGCCATTTTGTGCAAAGAAATAAACTGTTGACACTTTTCCAGTGTTGTAATCCATTTCTTGTTGCATGCCATTTTGCTCTCCCGAACCACTTACAAATTCATCTGGAAAAGTGATATCTAAAGTACCTGAAACTGTTGATTTAACAGTAATAATGACCGTTTCGCCCACTTCGACTTCGTCAAAATCAGATGAAATTTTGATGTATGGCTTTTGTGCAAGCAAAATCGTTGCAAAATTGAAAAAGCAAAATATGGCGAATAAATATTTCATTACCAGTCTTTTCCTGTTCGTTTCACACCAGTTCCTGAGCCTTTCACTCCGTCAAATTTCTTTTTGGTTTCCATTTCTTTTTTCACCAATTCATCCAACATGCGTTCTGTTTTTTTGTCAGAAAGTTTGGCAGTTTTGCTTTCCGCTTGCTGTTTTTCAGCATTTGACGGCGATTTAGATGGTGGTTGAGATTGATTTTTATTAGGTTGATTTGGATTCGATTTTTGGTTGGGTTTACCGTTGGATTGATTATTTTGACACTGATTTTGATTTTGTTGTTGCTCTTTTTGTTGCTGTTGCTTTTGTTCTTTAGCTTTTTTCAAAGCTTGTGTCAAATTGTATCTTGATTTACTGTCTTTCGGATTATTTCGCAACGATTCTTTGTAAGACTCAGCTGCTTCGTCATATTTACGCTGTTGCATTTTGGCGTCGCCAATTTGACGGTTAATGTTTCCCTTTTGCGTCGAATTTCCTTTGTTGGAACTGCTTTTTGCAAAAATCTTCTCTGCATCTTGGTATTTTCCAGCCTTGTATGCCGCATGTCCCATTTCGTCCGACAAATCGATTTGCTTGGGTGCTAACTTTTGCGCTGAACGGTATTGTTTGTATGATTTTTCGTAATCGTGATTGACAAAAGATTTTCTAGCTTCACGCAAGGTATCCTTCCATTCTTGACCAAAAACAGGCTGAGAAAGCACGAATAAGAAAAATATGTAAGTTACAATTTTCATTTTTTAATACACCAAGCAATTGTTTTTTGTAGCAATATCTAAATGACTTTTTAACGAATTGAAAAACAACAATCAACGTTTCAATGTCCTAGTCATTCGTTTTGAAAAAAAATCTAAAACCGAAAAACAAAGTTATTGAAAATGATTGTAACTGTTGGTTAATTTGTGTTAATATGTCAAAACTACACTATCAATTTTTCACCCGTTTTCTGCGCCAAATGTCCAGTAAAAGATTAATGTTTTGAGGCAAAATCAAAAATAAAATCCAAAAAATGATTCCCAACATTAGCGGAAACTGATAAATATTTTGTTTCACATCAAACGAAATCGTTTTCACTTTCGTGCGTTTCATGCGTTTCAAATTTTCTAACAAGGTCGTTAAATCAGGATAAGGCGAATCACTGATTAGATAAGTTCCTCCTGATTTCGAAGCCAAGGATTTCACCAATTCTGGATTCATTTTCGAAACAATCGGCGTGCCTGAAGGATTCAATTTGTAACCAAATTCTGGCTGATCGGGGTTGTTGGGAATCAATCCTCCATTTACAGTTCCGAGACCGAGCACCGATAATTCTATTTCTTTTTCTTTCAATTGATTCAAGAAAATGTCGATTCCGCCTTCGTGGTCTTCCGCATCAGAAATCAAAATAATGGCTTTGCTTGATTTTGTTTTAGTGAACATTTTCTGAGACACTTGCAACGCGGCTGCGATATTGGTTCCTTGGTTTGAAATCATTCCTGTTTCAATTTCTCCGACAAACATTTTAGCGGCATCGTAATCCATTGTCAGTGGCAACTGAGCAAAAGCGTCGCCTGCAAAAACAACCACACCCAATTTTTCTCCGTGTAAATTGTTGATCAATTGCACCATCGCTCGTTTCGCAATTCCCAATCGGGAAACGTTGTCGTCGATGTCTTTTACATTCATCGAAGAGGAAATATCAAGGGCAACAATCAATTCTAAACTTTCAATCGTTCCTGTTACTTTTTTGCTGCCAAAAACCGGTTGCGCCATGGCAAGAATGATGAACGCAATTGCATTTCTAAAAAAGAAAAACTTCAAAAACGCTTGCAAACTTGAAATTGGTGAAAGCATAACGCTTTGAATTTGGTGATTGCCAATTGCATTAAATCGCTTGTTTTTCCATGAAATAAACCAAAGAAAAACCAAATTCAAAGGCAAAATCAAGAACAAATATGGCAAAGCATCTTCATTTTTGAATCCCATTTGGGTACCAACGTTGGAATTGCTGAAATAGCCCATCATCAGCAAAAATCCGAAAAAAGCAATCCAAAAGATGAATTCCCAAATTAAAATTCCAGTTAAGATCAAGGGAAATCGGTATGTAAATAAACGCTTATCCATTGGTTTTGAAATAAATAATTTGAAAAGCCCAAGCCAACAAAGTTAGAACCAAAGTCCAATTTAAGAAAGGCAAAGGCGTTGTTGGCGGTTCAGATTTATAGTCAATTGTTTTGATTTTTCGCTTTTCAAGTTGGTTGATTTGCTCATAAATGGAACGCAAACTGGCTTCATCTGTTGCCCTAAAATATTGACCATCTGTAATTTTGGCAATTTTCATCAGCGTTACCTCATCAATTTCAACTTCCTCATCGACGTAGCGCACACCAAAAGGTGTAAATTGAGGTGAAGGCGCCGTTCCGCGAGATCCAACGCCAATCGTGTACACTTTGATGTTTTTTGATTTTGCCAAATTTGCTGCTTCTTCTGGAGTAATATCTCCGTCCATGCTCACGCCGTCAGTCAATAAAATAATCACTTTGGAAGGCAAACTGTCATTTCGCAATCTTGTTACGGCTGTTCCCAATCCGATTCCGATTGCTGTGCCTGATTCCAAAATTCCAGATTGCAATTGATCGATTTGTTGGTACAAAACCTCGTAATCGGTCGTTGCGGGACAAGCAGTAAATGCTTCCGCTTCATAAGCAACCAATCCAATTCTGTCGCCTTTTCGACCTTTGATAAAATCTTTGGCGACTTTTTTCGCAACTTCTAATCGATTTGGGAGGAAATCCTGCGCCAACATCGAACCAGAAATATCTAAGGCAATCACAATGTCGATTCCATTTTTGTAATCTGAATCGTTGTCATCATAAGCAGACCAATGAAAAGGCCTTGCAAAAGCGACGATTAAAAGGGAAGCAACCACCACATAAATCGTCAAAATTGACCAGCGAATGTATTTGATTCCATCCTTTCCCAAATTCTTTTGTTCGCGTTCAGTGCGTGAAAATTTGAAATCGCCGGCTTTGTTTTTGTCGAAGTAAAACGCAATCCAAATCAAAAATGGAATGAGCAAGAGCAGCCACAACCAATGTGGAGAAAGGAATTCATATTCCCAAATCGCTATGTTCCAATTTTTAAACATCAAATTCTAGTGGGCTTGTTTCGGCAACAATTTGTTTTGCCAACGCAGAAATTCTCAAAATCTCAATTTCTGTCGGCAGTGATTTCGCAAATTTCACCATGTCGGATTGTTCTAAAATCATCTGAATTGTTTCGACCGTATCTTCACTCAAACCTTGGTGCTTCAATAAAATTTTGGTTTGAAAACTCGTCGATTCAAGCAAATTCAATTCGTATCGCACGCCTAAATATGATCTTAAAATGTAAGACATTTCGATGTAATGTTCTTTCAACATTCCTTTTTCCCAAAGTTTTGAATTGTCGAGCGCTTCAATGGCGAACAATGTTTTGTCTTTCAAAGAAATTTCCTTTTTAATTGGTTCAGGTTTTCTATTTTTCCATCGAATGTAAAACCAATACAAAACGCCCAAAACCACCAACAAAATCATCCACCAAAGATTCGATTTCAACCAATAAAACGGATCATTTGGAATATCGGTGAATGTTGGATCTGATTCCATCAATTCTTGGCCAGCAATTAATTTCGTTGGAACAACTTTGAATTGAATCGGCTGAAAATTGACCATGCTGTCTTTCCAAACTATGACTGGCGCAGGAATTTCAAAATGTCCTGTGTCCCAAGCGGTAATTGTATATTTCCCAATCCATTTGACTTTTTTTCCGTAAGCCAAACTGTCTTGAAATTTGCCGATGATTTCAATGTTCACTTTTTGTCCAGACGAAAGTTGGCTGTTTTTTTGAACGACATCACAAGGTATCAATCTCATTTTAGGTTCAAAACGCACGGCATCGTTTTCAGAATCTAGATTCAGTTCGTAGTAAATTTCTGTTTGTTCGCCAATTTCCAAACTCGCCTTTTGAATGCGCGATGTTTGACTTGAAACCACGAATGGCAAGCAAATCAAAAGCGATATGGAAATCCAAATTTTCATTTTCTGGTTTGAAAAAGTTGCACGAGTTTCGGAATGTAATCATCGGTTGTTTGAATCGTTGTTTGGTCGATTCCCAACTGTTTAAAAATATCATTCAACTGATTTTCAAAAGACCTGAAATTTTCCTCGAAAATCTGTTGCGCAACCACAGAAGATGAATTGACCCAGGTTTTTCTGCCTGTTTCAGCGTTGTATAAATGAATCATTCCCAAATCTGGCAGTTTACTTTCGGCAGGATCTGACAATCGAATCGCCACCAAATCGTGTTTTCTTTTATTTACATTGAATCCTTCTTGAAAGGAATTTGAATCGATGAAATCACTGATTACAAAACCAATGCTTCGTTTCTTTTGCGTGTTTCTCAAAAACTTCAAACCTTCGTTGATGTTGGTTTTCAAGCTTTTTGGTTTCAAGGCAATCAATTCCCGCAAAATGTACAAGGCGTGTTTTTTGCCTTTTGCTGGTGCAATGTATTTTTCAATTTGATCTGAAACGAATATCGCACCAATTTTATCGTTGTTTGCTATGGCAGAAAAAGCCAATACTGCCGCCAATTCTAAGGCTAAATCTCTTTTTGTTTTGTTTTGTGTTCCGAATTCAGATGAACCAGAAACATCGATCATCAGAATGACGGTCAATTCGCGTTCTTCTTCAAATACTTTGACGAAAGGCGCATTGAATCTTGCCGTTACATTCCAATCAATCGTGCGCACTTCATCGCCCACGTTGTATTCACGCACTTCGCTGAATGCCATTCCTTTTCCTTTGAAAGAAGAGTGATACGCACCCGAAAATACTTGCTTGGTCAAACCACGCGTTTTGATCTCAATCAATTTAATTTTCTTCAGCAATTCGTTTGTGTCCATTGTATCGGATTACAACTTTTTAAATGAATTTATTCTCCTCAATTAAGGAACTTCAACGCGGTTTAAAATCTTTACAATGATTTGGGCAGCATCCATGTTTTCTGCTTCAGCTTCGTAGGTCAAACCAATTCTGTGACGCATCACATCTGCAGCAACCGCACGAATATCTTCTGGCACAACGAAAGCGCGATTTTGCAAGAAAGCATGCGCTTTTCCAGCCAAAGCCAAATTTAAACTTGCTCTTGGAGAACAACCAAAACTGATCAATGGCGACAATTCATTTAAATTATACTTTTCGGGATTTCTCGTTGCAAAAACGATGTCCACGATGTATTGCTCAATTTTTTCATCCAAATAAACTTCACGAACCAAATCGCGCAGGTTCAAAATGTGGTTTGAATCGACCACTTTGTTGACTTTCGCCAAACCTTCTTTGCGCACATTCGAGCGAATAATTTGCTTTTCTTCTTCCATTTTCGGATAATCCAACACCACTTTGAGCATGAATCGATCGACTTGTGCTTCTGGCAAAGGATACGTTCCTTCTTGTTCAATCGGATTCTGCGTTGCTAATACCAAAAATGGTTTCGGCAATGGAAAAGTTTCATCGCCAATCGTCACTTGTTTTTCTTGCATCGCTTCCAACAAGGCACTTTGTACTTTCGCTGGAGCACGATTGATTTCATCAGCCAAAATAAAATTGGCGAAAATCGGCCCTTTTTTGACGATGAAAGCTTCACTTTTTTGATTGTAAATCAAGGTTCCTGTAACGTCGGCAGGCAATAAATCTGGCGTAAACTGAATGCGGCTAAATTGTGCGTCGATGGCTTCTGAAAGCGTTTTGATAGCCAATGTTTTTGCCAATCCTGGAACACCTTCTAACAAAACATGTCCATCAGCCAAAAGTGCGATCAACAAACGATCAACCATATACGTTTGACCAACAATTACTTTGGCAATTTCTTGACGCAACTGTTGGATAATTCCATTTTCTTTTTGGATTTTTTCCGAAAGAATTCTCAGATTCTCCGCAGGACTTAAAGTAGCATTTTCAAACTCCGACATATCATAAATTGGATGAACTCACAAAGTTGCTAAAGTTTGTGTGCAAAAACTTGCTGTTGCTGTTAAATATTGTTAACCTTGTTTTGTAAAATCAGACTTTCAATTTTATGGAACAGCGTGCTTGTCAGGAATGTGGTCAAAAGTTAAACGGCAGAAAGGATCAGAAATTTTGTTCTGATTATTGTCGAAATGCCTTTAACAACAAGTTGAACGAAGATTCAAACAAATACGTGCGTCGAATCAACGGCATTTTACGCAAAAATCGACGTATTTTAGAGAAATTGAACCCCAATGGAAAAGTCACCACAGACGGAATCACGTTGGCAGAAGAAGGATTTAATTTTCACTATTACACCAATATTTACACGACGCAAAAAGGCGGACAATATTTTTTCTGCTACGAACATGGTTACATTAAATTGGAAAATGACCAGTATATGTTGGTGATGAAGCAGGATTATGTTAAATAGACAACTAGACTGTAGACAGAAGATATTAGACTTTCAAAATTCTCTAGCAAAAAAAATCCCGATAAAAACTTACCGGGATTCAATGTTATTTCAAAACGAATTATGCAGTTTTGAGTTGTTCTAAAAAACGTTCTAAATTTGGGTTTTTGGTCAATGCGTCTGAACCTGTTGCAAGAATTGTTTTGCATTTGTTGCGATCTAACCAAAGTGAAAAATTCGATACTGCAACAGACAAGGTTCCGTTGATGTCGATTTTGCTAATTCCACGTTGTTTTTGTTCAAATGCAGCCAATAATTCTTGTTGCACCCTGTCGATATCGTGGTTTTCATGAAAAAGCAACAAACCGTCAATTTGGTTCAATTGTTCTTCCGTTTTGTGATCAAATTTTACAGTTTCGATACCAATGCTTTCAGCCCAGTTAGAGATAGTTTTGCCAAAAGTACTTTCTTCGAAATATAATTGTGTAACTTTCATTTTATTAATTGAATGTTGTTGTGCACGTCAAAATGAGACCGCAAAAATAGGATTAAGATTTGATTAAATCTCCTATTATTATTTAAAAATGTTTATTTAATGTTAATTCAAATAAGAATTATTGTTGATAACCCAAGATTTTGAGGTAATCACTCGCTGTTTGCTCTTCCGAAAACAACTGCGTGAAGATTTTACCATTTTCATCTCGCTGAATCAGAATGTGCTTTGGCTCAGGAATTAAGCAGTGTTTCAAGCCGCCAAATCCTCCGATTGTTTCTTGGTATGCACCTGTGTTGAAAAATCCAATGTACAAAGGTTTGTTTTTATTGAATTTTGGCAAATAAATCGCATTCGAATGTTGCTCTGAATTGTAGTAATCATCGCTATCGCAAGTCAAACCGCCCAACAAAACGCGTTCATAATCATCGTTCCATCTATTGATTGGCAACATGATAAATCGCTGATTGATTGCCCAAGTATCTGGCAAATTGGTCATGAATGAAGAATCAATCATGCTCCATTTTTCTCGGTCATTTTGTTGTTTTTGGTGCAAAACATTGAAAATCGCACCGCCGCTTTCGCCCACTGTAAACGATCCAAATTCAGTGAAAATATGTGGTTCAGGAATGTCGTTGTCGGTGCACATTCTTTTCACTTGCGTCAAAATCTCTTTCACCATGTAGGCGTAATCGAAATCAAAAGCCAAGGATTTTTTAATTGGAAATCCACCGCCGATATTCAAAGAATCCAAACTTGGACACACTTTTTTCAAGTCGCAATAAATGCGCAACAATTTGGTCAATTCGTTCCAATAGTAAGAAGTGTCGTTGATTCCAGTATTGATAAAGAAATGCAACATTTTCACTTTCACACGTGGATTGTCGTGAACCATCGCTTTGTAAAACGGAACAATTTCACGGTAACGAATTCCTAAACGAGAGGTGTAAAACTCAAACTTTGGTTCTTCCTCCGAAGCAATTCGAATTCCGATATTGAGATCTTTGTCAGTTGCTGAAAGTAAATCTTGTAATTCTTGCGTATTGTCAACAACAGGAACGATATTAAGTTCCGTTTCAGACATCAAAGACGCAATATTCTTGATATATTTTTCAGGTTTGTAGCCGTTACAAATCACATATTTTCCATCTGTAATTTTTCCTGAATTGTAAAGATTTTTTACAATGTCAATATCAAAGGCAGAAGACGTTTCAATGTGTACATCATTTTTCAAAACTTCATCCAAAACGAAAGCAAAATGCGAACTTTTAGTACAATAGGAATAATAATAATTTCCTGTGTAACCAATGTTATTCATCGCTTCACGGAACCAACCTTTGGCCCTTTGAACGTTGTATGAGATTTGGGGTAAATAATTAAATTTCAGAGGCGTACCATATTCTTCAATCAATCGCATTAAATCAATTCCATGAAAAATTAGTCGGTCGTCTTGCAAGTTAAATTCATCTTGCGGAAAGTCAAAAGTTTGATCTATTAAATCGATGTATTTTGTTCTCATTTACCCTAATAATGTGTGCAAAGTTCCCTTAAAATATTGATTTTTGAAAGAAAGTGATAAAAATAATTGAAAAATTGGGTTTGAAGTGGATTTCAAAAACATGAAAACGCTAGTAAAATCTATACGTTAAGTGATTCTAACGGATAAAATCACTTACATCACCGCCATCGTATTCATGAGCTTTTCAATCTTCAAAACCAAAGCGCTATTTGTACAATTGTAATTGTTAAAAATAAACGCAAAAGCCAATTCTTTCCCAGATTTCGTGGTCACATAACCAGCATACGATTTTACTTTCGACATCGTACCACTTTTCGCTTTGACTCTGCCTTCACCCGCTTGATTTTTGCAAATATCTACCATCGTGCCAGTTTCTCCTGCAATTGCAAACGTTTTTTTGAATGCCGCTGCATTTTTAGAATGGTGCATGTGTTTCAACAATTCACAAAAATGTTCTGCGCTGATGGCATTTGTGCGTGAAAGTCCGCTGCCGTCTTTTAAAAACAAGCCCGCTGTATTTATACGCGAATCCCAAAACTTATCAATATAATTGATGCCATTTTCAGTCGAACCGTTTCCGTTTTTGTGAAAACCAATCCAGCAAACCAATTCTTCCGCGAAAAGATTGACACTTTTCAAATTCGTCCAATACGCAATCGAAGCAACCGTTGGACTTTTGTGCTTGTAAATCAAAAAATGGCCCACGCTGTATCTTTTCCAAGCGGATTCCAATTGCATATTTCTTGCGTTTTTTGCTTTTCCCGTAACTTCAATTCCCCTTGCGATGAGCGCATTTTTGAGCTCGATTGCAAATTGCAGTTCAGGATCTGGAATACTTCCTTTGACAGTAATATTTGAATTTGCTTCCAAATAGCCAGTCCCAAAGCGATCTAAAGAATAAGGCGCTCCGTAGATGTAGGAATTATCTCCAGTTGAACTGCTTCCTTCGATGTAATTATTGAAATTGAAATTTTCAACGATTGGAAAAGTCTTCAACAATTCAGGTTTTGTCCCAATTCCATTGATTTTGAAATAGTAGCGCAACATGTTGTCGAAAATCGGCAGACCAGACGGTCCAGCGCCGTAATAATTTCCCATGTCGTTCCATGTCCAGCCGTCGGGCGCACCTCTATAGCCAAATTCGGATGCATCGCCAATTACATTTCCTTCAATTTTTCGCAAACCAAGTTTATACAAGGTATCTGCCCATTTGGTGAGAAAACTGGATTCAGACCCACTTTCATTGTAGTATTTACTGCCCAAAGTAACGTCGCCACCGCCACGAATCCACAAATCTCCAGAAACAATTCCTTTGGCAGAAATTTCGCTTGTGGTGTATAATTTAGTTTCAGTATGAAAATTTTCGCCCAAGATTTCAAAAGCGGTTGCCGTCGAAAAAAGTTTGGTTGTGGAAGCGGGAGAAAGTGATGTTTTTGCTTGGTTTTGAACGATTTTCTCGCCTGTCTTGACATCTATGACACAAATTCCTACACTTGCATTGGCCAACAAGGGATCATTGACAATTTGATTTTTGATATTTTCTAATTCATTTTGTGAAAAAACAAACGAATTTTGAATTTGTATAAAGACAATCAAATATATCAACAAACTTGTTAACTTCATGGCGTAAAAATTTTGATAAAAATGGGCATTAATCTAATATGCAATGATTGAATTAACGAAACTTTATCAACATCACTTAGACGAAAACGAAACATTAATTTAAGAAATAGTTTTATTGAGCAAGTCCAAAACAAAACCAAAACATTACTTTTGGAAGTTCAAAGAACGATACAAGCAGACAAGATGATTAAAGTATTGAGGATAATAAATCGCTTCAACATTGGAGGACCAACATACAATGCTACCTTTTTAACTCGTTTTTTGGATGATGAATTTGAGACTTTGCTGATTGGCGGTTTGCCAGAAGAAGGCGAAGCAGACTCTTTACACATCCCGCATGAATATGGCGTAGAACCGCAAATTTTGGAAGAAATGAAGCGAACGCCAAATTTCAAATCAGACAGAGAAGCTTACAAAAAAATCAAGGAAATAATAAAAGAATTTCAACCTGACATTGTCCACACACACGCCTCAAAAGCAGGTGCTTTAGGACGAAGAGCGGCGTTTGCTTGCAAAGTTCCTGTGGTTGTACACACTTTCCACGGACACGTTTTTCATTCGTATTTTAATCCCTTGAAAACAAATATTTTCAAAGCAATTGAAAGACGTTTGGCACGAAGATCAACTGGAATCATTGCAATCAGTGAATTGCAAAAACAGGAATTGAGTCAAGTGCACAAAATTTGTCCTGCCAATAAAATCAAGGTAATTCCATTAGGATTTGACTTAGAAAAATTCAGAGTAAATTTAACCGAAAATCGCATTTCAGTTCGAGACAAATATGGTATCAAGGACGAAGAAGTAGCAGTTGCAATTGTAGGAAGATTAGCACCTATCAAAAATCACGATTTTTTTCTTAAATTAGTGGAATCAATCCTGTCAAAAGGAATCGAAAAAGTAAAATTTTTCATTGTTGGTGATGGTGAATTGAAAAATGAAATTGAAGAAAAATGTAAAGAAATCAATGCAAAATTTGGTGAAAAAGTGTTCATGACTTCTTGGATCAAAGACATTGCTACATTCAATGCAGGAATGGATATCATGTGTTTAACGTCTGATAATGAAGGAACACCTGTTAGTTTAATTGAAGGACAAGCAAGCAGTTTGCCAATCATTTCAACTGATGTTGGCGGAGTGAAAGACATAGTAGATGAAGGAGTTACAGGTTTTGTAATTCCAAAAGGCGATTTAAATCAGTTCACTGAAAAAATGGCTTTATTGATAGAAAATGAAGAAATTCGCAAAAAAATGTCACAAAATGGATGGAACTTCGTAAGAGATAAATTCCATTACATGCGTTTGGCTTCGGACATGGGGAAATACTACAGAGAATTACTAAAGAAAAAATGAAAAAATTCTGTTCAAAATATTATAAATATTTTTCAATTATAGCATTACTTTTAATTACAGCTAGCTGTGGAATTAATAGTAGTTTAATGTTGAAGGTCCCGAAAGAATCGGAGCCAAAACCAGATTCTTTAAAAACCATCCAAGAAAAGTACTACAAACTGTATGATAAAGATTCTATTCCACTTTTACCAAGAGAAGATTACAGAATTGCTATAGATGATAAATTCACCTTTACTTTAAGTACTAATGATGGAAAAAACATATTAGAGGGATTAGCTGGAGTGGGACAAGTGACTACTGGAGGGGCTCAAACTGAATATTTGATTAGGTCTGATGGTTTTACAGTTTTACCTGTAGTAGGTGAGGTTCAAATTATAGGATTTACTGTAAAACAGGCAGAAGATACTTTAAAAAAAATGTTTTCAAAACATTATCTAAATCCTTTTTTGCAAATTAAGATAACAAATCAAAGAGTTATTGTTTTGCCTGGAGATGGAGGACAAGCAGAGGTTGTTTATTTAAAAAACAACAACACAACTTTAATGGAAATAATAGCAAGTGCAGGTGGAATTTCATCGAGAGGCAGGGCAAATAGAATAAAGTTAATTCGTTTTATAGATGGAAAAAGAATTATTTTTCCGATTGATTTGTCTTCTGTAAATGGCTTAATTTATGCAGATTTGTATGTGCAAGCAAATGATTACATATACGTAGAACCAAATCCGAATATTGCTACGGAATTATTAAAACAAACAGCACCAATAGTAGGGATTTTATCCGGTGTTGCTGTAATATTTACGATTATTAACAGATTTTAATCTATCATAGTGGGTACAAGTTCAAAAAAAGTAATTATAAACAAAGAATATAATCCTTATATTTTAAATTCGGTAGTTAAAAGATATTGGTATTGGCCTTTGTTTTTCGTCTTTATTTTCACTTGTTTTGCTTATGTTTTTCTTAGATATACCAAAGCAATTTTTGAATCTAGTTCGTTAATTCAAATAGAAAACACTGATCAAGCCAAACAAATAATTGATGTTGAAAATATTAACACAAAAAATAATGTTTCCTCGGAAATAGAATTATTAAAATCTCAATTACTTTTTGAAAAAGCAATTGATAAACTAAATATGAATGTTAGTTTATTTTCAAAGGGTAAAATTTTAACTGAAGAATTATATCTACTGAGCACATTTAATGTTCAACCGTATTCATTAAATGATTCAAGTTTGTGTAATATTCCTATTTTCGTGAAATTTGAAAATAATAAAGTTAATTTAACATATACCTTTAATGGCGTTAAATTTTCATCAAGCGGAAAGTTAAATTCAAATATCAAAAACAAACATTTTAATATAATCATTAAATCTTCAAACATTAAAGAATTTCAAATAGCAAGCGATGCAAATAAACTCTATTTTACTTTTAATGAAAAAGGTAGTTTAATTGAAAGATTGTTACCTGGTTTGATTATAAATCCTATCAATTTAGATGCAAAAACAATTCAAATAAGCTATCAATCCTATAATCCAGTTTTGTGTAATGACATTGTTAGAGTTGTAACTGAAGCCTTCTTTGAATATGACGAAAATTTAAAGAAACAAAGTTCCGATAATATTTTATTTTTTATCGAATCGCAACTTGACTCTCTGTCAATTGAATTAAAATTATCAAAAGATAGTTTAGCTGATTTTCAAAGAAATTCAAATTTGCCAGATCCAGAAATGGCAGGTTCAAAATTAAATGGAGACTTATATAAATACAATGACGAGTTAAATACTTGTAAAGACGAACTAGCTACACTAAAATTGGTTTCAAGTAAATTGAAAGCAGAACCTAATAGATTAGAAATTTACAAAATTTTACCCGAAATGCTTGGCAAAAGCTATGAAAGTGCGCTTTCCAATCAAATTGAAGATTTACATCAAATTTTAGAAAAGAAGGAGGATTTACTTTTTAAATTAAAACCTGAAAACCCTGAAATCAAAAATATTAATGAAAGAATAGACAATAAAATTTATTCCATAAAACGAAGTATGTCTGTTATTCAGGAGAGGTTAACAGATAATATTAGAAATCTACAATTAAAAATTGATTTATTAGATGGTGAATACTTTCAACTACCAGCTAAAAAAATGGAGTTTAACCGATTGAAATCTCTCCAAGAATTGAATGAAAAATATTACTCCTTATTGACTGAAAAAAAAGCACAATATGCCATCTCTAATGCAGGATATGCTCCTTCAAGTCGCGTACTTAGCAAGCCTTTTGTTCCAGAAATTCCAGTGAGTCCAAATAGAAAAATCATTTACATTTCATTCTTTTTATTTGGACTTTTAATCGGAATAGGCTTGATAATTTATAAGTATTTGACTTATAATGAAATTAATAGTATGGACGACTTAAAGAAACTTTTGCCAGACAATGTCAGTTTCTTAGGAGGTGTTCCAACGGTGAAAAAAAACATGGAGTTTTCTCAAATTGTTGTCAATGAATCGTCTAAATCTAGAATTGCTGAAGCAATGAGAAGCATTCGCTCCAATTTAAGTTTCGTTAATGAAAATGCAAAAGTTATAGCTATATCTTCATCAGTTTCTGGAGAAGGAAAAACATTCGTTGCAATTAATCTTGCTGGTATTATTGCGCTTTCAGGTAAAAAAACAATTATTGTCGATCTGGATTTACGCAAACCAAAAGTACATTTAGCATTTGATGTAAAAAACGACAATGGAATGAGTAATTTAATCATTCATCATTCTTCTTTAGATGAATGTATCCAGCATTCTAAAGTCAAAAACTTAGATTTTATTACGGCAGGTGAAGTTCCTCCAAATCCCTCAGAATTAATACTTAGTGATTCTTTCAAAAACATTTTGGAAGTCTTAAAATCCCGTTATGACTGTATAATTGTTGATAACCCACCTATTGGATTGGTATCTGATGGAATTCCCGTAATGGCAAGTGCTGATATTCCTATCTACATTTTCAAAGCAAATTATTCAAAAAGAATTTTTGCTGAAAGGGTAATTGAACTATTTGAAGTTCAACAAATGAAGTCATTGAATGTTATTTTAAATGGTGTGGATTCAGGTAATAGAAGATATGGTTACGGATACGGTTATGGCTATGGCTATGGCTATGGACAAGGATATTATGATGATGATGAAGATGGAAAAAAACGCAGAAGGAGAAAAAAGAAAAGCGTTTACTAGATTAGCATTTCATTAATTCTTTAGAGTTTCCCTAAATTGAATTGATAACTCTAACTTTTTTCTAACTTTGCCTAAAATATTATACATTTCGATTTTGATTGAAAAAATAATTTTATTAGTTGCATTCTTTGTTGTTGGTATTATAGTTTCCTATATCATCAATATTCTTTTATTGCGTTTTTCTGAAACTTTAGGAATACGCAATAAAAATGATGTGGTGGTAAGATGGAGCAATCAATCTAAACCTTCACTTGGTGGAATCAGTTTTTTTGTTGTTTTTCTTTTTTCTGCAATTGGCTACAGCATTGTATTTAGCGAAGATCAAAGTATTTTTCAAAACAAACAATTCATAGGATTATTTGCAGCTGGTTCTATCGCTTTTCTCATGGGATTGGCGGATGATGCATACAACACCAAACCGTTGATAAAATTAGCTGTTCAGATTGGCTGTGGATTAATATTTGTCTTCACAGATTCTCTTATTGATTTAACACATCACTTTTGGATTGACGCCATTATTACTGTATTATGGGTAATTGCTGTAATGAATTCACTCAATATGCTCGACAACATGGATGGTATAACAGGTACCGTTGTTGTATTCATTTTAGCCGCCTGTCTAACTTCTTCATACTTGGTTTTTGAAGTAAATAGAAACATTTGGTCCATTTTATTAGTTTCGCAAATTGGCGCGATGATTGGTTTTTTAAAATTGAATATCAATCCAAGTAAACTTTTTATGGGCGATGCTGGTAGTCAATTCATTGCCCTTTTTGTTTCCTTTTTTGCCATTCATAATCTATGGGATGCTGGGCAAAGTATTGATAGTCCCTCTTGGACAGGATTATTGATTTGTTTGGTTGCCTTCACTCCTTCAGCTGTAGATACACTTACTGTTGTAATTAATAGATTAAGAAAAGGAAAATCTCCGATGGTTGGAGGAAAAGATCATACCACACATCATTTGGTTTATGCTGGTTTAAACGATATCAAGGTATGGTATGTTTTTTTAACTATCTCATTTATTTCTTTGATTCTTAGCTCGATAATGGTTTATCTAATCATTCTGAAAATTTATTGGGTGCTAGGATTCTTTGCACTTTACTTTCTCATTGTCTTTGTTATACTTTTTAGGCTGACACTGAAATATGCACATAAAGTAAAGTAATCTTTCGCATTTATTACATTGCTATCATGAATTTTAAATTACTGCTTTTCATAACGCTAGTTGTGGTGAGTTGTTCCAATCAAAAGGAAAAATCACCTATAGAAAAAAATGCTCAAAATACGGAAATTGGTTTTGCTACCATTCCCAATTTGCCAGAATCTATGACTTTCGCTGGTGAAAAGATCCTCCTTCAAGATGAAGACATTATCGAACGATTAGACCGCGAAGTTTTGACAAACGCCTATTACCAAAGCGCTACAACGCAAATGCTAAAACGCGCAAATCGCTGGTTTCCTGCGATTGAACGTATTCTGAAAGAAGAAAAAATTCCTGATGACTTCAAGTATTTAGCAGTCATCGAAAGTGGTTTAGTCCAAGCAACAAGTCCAGTTGGCGCACAAGGATTTTGGCAATTTATGCCTTTCACAGCCAAGCAATATGATTTGGAAATTAACGACGAAATCGACGAAAGACTGCATATCGAAAAAAGTACGCGTGCGGCTTGTGCTTATCTTCGCGATGCGCAAGATACTTTGAAAGATTGGTTGCTTGCTTCGGCTTCTTACAACAGAGGAATTGGTGGTGTGCGACAAGATATGCGCTGGCAAGGAACTGATCACTATTTCGATACAGACCAAAATAGCGAAACTGCTAGATATGTTTTTCGAATTTTAGCTGTCAAATTAATTTTTGAAAATCCGAAAGCTTATGGCTTCAATACGGATAAAATAAAATTATATGAACCTTTTAAAACAAAGCGTGTTGTTGTTAAACAAAGTATTCCGAACTTAGCAAGATGGGCACTGGAAAAAGGTATCAATTTTAAGATTTTGACAAAATTAAATCCTTGGCTAAAAGGAAATAAATTAACAATCAAAAACAAAACATATCAATTACTTTTGCCCTCGGAAAGTGAAAACTTAAAACCGTACAAGCAATATCTCAAATGAAAGAAGAAGTAGAAGATGAACAACAATACATCGAAGTTTACGGCGCTAGAGAACACAATCTCAAAAACATAGATTTAAAAATACCGCGCAATAAATTGGTCGTTTTCACTGGACTTTCAGGTTCTGGAAAATCTTCTCTGGCATTTGATACCATTTTTGCTGAAGGTCAAAGACGTTACATCGAAACTTTTTCCGCTTACGCTCGACAATTTTTGGGCGGATTGGAACGTCCTGATGTTGATAAAATTGATGGATTAAGTCCAGTGATTTCGATCGAACAAAAAACCGTTTCTCGTTCTCCGAGATCAACCGTGGGAACAATCACTGAAATTTACGATTTTCTCCGACTTTTCTTTGCGAGAGTTGGAACTGCTTATTCTTATGAAACTGGTGAAGCAATGGTCAAATATTCTGATGACCAAATTGTAGACCTCATCATCGAAAATTATCAAGGTAAAAAAGTGGTCATTCTAGCGCCTAAAATCAAGGGACGAAAAGGACATTACCGCGAGCTTTTTGAACAAATTCGAAAAATGGGTTTTTCCAAAGTGCGCATCGATGGTGAAATCAAAGACATCGAAAGCGGAATGCGCGTGGATCGCTACAAAGTTCACGATATCGAAATTGTAATCGACAGACTAATCATTGATGGTTCCGACAGAAAACGCATTTATGATTCTGTAATCACAGCCATGAAGCAAGGCTCAAAAGCGATGATGGTTATGGATTTCGAAACAAATATCGCGCGACATTTTAGCCGTGCCTTAATGTGTCCAACTTCAGGAATCAGTTATCCAGAACCAGAACCAAGTTTGTTTTCTTTCAATTCACCTTATGGTGCTTGTCAGACTTGCAACGGTTTGGGAGAAATTTCAGAAGTGGACTTAGAAAAGATAATTCCAAATTTCAAATTATCCATCAAGAAAGGTGGTTTGGCTCCTTTGGGAGAATATAAAAAAACGTGGATTTTTGAAAAAATTGACGCTTTCTTAATTCAAGAAGGATATTCAATCAATACTCCTTTGGAAGAAATTCCAGAAGATTTATTGCATATTTTATTGAACGGAAATGAAGGTATGGAACGTTCTCCTAAAAATAAATCAATTGTTTTTGAGGGAATTGTAAACTTTTTGACACGCCATTCAGACGAAAGTTCTGCTGCTATTCAGCGCTGGGCACAAAGTTTTATGAATCGTGTGATTTGTCCAACTTGCCACGGAACAAGAATTAAAAAAGAAGCGCATTTTTTCAAAATCAATGGTAAAAACATTGGCGAATTGGCGCAGTCAGATATTGGTGAATTGAAAATCTGGTTTGATACCTTGGAAGAGAAACTTTCGCCTTCAGAACTTCAAATTGGAACTGAAATAATCAAAGAAATCAAAGATCGCTTGAATTTCATCATGGAAGTTGGTTTAGATTATTTGTCCTTGCATCGTTCTGCGAAAACACTTTCTGGTGGAGAAGCGCAACGCATTCGATTGGCAACTCAAATCGGTTCTGAACTGATGAACGTATTGTATGTATTAGATGAACCAAGCATTGGATTACATCAAAGAGACAATACGCGATTGATAAATTCACTCAAAAAATTGCGTGACACTGGAAATTCAGTCATTGTGGTGGAGCACGACAAAGAAATGATTGAAGCCGCTGATTTTGTCGTAGATATTGGTCCAAGAGCTGGCATTCATGGCGGACAAATTATCAATGCTGCGCCATTTGGAGATTTACATTCCAAAGATTCATTCACAACCAAATATTTGCGTGGTGAAATGAAAATTGAAATTCCGAAGAAAAGACGCAAAGGCAACGGAAATAAAATCAGTTTGTTAGGTGCAACCGGACACAATTTACAAAATGTTGATTTACACATTCCATTGGGTACTTTTACTTGTATTACCGGTGTTTCAGGAAGTGGAAAATCGACATTGATCAATCATACTTTGTATCCCATTTTGAATGCGCACATTTACAATGGAGTTAAAAAACCAATGCCTTATAAAAAGTTCAATGGCTTGGAATTTTTAGATAAAGTAATCGAAATTGACCAAAGTCCGATTGGACGAACGCCTCGTTCAAATCCTGCGACTTACACCAATGTTTTCACTGAAATCAGAAGTTTATATGCGAGCATGCCTGAAGCGCAAATTCGCGGTTACAAACCAGGAAGATTTTCATTTAATGTTGCTGGAGGAAGATGTGAAACTTGCGGCGGTGGCGGTGTGAAAGTAATTGAAATGAACTTTTTACCAGATGTTTACGTCGATTGTGATGGCTGTCAAGGAAAACGCTATAATCGTGAAACATTGGAAGTTCGTTACAAAGGAAAATCCATCAGCGATGTACTTGAAATGACCATCGAAGATGCAGCAATTTTCTTTGAAAAAATCCCTAAAATTTTCCGTGTTTTGGACACCATGGTTTCCGTAGGATTGGGTTACGTCAAATTAGGTCAAGCGTCCACTACCCTTTCTGGTGGCGAAGCGCAACGAATCAAATTGTCAACAGAACTTGCCAAAAAAGGAACAGGAAGTACGATTTATATTTTGGATGAACCATCCACAGGATTGCATTTTGAAGATATTCGTTTACTATTGATTGTGTTGCAACGATTGGTGGATGAAGGAAATACCGTTCTGGTTATCGAACACAATTTAGACATTGTGAAAGTGGCAGATTATGTGGTTGACATTGGTCCTGAAGGCGGAAAAGGCGGAGGAGAAATCTTATTTGCAGGAACACCAGAAGACATGGTCAAAAAAGCGATGAAGCGTTCTCATACAGCACAATACTTGGAAATGGAATTGAAACAATAAAATTTCAAAACAATTTCCAAAGCTGCATTCACGATTTAAAATTTTGTATTACCTTTAAATTTCAAAGGATAAAACCAACGGTATTTGTTTTTTCGCGGAATGATTTCCCAAAAACAAAAAAGACACTTCACTATCCGTACTTAAAATTAATTTTCTTAAAAAACTATTTTATGCACGCAGCAAAGAAAGATTGGAATGCCATAAAAACAAACGACAGTTGGGCAATTTTCAAAATCATGTCAGAATTCGTTGAAGGATATGATCGCATGGCGCAAATTGGACCTTGTATTTCTATTTTTGGTTCAGCGCGTACCAAGGCTGACAATAAATATTATCAATTGGCAGTAGAAGTTGCGAATAAATTGACCAAAGCAGGTTATGGCGTCATTACTGGCGGTGGACCTGGAATCATGGAAGCAGGAAACAAAGGTGCTCAAGAAGGTGGAGGTGCTTCAGTTGGACTGAATATCAATTTACCTTTCGAACAAAGCCACAATCAATACATCGATTTAGATAAAGTACTTGATTTTCGCTATTTCTTTGTCCGCAAAGTGATGTTTGTGAAATATGCACAAGGATTTGTCATTCTACCTGGCGGAATGGGAACAATCGACGAACTTTTCGAAGCGCTAACCTTGATTCAAACCAAAAAAATCAAGAAAATGCCTGTTGTATTGATCGGTCATGACTATTGGGATGGTTTGGTTGATTGGATTCGAACAGTAATGCTAGAAAAAGAAAACAATGTTTCTCCTGAAGACATGCATTTATTGAAAGTTGTTGATACTGCAGATGAAGCAGTAAAATACATTGAAGAATTCTACAAATCTCATGAGTTGAGACCGAATTTCTAATTTAAATTAAATCTTTGTGAACCCATTTGACTTTTCAAGTGGGTTTATTTTTTGTCAAATAATTCCAATACCTTTTCTATCGGTCTTCCAATTGCAGCTTTATTTCCGTGAACAACGATCGGACGTTCTATCAATTTTGGAAATTGCACCATTGCTTCAATCCATTCAGCTTCAGTCAATGTTTTGCCTTTGAAATTTTCTACAAAAATCGCTTCACTCTTACGAATCAATGCTTCAGCAGGAATTTGGAGCATTTTCAAAATCGATTTCAATTCTTTGGCAGAAGGCGGATTTTTCAAATACTCAATCACCTCTACATCAGCATCTAATTGCTTAACTGCTTCCAAAGACAAGCGACTTTTACTACATTGATTGTTGTGATAAATGACTGTTTTCATTGCAAGAAAATTAATTTCCGTAGGTCATCAAATATGCTTTCAAAAATTCATTCAAATCGCCATCCATTACTGCTTCAACGTTTCCTGTTTCGTGACCAGTTCTGACATCTTTCACCAATTTATATGGATGCATGACGTAGTTTCTGATTTGAGAACCCCACTCGATTTTCTTTTTGTTCGCTTCAATTTCATTGCGTTTTTCCATGCGCGCACGGTATTCCAATTCGTATAATTGAGAACGCAACAATTGCATCGCTTTTTCTTTATTTCCTAGCTGAGATCGAGATTCAGAGTTTTCAATGATGATTCCAGAAGGTGCGTGTTTCAAACGAACCGCTGTTTCAACTTTATTTACGTTTTGTCCACCTGCACCGCCCGAACGGAAAGTGTCCCACGTAATATCTGCAGGATTGATATGAATATCGATTGTATCATCCACCAAAGGATAAACATAAACTGATGCAAATGAAGTGTGTCTTTTGGCGTTAGAATCAAACGGAGAAATACGCACCAAACGGTGAACGCCATTTTCGCCTTTCAAATAACCAAAAGCAAAATCTCCTTCAAATTCAATTGTAACTGTTTTGATTCCAGCAACATCTCCTGCTTGATAATTCAATTCTTTTAATTTATAGCCATTTTTGGTGCCCCACATCATGTACATGCGCATCAACATCGATGCCCAATCGCAACTTTCTGTACCTCCAGCTCCTGAAGTTATTTGTAATACCGCGCTCAATTGATCTTCTTCACCAGAAAGCATGTTCTTGAGTTCTAATTCTTCCACTTTAGCAGCAAGTGATTTGAATGCTTCATCCACTTCAGATTCTTCGGACATTCCTTCCTTGAAAAAATCAAAAAGAACTTCCATATCGTCCATTCCAGATTTCAATTCGTCGTAAGTTGCGATCCAAAATTTAAGCGTTCGAATGGATTTCATTTCCACTTCCGCTTTTTTAGGATCATTCCAAAAATCAGGATCTTGCGTTTTCAATTCTCCTTCTTGGAGTTGAACGCGTTTTTCCTGAATTTTCAAATAATCGGAAATTGCTTGGATGCGCGTACTCAGTTCTTTCAGCTGTTCTTGATTCACCATAAGGACACAAAGATAATGCGATAATTTGAAAAGTCAGAATGGAAAGGATTGTAAAATCAGTTCTTGAAAAACTAGAATGAGTATAAATACCGCACAAAAGTCTAAAGTAACTTCCAAATCTCAAATAAAATAATAAATTTGCATGATAAAATTAAAGACTAAAAAAATGAGTATCCCAGCTGAATTAAAATATACGAAAGACCACGAGTGGGTTCGTGTTGATGGAAATATTGCTACTGTAGGTATTACTGCATTTGCTCAAGGCGAATTAGGTGATATCGTTTATGTTGAAATTGAAACAGAAGGCGAAGAATTGGATCAAGAAGAAGTTTTTGGTTCTGTTGAAGCAGTAAAAACTGTTTCTGATTTGTTTATGCCAGTTTCTGGAAAAATCATCGAATTCAACAGTGCATTGGAATCAAATCCTGAAGCTGTAAATTCAGATCCTTACGGAGATGGCTGGATGGTAAAAGTTGAATTGAGTAATCCTTCTGAATTGGATGGTTTATTAGATGCTGCTGGATACCAAGCGCACATCGGATAATCAAAATATATTTATCTATAATCCCTCACGCAATTTTGTTTGAGGGATTTTTTATTTTACGCTATGAAATCGATACTGCTTTTCTTATTGATATTTCTGACATGTAACTTATCTTTTGCAAAAAAAGGTGAAGTTAGAATCAATTTAACGGATGACTTTCAGGAAATGTATATTGCTAATGTTCAGATTTTTGATGAGTCTAATAATTTGATTGGAAAAACGGATAATGGCGGTGACTACTACTTAGAAAGTCCAAAAACTCCTATTAAAATAAGATTTTCAAAAGTAAACTACCTTGATACTGTCATTACAATCAACTCAAAATCTAACTCCATCTTTGTGAAAATGAAATTACTTCCCGATGTAATTATCAAACTGAACGGAGTTATCAGGGATGAAGCTTGCATCAGTGAGATGCTAAAAATTAAAAATGATAGCTCCGTCGTCGACCCCTATTATGGATCTCCAGGAAAGGAAACTTTATTCAATTATCTCTCAAAAGAATTAATTTATCCTCTATTTGCTATAGAGCATGGTATTGAAGGAAAGGTATATGTAACTTTCATTGTTGAAGCGGATGGTACAGTCTCGTGTGCAAGCATCCTAAAAGGTGTTTCTTATTGTTTGGACATAGAAGCAATTCGTATCGTTAAAGCAATGTCAAAATGGATACCTGCTCAAAAAAATGGAGTTTCAGTTCGTTCAGTTTGTAATTTACCTCTAAACTTTAAGCTGCAATAAATTTTAACTCTTTATCCTAACTTTTCTATCTTTGAATCGATTTAAAAAAATTCATGGTTTTTAGTAGCATCACATTTTTGGTTTATTTTCTTCCGCTGTTTGTCTTGATTTATCATTTCATCGCGAAAGAATACAAAAATTGGTTCATACTTTTATCTAGTATTTATTTCTTCAGTTGGGGCGCACCCAAGTTTGTTTTTGTGCTTGTTGGCGTCACGATTTTAGACTTCTACCTCGTCAAATTTTTATTTGAATCCAAAACGACGCTTCGGAAAAGAATTTTGCTGATAACTTCACTAACCATGAATTTAGGAATGTTGGCTTATTTTAAATACGCCAATTTCTTCATCGAAAATGTGAACCGATTTTTATACAAGGAAGGATTTGAAACCATCGAATGGACTAAAATCGCCTTGCCGATTGGAATTTCATTTTTCACCTTTCAAAGTTTGACTTACGCTGTTGATGTGTATAGAAATGTGCACAAACCGCTTGATAAATTGAGCAATTACATGTTGTTCATCGTTGCTTTTCCGCAGATGATTGCTGGTCCGATTGTGAGATTCAACTACATTGCGGATCAAATTACAGAACGAAATGAAACCATTGATGACAAATTGCAAGGATTCATTCGTCTGTGTATCGGTCTAGGAAAAAAAGTGTTGATTGCCAACGTAATGGGACAACAAGCTAAATTATTCATGGAAATTCCTGTTGATCAATTAACTATGGCTTCCGCCTGGATTGGGATTTTAGCTTATACTTTCCAAATCTATTTCGATTTTGCGGGATATTCCGATATGGCGATTGGACTGGGAAAAATCATGGGATTCACTTTTCCTGAAAACTTTGACAGTCCATACATTTCAAGAAGTATTACGGAATTTTGGCGCAGATGGCATATAACTTTGGGAACTTGGATGCGCGACTATTTGTACATTCCGTTGGGAGGGAATAAAGTAAAAACAAAGATGCGTCTATACATGAACTTGTGGTTCGTTTTCGTCATTTCTGGTTTGTGGCACGGAGCATCCTGGAATTTTGTCATTTGGGGAGCATTTCACGGATTTTTCTTGGTCATTGAACGATTGTTTTTAGGGAAAATTCTTTCTAAAATCGGCATGATTCCCAGTATGATGTACACCTTTTTGATTGTGATGATTGGCTGGGTTTTCTTCAGTATAGAAAAATTCGATCATGCAAAAGCTTACATTTTCAAACTCTTTACTTTTGACGCAAAAGGATTGCCAACCATGCTTCCTGTATTCAAAATGACCATTTTCTTGGCGATTTTATTTTCATTTATTGGAGCCTTCAAAAAAGCCAAAGATTGGGAAAACAAAATTTATTTCAATGCCAATCCTTCAATGACTTGGTATTATTCGTTTTTAGGAATCTCCTTGCTACTATTCGTTCTTTCTTTGAGTTCGATTGCTGCACAAGGATTTAATCCATTCATTTATTTTAGATTCTAATGGAAAAGCAAACTAAAATAAAAAAATATTTGTTCGGTGGAATCATGATTTTACTGCTGCTTCCCATGTTGCAAGCCAGTTTGACCATTTTTAAATTGAAGCCACTGAAAGGAGCAATCGAAACATTTGAAAAACCTGATTTCACATTTGAAACTTGGAAAACGGGTGAGTTTCAAAAGAATTATGAAAAATACTTAGACAACAATTTTGGTTTCCGAAGTACATTTATTCGCATCAATAATCAACAAGCTTATAGTTTTTACAACGAAGCGAAAGCCAACGGTGTTATCATCGGAAAAGAAAATTATCTATTTGAAAAAAACTATTTGAAAGCTTACTTAGGTACTGATTACATCGGAGAAAAAGCGATTGAAAGTCAGGTTTTCAAATTGAAGAAAATTCAAGATACGCTGCAAAAATTGAATAAAGACCTTTTGATGATTTTTGCACCTGGAAAAGGAACTTTCTTTCCCGAATACATGCCAGATTATTGCGCAAAGCAAAAACGAAGTAAGACGAATTATTCTGGTTATCTATCAGCAATTAAATCTCACAAAATCAATTATTTAGATTTCAATCAATGGTTTTTGAATATGAAATCCAAAAGTAAATATCCACTTTACGGCAAAGCAGGAATACATTGGAGCAAATATGGCGAATACTTGGCTGCTGATTCAATTATCGAAGTGATTGGGAAAATGCGAAAAACCGCAATGACAAAATTGGTGTTGGATAAATTAGAAGTCAAAAAAGTCAATGAGCAAGGTGACTATGACATTGGGGAAGGCATGAATTTGTTTTTCATGATGGACACTTATCCGATGGCTTATCCAACTTTTCATTACGAAAAACCGAAAAATCAGCAAAAAGCGCCAAAAGTTTTAGTTGTTTCGGATAGTTATTTTTGGGGAATGTTCAATGCTGGAATTTCGCGAGAAGTTTTCGATGATGGACAATTTTGGTTTTACAATCAAGAAATTTATCCCGACAGCGATGATAGTCCAAAAAATGTGGGAGACATTGATATTCAATTGGAAGTAGAAAAAAACGAAGTGGTTGTATTGATTTGCACTGATGCCAATTTATTCAAGTTTGCTTTTGGATTTGTGGATCAACTATACGCTAAGTATTATCCAAAGTAGATTTATTTAAATCGAAAAACCATCAATTCTCAAATAATCCTTATTTTTCCAAAAAAAACGAATGAAATTTTATTATTTAATCGGTATTCTATTGACTTTTCTTTCTTCCTGTGTTGGGAATGAAGTTAAATCCAATTTAAATGAAGAAAAATCGATTGAATTTCCGCTAGAAATCAGCGTTCAACTTTCAAAATTCCCTTTAAAAAGTAGTGATTTCAAGATTGATTCACTTTATTTTGTCAAAGATTCAACTTTTAAATTTTTAAAAGGAAATCTAGACATTGAGACAGTTAAATTACTTTCTAAAAAATTATCAACAGACGAAATTACAACAAGGGAAAAATACTATTTGAACGATTTTTTCCTCGTTCAAGAAGCGAAAGAAAAAGGAAAATTTGATCAGTTTAAGAAAAAACTAGACATTGGAATGACCGAAAATGCCGTTTGTAACGCTATCGGAAGAATTGAATATGGCGATTCAGCAGCTTTGCTTTTGTGGGAAATCGTCTACAAATCAAACGATGCTTGTCCGTTCTACTTTGGTCATGATGTGATGGGAACTTTGGTTAAAAACGGTAAAATTATTTCAAGTATTACATTGGCTGCCAAAGAATCCGGTGCCGATGCTCCCATGTCATACGAAATGTATCAATTGTTTAAAATGGATGAATTTGGACAAATCTTCATCAAAAATCATTCTCAAACGAGCGAAGAAAATACTGTCATTGAAAAATCAAGATTTGCTTCGAGATATAAAATCAATTCTTTCGGTTTTGAATGGCAAAAATAATTGCAGATTGACGCAAACTATTTCCTGTTTAGAAGGATTTTAAATAAGCAAATTGTATCTTTGTATCCGATTATGGATTCAACTATTAAAAGAAAGTTTAGCGTTAGAGAAATCAGAGAAGATTTCCCCGCTTTGCGTCAGACAATTTACGGTAAAAATTTAATCTATTTCGATAACGGAGCGACTTCTCAAAAGCCTCAGTATGTTTTAGATGCAATCAATCAATATTACAGTAAAGACAATGCAAATATCCACCGCGGAGTTCACCATTTAAGTCAAAAAGCAACTTCAGAATACGAAGCTTCACGCAAGTTTATTGCCGCATATCTAAACGCTAAATCTTCAGATGAAATCATTTTCACAAAAGGAACAACAGATGGAATCAATTTAGTTGCTTCCTCTTTTGGTCATCTTTTGAATGCTGGCGAGGAAATCTTGATTTCAGCTATGGAACATCATTCCAACATTGTACCATGGCAAATGCTTTGCGAGCGAAAGGGCTGTGTTTTGAAAGTGATTCCAATCAACAAAAAAGGTGAAATCATTCAAGATGAATATGAGAAATTGCTGTCATCCAAAACCAAATTAGTTGCTGTGACGCACATTTCAAATTCTTTGGGAACAATCAATCCAATCAAAGAAATGATTCAAAAAGCACATGTAGTTGGAGCGAAAGTTTTGATTGACGGTGCGCAAAGTATTCAGCACGACAAAATTGATGTCAAAGATTTAGACTGCGACTTCTTCGTTTTTTCAGGTCACAAGGTTTTTGGACCTACTGGAATTGGCGTTTTGTATGGAAAAGAAGCATTGTTGGATCGTATGCCGCCATATCAAGGTGGTGGTGACATGATATTGAAAGTTACATTTGATAAAACGACTTACAACGAATTGCCCTATAAATTTGAAGCTGGAACACCGCATATTGCAGGTGGAATTTGTTTGGGAAAAGCGTTGGAATATTTGAATCAATTCGATATTGAATCCATCAAAAAACACGAAACTGAATTGGCCGATTATGCCCAAGACTTATTGTTGACTTTTGAAGACATGAATATCATTGGTGAATCGAAAAAGAAAACGAGTGTTGTCTCTTTTATTGTTGATGGAATTCATCCTTTCGATATGGGCACATTGCTTGACAAACAAGGAATTGCAGTAAGAACAGGGCATCATTGTACACAACCATTGATGGATTTTTACAAAATTCCCGGAACAGTTAGGGCCTCTTTTGCGTTTTACAATACGAAAGAAGAAATTGACACATTTATCGCTGCAGTAGAAAAAAGCATTGGAATGTTGAAATAGAAATTTCAGCAAAAACACTTCAGTCATGACATTAGAAGAAAAACAAAAAGAAATAGTTGAAGATTTTGCCATCTACGATGATTGGATGGAAAAATATGAATACATCATTGAGCTTGGAAGAGACTTGCCCATCATAGAAGAGGAGAAAAAAACCAAAGATCGAATCATTGAAGGTTGTCAATCACAAGTTTGGTTAGATTCTAGTTTCGCTGATGGCAAAATGCATTTCAAAGCAGATTCTGATGCGATTATCACCAAAGGAATTATCGGACTTTTGATTCGTGTTTTAGACGATGAAAAGCCAGAAGATATTGCCAAATGTGATTTACATTTCATCCAAGAAATTGGTTTACACGAACATCTTTCACCAACACGTTCAAACGGATTAGCAAGCATGGTCAAAAAAATGAAAATGTCTGCTTTAAAAGCATTAACAACAAACGATTCAGAACAAAAAGCTTAAACAATGATTGAACTAGAAAATAAAGTAGTTGAGGTTCTTAAAACCATTTACGATCCTGAAATTCCAGTCGATGTATTCGAATTGGGATTGATTTATGAAGTCAACATTGACGGTGACAAAAATGTTTCGATTGACATGACTTTGACATCTCCAAATTGCCCCGTTGCTGAGTCGATGCCGAAGGAAGTAGAAGATAAAGTTGGAGCAATCGAAGGAGTGAATAGCGCAAAAGTAAACATCGTTTTTGATCCACCTTGGGACAAGGACATGATGAGCGAAGAAGCGAAATTAGAGCTGGGGTTTTTATAGAGGCGGAAAATTGCAGATTGAAAAATTAACAGATTTGCAAATTGGAAAATTGGCAGATTAAAAGATTGCGTATTGCAGATTGAAAGATTCACGGATTTTATAGATATTTTAAGATGAGAAGAGTAGTAATAACCGGGCTTGGGGCTTTGACTCCGGTTGGGAACGATGTTGAAACTTTTTGGAAAAACATTCAAGCTGGTGTCAGTGGCGCTGGGAAAATAACGAAATTCGATACTTCAAAATTCAAAACAACCTTTGCTTGCGAATTGAAAGATTTTGATGCAAAAGGACACTTTGATGTGAAAGAAATCAGAAAATATGATTTGTTTTCTCAATATGCTTTGGTTTCTGTGCAACAAGCAGTTGAAGATGGAAAAATTGATTTTGAATCGTTAAATAGAGATCGAATTGGCGTTATTTGGGGTTCTGGGAATGGAGGAATTCAAACTTTTCAAGACCAAATGATTGAATTTTGTGAGGGAGATGGAACTCCACGTTTTACTCCTTTTTTCATTCCACGAATTTTGGTTGATATCGCTTCTGGAATCATTTCTATCAAATACGGTTTACGTGGAGTAAATTTTTGCCCAGTTTCTGCTTGTGCAACTTCAAATACAGCATTGATTGAAGCGTTTAATTACATTCGCTGGAACAAAGCTGACATGATTATTTCAGGTGGTTCTGAAGCGGCAATTACGCAATCAGCAATTGGAGGTTTTTCTTCTGCGAAAGCACTTTCAACTTTAAATGAAACGCCAGAATTAGCTTCTCGCCCGTTTGATGTCGATCGCGATGGATTTGTGATGGGTGAAGGTGCTGGTGCATTGATTTTAGAAGAATATGAACACGCCAAAAAACGTGGTGCGAAAATTTATGCCGAAGTTGTAGGTGGTGGAATGGCTGCCGATGCTTATCATTTAACTGGTACACATCCTGAAGGAGATGGAGCAGTTTTAGGAATGAACTTGGCCATGGAAGAAGCAGGAATTATTGCTGAACAAATCGATTACATCAATATGCACGCAACTTCTACCGCTCAAGGAGACACGAGTGAATTGATAGCAGCAAAAAGAGTATTTGGTGAAAGAAAATCATTAAGTATTTCTGGAACTAAATCCATGACAGGACATTTATTGGGTGCTGCAGGAGCCATTGAAGCCATAATTTGCGTGAAAGCTTTGCAAGACAATATGGTTCCTCCTACAATCAATACCCAAGAAATTGAACCAGAATTTGCGAATTTATTCGATTTTCCGCTAGAAAAAGCACAAGCTAAAGAAATTCAATATGCGATGAGTAATACATTTGGTTTCGGTGGACACATTGCTTCTGTCGTTCTAAAAAAATGGGCTGAATAATCAGGCTTTAGAAATAAAGTAATCTTCCAGAAATATCATTTCCTCGGAAAACCAATGCTGGAAAGGGAATTTTAATCACATTAAATGGACTAAGTACTTTCTTTAACCATGGTTTTTTAATGGGCAATTTTGTCACATCTAAATCTAGGGAAAGTACAAATTCTCGTTTGGCTGTAAAACTCTTCATGCCATCAGCAGTTTGAAAAAAATCGTTGCTTCCAGCGAGTTTTGCATCGACGCTATAGCCCGCAGCAATGGCTATCCAAGCAGGAATTTTACTTTTCGGAAAAATAGATCCTGGAGAAAATGTCAACCAATAGGTTTGTCCATTGTAATCTTTCAATAATCTTTCTGGAAAAGTAGCGCCTAAAATCGAAGGTCGATATTGCGCGAAATCACTTGGGCTGTAGGAAAATTTAAACTTCAAATATTGTTCTTGCCAAATCAATTCCTGAGACAAAAAAAGTCCACTTCCAATGGTGTTTGCACCTACATCTGACCAAGAAAATCCCCATCCAGCGCTTTGAGCATCCAAAAACTCAAAAGACATTTGGTAACCCCATCCAACACCCGCTCCGATCAAAGCACTTTTTTTTCTGTCGAGTCCTGACCAACGATAAAGTTTTGAAACCTTGTCGCTCAGGTGATAAGCTGTAAAAACATGCCCCATTTTGTCCATTTGCATCCATTCACGAGAATCATCAAAAGTGTGAAATGAAGATTTCGGAACATCTTTGTACCAAACTGTCGACAAGCCAATTATACTTCCCGACCAAATAACGCCAGTACCAATTGAAGAACCAATTAATCTTTTATTATTCAGAGAATCTGAAGGAGAAAGCAATGTAGATTGAGACCATGCATTGAGACCTATCAAAAGCGCCAAAAAGATTTTACAAAAATTGGATAACATGGAGCGAAGGTAAAAAAATATAGGAGGAAATTTTTTTTATTAAGAAAAAAGAATAATTTTGTGGATTAAATTTGTCAACAATATTTTTGTCAACATGGAATTGTCTGTTTATTTAAAAGAAGGAAGAATTAGTAAGGAATGGAGTTTACGTAAATTAAGTACAGAAACTTCCATTGACTCTTCTTTGCTCAATAAATTTGAAAAGGGCGATAGAATTCCTACGAAGCCACAAATAAATCGATTACTCGAAGTTTTAGAATTGGATAAAAAACAAACCCTTACGCTTTGGTTGGGAGAAAAAATTTATCGCATAATTGAGCATGAGGAATTTTATGCAGAATCTATGAAGGTTGCAGACAACAAAATTTCTTACGGTTTATCGAAAGCAGAAAAACTTCAGAATGAATTGCCTGAAAACATTCAAACATTGCTTTTAGCGTGTGACTTATTGAAAGAAGAATGGATCAAATTGAAACCACTCAAAGGAATACAACTTCAAAAAATGAACGAGTATTTTCGTTTAAATTATACGTATGAAAGTAACCGAATAGAAGGTAACACATTGACTTTGCAAGAAACACATTTGGTCATCAATGAAGGATTAACGATTGGAGGGAAATCGATGCGAGAGCACTTGGAGGTTGTAAATCACTCAGAGGCAATTGAATATATTTCTGAAATTGTTCAAAATAAAGTTGATTTTAACGAGCGTATTTTAAAACAAATTCACTACCTAATTTTAAAAGGAATTGACAGAGAAAATGCAGGAGTATATAGGTCAATTAGCGTAAGAATTTCGGGAAGTTCACATTTGCCTCCAGAGCCATTTCTTCTAAACCGGATGATGGAAGAAGTATTTGAATACTATCAAAAAAATAAAAACTTACTTCATCCTATCATTTTAGCAGCTGAAATGCACGAACAAATTGTACGAATTCATCCCTTTATTGATGGCAATGGTCGAACAACCAGACTTATTATGAACTTGATTTTGATACAACATGGTTTTCCAATTGCAAATATCAAAGGAGATTTAAATTCACGTTTGGCATACTATCAAGCACTTGAAAACGCACCTAAAGAAGATAAAGCATCATTTTACGAATTGGTTGCCCAAACCGTTCGAGTTGCGCTCAACGAACACATTGAGCTAAGTAGATAAAACAAAAAGAGGAATTACTTTCGCAATTCCTCTTTCAATTTATGAATACATTTTCTTGTAATATTCTTGATATGCACCGCTAGTAACTTCATCTACCCAGTCTTGGTTATTCAAATACCAATCTACGGTTTTTTCTAGTCCTTCTTCAAATTTGATTGAAGGTTTCCAGCCTAGTTCTGCAGAAATCTTAGAAGCATCAATCGCATATCTTTGATCGTGTCCTGCTCGGTCTTTTACATAAGTAATCAACGAAGCACTTGTACCTGGTTCACGATTTAATTTTTTATCTAACAAATCGCATAAAAAATTCACCAAATCGATATTTCTCCATTCATTCAGTCCTCCAACGTTGTAAGATTCACCAATTTTCCCTTTGTGAAAAATTGCATCAATTGCAGAGGCGTGATCTTCGACCCACAACCAATCACGAATATTGTCGCCTTTTCCATAAACTGGAAGTGGTTTCATATTCACAATATTTCCAATCATCAATGGAATCAATTTCTCTGGAAAATGATGACTTCCATAGTTATTAGAACAATTTGACATTTTAATTGGGAATCCATACGTGTGGTAAAAAGCACTTACAAAATGATCTGAAGATGCTTTTGATGCAGAATACGGACTGCGTGGATCATAAGGGGTAGTTTCCATAAATAGTCCTTCCTCACCTAAACTTCCATAAACCTCATCAGTAGAAACGTGGTGAAAAACATGTTCATCATCAGTCCAAAAAGACTTTGCAACAGACAATAAATTCAATGTTCCAACCACATTTGTCATCGCAAACTCTAAAGGTCCTTCGATTGAACGATCAACATGAGATTCAGCAGCCAAATGGATTACGTGGGTGATATTGTGAATTTTAAATGCATTTGTTACATCGTCAAGAGAACAAATATCTCCTTTAAAAAAAGTATATTTAGGATTGTCTTCAACATCCTTCAAATTTGACAAATTACCAGCGTAAGTCAATTTATCAAAATTGATAATATTGCAATTTGGATAAAATTTCAAAAATCTTCGCACTACATGCGAACCAATAAAACCAGCACCTCCCGTGATTAAAATATTCATTTTTACTTTAATTTATGCCTCAAAAATAAGTAAAAAAACTGACTATAATATGAAACAAATTTTGATAATCAAAAGTTAATCAAGCAATAATGAAACTATTTCAATTCCACATCCAAAATCTCTTTCCAAAAATTTTGAATAGTATTTCCTTCGCAAGCAATCATTTGAGGAACCAGACTCGCAGGTGAAAATCCAGGTGTTGTGTTCACTTCAATTACATGAGGAACGTCATTAACCAACATAAAATCGATTCGAGCAATGGATCGCAAACGCAACAATTGGTAGATTTTTTTGGAAATTTCCTGCACATTTTTCGAGATTATATCAGAAACTCGTGCAGGCGTAATTTCTTGCGAAGCACCTAGATATTTAGCTTCATAGTCAAAGAAATCATTTTCAGTAGCGATTTCTGTCAACGGAAGTGCATGGATTCCGTTTTTTGTACGATAAACACCACAAGTGACTTCCGTTCCGTTTAAAAACGATTCAATCACGACGGTTTCACCTTCAGCAAAAGCCTTTTCCAAAGCAGGTTGCAATTCTTCCGCTGTTTTCACTTTAGAAATTCCATAACTAGAACCAGAATCAGAAGGTTTCACAAAACAAGGCAAGCCTAAAGTTTCCAAAATATATTGATTTTCAAACGCATCGATTGAAATCAATAAAAGTGATTTAGCAACTGGAATATCAAATCCTCTTAAGAATTGATTGCAGTACCATTTGTCAAATGAAAGCTCTGATGCCAATGCACCAGAATTGACAAATGGAACATCTTTCATTTCAAGAAATGCTTGCAACTTTCCGTTTTCACCCGGATTTCCATGAATATAAATTATTGCTGCATCAATCGCAATTTCTTGATTTTGAAACTCAAAATTCAAATTCCAAGGATTAAAAACCAATCTTTCATTTTGATAAATTGCGGTCCAATTTTCTTTCGTTATTTCCACCAAAAAAGGATAGTATCCCTCTGGAAAATTGGCTAAAATAGTATTAGCACTTTTGAGAGAAATTTCAAATTCGGAGGAAAATCCTCCACAAAAAATGGCAATTCGTTTCATACTTTCAATTTGAGATGCAACTAAAGAATATATGTTTAACTACATATATACTATAACAAAGGTAAAGCCGAATTATTTGAAATTAATCAATTTTAGCAAAAGTTTTCAGCAATAAAAATTGGATAAAAACGATAATCAAATTGATAAATAATGTTAAGTGAGATTTTCTCAGTCGTATTTTATATATTTGTTGCTCATATTGACTTTCATTCATGGAATTTTTAACGAAGCTCAAAAATTTTATCTTGTCTAAACATTTTGTTAAACACCTTGGTTTGGTGATTTTAGCATACATTGTTATTGTAGGTGGAACGGTCTTAATGCTAGATAGTATAACCAATCATGGGCAAAAAATTGAAGTTCCTTCTCTTTTTGGGAAAAATGTAAAAAACATTAAAGGAATTATCGAAGAAAGTGGATTACAATATGAAATTTTGGATTCTATTTACGCTCCAAATAAACCTGAAGGAACTATTTTATCGCAAGATCCGCGACCAACTGATTCAACTGATGTGTTTGTAAAAGAAGGAAGAATTATCCGCTTGCGTGTATCGAAAAGATCTCGTTTGGTTGAAATGCCAAGTTTGATTGATAAATCGCAACGTTTTGCTGAAAGTGTACTCAAAAATCGTGGTTTGAAATATACAATCGTTTTCGAAACTACTAGGGAAGCTGATGGAGCTGTATTGAATCAAAAATACAAAGGATCAGTTATCAAAGAAGGAACTAGAATTCCAATTGGTTCGACTGTTCAACTTGTAGTTGGTAAAAATCAAGCTGGAGAACCAGTTCAAATTCCTGATTTAGCTTGTTTAACAATAAATGAAGTTAAAAGTCGTTTAGCTGAATTGTCTTCAATCACTTTGTTTGAATCATATAGTGGTTGTAATAATGCGGAGGATAGTTTGAACGCCAAAGTAATGTCCCAAACTCCTGAATTTATCGATGGTGTGTTGAGTCCTGCTGGATCTACAATCACCATATTATTGCAAAAAAATGGCTGTACAGATTAGTTGCGAAGACAAAAACAAAAGCTTCAATAAATGAAAATTATAGTCACAATTGCCGCAATCATTGGATTTTTCCAATTTACATTTGCACAGGGAGAAGGAATTTATCCACTTGCTAGCAATGCAGATATTGTTAAACCAATTCCTATGAAATCAGGTTCTGAGACTTTTGATTCAACTTTCATTTACACTTCAGATACTTTAGAAATTACGCTTACCAAATCTATTTTGGATGATTTTTCCAAAGATCATTTTCAAAAATATGTGGCTAATTATGCTGATCCATCGATTACTTTTGACAAAAGATATAAACTGTTGGACAGAAATACCAATCTTCCGTTGCCATTGAATGCCAAGTATTCAAATATTCCAACTTTCAGAAGAATTGTTTCTCAGGCATCTGGAACAAGTGTAAACGAACCTCTTCCTTCCGATACAATAAAAATTACCAACTTTTTGGTATATCCGCCAGTTTACGACGAAACAACAGTTTATCCACCTTACATCATTTACGACACTTTAGATTTTCCAAATGATCCAGATACAGTTTGGCAAGTTCCACCGTTTTTTGTGCAAGATTCAGCGACACAATTTTTCGCAAATATTCACGATCAAAATGCTTATTGGTTAGACAATTATGCCTATCACAATTACCGATTCGCCAAAAATCCTTGGACACTTGGAGTGGTAACTTTCGATGGTTTAGATGAAAATGGATATCCCTACAATTTTGGTTCAAGCGCTGTCGGTTTAGCGGATGTTCTGCATTCAAAACCAATTGATATGTCTACGGTAAACAACTCAAATGAAGTCTATTTCAGTTTTCTTTATCAAACAGAAGGATTGGGTGATATTCCAGAAGAAACTGATTCGTTGGTTTTAGAATTTTATGCACCAACTGTCAATCAATGGTTTAGAGCATGGTCAACAATTGGAGCTCCAGTTGAAGATTTCAAAAAAGTACACATTCGAATTCAAGATGCAAAGTATTTCCAAAATGGTTTTCAATTTAGATTCAAAAGTTACAGTGGCTTATCTGGAAGCTTAGATCATTTTCACATTGATTACGTTCATTTACGAGCGCTTTCTGGTGCACAAGATACATTGTTCAAAGATTTTGCTTTTGTTTATCCTTTAGGTTCATTTTTGAAAGATTACACTTCAGTTCCTTGGGATCACTACAAAAATAATTTTACAGATAAAATGACTGATTCAGCGCGAATTTTTGTCAGAAACGGCAGCAATATTCCAGAAAACAGTCAAATTGGGGAAGCTTGGGTACAATATGGCGGTGTGACTGAAGGTTCATTTCCTTTGAGCACATTGGTGCTGACCAATCAAGATCCTGTTCAAAATTATCAACCTCGCACTTTTTACGAAAGTTTCCATGATTTTTCTGCTGGATATCATTTTGATGAAACAAAAATAGGTGATTATCAGACTTTTGATTTACACGCAACAGCAACATCTCCTTTTGCTCAAATCACATTAAATGATTCAACTGTTGGTCAGCAAGTGTTTGCCAATTATTACGCGTATGACGATGGTTCTGCCGAACAAGCTTATGGAACAACTGGAAATCAATCTCGTCTTGCTTATCAATTTACACCATATGAGGCTGATTCTTTGATTGGTGTCCAAATGCATTTTGTACCAACTGTGCAGGATGTATCTGGCAAACTATTTTTATTGTGTGTTTGGGATGATAACAATGGAAAACCGGGAAATGTAATTTATGAAGATGATTTCTTTTTTCCTCGTCAACCGAAATATGAAAATGAGCGAAATAAATTCACCAACTATTATCTAAAAGATACAGCTAAGTTAGCGATTACGGGAACTTTTTATGTTGGTTGGAGACAATTGGCAGCAGAAAAGTTATGTATCGGTTTTGACAGAAATACCATCAATTCTGATAAGATTTTCTACAGCGTAGATAATGGTACAACTTGGCCAAATACTTCTTTTGAAGGTTCTGTAATGATTAGACCTATTTTTTCCACTGCGATGGATGCTTCATTGGGAATGAAAGAGAATTCAATTGTTAAAACACAATTCGAAGTATATCCAAATCCAGTGAATAATATTTTGCACTTGAATGTCGATAAAACGCAATACAAAGGAGCTTTGCTTTTTGACTTACAAGGAAAATTAATGTTTGAAATTGATGCTTCTAGTACAGAAATCAATGTTGATTCTTTGACAATTGGCGTTTATTTCGTGAAAGACATACAATCTGGTGTTACACGTAAGATAATCAAAAATTAATTTTTTCGTGAAAGTTTACCAAGATTTTGAAGAAGTTGGAAAAATTCCAAATGCTGTATTAACGATTGGAACCTTTGATGGTGTGCATCTTGGACACCAAAAAATCATTGAAAGATTAAAGGAAGAAGCTAGAAAAGTAAACGGAGAAACGGTGCTTTTTACTTTCTTTCCACATCCTAGAATGGTTATCAATCCAACCAATCATGGTTTAAAACTTATTCAAACGCAAGCAGAAAAAATTGAAAATTTAGAGCGTTTGGGACTCGATCACTTAATCATTTTTCCTTTTACTAAAGAATTTTCAAACTTAAGTGCAGACGAATTTGTAGAGGATTACTTAGTAGATAAATTACATGTGAAAACCATTGTGGTGGGCTACGATCATCAATTTGGTAAAAACAGAGAAGGAAGTTTAAAACAACTACAAAAACTGTCAGAAACGCTTCCTTTTGAGGTTATCGAAATTCCTGCGCATGAAGTAGATGAAATCAATGTCAGTTCAACGAAAATAAGACAAGCTATTGAAATCGGTGATGTTCAAACAGCCAATAGTTATTTGAATGAACCGTTTGAGATTTCAGGGAAAGTGGTAAAAGGCAATCAAATTGGTAGAACAATCGGTTTTCCTACAGCGAATATCGAAATTGGAGATGATTTGAAAATTGTTCCCGCCATTGGCGTCTATGCAGTGGAAGTCATTTTAGAAGACCAAAGAAAATTGCAAGGAATGATGAATATCGGCATTCGACCGACGGTTACAGATTCTAAAGAAGTCAAAATTGAAGTTTTCATATTTGATTTTTCTGAAGCAATTTATGATCAAAGAATAAAAGTATATTTGTTACAAAGAATTCGCGGAGAACATCGCTTTCAATCAGTAGAGGTGTTGCGCGCTCAATTGCAAGAAGATGAAAAAACTGTTCGTTCTATTTATAGCCATCAGCCTTCAACCATTCACGCTCAAGGCAAATGAACCTATCAAGGTTTATTCTTGGGAAGAAGCATTGATTGCGAATCCTGATTCTGTTTTTGCGATTTCATTTGAACGTTTGAAATTAGATTCATTGCCTCAAGCATTGAGTAAATTTAAATCTATTCAAAAACTAGATTTAAGCAAGAATAAATTGACTCATTTACCTGATTTTATCAAAGATTTTGAGAATCTCACAGAACTCAATTTAGATAAAAATAAATTCGTTAATTTTCCTTTGCAAATTTGCTCTATGAAAAGTTTGGAAAAACTAATTGTTAGCAGAAATGAATTTATTAAAATACCTGAATGTATTCAATATTTGACCGAACTTAATTATTTAGATTTATCAGATACACCAGTAGGTTCATTTCCAGAAGCATTTGTTTTGATGCCTAAATTAACAACTTTGAGTTTGCATGGATTAGCTTATCCTCCGAGTTTTCAATCACGTTGGAAGGAAAGATTACCGTGGATGCGCATTGAGTTTGATGCACCTTGTCATTGTATGGAATAAATCAATTAAATCTTATTGCTTTCACAGGTGAAATTCTCGTGATAACATATGAAGGTATTATCAAAGCCAACAAGCAAACGATAAGCGTTGCCAGATTCAAAACCAAAATAGAAAAAATATTGATATCGATTGGAACTGCGTTTAAATAATATACCTCTGGATTGAGTTTGATGATGTGAAAATACTTTTGCAACAAACACAAACCAATGCCGATCAAATTTCCCCAAAACATTCCACGTAAAATCAAAAATCCCGCCTGATACAAAAATATTTTGCGAATGCTCCAATTTTTTGCACCCAAGGCTTTCATCATTCCAATAAAATTAGTTTTGACTAAAATCATCACTAATAATGCTGAACCCATATTGATTACGCCAATGATAATCATCAAAACCAAGATGATATAAACATTGATATCCAAAAACCCCAACCAAACAAAAATATCGCTTTGGCTATCTACAATGCTTGTCACACGCAAATCTTCTCCACTTGGCTGTTGAAATTGAATTTGCTTTTTCAAGAATTTGACATCATTTTGAAGTAAATCCCAATCTCTAAGAGTGAATTCAAAAGCGCCTACATATTTTTGAAAACTGCCTTTTCCATCTACCTTTTGAAATTTGATTTTCTTTGGACCAGCAGAAATTTCAAATTGATAACCTTTCTCATCGAGATATTTTTTGGCGATTTTATGATCTGCATCTAAATCATAAGGAAAAAGAGAAGCTTTGTCTCCAGAAATGGTCACTTTCAAATAAGCAGTATCTGGAACACTCGTCTGTTCGCCATTTCCATCTAAATACATCCAGTAATCTGAAGCAATCAATCTTATTACAGTATCTTTCTTTGGGAAAAATGTAAATCCTTTGTAATTTTCATAACCTCTTCCCCAGTCATAGCGATAATTTCCATTTCCGCCGACAATTTCACCTTCTACAATCAAATGACCATTTACCAATGTATCAGATACAACAATGGAAGCTTGAATTCCCCAATCATTCAATTTTTGAATTTGACGAATGTCTCCCAAAACCATTTCGCGGTCAAAATCCTCTAAACCAGTCTCAAAAATCCCGACGATTTTAAACATTTTTTTGATTGGTTTATTCTTCACAAAAAATGTTCTCGCCTCCTCTCCTACTTTGTAATTCAAATCTTTGGCAATCTTTTTTGAAATGATAATTTCGTCGGAAATTGTATCCTGGTGTATGTTTGGAACTCGGCCAGAAACCAAATGCTGTTTGAAAAAGAACCAATCGTATCTTTCATCCACTCCTTTCATCATGATTCCTTGAATCTCTTGCGCCGCATTTCCATCAGCATCAGATTGCAGCAAAGCTGGTTTGTATGCGACAGCTTGAATGTGCACTACTTCATTGGACAATTCCAATCTTGGATAAAAACTTTGATCTTTTAAAATTGGATCGCTCTCGAAAATGGATGCTTCACCCGATTTTGTGACTACCGCATGTGCTCCAAATCCAATTACTTTGTCTCTCACTTCTTTCTGAAAACCAGTGACTACCGCTAATGTTATCAGATTTACTAACATCGCAAGGCTGATACTAATTATAGAAATGCGGACGATAGGTCGGGAAACTTTCTTACCTTCGACCTCATTTTTAAGGATTTTTCTCGCTATGAAATACTCGAATTTCAATGTATTTACTAATAAGTCGCTAAAGTACGCAAAGCTTTTGTGCCTTAAAAGTATTTTATTGATTTTGATGTTTTCTTGTAACATAAAAAAGAAATATTACGAATTTCAAGAGAAAAAAAACAACGCTGAAAAACATGTTGTTACTGATCCAAATGAGAGCCAAGAACTATTGGTAGAAGAAAAATACAAATCGAATACCCCCATTTTAGGAGGTGAAAGAATGAATTTGTATCTCGATTCTTTGAAAGGAAAAAGAGTTGCAATCGTTGGAAATCAAACTTCTACAGTTGGAAATTCACATTTAGTTGATACATTAATTTCACTTGGAATCACCATCCAAAAAGTATTTTCCCCTGAACACGGATTTAGAGGTGATGCGGATGCCGGCGAAAAAGTGTACAGCGGAACGGATTTAAAAACTGGTCTTCCGCTTATTTCTCTGTACGGAAACAATAAAAAACCAAAGCCGTCTCAAATGGAAGATGTTGATGTTGTCATTTATGACATTCAAGATGTTGGTGTTCGTTTTTACACATACATTTCAACGCTTCATTATGTAATGGAAAGTTGCGCTGAAAATAACAAACCATTGATTGTTTTGGATCGCCCAAATCCGAATGGACATTATGTTGATGGGCCCGTAAGAGACAGTTTGCACAAATCATTTATTGGAATGCATCCTGTGCCAATTGTTTACGGAATGACAATTGGTGAATATGCCTTGATGGTGAATGATGAATGCTGGTTGTCAGACAGTTTACATTGTCGCTTGAGCATTGTTCCATGCAAGAACTACTCACGTAAAATGAGGTATTCTATTCCCATTCCACCAAGTCCTAATTTGAGATCTGATGCAGCGATAACTTTGTATCCAAGTTTGTGTTTGTTTGAAGCTACTTCCGTAAGCATTGGGAGAGGAACAGAAAGACCTTTTGAATATTTTGGACATCCTGAGTTTCCTAAAACAGAATTTACATTTACCCCGATTTCAAGTTTTGGTGCGAAAAATCCAATGTATGAAAACAAATTGTGTTATGGCTACGATTTAAACGCTTTGACGAAAAAACGGAGTTATGACATCAATTTGAATTGGCTAATTGAAGCCAAAGCCTTATTAGGTGATAGCAATCAATTTATTGATCAACCTGCATTTTTTGATAGACTTGCAGGAACGGCAGAATTGCGTAAACAAATCAACGAAGGTTGGACAATCAAAGAAATTCGTGCATCCTGGAAACCCGAAATTCAAGAGTTCAGAAAGATTCGTGCAAAATATCTACTCTACGATTAACCAAGATTTTTGCCACTTTCTAGTACCGCTTTCTTCAATTCTTCCATATAATCAGCAAGCCTTTGTAGCAATTTCTCATCTGAAATTGCAATCATTTTAGCAGCTAAAATTCCAGCATTTTTTGCAGCGTTCAATGCAACTGTAGCAACTGGAATTCCATTCGGCATTTGAAGAATCGACAAAATACTGTCCCAACCATCAATTGAATTGCTCGATTTAATTGGAACACCAATGACAGGAAGTGGAGTCAACGAAGCTGTCATTCCTGGCAAATGCGCAGCACCACCAGCTCCAGCGATAATCACTTTGATTCCATTTTTATGCGCATTTTTCGCGTATTCAAACATCAATTCTGGAGTTCTATGTGCAGAAACAACATTGATTTCATAAGCAACACCTAATTCTTTTAGAATATTTGCAGCTTCTTGCATAATTGGAAGATCTGATTTGCTTCCCATAATGATTCCTACCATAATTTCCTTTTTATAACGTTTTATCTAAGCTTCTACTTTTATTAAATCTTTGATTTCTCTGCCGATTTTTTTTGCTTCTTCAAGATTTTCAGCTGTGATAGTGACATGTCCCATTTTTCTGAAAGATTTGGTGTTTGCTTTTCCGTAAATATGCGTTTTCACACCTGGAATTGCCATAGCGGCATCCAAATTTCTATAAATTGCAGCACCTTCAAAACCTTTTTCGCCCAATAAATTAATCATCACACCTGGTTGAATAGAGCGTGTTGAACCTAAAGGTAAATTCAAAATACTTCGTATGTGTTGTTCGAATTGAGAAGTCACATTACATTCAATGGTATGATGACCGCTATTGTGCGGACGAGGAGCAATTTCATTTACCAACAATTCTCCCGTTTTAGTCAAGAACAATTCAACTGCTAAAATTCCAACCATTTCTAATGAATTGATAATTTTTACGGCTAATTTTTCAGCGTCTTTTTCAAGTTGATCCGAAATATTGGCTGGAGCAAAAAGAAATTCAACCAAATTGGCTTCTGGATTAAATTCACATTCCACCACAGGAAAAACAGCTGTTTCACCTTTTTCATTTCTTGAGACAATTACGGAGAGTTCTTTTTCAAAATCAACAAAAGATTCCAAAACGCTTGGAACGTCAAAGGCAGTTTCTAGATCGGCAGCAGATTTGAGCGCAGTAACACCTTTTCCATCATATCCACCTTTTCGCATTTTTTGCATGAAAGGAAATTCACCAATATATTTTTCTATTTCAGCCTTATTTTCGACTAAATGAAATGGAGGTGTTGGAATATTATTGGCTACATAAAATTGTTTTTGTAATCCTTTGTCTTGAACCATTTTCAAAATGTGTGGCTGCGGAAAAACTTTCTTTCCTTCTAGAACCAGTTTTTCTAATGCTTCGATATTCACATGTTCAATTTCAACTGTCAATACATCTTTGTCTTTTCCGAAATTGTAAACGGTATCAAAATCAGTCAATGAACCAACAGTAAACGAATGTGCCAAATCAACACAAGGAGCTTGCGCATCAGGATCTAAACAATGAACATAAACATCATAATTTACCGCTTCTTGAATCAGCATTCTTCCCAATTGTCCGCCACCTAAAACGCCCAATCGAAAATCTTTTCCGTACCACTTTTTCTGCATGCAACAAAGATAACTCAAAGAAATGAAATCTTCGAAAACGGCAAGCTAGTTTTTAATCTCAATGAAACGAAAATTAACTGTTACCAAAACGATAAAATCATCTTATAAACAATTACTTGCGGACAATTAAATCCAAAAGTGAAAATTTCAGCCCTTGAATTGTTTTTTTTTGTACAGTGAAAAATATTGTCTTTTTTATATTGTTGTTTCCTTTCTGTGGAAAATCACAGTTCCTCGATAATTCGAAAGGAAATGCTTTTTCTGAGATTCCATTTTTTAATGAAAAATTTGTAAAAAACAACAAAATTAAAAGTTTAAAGGGAACTTATACTTTCAAAAAAATGGGCGATATCATGAGAGAAACTGATTATGTTTTTCAATATGATTTTGATAATAAAGGCCACTTAATTCAATCTTTTGAAACCAATAACGAAAGTCGCAAGATTGATACAACACTGCTTCTTTACAGCTATTACAAAGATGGAAATTTGGCATTTGTAAGAAGAAAAGACAATATTGGATATTACTCTACACATTATTTTTATGATTCAATAAATCGCGTTATTAAGGAAGAATACAAACGTGATATCGACACAGCAGGAACTTTTTTTGTCCCTAGTTTTGAAAGAAGCATGTTGCTAAATTTTGAAACAATCAAATATGAAAAGACTGGGGTTTTTGAAAAATCTACCGTTCACAACAGCTATGGACTGCCTTTCAAAGAAATTATTTCTACGCATGATTCAACTGGATACCTAATTTCAAAAGAAGAAAAACTAAAATTTGGCAATCAAAGAACAATAACTCAATTTGAGTACAATGAAAATGGATGGATTTCAAATATCAAAATAACCAATTCTAATAATTCTAAGTTAAATCAAGAATTGCGTTTCAAATATGACGAATTTGGAAATTTAAGCGAGAAACACATCTATAAAAACAATCAGTTTATTACGGACATTCAAGTGATTTATAATTTAAAAACAGGACTTATCTCGTCAATCTTGACTAGAGATGTTGCTACCAACTTTATTTCAATTTTGAGATTTGAAGTTGTAAAATTCTATTAAATAAAAAAATCAAATCTTTTTTAAACTAAAAATGCCCTAGAGGTAAGCCTAGGGCATTTATTCCACAATATTCATCAGTAGTATTTAATCTTCTTGTGGTTTTAATTTCTTTACGAGGTCAAATATATAGTTGAAAACCAGTTTGTGCAACTTATGTTACAGGACAACTGTTGGACATAGAAATTAAAAAACCAGAAAAAAAATTAAACCATTGATTTGCAAATACTTAATGACAAATATAAGTTTACGCCAACTGTAGTAAATATCTTTGAATTGTATTTTCTAACCCAAAATATAGCGCATCAGAAATTAATGCATGACCAATTGAAACTTCTGCAAGTTGTGGGATATTTTCTTTAAAAAATTTCAAATTTTCTAAACTCAAATCGTGTCCAGCGTTTACTTCCAAACCTAGTGAGGTTGCTAAATTTGCAGCATCGATATATGAACTTATTGATTTCTCCGCATCAATTGGAAATTCCTCGGCAAATGGTCCTGTATATAATTCGATTCTATCCACGCCCGTTTTAGCTGCATATTCAATATTGACTAATTCGGTGTCAACAAAAATAGATGTTCGAACTCCGTGAGATTTAATTTCTGCAATCAAATTGGTCAACCATTCTAAATTGGCTTTGGTATCCCACCCAGCGTTAGATGTCAAAACGTGCGGCGGATCTGGAACTAAAGTTGCCTGTGCGGGTTTCAACTCTGCAATCATTTGCATAAATCTTTCATCTGGATAACCTTCGATGTTTAATTCAGTTTTTACAACTTTATGTAAATCATAAACATCTTTTGTCGTAATGTGTCTTTCGTCTGGTCTCGGATGAATTGTAATTCCATGAGCCCCAAATCGTTCACAATCAATTGCTACTTGAACTACATTCGGCGTATTTCCACCACGCGCATTTCTTATCGTTGCAATCTTATTGATATTGACACTTAATTTAGTCTCCATAATGTAATTTTATCAATTGAAGTTCATCTGTTACAGACCACAAATATACTGATTCAAAAACCATCAGAAATAAGAAAAATGTCCTATTGTTGATTAAGTTTCAATTTTAAAATGGAAGAAAATTGATTTTTTTTCAAAAACTAATTGAATTGAAATTTTAGAAATATGAACTAATTTAGTACTTTGGCAACACAATGACAGCAAAAGATTTAATTACGGATGAGATTCCACCTTTAAAACACACAGATTCAGGTGAAATTGCTTTGAGATGGATGGATGAATTTAAAGTTACGCATCTTCCTGTTTTAAAAAACGGAAATTTTGTAGGTTTAATTTCAGAATCTGACATTTTAGATAAAATGGATTTGGACGAAACGTTGGACAAGCTTTTTGAACATTTGCCTAGACCTTATGTTCGAGGAAATGCACATATTTATGAAGTACTATTCAGGGTTGCAGAACAAAAAATTTCTGTTGTTCCCATTCTTGATGAAGATGATTCATATTTAGGTTGTACAAGTATTCATCAGTTAGTTACGATGATTGCCAATACTGGAAGCATCAAAGAAAGCGGTGGAATTATCGTTCTTGAAGTCAACAGAAATGATTATTCTTTAGCTCAAATCGCTCAAATTGTTGAAAGCAACAACGCCAAGATTTTGAGTTCTTATATAATGTCATCGCCTGATTCAACAAAACTTGATATCACTTTGAAAATAAATCAAGTAGAACTGGATCGCATTCTGAGAACTTTTGAAAGGTATGATTATACCATCAATGCTTCTTACCAGAAAAGTAATTTTGATGATGATTTACAACTACGATTTGATTCTTTAATTAATTTCTTGAACATTTAGTTATGAATGTCGCCATTTATGGAAGAAAAGTCAATAAACAAGATGTTGCTGACTATGAAAATTTGCTCAAAATCATCAAAGATTTTGGGTGGAATGCCATTCTCGAGAAAGATTTAAAAAAGGAATTAGAAAAAAAATCCAACATCGGTTCACATTGTGAAACTTTTTCAACCCACAAGGATTTCAAAAAAGGAATTGATTTTGCTTTTAGCATCGGTGGTGATGGAACATTCATAAAAACAGTAAGTTACATTCGTGATTCAGGTGTACCGATTTTAGGAATCAACACTGGAAGATTGGGATTTTTAGCGAATATCAGTAGAGATCAAATTCATTCAACAATGGAAATGATTGATCAGAAAAAATACGTTTTCCAAAAACGATCATTGTTAAGGGTTGAAACTGAAGATAATCTGTTTGGTGATGACAATATTGCTTTGAATGAAGTAACGCTTCACAAAAAAGACACTGCTTCGATGATTACGGTACATGCGTCTTTGGATGGAAATTACTTAAATTCTTATTGGGCTGACGGATTAATCGTTTCTACTCCAACAGGTTCAACAGCCTATAGCTTGAGTTGTGGAGGACCAATTATCACTCCCGGTTGTCAAGTACATATTCTCACACCTATTGCGCCACACAACCTCAATGTACGTCCGGTAGTTGTGCCAGATCATATGCCAATCAAATTGAAAATTGAAGGGCGCGAGCGAAAATACCTCATCAGTTTAGATGCAAATTCGAAAAATATCCCACAAGGTTCAGAGCTGATTATCAAAAAAGCGGAATTCATGATTAATGTGATGAAATTCGAAGACAATAATTTCTTAGATACCATCAGAAATAAAATGCTTTGGGGAATTGATAAAAGAAATTAAGCGTAACAAAAATGGCATTTGCCATTATATCAACTAAAACCAAAATGCGAATATTTCTTTTATTTTCTTTTGTAATCGTTCAACAATGTTGCAGTTTTGCTCAAGTTGAAAAGTTTATTCCAATGCGGAGTAAAATACCACCTTACGACGATTCGATCGTTAAACTTCCCAACCAAGAGTATGAATTACAATACTATAAAGAGAATCAAGTTCCAATAAAATTAAAAGATAATTTAGTCAGCTTAACTTGTTATTTTGATTACAAAAGCAAGAATTTTGCCGTTGATTCGATTCAAAATCTGAAAAATTGGGTCAAACAGTTTACTGGAAAGAAGAATTTTAGTCTCAGTTTAGTTGCTTACACTGATACCATTGGATCGACTAAATCCAACTATGAGTTAGCAAAAAACAGATTGAATTCAATCGAAAATTTGCTAAAAACGAACGCTATAAAAATAGAAAAACGATTTATTATAGGAGAAAATTATCCCCCATTCTACGGTTACAATCATCGTAAATATAGAAAAGTATCTGTTTTTATTGAGTTTGATAATGAGGATGTTGTCAATCCCGAACTTGTGGGAAGAATGGAAGTTTTTGCTGCAGCTACGCCTGAAATTCCAATTAGCTTAAACATTCAATTTGTTGGAGATCAAGCTGTGTATTTAAATGAATCGTCCATTCTCGAAGTGATCACTTTACTCGAATTTCTGAAAAAAAATCCCAATAAAAAAGCATTTATTCGTGGTCACGTGTGTTGTGCAAATGATGTTGAACTTTCAATACAAAGAGCTTTTGCAGTTTACAATGATTTGCTTCTTGAAGGCATTGACGCATCAAGAATTTCTTACCAAGGTTTTGGAAACTCTCTGCCAATTTCACCAGAATTAGATGAACAAACGCGTCAATTAAATCGCCGCGTTGATGTAATATTTTCAGACATCAAGCAATAGTTTACTCAAATTTGGCTTTGGCTTCTTTGTCCTTATTTGGCCCTATCAAAATGTTAAAGCCAGTACTTAAATGTGCATTTTTAGCGCCTTGTGGTGCCATGAAAGCCAAAATATTATCTGAAATAACGTACCATTGAATTGGTCCTCCTTTGATAGAAAATCCTAAACCAATATTGGCAAATGAACGCGCATAAGCAGAATAATTTACACTTGCTGCAAACCAATTATTCACTTTCAGGTTTCCAGAAAGTATCAAACCAGGTCGATAATGTTTTTTGATAATCTCATTGTATAAAGTCGCACCGAAAGCAAAACTTTTTGACATTTGATAAGTTGATCCTACATAAAATCTAGTGTAAAGGCCTGAAATATATGAATCTGATTTTTGGTAGCCATCAAAGACTTTCGTCAAAGTATCGGTAATAGCGTCCACAAAAGAATAGGTACTGTCATTCAAATATTGGTTTAAATCTACTCCTTCGAACTTAAAATTGACATCATTTGAAACAAAATTTGCATTTTGTGTATTCCATTTGATAGCGCCCAAATCAAGTAAACTCGCACTGAAAGCAAATTTTTCATTCAATTGATAAGTAGCACCTAAATCAACCGCCATTCCAAAATTTTTGAAATTTAAAATACTTTTAAACGGATTGTAAGTTGCTGTATTCGTTTCATAAAAAGGTTTTATTCCTGACGTATTTACTTGCGCAGCACCATCAATTGTCAAATCAAAAGTAGTTGGATCTGTTGTGATTCCTAATCTACTTTTTCGTGTATCGACATTCGCAATTCCTGACAATAATTTGAGTCTACCTCCTAGTGTTAGTTTGCTGTTTATCTTTCTGTTGTAACCAAATGCATATTCAATATATGAATTCAAATTGAAACCCAAACCATCTAAAGAAGCGCGCTTTCCAAGCAATGATTTTCCATTTCCTTCGATCGCAAATCTGAATAAATCACTTGGGTACGTAAAATTTGAAACCAAATGGTTGGTCAATGAAAAACTGAAATAGTTGTCTTTCGCATTGAATCCAAAAGCAAAAAGTTCATTGTGCATTTCCGCAGTCAAAAAATTAAGCTTCGCCATTTTGTTCAAGGCATTGTTTGGATTCAACACCAAAGAATCATCGCTTGCTCTTGTTTGAAGTAAGTCATTCAATTTGAATCCACTATTTGATACCCCAAAACTCTGATAAGCAATTGGCAAGCTCAAATAAAACTTGGCTTTGGTCTTAAAAGCTGGATTCAAATAGTGCGCTTGTGCAGTTTCATTTAAACCATAAAGCGTGAAATTTTTCTGTGCAATGAGTTTACTAGAACCCAATAATACAAGGAGAAAAAATAGATATTTTAAATTCATCTGAAATCTTTATCAATATTAATACTTTATCTAAACCGACTTACAATCCAACTTTTCCTTGAATTTGCATTCCCAATTTCAATCCCAATTTATAGGAATCATAGAATTTTACGATTTGTCCATTGGTTCCATCCAATGTTTGTGCAACTCCGTTTATCAGTACATATTTTACTTGATTCAACTGACTTATTTGAAGCGTATTTAAAGTTGCATCTGTGATTTTCAAAGTGTTTTGATTTACTTTTCCACCATTGTCTACCAATGCGGATTGCACGACAGCTTCAGGGGAATTGAAAATTGTGAATAACGGATTGTAATTTTGATCTAGAAAAATAAGTTGCGTCTTAAAATCGACCGGAAATCCATTGTCAACGTTGATCCGAAACATGACAGATTCGATAACCGAAACATCTTCATTGAAGTTAAACGGAACGGTATCTTTCAACTCAAATCCATAAGCCAAACCTTCCAAAGGCAATTCTACTTCAGTACGAACTTTAAATTTTGAATCTGCCTCAATGAAATTTAAGTTTGCAGTTTGTCCGCTAGGATTGGATTGTGCTGTAGCTGCAAAATAAAAATACTTTGGAACTGGCGTAATCACTGTGGATAAATTGGGTGTATTTGTGGTATTCAATTCCAAAGTAGAAGTTGCCGTTTGTCCCATTATTGCAGGAGCATTAACTTCAAAAACACTTGGAAAACTTGATAAAGGAAATTCTTGACCAGTAGCTACATTGATTGTTTTTATTTCTGAAAAATTAATTCTTGAGGGAAATCCAAATGAATTTTCCACGATGAATTTCACTTTTGGATTAACCAATTCAAAATAACCAGTTGATGCCGTTTCAAAGATTTTCATCAAAATGGTATCATTTGAAATCCCCAAATTTTGTTGACCAAAATAACCTTGAACGTTTTCAAATGCTAAGTTAGATAGATTGAAATCAATTTGAATATTTTCATTTCCAACAACCGGTTGACCAGTTCCCGTAATGTTTGTTTGACAATTAACTTTAAAAGTATTGACCGTTGTATTGCCTAAAGTAAAATCTCCAACCACATTCGTTAAATCAATTGAAGTCGAACCTGTTTGAGGAATTCCGCCTGTATAAGTTAAGTTGATGGTTCTTGAAATGGGAACATTATTCAGTTTCAAATCAGGAAAAGTCAACACAGCAGTTATATCATGTTGTAAGTTGGTTGTAACTGTCAAATTTAAGGTTCCATTACTAAAATCTACCGTATAAATTTCAACGCCAGCGTTTGTATTGAAGACAATATTATTTGAATTATTGGTACTAATCGTTCCGCTTAATGCTGGCAAAGTAACCAAATTCAGGTCTGTGAGTGAAAGTACAGTCTGCGAATTTTGATCGTTTAATTGAACTATCGACTGTGCATCATAAGAAACTACTTCGCCCTTATAAACCAATGCGATTGCTCCAGTAGTATTATCAATCACTACAATATCGCTAGAATCCTGTCTAGCCAAAATATCATACACTCCAAAATTGGCATGCGCTAGAGGAATTGCTAAATTTGGATTCCAGGCATTTTGAGCCAATTTGTCAAACTCCAACTTTTTACATGCTGGAAAAATTCCAACAACAAGTAAAATGAGCGCTAAAAATTTGATGTTTTTTTTCAGTGAATTCATATACAACCTATTGATTTAAAACTGCCTGTTGTAAATATAACAATCTAAATCTAGAATAGCAAAATTTTCTCCCATAGATCAAAATAACATTTCAAATTGAATTAACTGAAAATCAAAATTCGGATCTATTTTTCCTAAAAATTGCAATTTTCTTCGTAATTTTCCGTTCTTTTTTGGAATCATCTAAAATATGAAATTTAAATTAATCATACTATCACTTTTGTCTGTTATGCAGGTTTTTGCGCAGCGCCAGAATTTTAGATCCAAGTCTGAGATTGGTGTGATGGGTGGAGGTGCATATTATATTGGTGATTTAAATCAATATAATCATTTCAAAAATTCAAATCTATCTTTAGGGTTGGTTTACAAATACAATGTAAATACACGGTTGGCTTTTCGTGCGAACGCGATGTTTGGAACTGTTGAAGGAAGTGACAATCAAGCGTCAAATCCTGTAATTGTCAACCGAAATTTATCCTTTTCTTCAACGATATATGAATTTGCTGCAGGTGTTGAGTTCAGCTATTTGCCTTTTCAAATCGGTAATTCTCGCTATTTTGGAACTGCTTATTTATTGACTGAAATCGGCATTTTTCAAATGAATCCGACAGCGAATTTCAATGGAGACAAAATCGATTTACAATCTTTGGGCACTGAAGGTCAAGGAACAAGTCTTTCATCAGAAGCTCCATACAAAAAAACACAATTGACAATTCCGCTTGGAGTTGGTTGCAAATTTGCCATCGGTGGACGAGTAACTTTGAGTTTAGAATATGGAATTCGCAAAACCTTTACAGATTATTTAGATGATGTGCATGCCAACAGATATGTGAATGCAGATGATTTAGCTGCCATCAATGGTCCGCTTTCTGCTGCACTTTCAAATCGTAGTTTGGATGGATCAGCATATGGAAAAAGAGGAAATGCTACTACCAAAGACTGGTATGTTTTCTATGGAGCGATGTTCAGTATTCGACTTGGGGGACCAAGAAAATGCAACATGCCGAGATAATAATTATTGCTGTTGAAGCATCAATTTTGCAACATATTTTCCAATAATATCAAACTCTAAATTCACTAAATCATTTACTTTCAACTGATGAAAATTGGTATGTTCGAAAGTAAAAGGAATAATGCAAACAGAGAAAGATTTAGACATTGAATCAACAACTGTCAAACTCACGCCATTAATAGTTACTGATCCTTTCTCTACAGTTACTTGATCTGTCAAATATTCAAAAGTAAATTTCCAACTTCCATTTTGATCTTCAATCGCAACACATTTCGCAATTGTATCTACATGTCCTTGAACGATATGACCATCCAAACGACCATTCATTTGCATGCATCTTTCTAAATTTACTTTTGTTCCAACATTCCAAGAACCTAAATTCGTTTTGTTCAGCGTTTCTTGAATGGCTGTCACTGTGTATAAATCTCCTTGAATATCAACGACTGTCAAACAAGTACCATTATGTGCTACACTTTGATCGATTTTTAACTCTGAAGTAAAAGGTGAAAATAAAGTAAAATTTATATTTTCTTGTTCTTGTTCAATTTGACGGATTTCTCCAAGTTGTTCGATTATTCCTGTAAACATAATTGTGCTTTAAATTAACCTAAAATGGTCTTCAAATTTCGGAATTCTATCTGATTTAATAATATAAAAGATGAATCCTTTCGATTATTTTATCAAAACGACATGGCCGGTAATCGTTTCCTCTATGGCTCCGGTTGTAACATATTCTATCTTGTACACATAAACTCCATCCTGCACTCGAAAGCCTTTGTATGTGCCATCCCAGGCAAAATCTAATTCATCAGATTCGAAAATCAATTCACCCCAACGATTGTAAATTTTAACGTTCAATTTCGCAATGTTTACCGTACTCGCTGAAAAATAATTATTTGAACGATTTCCATCAGGTGTAAATGCATTGGGAACATAAATATAATACTCAGGCAAAATTATAATTGGTTTACTAACAGTATCTTTACAGCCCAATTGATTAGTAGCAATCAATGTTACGGTATAAGTTCCTGGAACTTGGTATGTATTGTTTGGATGCACCATCGTGGAACTATTTCCATCACCAAATGTCCAAAAATAAGTAACTCCGCCTGAAGTTAAATTTTGAAAAGTAACAGGCAGACCATCAAAAAGTGTGTGACTTGAGATCGCAAAATCTGCATTAGGTCGGATTACTTCAACAACTGCTGTACCTTCGACTGTAAATGTTTGACATTCATCTGAAACTGAAACATCATACAATGTAGTTTCTGTTGGTTTCACCCATATTCCATCAGTTGTTGCCCCATTTATTGCCCAATGATAATAATATTGACCATAACCGCCAGTAGCAGTAACCGAAACATAAGCAGAATCTCCAGGACAAATTAATTGAGAAGGCGACATGGTCAAAATTAGTGGTGCACTTGTAATAGTATAAACCACTTGCTCATTCGTAGTATTTCCACATTGATCGGTAATTAGTACATTATAAGTTGTAGAACTTGACGGCAAGACATCTTGTGTTGAAGCAGTACCTAAATTCGTTGTTCCAGCCGACCATTGATAAGTATAAATGCCTGACCCACCTGTTGCTGTAACCGATAATGTTGCCGGAATATATGGACAAATTTCAGTAATATCTGAAGATGAAGTCGCAGTTAATGGCAAAAATACTGGAACATTCACTGTTCCAGATCCAACAGCAGTCTGAAGTAAACAATTGTCGGTTACAGAAACCGTATAAGTCTGTGTACTCGTTGGATTTACGAAAATACTACTTGTTGTTTCTCCTGTGTTCCAAGCATATACGTAAGGTCCTACTCCACCAGTGGCATTGGCGATAACTTCAATTGGATTTCCTGGGCAAATCACATCACTTGTTACTACAGTTACCTGAACTGGTGCAATATCATTAATTTTCAAATTGATTGTTTGATTCGCATTTCCACCACAAGGATCAGGAATTGCAAAAACAAGGTTTACTGTTTCTATTCCTTCAGCTACTCCATCTGCTAATGCATTGAAAGTAAATGAAACCGAAGTTTGTCCTGCAGGAAAAGTGATAGAACTTGGAATCGTTGAATAATCAACTCCAGCAGTTGCTGTTCCTGTTACGGCAATTGGAATGGTTAATGGAACTGTCAAATTATTACTTCCTCTCGTCAAAGTTACGGTTGTAGAAACACAACCTTCAGCCATCATTGTTGGGTCATTGAAAGCATCGTACGACATTGTATAATCAACTGATACAGGCACTTTGGAAGTTAAACTATTTGCTTGTAAAAATATTCCTGAATCAAAAATTCCATCTCCCACATCAGCAATAGCGATCGCTAAATGATAAGTTTGTCCACATTGAACTTTTGCTACAGCTTCTAGGGGTTTTGTAAAACCATCGTATTGAATGTAAGTATTACTTGCATTGTACGGACTATTTGATCCAGTTCCGTTATATTTATAATACGCACAGTTCGCGCAATTCGCAACGTATGTCCCAGTTGATTCAGAGCCATCATTCACATTATTGATGGCGACAATTGTGTTATTGGGTAACCTCGCCATGTTTTGAATTCCTCCAGGAATTCCTGGTCCAGAAATAAAGAAAGCAAAAACATCATTGAAGGTAGAATTTACATATTCTCGATATTCTTCAGATCCAAAAACATAGCTGAACCTTACGGTATCCGAATATGGAATAAAATCAAATTCTAAAACGGCCGCATTAAATGTGGAAGTACCATTCACTAGATTCGTTAGTCTAAAATATCCAGGAGCATTGTTGTCAATCCCAGCATTTGTAGAATTGTTTGGTCCGTGAGGTCCATCTCCATTATTCAAAACAGTACCTGTTGTAAGTACAATCCCTTCTGGAATTTGTAAATTTGTTCCTGCTGCTGAAAAATATCCGATTGCTTGTTGTGAACCAGAATAGCTTATATTCGAAACTGTTACTCCCGGTCCGAGCAATACATTTTGCACCAAACCATTTGGAGTTTGGGATGTATTGGTCACCAATTGACTAAAAGCCAAAAACGGAAACAAAAAAGCTATAGAAATAAGTAATTTCATCAACAACTATAACGATTGAAAGCCCTGAATAGTTGCGAAATTGCGACTAAAAAAAATCATTCAATGATTAAAAGGTACAAGTTACTGATTATACTGAAAATGGGACTTGATTTTATCAGTAATTTAACAAAATATAAGTTTCTATTCCATTCCTTGCATCGCGCAAAGATTGTAATACATTCCTCTTTTTTCAATTAATTCATCGTGAGATCCTTGCTCTACTATTTGACCTTTTTGTAATACAACAATAATGTCTGCATTTCTAATCGTACTCAAACGATGTGCGATAACCAAAGAAGTGCGATCTTTCATCAATTTTTCTAGAGCTTCTTGCACCAATTTTTCTGATTCAGTATCCAAGGCCGAAGTCGCTTCATCTAAAATCAACAAAGGTGAATTTTTCAATACAGCTCTTGCAATACTGATTCTTTGTTTCTGTCCACCAGAAAGTTTATTACCACGCTCACCAATATTGGTATTGTAGCCTTCATCTAAACGAATGATAAATTCATGCGCATTAGCTACTCGAGCAGCATTTTCAATGTCTTGATCTGAAACATGAGGCATCCCAAAAGCAATGTTATTTCGAACAGAATCGTTGAATAAAATTGACTCTTGCGTTACCATTCCAATTTGATCTCGTAAATCAACAATTGAAGCACTTTTTATTGGTGTAGAGTCAAATAAAATTTCACCTTCCACCGTGTCGTAAAACCTTGGTAACAAATCGGCGATGGTTGATTTTCCACTTCCAGACTCTCCAACTAAAGCAACTGTTTTTCCTGCAGGAATAAATAGATTAATGTTCTTCAAAACCATAGTATCACGGTATTTGAATGAAATATTTTTGTAGGTAATTCCTTTTGTCAATTCGCCTAATTTGATCGGATTTTCAGTTTCATAAATGTGTTCGTCTGCATCTAATATTTCATTGATTCTATCTTGCGATGCTTTTGCTTTATTTAAATTGGCCACACTGGTTGCAATACCTTGAATTGGTCGTAATAATTGAGAAAACACGATGATAAAACCAAGAAATTTTTCACCTGTCATTCCTGAAGAGTTTTTAGCATCCAAAATCATTGAACCACCAAACCAAACAATCCCCAACATTACAGAGGAACCCAAAAATTCATTTAAAGGCGGAGATAAATCTCTTTTTCTAAAAGCCTTCGTAATTAATTGCTGATGTCTTAAATTAATTGTTTTGAATGAACCTAAAACATATGGTATGGCATTGAAAGCCTTGATAATCCTAATTCCACCTAAATTTTCTTCCATCGAAGAAAACAAAATTCCCATTTGCGCTTGACCTTCTTTGGCTGTCTTCTTCAAACTTTTTCCGATTCTTGAAATTACGAACGCTGAAATCGGTAACAGTAAAAATGAAATAATGGTCAATTTAGGACTCCAATAAAGCAAGGCTATCAAGTTGATTATGATGGCAATTGGTTCCCTGAAAATCAACTCAAGTACACTGACAACTGCAATTTCAATTTCACCGACATCATTGTTCATTCGCGCCATCAAATCGCCTTTTTTCTCTTCAGAATAGAAAGCCAAAGGCAAATTCATCGCTTTTTCAAACATCTTGTCACGCAAATCACGCACAACTGCCATGCGCAAATGTGATTGATGATAAATCGCTAAATACCTGAACAAATTTTTCAGAAAAAAGGCAAAAAGCACTGAAATGCAAACCATTAGAAGGGCATTTTTGGGACTCTCAACCACCATTGTTTTCATAAAATACTGGTAATAATCAGAGCAGTATTCGAAAAATTTGATAAATCCTCCATTGTATAATGGCTCAATAATTTTTTCTGGATGAAGGATTTCATCTTTTGGAAAAATCAATTGAAGGAATGGAATGAAAAGAACCAGAGAAACTAGGTTAAAAATCACAAACAACAAGTTGAAAATGATGACTAAGATTGCCTTTAACTTGTACGAAAAAGTCAATCGATATATTTCTAAAAGTGATTTCATATTGAATACAAAGTTAAGTTAATTCTTAGTATTTGAAAATTTGTAATCAAAAGAGCATTTGAAATTGATTTAGAAAATAATAATTGATAAGATTTTCCCTCATTTTTAGTAAATTTGCAACATGGGATCGATTAGACAAAATAAAATTGAAGGTGTAATTCAAGAAGAATTATCCATGTTTTTTCAAAGAAATATGCATGAAATCTGCTTGGGTGCAATGGTGAGCGTTACTGTTGTTCGCATCACTCCTGATTTGTCGTTGGCCCGAGTCTACTTAAGTATTTTCGCTGGACCAGAAAAAGAAGAAGTCTTGAAATCAATCCAAGAACACGCTAGTAAAATCAGAGGAGAAGTTGGAAGAAGGTTGAAAAACATGCGTAAAATTCCTGAATTGATTTTCAAAATTGACGATTCGCTAGATTACGCAATGGAAATCCAAAATCTGTTGGCAAAAAAATAATCGTTTAAAACTCCCGATCATTAACGTTCCTTTTTACATAGCAAGAAAGTATCTTTCTTCCAAAAAAAGGAAGAATGTGATTCATTTGATCACGCGTATTTCTGTGGTTGGAATTTCCATAACAACGGCTGCACTGGTTATTCTCATTGCAGCGTTTAATGGAATCGAAAAGATGGTGGAGCAACTTTACAGTGAATACGATACCAATCTTACTATTCGTTCAACCAAGGGAAAAACATTTGATGAATCAACGCTAGATATCGAAGCAATCCAAAAGATAAATGGTGTTTATCTAACTTCAAAAGCAATTGAGGAAATTGTTGTTCTCAAGCACGAACAAAAATGGGTAAATGCCAGAATGATAGGAATCGAACCTTCGTTTTTGAAAATGACCAATATGCCTAAACATATTGTAGATGGATTTCCAACATTAGATGAAAATGGTGAGCCAATGGCTTTAATTGGAGCAACTTTACTCGATAAACTAAACGGTTTTATTCCTAAAAACACTGGTTATGAAACTGTTGATTCATATTTCCCCAGACGAAGTGCGAAAATTAGCAACTTCACCAATCCGTTTAACAACCAAATAATTAAAATTTCTGGAAGAGTCAATTTCAATCGAGAAGTAAATCAAGAAGCATTTATCATTCCTATTGAATTAGCAAAAGCAAATTTGGATTATCAAAAAGACATTACAGCACTTTATGTAAACGTTGAAAAAGGATTTGAAGCGGAAGATGTGAAAGCAGATATCCAACAAAAAATTGGAAAAAATTTCATCGTTAAAACACACTTAGAAAAAAATGCCTTGATTTATCAAACGAGTAAATCAGAGAGATTCATCGTAATATGCATTTTAATTTTCGTGTTCATTATGGCTGCTTTTAATTTAGTTGCTTCTTTGACAATGTTATACATTGAGAAAAAAGACAACATCAAAACGATGGAAAGTTTTGGAGCCAATGAACAATTTGTCTTTCGAATTTTCTTTTACGAAGGAATTTTAATTGCTACCAAAGGAATTATCGTTGGCTTAATTTTGGGTTATGGCGTATGTTTTTTACAAATTTTTGGACACGTTTTAGAAATGCCAAATTCGGGTGGTGAACCTTTTCCAATAAACTTGACATGGGGCGATGGAATTTTAGTCTTGTCATTGGTTGGAATTCTTTCAATTCTTGCTTCTTATTTACCAGTGAAATATTTGGTTTACAAAAACAGAAATTCAAATTAAGTTTACTCAATCAATCATACATTTCACAATATTTATTGCTTAAACAGCGTTTCTTTTCTTTGTCTTTACTCGTTTTCTTTATCTTTGGGACATGATTTTTAGAATATTATTTTTTGTTTTTTGCTTAACTCTCGGATTTAAGGGATTTTCACAAAGAAATTTAAAAGATTCAGTAATTGGAACTCCTTGGGTGGCTATACATTATGGAGCAAATGCTACTGCTGGAGATTTAGCCGATAGATTTGGATTTTTGAACCACATTGGCGCTGTTGCTGGATATAAAACTTCAAAAAATTGGTTTTGGGGATTGGATGGAAATTTCATTTTCGGAAATAAAATTAGAGAAACAGGAATCCTTAATAATTTGGTCGATAGCTACGGACATGTTACTGATATTAATGGAGATATAGGTAAAGTTTACATTTTGGCTAGGGGATTTAATGTCAATTTAGCAGTTGGAAAAATTGTTCCAATATCCAAGAAAAACAGAAATTCAGGTTTATTTTTTCATGCTGGCGCAGGTTATTTATTGCACAAAATGAGAATTGAAACGCAGGATCAAGTCATTCCACAATTAGAACTTAACTACCGAAAAGGTTACGACAGACTGACAGTTGGTATTAATACACACCAATTTGCTGGATATGCATTTTTAGCACATCACGGATTCGTCAATTTTTATGGTGGATTTTATGCGCAACAAGGATTTACTAAAAACCAAAGAGATATTTTCTTTGATCAACCAGGAGTAGCCGTCGATAAAAAAATCAGAATTGATATACAATATGGACTAAAAATTGGCTGGTTCATCCCTATTTACAAGCGACAACCTAAGGACTTTTATTTCGATTGATGAATTTACTTTACTCAATAGGAATTAGAATCTACGGTGCTATTTTATGGTTGGCACAATTTTTCAATCCAAAAGCCAAAAGCTGGGTTGTAGGACGCAAAAATTTTTGGGAGAAATTGCCTGCAATTGAAAATCAAGAAGTTTATTGGTTTCATTGTGCTTCTTTAGGAGAATTTGACCAAGGATTGCCATTGATGAATCAACTTAAATTAAACAATCCATCGATTTATATTTTAGTGACATTCTTCAGTCCGTCAGGTTTTGAAAATTACCACAAAAGAAAAAATTCAGCAGATTTTGTCTGCTATTTACCTCTCGATACAAAAGCGAATGCGCGCAAATTTATTCAACATTTTAAGCCGGTAAAAGTCTTTTTTATCAAATATGAATTTTGGACGAATTACATTTCTGAAGCAAAAAAATCAAACGCTAAAGTATATTCGATCAGTGTATTATTCAGAACCGACCACCGATTTTTCAAGTGGTATGGCGGGCAATTTAGAGAGACTTTGCGGAAAATCGATTACTTTTTTGTGCAAAATGAATCGTCATTAAAATTGTTGCAAAGTATAGATATAAATCAAGCTACACTCACAGGTGATACGCGTTTTGATCGCGTCATCGAGAATAAAGAAAACGTTCAAAAGGATTCAGTCTTGGAAGCGTTTACACTAAAAAATAAAGCATTTGTCATCGGAAGTTCATGGCCGGAAGATGAAGATTTACTGAAAAATTTAATTTTAGCTTATAAACTTCCAGTTATCATCGCTCCGCATGATATTTCTGAAACTCATTTGACACAAATCGAGCAAAAATTTGAAAAAGAAACAGTACGTTATTCAAATTGGAACGCGGATTCAACTAAAAATATTATTATTCTAGATTCTATTGGAAAATTAGCAAACGCTTATAGCTACGGACAAATCGCCTATGTAGGTGGCGGATTTTCAGGTAGTTTACACAACATTTTAGAACCAGCTGTTTTTGGATTACCAGTCATATTCGGACCAAAACACAAAAGATTTCCTGAAGCACAAACATTTATTGATGCTGGCGTTGGATTTTCAGTCGAGAATAGCGAAGAACTAAATTTAGCTTATAAAACTATCCTACAAAATCTAGAAGAATTGAAAGTGAAAACGAGCAATTTAGTGCTTGAATCCAAAGGAGCAACACAAAAAATTATTGATTCTCTAAATAACGATTGATTTTACTTGTAGAACGGCGAGATCATGTAGTAAACAATTACTCCAGTTGAAGCAACGTAAAACCATATTGGCCAAGTAAATACCGTCCATTTTCTATGACGAGTAATATCGCCTTTCCAAGCAAAAAGATATGAAAACAATACCAACGGAACAACCATAACACTTAACAAGATGTGCGTAATCAAAAGAATATAATAAACCATTGAAGAACTTGAAACCATCGCTTTTTCTTGCAAACTTACATTACCACTGAAATCTGAATCACCGTATAATGTTGGTTTTGAACCCATATGATAAGCAACATATAGCGCTAAAAATATGATTGACAGAAACATACAAACTTTAATCAAAGATTCATGAAGTTTGATGTTTTTCTTTTTAATAGCAACTAAAGCAGCAATTAAAAGTACAGCTGTAATTCCATTAATAACTGCATAAATGGACGGTAGAACTTTTACTTTGTCCTCAATTCCAGGAATTTGAACCTTAAAAAGGATTGCTACCACCACAGGAATGGCAATGGAAGCTGCAATAATTGCGATTCTAACTTTCTTTAATTTACTCTCTGATATCGGCGTTGTACTCATATTTCAATAATTTGCGAATGTCTTTTTCTAATCTATTTACATCATTGGTTGAAGTCCCAATATATAATCCCCTGACGTAACCTTCTTTATCAACCAAAACAAAAGTGTCGTTGTGTTCAAAACCGTCTACAGCACTCTCACTACGTTCAGCTCCTACGTGAAAAAAATCGTGGGCAAGCTCGTATGTTTCAGTTTCATCGCCTGTAAAAAACGACCAATTGTTTGCGGTTATTCCATGAGACTTGATGTATGACTTAAACTCAGAAGGTGTATCATATTCAGGATCAATAGTAAAACTCAAAAACTGAAGGTCTTTTTCTAAATCTTTCGTCAAGACACTCAATCTTTTCATTTGAGAAGTCATTGGCGGACAAATTGTTCCACACGAAGTAAAGAAAAAATCTGCAACCCAAATTTTGCCTTTCAAAGATTTTGAAGTAATCATTACAGAATCTTGATTTAAGAACTGAAAATCAGGAATTTTTGGATAGATCGTATCTACAACTTCCTTACCATCAACGGTTTTATATTCTAAATCTCGATCACCTATGATTGGCAAAACCCTCAATTTGGTTTGATCCTCACAAGAAATAAGTGAAATCAAAACTACAATTGCAGCAATGAACTTAAGTTTCATGACTATTTTTTATGATGTTTTTTTCTGTAAGCTTCCTTATCGTATTGTTTATCAAGCAATGCCATGTGTTGAAACATGGTTCTAACCATACCTTCTTCGTTTCCTTCCAAAACCATTCTTAGGTGATTTTCTTTGTCTGCAAGTAATAATAATTCTTGAAAAGCTTCTCCACCAAAGTATTTATCTCCTTTTTGAAGCAAATTATTTCCGTTTCTGGAAATATTATACACTTGTCTAGGATCTCCTTTGGCTAAAATCCAAATTTTGGGATCATAATTAACTACTTCATCCTTCATGATGAAATCCATATCTTTCAAATTATCAACTGATTGACCATAGCCATCAGTAACAAAAGACACTATTTTAACATGACCCAGCTTTTTAGGATTTCTCTGAATGTTTTGATAAATTGATCTATCTAAAAACCAAAGAGATACAGAACATGAATCAGGACAGGTAGGTTGAATTGTGGAAAATAAAACCACTTGACCCTTGAATGATTTTTCGGTATATACTTTTCCGTCAATACCTGTAAACGAATAAGTTGACAGTGCACCCATATCGTCTAATTCCTTGAATTTGTGTTCACAACTTCTTGAGGAAAATAAAACCAACAAAGAAGCCGGACCAATCACTAAGAATACTAAAAATATTCTTTTGAGTAGTCCGGCTTTATTTTCTTTTTGAGCCATTTAATAAAAATTAGCTTAGGCTCCGTACAATTTCAAAGCTGCATCGATAGCCTTTCCTTCCCAAAGAGAAATAAAGATTAGATACAATACAAAAATAAAGTAAGGAACTAAAATGATGTATTTCAATGTTTTCTTTTCATCACCCAAGTGCATAAAAACCAAAACGATGTAAGCAGCTTTTACCAAAGTCAAACAGATAAACATCCATTTAATTACTTGCCAATATTCTGAACTTTGCTTAAAAACAATACCTGTTCCAACTTCAAAAGCTGTAATAACAGTTAAAATAGCTGTTACTTGCCAAATCTTTTTGCGAAGTTTCTTTCCGTGTGCTTCGTCGTGATGCGTATCTAAAGAATATTCAATAACGTCGTCTCTTTCCATGATATAATAGATTATAAGATTAAACTAAATAGAAGAATGTAAATACAAACACCCAAACTAAATCTACGAAGTGCCAATACAAACCTGTTTTTTCAACCATTTCGTAATGACCTCTTTTGTGGTACACTCCTCTCAATACTCCGAAGAAAATAATGATGTTAATCATTACCCCTGAAAATACGTGGAATCCGTGGAATCCAGTGATAAAGAAAAAGAATTGACCATATTGAGCTGGACCATATTCGTTGGAAGTCAAATTAGCGCCGTAAGTAACTCTGTTTTTAGTACCACTATTAATTGCTTCGTAATACAATTTATTAGCTTCAGCGCCAAAGATAGCTTTTCCAACTTTACTAAATTTTGAACCTGGTTCTTTAATAATAAGTTTGAAATGCTCGTCAACTTTAGAATTTAATTTCACAACAGCTCCACCGTGTGTAGTAAAAGTATTGTCTTTTACTTTTCCAGCTAAAATAGCGTGATGAAAATCGTGTAATAACTCTTCAGTTTCATATGTACCTTTCTTGAAATCATGTCCTGACTTAGTAACCGTAAAATTTTCAAATGAGTGACCAGAAACAGTTGCCTTTGATCCATCTGCTAACTCAACTTTTCCATATTCAGACCCATGAATGAAGTGACTCCACTCCCAAGCTTGTGAACCCAAAAAGAAGAAACCACCGATAATAGTAGCAATCATCCATTTTGTAACTCCTTTGCGATCCATTCTATGACCTGCTTCAACCGCCAATACCATTGTAACCGAAGATACAATCAAGATAAAGGTCATTAAAGCCACATAAATCAATGGATAACCATGACCTAAGAAAGGCAATGAATTAAAGGTTTCTTCCCCAATCGGCCAAGAAATTTGAGCGTCATGTCGAGTGAAACCGTAAGCGATTAATAATCCTCCAAAAGTAAGGGCATCCGATACTAGGAAGAACCACATCATTAATTTTCCGTAGCTTGTACTAAACGGAGAAACTTTTCCTCCCCACAAGGAAGAAGCGTCAATTTGATTTGTAGCGTGTCCAGCCATACTGCAATTTTTTTTGCAAGTTTAATGAATAAAAAGGAAAAATAGCAACAAATAGAGCCATAATAAACCTAAAAAATGCCAGAAAATTGCACCAAGTCTTAAGCTTAACTCATTCTTGTCGTCAAAACTACTTGAAAATGAAATTTTTACCATTTTTATTAGGTAAAATAAAGCACCAAAAATATGTAAAAAATGTAGTGCTGTAATTAGATATAAATAGGAAGTAGAAGTATCTCTCGACTGATTTATCTTGTTTTGAAGTGGAGCCGATAGAATTTTATTCCCAAACATCAAACTTCTATTTTTATAATTCAACTCTTTCCCCTTGTAATAAATGTGAAAATCTTTCCCTAATTTTCCTTTGTGAAAGAAATCTCCTCTGCCATCTCTGATATTCCAAGCTAAAAATTTCAATCTTTTCATGTCCAAATATTGGATTACTTCTCCATTTGGTTTCATCAATTTACCATTTTGTAATGTCAACGGTTCATTTTTAAAATACAACACAAAATTGGATGAAAGCGATGGAATATTATAACCTGATGGCTTATCGGTATTTTCAAAATTCTTCACGAACGATTTCAATTCATTCATTTGACCTTCAGAAAGTACTTTTCCTTTAATTAAATAGTCATTTGCATCTACTTCAATAAATTGACCTTTGTATTTGATTTCAAAATAGTCGCCATATCTTCCGTCGGTAACCATAATAGAATTTCTGAAATTTGCTCCTTCATCAATTAATTGACCGTAACCTAAAATCTGAAATACTGCAAAACCAATCCCTGAAAGCAAGGTTGCTATCATAAAGACTTTAACTTGTCCTAAATTCCTTTTCTTAGCTGCTTTGATAGCTATAATGTAGAAAATACTACTCAATGCAATTAACGTGGTACTGATCCAAAATCCCAGAGGAAGTGGATATTTTAACCAAAACACATCTCCCATTGAAACGATGTATCCTGATGTAAAACCGGCAAATAACATCACGATACTGAAAATACTTACATAAACTAAGTTTTTTTTCATTTTCTCTCTCACCACTGGATCGAGTTCTTTACTGTAATCTGGTTTCATACTAATTGTTTTTTAATGACATAAATTATTTCAAGGTATGATTCTATCGAATACGTATAAAAATTGAACTATCGGCAAGAAAAAGAAAGAGGCAAACATGACCTTTTTAGCATCTTTGTCATCACAAGAGAGAAACAATTTGTATGCGTATAGAAAAAATATAAGTGAAGCTAAAGTTCCAATAATTAAGGTTGCAATTCCAGTCATTCCTAACGCCCAAGGAAGCAAAGTAAATGGAATTAACAAAAGTGCATAGACGCAGATTTGAAATGCGGAGTTTTTAGATTTACCAAATTTGGAAGGCAACAACGAATAACCTCCTGCTTTGTAATCATCATATGCAACCCATGCAATTGCCCAAAAGTGTGGGAACTGCCAAACGAATTGAACAAAAAACAGTATTCCTGGGACTAAACCAAAATGATTTGTGTGCGCAACTGCTCCTAATAAAGGTGGAATGGCTCCAGGAAAAGCACCGATAAAAACTGCCCAAGGGGAAATTCTTTTCATCGGCGTATAAATAAAAACGTATGAAATAAATGCGAAAAGACCTAAAATGGCAGCTTTGTAATTCAATTGATACAGCATAAAAGTACCAACCAATAAAGTTAAAATTACCACGATATAAGCCTCCGTCAGTGACATTTTACCTGTTGGTAAGGGACGAATTTGCGTTCGTTTCATCAACTTATCAAAGTCTCTTTCCCAAATTTGATTTGAACCGTTTGAAGCTGCTGTAACAAGCAAACCACCAACGAGCAAATAAAAAATGGCAATTCCACTTTTACCTCCTACAAAAAGGTATCCTGACAGGGCGGAAAGTATCACTAAAGCTGATAAACGCAATTTAGTAAACAAAACATAAGCTTTGATTTTTTCACCAATTGTAATTTTTTCAATCATTGCGACCTCCACTCTATTCAAATTTGATACAAATGTACGGATTTTGATTTGAGAAAGTAATAAGTAAATACTTTTTTAAAGCATAAAAATGATTTCAAAAAAATGAATTTTCAGTAAGTTTAAATTAAAAAAATCAATAATTTGTTTCTACTGCTTTCATATTCAATTTTAAGTGAAATGAATAGCTAATTATTTAGAATTATAATGAATTAACGTAATCATTTAAATTAACGTCTTGTTCTAAATTCAATTTTTGCTTCAAACGATATTTTCCTTTTTCTACAGCTGCTAATGATACTGCCATTAAAGTAGCAATTTCTTTGTTGGAAAGATTTAATTTCACGAAAGACATCATTTGTTTTTCGTGATCTGTCAATGATACATCTAATAAATCTAAAGCGGCGTTAAAACTTGGGTGAAGCTTATTAAATAGTTCTGTGAATTGCTCGTAACCCTTCAACATATTGTTACTAATAGTCAATTCGTTGATATAATTTCTCATCGTTCGTGCTTGACTATCGCTCAAATTTTCGTGAAGAATAAAATCTTTTAAATTTTCAATTAATGAATGAAAAAATTCGTTTTTCCCAGCCAAAAATTTCGCATAATCTACTGTCTCTCTTTTTTTGGATTCTAACTCCATTTCCAATTGCTTTTTCTCAAGCAAATAGATTGTGCGTTCTTTTTTGATGATTTCTTTCTGATGTTCAGCTTGTTGAATTACCGCAGTAATTCTTGCTTCCATCTCAATTGGCTCAATTGGTTTTCTCAAAAAATCTTTAGCTCCTAATTGCAGCGCTGATCTAAGAGAATTTGAATCGGTCATAATTCCTGTGTACATCATCACCGGAATTTCTTGTGTAAGCTTGTCTTCTTTGAGTTTTTCCAACACTTTTAAACCATCCATTTCAGGCATTTGCCAATCTAACAAGATTAAGTCTGGAGATTCATTTTTAGCAATTTCCAATCCTGTTTCACCATTATTAGCAGTATAAAAAACATAACCCTCATTACTTTCTAAGTAATTAACGACTAAATTTCTTGTATCGGCCTCATCGTCAATGATAAGTATAATGTGTTTTTTTTCCTCTTGCATCTTTAAATTCTGAAAAATTTATTCTATTAGTCGCATTAAAGCCAAAAATGTATCTTGCTCACCTTGATGTACAGATTTTTCAACCTGACGCATCCAAAGTCTAACTTGAGGGTCTTCTACATCTCCTAAAGATTTTAGAAAAGACCTGATTTGTGAAGTTTGATAAAATTTAAACTCAAGAATTGGTTCTAATTTCTCTCTCCATAAATCATTTGGCTCAAAAGCCCTCGTGATTACATTTAATTCATTGTTTCGCTTTTTTTCTCTAAAAATAGGTAAAACAATTGAAACTTGTGCACCACCATATTTGCTTTCATTTGAAATTCTAAGTAACCAACCACTCATTTTTGCTAGTACTTTACAGAGTGTCAAGCCTAAACCATTATCAGATGAATTCAATTCATTTTTTTCAATTTCAAAATTTTCCAGCACTTCAAGAGGAAATCCATTTCCAGAATCAGCAATAATTAATTGAATTTTTTCTTCGTCTATGTGTTTGATCTCTATTTCAACTGTCCCTCCATGTGGCAAAGCACCTATGGCATTACTCATGAAATTTCGAAGTAAAGTTTGCAAAATATTGGGGTCAACAAAAACAAAATAAGTTTCACTGTTATTAATAAAGGTAATATTTCTCAATTGCATTTCTGGCAAATAAAAAGAAATCACCTTATTAATTGTATCACTTAAATTCAACTTTAAAGGACTGTAAATGTTTTGTTTATTGTCCATTTTAGACCATTGAAGCAATCTTTCAAACAAACCAATTGTTTCTTTCAACGTGTTTTCCATTGGTTCTGTAATTTTGTTTCCAACGGTTTTTTTAACGATTGCAAGTTCAACCAATAATCTATTCAATGGGTTTCTCAAGTCATGTGCAATTATTGAAAATAATTTATCCTTAATTTGATCAGATCTCTGTAGTTCATTTGACTTTAATTTTATTTCGTTATTTTGCAATAAAGACTGAAAATGAAGTTGTTGAAGCTTAATTTTGTTTTTTCTTAGATTTAGAATCAAAAAGAGAAGCGCAACAATGACAAAAATTCCACATCCAAAAATGAGTAAAAAAACATTTTTTTGTTTCCGTTGAAGTTCACTTTTTATCTTGGTAATTTCTAGATTTTTCTTAACAATTTGCAGGTTTGACTCACTTTCATGTACTGCGGTAATTGTTCGTAAAGTGTTTAATTGTGAGGTTAAATTTGAATGTTTTATTGAATCATTCATAGCAATATAGCTAACAAATGATTTTTCAGCCAAAGGAATATTTTTAGTTTTTAAATAACACGTTGACAGGTCTTTGTAGGCCGAAATCAAAGATTCAAAATCTTTTTCTTTTTTGAGCATCGGCACTAAAATATTCAAGGTGTAAATAGCCTTTTTAAAATTTCCCTGGCTAATTAAAAATTCTGATTCTCGGAAAAAGGTTTTAAAATATTCTCTTTTGAAATTGGCATATTCGGCTATTTCTCTAGCTTTTAACAAATATGTGTTTGCAGTAGCGTAGTTCTTTTTTAAAGCGTAATAATCTGCGTAAGTTAAAGCAATAAAAAACGGCGTTTCCTTCAGCAAATCACTGTCTTCGCCTTTGTAATAATAATATTCTTCCGACAGTTGGATGTATTTTAGCGCGTTTTTTAGGTCTTTTAGCTTTAAATAAGTACTTGCGATAATGATGTAGTTACTAGCCAAAAATTTTACATTTCCTGACGTTTTTCTCTCTTTGCAACTCTTTTTGAAAAAATCTATCGCTTCGGTGAATTTAAGTTGCTTTTCAGCAATTAAACCAAAGTTAAGGTCAATCACAGAAAGTGCATAGAAATCCTTTCTTTGAGTCGCTAATTCTTCGGCTCTTTTATAAAAAACGAGTGCTTGAGAGAAATCATTTTCTTTGAAAAAAATATTTCCGATATCTACCATTGTCCAGATGAACGCTTCTGAATTCCTGTAATCTTTTTGAAGGTGATAAACGTTTAACGCGTATTCTAGTGACTTTGGAATGTTGCCAGAATCGTTGTAATACTGACGCAAATAATTGTAAAAATCAAATAAAAATAATCGATCACCTTTCTCCGATTTTAAAGTTCCTTTTTGAATTAAATTAAAAATCGCATTGGATTTAAATACCAAAAAATGATTGTTTAGGTAAGTCAATGTATATTTCAAACCGACGGTATCGTTTTGATAAACATATCTGTTTAAAATAATCTCTGGTGAATCTTTTTTCTGCCACTGCATTTGATCAGCTGAAAATGCAGAGAAAGTTGACATGAAAACAAGCAACAAAATTATATTTCTAAAATATTTCTCAACCTTTATCAACATTCATTTAGTTATTGCGGTATGTAAAAATACTCAATAAATTAAAACTTTATAATTATATAATTCGAATTTAAACATTAAATATTTAACAGCATTAACAACTTTAAATACCCTGTTTCATCACCTTCATTTACAGCTACATCAAGCTTTCCTAGCCACCACTTCACATATTCATCATCGATGTCTTTAAAACTTTTCATTAATATTCTGATTTGAGAAATTTGATAGAATTTATAGTTTTTAAATTCATTTAATTTATCTCGATAATTTCTAGAAAGATTTACGTTACTAATGTCAATATCTAAATTATTTTCTTGCGAATCATAAATAGGAATTTCAATTGTCAAATACGCTCCTTTATTGTTTTCTATGTTGCCAATATCAATTTTCCAGCCGAATAATTTAGCCAACAACTTACAAATCGACAATCCTAAACCTGTTGATTTTGAAATTATATTCTCGTTTTGATTGTAAAATTCTGAAATTAATTCATCAGTAAATTCTGGTCCAGAATTCGAAATATAAATCTGAACCATTTTGGGGTTTATCTGCCTCGATTTAATCTCGATTAACCTGTAATGATTTGACTTTGTGACATACAAAATCCCATTACTAATTAAATTTTTAAAAAGTGTTTGAATAATATTGATATCGGCGAAAACAAAATTTGAATCAAGATCAATTTGAACGTCGATTTGACGAAACTCAATCTCAGATTCATAAAACTTTAAGGTTTTATTTACGCAATCTCGCAAGTTGATTTTCGTTGGATTGTAAATATTCTTTTTCCCGTCTAATTTTGACCATTGCAATAATCCTTCGAATAGTTCTATCGTTTCTTTCAAGGTTATTTCCATTTGGCGAACTTGTTGATCTTGATGAATTGATTTCTTCAAGATAGCCAACTCAACCAACATTCTATTCAACGGATTTCTAAGGTCATGTGCGATAATTGAAAATAACTTGTCTTTTAAATAATTTGATTTCTCAATTTCTTTTGAATTCAAACTAATTTCAACATTTTGATCCACCATTTTTTGATGCAAAACTTTTAACCGTCTTTTACTATTTCTTTGGGTCAGAAATAATATAAAAAATACAAAAAATGAAACTGCAGCTACAATAATTATGATTATCGAAGTGTTTTTCTCGTCAATATTTAGTTGATAATTAATCTTTTCAACTTCAAGTTTCTCTTTTGATTCTTGAATTTTTACATTGCTCTCATACATTTCTGATACCGACCGAATCAGGTTTAATTTAGATTGAACGTTGGAATTATCCCAAAATTTTTCCAAACTAATATGAGATGAATAAACTTTATTGGCATTCTTGTAATCTCCTTTTAAGGAATAAATTTGACCAAGAGATTTGTATACTTCAACTTGCTCATCGTTGGTTTTATTCTGCTTTAAAAAGTCTAATAGTTTAATCAAATTTTCAATTGCTTCATTGTATTTTTTTTGTGCTAAAAATATTTCATTTTCGATTTTAACATCAGCAATATATGCTGAAAACAACATTTTTGATCTACTGTATTGTTTTGCGTTTTGAATGGATTGTTGAGCTTTTCCAAATTCCTTTTTATACAAATAATATTTTGCGTAAATTAAATCAATTTGGTTAGGTATTTCAACCAAAACAGTAGAATTGATTCCTTTATTTTCATAGTAAAATCGTGCTTTATGAAGGTAAAATAAACTTGAATCAGGTTCATTCATCTTCAAAAAGATTTCCGCCATCTTTACGTAATTATCGGAAATCATTTTAATATTCGAACTTTTGATTCTAAAGTCATTGCTTTTTCTCAATGAATTTAATGCCAATTGATTATTCTTTGTCGCAGAATGAATCAGTCCATAATTTAAATAAATTACCGCCAAAGGGTGATATTGCTTTTTCAAAATGGCAATTTCTTCTGCTTTTTGATAAAAATCTCGAGCATTGTTATAATCTTTTTCACTGTAAAAAATATTTCCGATATCTATTAAAATCCAAATTAAATTTTCATCTTTTTTGGTTTGAATAAGAAGCTTGTAAATCTTTAATGCATAATCAAATGACATTGATTTATTGCCGTTTACATCGTAGTATTTTTTGATTATGAAATAAATTTGACTCAACTGAATACTGTTTATATTCGCTGTATGTTTTTCACTTTGCAATAGAATTGGCAACAATTCAGGTCTGTTGTAGGAATCAAAATTTATTTCTAATTCATACAAGCTTGCAAAGAAATCAACAGTATCTTGAGTTGAATTAAATTTCTTTAAAAACTGAATTGGATTAACTTCTGCTGCGCTTAAATTTGTGGACACCAATATCATTACAAGAACGAATAATTTCTTGTAAAATCTAATTTTAGTTTGTCCGATTACTTTCATTTAAGCTGTTAACTTGTTTATTAATTCAGAATAATAACGTTCGTCACCTTCAATTACTGCTAATTCAAATTCGGTGATCCAATCACCAAGCAAAGGTTCTTCTAAAAGATTCAAATTCCGGATAAATTGCCTAATTTCAGAGGTTTGATAAAATTTAAACTGTGTAAGTGGAAATAATATTTTTTGAATCGATGAATTAACTTGTAAATTAATATTTGACTCTTTAGATTCAATTTGATTGTAAATCGGAATAAAAACACTGATTGAAGCACCATTGTGTTTACTATTATTGGCAATTTCAATTTTCCAGCCGCTCATTTTCGAAAGCACTTTGCAAATGGAAAGACCTAGACCATTTCGCTTCGCATTGATTTCATAATCCATTTGATTAAATTGATGCAAAATCTCAATTGGAAAACCTGGTCCTGAATCTGAAATTAATAATTCAATCAAATAATGATTATGTACAAATGTTTCAATCTCTATTACTTTCGGAAAATCACACTTTCTTAACGCAGCAATTGAATTACTGATAATATTGCGCAAAAGAGTTTGAATAATATTTTGATCTGCAAAAGTAGATAAAGCAATACTTTTATTGATGACAGTTATGTCCATTGATTGTATTTCATTTATGTAAAATGAAATCACTTTATTGATATTGATATCTAAACTTACTTTCGTTGGATTAAATATATTTTGATTTTGATCAGTTTTTGACCAATCTAACAGACCTTCAAACAATTGAATTGTTTCATTTAAAGTAGATTCTATTTTTTCAGTTGGCTTTTGGTCATTTAGAGAAACTTTCAGATTTAGTAAATCACTTTTTAATCTGTTTAAAGGTTCACTTAAATCATTTGAAATAATTGAAAATAAATTGTTTTTCAATTGATTAGACCTGTTTAGCTGAATTGAATTCATCTTCATTTTGTTGTTTTGTTCAATTAAACGATTGTGTAAATCAACCATTTTAATTTTATTTTTTTGGGTATTTAAAAATAGACCAAACAACAAAAACACACAAAAAACAGAGATTATGGCTATATACCAATACTTATTTCTTTCATTTTCTTTGATTGAGTTTTTGACTTTCTCAACTTGAAGATTTTTATTTGTGTGGTTGATTTTAAATTTTGTTTCATAAACAGAGACAATTGAACGCATCATTTCCAGGTTATCATCTGAATCAAAACGCTTTAAACTATCATCAATTATCAAGTATTTTTCAGCATAAAGAGTTGCATTTTTATCATCATTCAAAGCTGCATAACACTTATGAAAAATATCATAGAAATGTCGTTCAAACTTCAATATCTTATTTTCTTTGATAAAAGGAAGAAACTTATCTAAACTCTGAATCGCTTCCTTGTATCTTTTACTTTCATATAAATAGCCTGCTTTAAAATTGTTAGCCATTAATTCTTCATAAATCATTTGGTTTTCAACCGCATAGTCAATGCCTTTTTGAATATGAACCAAAGAACTGTCGTACTGTTTTTTATCCGCAAAAAATTCTGCATAAACATAATCAATTGCAAAAGGTGCTTCCTTAGCATCAGCCGGCATTTTACTATCTATGAAATAATTTCTTTCAGCTTTGTGAAGAAAATTCACGCATAACGTTGGTTTTTTCAATTTTAGGTTGCAGTATGCAATTTTAATATAAATAAGAGATAAAGTATTTTTTTGTCCTGAAATTGATCTAAAATAAACACTTTTCAAGTAATAACTCATTGCGCTTTCAAAAGAAAAAATTCTTTCTTTGAGTAAACCTAAATTCATATTTACTACTCCCAATCCATAAAATGAATTGGCTTTTCCTGCAGCAATTTCTGCTCTTTTAAAAAATTTGTATGCTTGTTGGTAATCTTGTTCTTCGTAAAAAACATTTCCTAAATCTATCAAAACCCACATTGTACCCTCATAATCATTGGTTTTGGCCAATACATTATATGCCTTTAAGGTATATTCAAAGTTTTTTGAACGATCGATTTCTGGACTGTAATATTTTCTAAGTAGTAGATATAAGTTCTTCAGAGTGGTGAACGAAAATTTATTTTCAGATTTTGAAACTTTAATTAATAAATTAAGATTTTCTTTTGAATTGAACTGATCAAAATGATCATTCATAAATTTTAAAGAACTGTGTACATGAACAGTATCTTTATTGATGAGATAGGTTTTTAGGTTTGTGATTGCATTGTTGGAACCTGAAACTTTTACTTTTGCTTGGGCGTTTATCGAGGAAAACAAAGTCAATAAAAACAATGAAATCAAAATTATTTTTCTACAAACTCGGCTCAACATCTTCGCTCTTGAAATTATTTAACTAAGTTAATAATAAATTGGAATTTAGCAGAAAAGTAGGTAAAAGTTGAATTATTTTAGCTTGTATTTTTTCAATACAATAAAAAATTCCTTAATCCACATAAAAACCAAAAGAGGAAATATAATTATTGATAGTTTGTTGAAATGAAAAGCAGTAACGAAATCAAAATGAATCATATGTTGAATCGCTCGTGTTATGCCACATCCAGGACACTTTGTATCAGCAAGAAGTACTGATAGACAGATAGTTTGACCTGTGTCAAAAAAATTAGCAGGAAGGATTATCAAAACCACTGGTATGATAACCATTCCTGCTAACTGAATAAGTAATAAATACTTTTTCACTTTAGATTTGAAAGAGAAATATATTAATTAAAATCTCCTTTAATAATATTTACTAAATCAATAATTGCCCAAACTCCGCAACCACCTGCAGTAAGAATGAATAAAATATTCCATCCAACTGGCTTACCAGCATACCATCTATGAGCAGCAAAAGCACCCAAGAAGAACCATAAAGCAATAAGAATTAAAAGTTCTCTGTCTCCTTTACTCATTGGAGCTTTTGAAGATTTTTCGATTTTCTTAATAGATGATTTAATATCCTTAGAATTGACATTTTTCTCAACATTTAAAGATTTATTATTCAAAACTGAAGAACTCTCAAGTACATTTGAAACTGTGCTGTTTTCTTTAGTTGTTAATGCCGTTTGAGACAATTTATTTTCAATTTTTTCAACCTTAGCAACCTCTAAATTTGCTTGTACAGCGTTTTCTTTCAAAGTTTCATTTGAAGCTACAGATTCTTTCTCCAGGTTGACAAAATTTTTGTTTTTGTGCTCTTTTACTTCATTGTTTGCAGTTTCAATTTTCTCTCCATCAGCTTGGTGTTTTACTTTGTTCCATGTAATATGGTAACCAGAATTGTGAACTCTTTTCTCAATAGAACAGGAAGCTGTAATCATTGCTACTGAAAGACCAGCTAAAATTAATTTTTTAATGTTTTTCATAGAATTTAATTTTTAAAAGTGTTAAATATTAAAACTAAGTTAAAAGTTTTTTTTACAATTGGACATTATTTTTTATCAAAATTCATCTTTTGAAAAAATTTTAAAGTTTTAAATACAAACTTAAAAAATGAAATTAATAAAATAACCGACAGTGTAAAATCAACTTTGAATGTTACATTTGCAATGCACTAATGGAAAAAACAAGACTACTTTCAAATTGAATTTATGAAAAAACAAATATTACAAGGCAGCTTGTTGGTTGCGCTTGGTGCGGCATGTTACGGTCTTTTAGCAACTTATGTCAAACTTGCTTATGGCGACGGATTCAATATCGCAGAAATAACTGTTTCTCAATTTGTTATTGGAATGATTGGTTTGTTAATCTTAAATGCTTTTGTCAAGAAAAAAGATGAAACAGCTGTAAATTCAACAAATAAATCAAACATCTTTAAGTTGGTTTTGGCTGGTACTTCCCTTGGCCTAACAAGTACTTTTTACTATTTAGCAGTACAATTAATACCGGTTTCAATTGGTATCGTTCTGTTGATGCAAACAGTTTGGATGGGTGTTGTATTGGATGTTATTTTGACAAAAAAAATGCCTTCATTTGGAAAAATAATTGCCGTTATTTTAATCTTATTTGGAACGATTCTAGCAACAAATATGCTTTTTGATGTCCAAAAAATCAATTTTGTTGGAATCGGCTGGGGCTTATTGGCTGCGGTTTCTTATACTGTTTCAGTTTATACTTCTGGAAAAATTGCTGTAGGAATGCATGCATTTCGAAGAACAATTTGGATGCTTTTGGGTGGTTTGATTATTGTACTTGCGATTTCTATTCCGTCAATGATTGAAAAATTTGATTGGCAAATCTTTACAAGTTGGGGGATTGTACTGGCGCTTTTTGGTACTATTTTGCCTCCCGTTTTGTTTTCAATCGGAATGCCTAAAATCAATCTCGGATTGGGAGCTATCCTTTCATCAGTAGAAATTCCTGTGTCAGTTCTGATGGCCTATTTTCTACTCCATGAAAAAGTAAATCTGTACCAATGGTCCGGTATCATTTTGATTATGATAACAGTAATTGTAATGAATTTGCCAAGAAAGGACAGAAACTAATTTTTGTTTTGTTTCGCTTTTATTTTTTCCAAAATCGTCCAACCAACTAAATCTGCTCTTTGTTTAGCCATTTCCGCAGTTTCGCCCACAAATAATTCATCAATCGTTTCTTTGAAAAGTTTGATCCAAACTTCAAAATGTTCGGCCGTCAAAGGCATGTGTAAATGTTTCTCTGTTACATTGGTTTTATAACCTGGGTCACTGATTAATACAAATGACCAAAAATGAACCATTTGCGGTTTGTGCGCGTCAAAATCCAAACCTTTAAAAAAAGGCGCTAATACTTCATTTTGAAATACTTTTCCGTAAAAAATTTCGATTAAATTTTCTATTTCTGCTTTGTTTGTGATGTCTTTCATGTCAATCAATTTGGATGATTACAAGGTACAAAAAAAGCGCTACAAGTTAATTTTTGCAGCGCTTTAATTAGTCAATTATGATATAAATCACCCTGAACACATTTCGCATCCGTCTGGATCATCCAATGAACATGCAATGGCAGCTTGCTCTTCCTCAATTGATTTTACAATTGCATCTTGAACATGACTTGCTGGTTGTTCTGTAATGTTTTTATCTACTGTGAACTTGATGGCATCCGTAGCTGCTTTCGTTCTCAAGTAATACATTCCTGTTTTCAATCCTTTTTTCCAACCATAGAAATGCATCGAAGTCAATTTTCCAAAGTTTGCATTTTCCATGAAAATGTTCAAAGATTGTGATTGACAAATGTATGCACCGCGATCAGCAGCTAATTCAATGATTGATTTTTGTGAAATCTCCCAAGCAGTTTTATACAATTCTTTGATATTTGCTGGGATTTCATTGATGTTTTGAACTGAACCATTTGAAGCCATCAATTTTTGACGCATTTCTTTAGTCCACAAACCTTCTTTCACCAAATCTTTCAATAAATGCTTGTTCACAATAATGAATTCTCCAGACAATACACGACGTGTGTAAATGTTAGAAGTATATGGTTCAAAACATTCGTTATTTCCTAAAATTTGTGCTGTTGAAGCAGTTGGCATTGGAGCAAGCAACAAAGAATTTCTCACACCATGCGTTTTAACTTCTTCTTTCAAAACATCCCATTCCCAACGATTTGTTGGCGTAACACCCCACATATCGAATTGGAAAATTCCTTGAGAAGTTGGCGAACCAGCGAATGTTTCGTAAGCACCTTCAACTTTCGCCAAATCTTTAGAAGCTGTCATTGAAGCGTAATAAATCGTTTCAAAAATTTCGCGATTTAACGCTCTAGCTTCTTCTGATTCAAAAGGATAACGCAACAAGATAAATGCATCAGCCAAACCTTGAACTCCAAGTCCAATTGGTCTGTGACGTAAATTTGAATTTTTCGCTTCCTCCACTGGATAGTAGTTTCCATCGATAATTCTATTCAAGTTGATCGTCGCTTGATAAGTAACTTCAAACAATTTATCGTGGTCAAATTTTCCGTCTTCAGTCACAAATTTTGGCAAAGCCAAAGAAGCTAAATTACAAACTGCAACTTCATCTGGAGCTGTATATTCAATGATTTCAGTACACAAGTTAGAAGACTTGATCGTACCCAAATTTTGTTGGTTTGATTTTGCATTTGCAGCATCTTTATACAACATGTATGGAGTACCAGTTTCAATTTGAGATTCCAAAATTTTGAACCACAAATCTTGTGCTTTGATAGTTTTTCTACCTTTCCCTGCAGCTTCGTATTTTGTGTACAATGCTTCAAATTCAGCACTGTGTGTATCAGACAAACCTGGACATTCGTGAGGACACATTAAAGTCCAATCTCCATTTGTTTCAACACGTTTCATGAACAAATCTGGAATCCAAAGCGCATAGAATAAATCTCTAGCACGTTGCTCTTCTTTTCCGTGATTTTTCTTCAAATCCAAGAAGTCGAAAATATCTGCATGCCAAGGCTCAACGTACATAGCGAAAGAACCTTTTCTTTTTCCTCCACCTTGATCAACGTAACGAGCAGTATCATTGTAAACTCTCAACATCGGTACAATACCGTTTGAAGTTCCATTTGTTCCTTTAATATAAGACCCTGTAGCACGAATATTGTGAATAGCCAAACCAATTCCACCAGCCGATTGAGAAATCTGAGCGCAAGATTTCAACGTATCGTAAATTCCTTCAATGCTATCGTCTTTCATCGTCAAAAGAAAGCAAGAAGACATTTGTGGCTTAGGAGTACCTGCATTAAACAAAGTTGGAGTTGCGTGAGTGAACCAACCTTCAGACATCAAGTTATAAGTCTTGATAGCTGCTTGAATGTCATTTTTATGAATCCCTACAGAAACTCTCATCAACATTTGTTGAGGACGTTCAACGATTTCACCATTCAATTTCAAAAGGTAAGAACGCGTTAACGTTTTGAAACCGAAATAATCATATCTAAAATCTCTGTCATAAATGATGCTTGAATCCAAGGTGTCACGGTTCGACATAATTGCTTGGTACACATCTTCTGCCAACAAACTTGCTGGTTGATTCGTTTTAGGATCAATGTAATTGTACAAATCCTCCATCACTTCAGAGAAAGACTTTTTAGTGTCTTTGTGTAAGTTGGAAACTGCAATTCTAGATGCTAACAACGCATAATCAGGATGATCGATGGTTTTAGCTGCAGCAACTTCAGCGGCCAAATTGTCCAAATCTGTAGTTGAAACACCATCGTAAATTCCTTCGATGACTTTCATCGCAACAGCTTCAGGCGAAACCAACGGATCTAATCCGTAGCACATTTTCACAATGCGTGCAGTGATTTTGTCAAATTTTACGGCCTCTTTTCTACCGTCTCTTTTAATTACATACATAGTGCGCTCGGGGTTTTAAATGTTTAATATTATTATTTGTTTGGAATTTAGAAATCTTCATCGATGGTAAAATCTTGGGTGTTTTTACCGTCAAGCACGCCTGCTTTTTGATATTCACCTACTCTTTTTTCAAAGAAGTTTGTTTTACCTTGAATAGAAATCATATCCATGAAATCAAATGGGTTTGATGCATTGTAAATCTTCTCATTTCCAAGCTCTTGTAACAATCTATCAGCAACAAATTCAATGTATTGAGACATCAAATCACTGTTCATTCCGATCAATTTTACAGGAAGAGCATCTAAAATAAATTCTTTCTCAATTTCTACTGCATCTAAAATGATTTGCTTCACTTGTTCTTTACTCAATTTGTTTACAACGTGGTTGTTATACAACAAACAAGCAAAATCACAATGCAATCCTTCATCTCTTGAAATCAATTCGTTTGAGAAAGAAAGTCCTGGCATCAAGCCACGTTTTTTAAGCCAAAAAATAGAACAGAACGATCCTGAAAAGAAAATTCCTTCAACTGCTGCAAAAGCAACTAAACGCTCAGCAAAGCTTCCTTGATCAATCCATCTCAAAGCCCAATCAGCTTTTCTACGCACACAATCCATTGTGTCAATCGCATTGAAAAGGTAATTTTTGTCTGCAGTGTCTTTGATGTAAGTATCAATCAACAAAGAATAAGTTTCTGAGTGAACATTTTCCATTGCTATTTGAAACCCGTAAAAAAACTTCGCTTCCGTATATTGAACTTCAGATAAAAAATGCTCTGCCAAATTTTCGTTTACAATTCCGTCAGAAGCTGCAAAAAACGCCAACACATGCTTCACGAAATGACGCTCGTTGTCATTTAATTTATTCTCCCAATCAATTAAATCTGGTGACAAATCGATTTCTTCAGCAGTCCAAAAACTCGCTTCAGCTCTTTTGTAGAAAGACCAAATATCATCATGTTGAATCGGAAACAAAACAAATCTGTTTTCATTTGCTTCCAATATCGGTTCATTCTGTGTCATTTTAATGTTTTTTTTAGTTCAATATATTTAGCACATAAAACAAGATTTTGTTCTATTTTTTGTGACTTTTTTTATTTCTTAATTCCTCAAAAATCTTTTGGAGAGAAGATTTTTAATTTTGGGTGTTAGCATCCCTTTGAGGTGTACAAAAATTGTCATTTTTTATTCCTTTCGCAAGTAAAGAAATTCACAATAACCTCATCTTTTCAACATTCGATATACGAACCCCCTTTGCTGTCAACCGATAGGTGGTTTATTAACATTTCAAATAAAGATATTCACAGCTTAAAACTGTTTAGTCATCGATATTTTAACATTATTCATCAATCTGTTGAAACTAGTTTAATTATCCTTATTTTTCTATAAATTTAAACCCAAAATGGAAAGAAGTCAAGTTAAATTTTAGCTTGTTTTAAACAAACAAATGTTTATATATGGCATATCCCTTGCAAACACAAATGAAGACGTCAAAATGGCTCAAAAAAATGAATTTATGGAAGGAAGATTTGTATCATTTAATCTACCCTGCAAGTTGTCTTTGTTGTGATAAAGAATTATCAATTGGAATGCAAAATATTTGTGACATTTGTGATGCGAATTTGAGATTTACTTACTTCGAAAAATTCAATGACCCTAGTTCACTTGACAAACTATTTTGGGGCAGATGTAATTTAACGTCGACTTGTGCCTTTTTGCAATTTGAAAAAGATTCAAGCACCCAAAAAATTCTACATGCGATTAAGTACAAAGGAAAAAAAGACCTTGCAGAAGAAATGGGAGGGCGATTTGGTGAACGTCTAAAACAAAACCAATCAAAATATGGTTCAATTGAAGTCCTAATTCCAGTTCCTTTGCATCCTAAAAAAAAATTTATTCGTGGTTACAATCAAAGTGAATGCATTGCCAAAGGAATCGCAAATAGCACAGAAATGATTGTGAATACTGGTTTTTTGACAAAAGGAGTTCATACTGAAAGTCAGACAAAAAAAGCAAATCGATTTCTCAGATGGGACAATGTTTCTGATGTTTTTCATTTAGATGTAAACAAGCTAAAGGATGTCAAACACATTGCGTTGGTAGACGATGTCGTTACTACAGGCTCAACATTGGAGTCGTGCATTCAAAAAATACATCAAGTTTTACCCGAAATTAAAATAACTGTGCTTAGCTTAGCAATTGCAAAATGATTGAAAAAAATAATAAACCGAAATTTCTAATTGTAGGTGCTGGATTGGCTGGTATTTGTGTAGCAAAAAGATTACACGAAAACGGAATTGATTTTAAAATCATCGACAATGGTCTTAACGAAAGCTCGCGTGTTGCTGCTGGAGTAATCAATCCTTTGGTTTTTAGACGCACAACTAAAAGTTGGAGAGTAGACGAATTACTGCCAATTGCAGTTGATTTCTATCAAAATTTGGAGGAACTATGGGGAAATAAATATTATGAACCCATTCAAATAAGACGTGCGTTTTCGCATCTTCAAGAAAGAGAGACTTGGATTGAAAGACAAAATTGGGAGGATTATAGTCCTTACATGAAAACAATCGATGATCTAGATACCAATTTCGATGGCTTGAAAAATACTTTCGGCACTGGAGTAGTTTTACAAACAGCATATATTCACACGGATGCTTTTTTAACCGATGCTAGAAACTGGTTCAAAAACAATCAATTTTTAATCGACGCGACATTTGACTTCAAAGAAATGGACGCACAAACTGGAACATTTCAAGGTGAAAAATATGATTCTATCATCTTCTGTGAAGGATATCGAGGAATTGAAAATCCCTTTTTTAATTATTTGCCTCTTGAAGCCACAAAAGGTGAAATTTTAACTGTTGAATCAACTCAAATTGCAGACAATGAACTTCTAAATCGCAAATGTTTCATCTTACCGATTGGAAATAAACAATTTAAAGTCGGTGCGACTTATACTTGGAGAAGTCCTAATACTGAATTGACTGAAGAAGCGAAAACACTGTTGTTTGAGCAAGCCAATTCTTTGGTAGATGCAGAGATGAAAATCGTACAACATCAGGCTGGAGTTCGTCCAACGGTTTTAGACAGACGTCCGTTAATTGGAACTCATCCGAAGTACTCCAAACTAAAGATTTTTAATGGCTTGGGAGCAAAAGGATATATGATGGCACCATTGCTATCAGAAGAATTTGTTTCCAATTTGGTAACTGAAAGTCCGTTAGACAAGGAAATTGACATTGAACGATATAGAAAAAGATATATTCAGGAATAAATTAATCGCAAATACTAAACAACCTTATATTTGGGATTTTTCTTCACTCAAAAAGATTTATTTCACAAATCTATTTTTAATCATCCGATTCGAATTATTGTTAAATTCAATTTGGTATATCCCTGATTCTAAATGAGAAATTAAAATCTCATTTTTCCCAAAAGACAAACTTCCGTCGAGAAGAATTTCGCCTAAGGCATTGGAAATTTTGAAATTGGTGATTTCATTGGAACGACTTTCAACGTTCAAAAATTGACTTGCTGGATTCGGGAAAATCGAAAATGAGTCTAATTTTTCAGTAATCACAGAAGCTGAATTGGTTGTAACCAAAATGGCGATAGAATCGGTTTTACCGCAACTATAAATCGTTAAGGTAACAAGATATTGTCCTTGTTGATTGTACTGATGGGAAGGATTGAATTCATTTGAAAAACTACCATCACCAAAATCCCACGACAAAGAATCAGAGACGGTAGAATTATTTGTAAACGAAACCAAGTTGCTTGTCAGTTCTGAAAAATCGAAATTTGCCATCGGATCAAAAATTCCAACATTCCAATTTGCTAAGCTGTCAAATACGTTCAACTTTACAGCTTGTTGGATTTTTAATGCATCAGTAGCTGTCAAAGTGGAATAATAAGTGATTTGAGTAGGATCTTTTCTGAAAACCGTAGCATAAAATGTACATGCAGCCAAATAAGTCCCAGCTGTTGAAGGGTGACTTTCATCCGCTTGATACAATTCAATCTCAGGATGATTTACTCTCATATAATTCCAAACTTCACCAACAGGCGAAACGATTGCATCATTTTGTTCAGCCATCATTTGATATCTCAAATTCAACAAACTATCCATTCCGTTATAAGTACAAACTGGTGGCCAGGACGCACAATTTGATGCATCTCCATTTTTTCTTCCCCAAGTCATATAAAACACCGTTTCTGCACAAGAATTATATAGATTAACCAAACTGTCTAATTGATTTGCGTATGGAAAAACATCAGTTAATACCTGTTGATCAGGAAAAGAGGGCATTTGACTTTGTTCTTGTAAAACAACGTAATCCCAATCTCCAGCCATGATTTTAGCTAGCGAAGTAGCGTTTGTTGAATGTCCTTGAAACGTATAACCACCTGGAGCGTTGACATCAAAAATGACAGAGTCATTTACTGACAAAGCAACATCTTTCAGCATTTGAGGCAAATTATTTACAGAAGTATAGCTGTTTCCTAGAAAAAGTACTTTTTGAGTAGATGTTTGTGCAAAAGACAAAAAACATAGAAAAAGAAATGAAAAGACTAATTTATATTGCATGAAGATTTATTTTGTAGATCGATGACGGGTTAAAAAAAAAATCGTTGCCACAGGATTTTATATCTAAATAAATAAAAACGATACGATAGTTTTTGAGCGGCATTGGATTTGTATTGGTTGTTTTATCAGCAAATGAAAAAACATTTTACTCAGATTGTGATAATTTCTCGACAAAAAAACGCTATTTTCTATCGACTAAAAGATGAAAAACTAATAAAAATCAAGCAAAAAACGACAATCTGAGTTAGAAAACTAAAAGAAAAACATGAATAGCGGAAGTCTAATTAATTGATTTACAATAACAATTAGAAACAAATTTTGAATTAAATCATTAATAATTTTGTTTTTTAAAGCATATATTCTTTCTTTGCAAGCTGAATTAATCATTAAAAAAATTAGAAATGTCTGATATCAAGTCAAAAGTAATCGCAATTATCGTAGATAAATTGGGTGTTGAAGAAAGCGAAGTTACTCACGAAGCAAGCTTCACAAATGATCTAGGAGCTGACTCTTTAGATACAGTAGAATTGATTATGGAATTCGAAAAAGAGTTTAATATTGCTATTCCAGACGATCAAGCAGAAACTATCCAAACGGTTGGTGATGCAGTTTCTTACATCGAGAAAAACGTATAATCTAGAAAGAAATTAATTGTTGAATTAAGACCTATTCTGTATGGAATTAAAAAGAGTTGTTGTAACTGGTTTAGGAGCGCTTACTCCAATAGGAAATACTGTTTCTGAGTACTGGGAAAATTTAATTGCCGGTAAAAGTGGAGCTGCTGAAATCAAACAATTCGATGCGTCAAAATTCAAAACTCAATTTGCATGTGAGGTAAAAAACTTCAATGTTGAAGACTTCATGGATCGTAAAGATGCCCGCAAATTGGATCAATTCTCTCAATACGCCATGGTTTCTGCTTCAGAAGCCATGGCTGATTCTGGTTTAATGGAGTCAAATCCAAACCAAGATCGCATTGGAGTAATTTGGGGTTCTGGAATTGGTGGTTTAAAAACTTTCCAAGATGAAGCTCAAAATTTCTTTTCAGGTGATGGAACACCGAAATTTAACCCTTTCTTCATTCCTAAAATGATTTCTGATATTGCATCAGGTCATATTTCAATTAAATACGGTTTGCGTGGTCCTAACTATGTAACCGTTTCTGCATGTGCCTCTTCCACAAATGCAATTATTGACGCTTTTAACTTAATTCGTTTAGGAAAAGCAGATGCAATTGTTACTGGAGGTTCTGAAGCAGCAGTAAATGAAATGGGAATGGGTGGATTTAATGCATTGAAAGCATTGTCAACTAGAAATGAATCACCAGAAACAGCTTCAAGACCTTTTGATGCTGAAAGAGACGGATTTGTTTTAGGCGAAGGAGCTGGAGCATTAATTCTAGAAGAGTACAATCACGCTATCAAACGTGGAGCGAAAATTTACGCTGAAGTTTGTGGTGGTGGAATGTCTGGTGATGCTTATCACATGACAGCGCCTCATCCAGAAGGAATTGGAGCTAGAAATGTAATGATTGCCGCTTTAGAAGATGCAGAAATGAATGCCAATGAAATTGATTATGTCAATGTTCACGGTACTTCTACTCCACTTGGAGATATTGCAGAAACAAAAGCAATCCTTCAAGTTTTTGGAGAACATGCATATGATTTGAATATCAGTTCCACCAAATCAATGACAGGACATTTGCTAGGAGCAGCAGGAGCTATTGAAGCAATCGCTTGTATTTTAGCAGTGAAAAATGACATTGTTCCTCCAACAATCAACCATTTTACCGACGATCCAGAATTGGATAACAAACTCAACTTTACCTTCAATAAGGCCCAACACAGAACTGTAAATGTTGCTATTTCAAATACATTTGGATTTGGTGGACACAATACTTCTGTCATTGTAAAGAAATTCAAAAGCTAAACTTTGCTTAAGCGGTTATTTACGCGATCCATAAAACGTTCAAACGAAGATCTTCGTATTATCAGATTTGTGCTTAAACGTTTCGGCTATAAACCTAAAAATCTCAGTTACTTTTACGAGGCAATTACGCACAAATCTTTCAGTAATTTAACTGAAAATCAAATTTCTAATGAACGATTGGAATATTTGGGCGATGCCATTTTAGACGCAGTAGTTGCCGAACTATTATTTCTCCGATTTCCAGATCAAGACGAAGGATTTTTGACGAAAATCAAATCAAAAGTAGTTAGTAGAAAAACACTTTCGGAAATTGGCGAGGAAATGCGCTTAAGAGAAATTTTAAGATATCACAAAGGAAGAGCAATCAATCTAGCAAGCCTAGAGGGAAATGCATTTGAAGCGTTGATGGGCGCGATCTATTTAGATGGTGGATACGAAGCCGTTAAAAGGTGTATCAACCACAATATTCTCAGAAACTACGCTGACTTGAATAAAATTCTGGAAGAAGAAATTGATTTCAAATCCAAGCTTTTTATTTGGAGCCAAAAGAAGCATTTGAAATTAGAATTCAATGTAATTACAGAAGAAAGTGTCAACGGAAATTGGAATTATGAAATCATGGTTTCTATCAACGATACGCCTTACGGAAAAGGAATAGGCAATTCTAAAAAAATGGCGGAGCAAGCAGCATCTAAAGAAACGCTCACTTTAATGGGCGAAATATAAAAAGTACCGCTTGTTGGTTGATTTTGGTTTAAATATTTAAAAAATTTACAGAAGCTTAACAACATACTTGGGTCATCATTTAAATAATGATTAACTTAGTGCTGTTATTTTTTTTCATGGCCAAACAACATAAATACAATCTCACGCTCGAGACAAATTATGACTACGATATGATAGGCATTTGTTCTCACCACAGTGATTACAGATTGGTTTGGGGATTGAATGAATTATTGAGATTGAAGTTAGTAAAAGCCGAAAATCTTTTTGATACACACAACAAAAAAACAGGTTTTTCTAAACATCCTTATTTCTTCCAAAGAAAGGAAGATGAAATGATTGATTTTTACTTGATTAAAAATAAACACGAAGGAAAGTTCTTGATTCCAGAAAAACAACAAATTGATTATTTCCTTTTTTTAGTAGGAAATCAAACAATTGATGTAGAAGATTGGTTATTAAGAATTAAAACGCATTCAAGTGTATTGACAGCCTTTACATTTGAACCAACAGATTTCCATTCAACGGAAAATCTAATTTTTGAAGAACAATATTGACTCTTAATGAGTTAAAATAAATTATATATGAAAAGAACAAAAATAGTAGCAACTTTAGGACCTGCCTCTTCTGACAAAGAAGTTTTGAGACAAATGTTTTTAGAAGGATTGAACGTTTGTCGTTTAAATTTTTCTCACGGAGCATATGAAGATCACGCATCTGTAATCAAAGTCATTCGTGAATTGAATGATGAAACAGGTTTAAATGTTGCTATTTTAGCTGATTTACAAGGTCCAAAAATTCGTGTTTACGAAATGGAAAACAATGGTGTTCTTCTTGAAAACGGGAAAGAAATCACCATAACGACCGAAAAAATGGTTGGAAATGCTGAAAAAATTGCAATCAATTATCCGCAACTTCCTGCTGACGTAAATCCTGGTGAGAGAATCTTATTAGATGATGGTAAATTAGCGTTAGAAATTATCAGTACAGATGGTTTCAATAACATTCAAGCCAAAGTTATTCATGGTGGAATTTTATCTTCAAGAAAAGGGGTAAATTTACCAAATACCAAAATCTCATTGCCTTCATTGACTCCAAAAGACAGAGAAGATTTAGAATTTGCGCTACAACAAAATGTAGATTGGATTGGATTGTCATTTGTGCGCTCTGCTAGAGATATTATCGAATTGAAACATTTAATTAGCACTGCACACGGAAAAGCAAAAGTGATTGCGAAAATCGAAAAACCAGAAGCTGTTGCTGATATTGATGAAATTATTCAAGAAAGTGATGCGTTAATGGTTGCACGAGGCGATTTGGGAGTTGAAGTTCCCTATCAAAATGTGCCATTGATTCAAAAAATGTTGATCAACAAATGTTTTGAATACGCGAAACCAATTATTGTGGCAACACAAATGATGGAAAGTATGATTACCAATATTTCGCCAACAAGAGCTGAAGTAAATGACGTTGCAAATGCAGTGTTAGATGGAGCTGATGCCGTGATGCTTTCTGGTGAAACATCCGTTGGTAAATTTCCAGTTGAAGTAATTCGTACGATGGCAAACATTGTGAAGGAAATGGAAACTTTTGAAGGTATTTACAACAAAGAAGTGATGCCAGAAAAAAACCAAGAAAGATTTATTTCTGATTCAATTTGTTTCAATGCTTGTCGATTGGCACAAAGGGTTCACGCAGATGCGATTATTGCTATGTCGTTCTCAGGATATACGGCTTATAAATTGGCTTCACAAAGACCAAAATCTCCCATTTACATATTTACGAGCAACAAGCAAATTTTGACTCAATTAAATCTTGTTTGGGGTGTTAAAGGCTTTTATTATGATTTAAGAGTTAGTACTGATCATACAATCGCAGACATCAAGTTTTTATTGAAAAAAGAGGGATTGGTTGATACAGGCGATATGGTTATCAACATCGCTTCTATTCCGTTAGATGATAACGGAAGATCAAATATGTTGAAATTAAGTCAAGTCGAATAAAAAATAAATTTCAAAAAAAAGCGGATTATCTCTTATGAAATAATCCGCTTTTTTTATTTTAGTTGAATTCTACTTTATTGCAAATCGAAGGGCGATATTTCCATAAATACCAAAACCTACGTAAGGAAATAATCTTACTGTTGGCGTAGCATCTACAGCAATGTTAAAAGGAATTGCAGCAAATGTGTACTCGATTCCAATCACGCCATCAACGCCGCCATAAGCACCATTATAATAATTGTCGCGGTACTTATAGTTGTAATTATTGTTCCATGTCCCAATATCACCTCCAATTCCATAGTACCAATTAAATCCTGAGCCCATGTCTTTGTTGATTTCAAACAAACCTTGAAACCATAGAAAATTTCTTCCACCACCAATAGATGCTTCAATGGCTGTTGATGAGCCCAATGCGTGTTTGATATTTAACGCACCAAAACCAGGAAATCCGCCTTTAAAACCAATGGCTGTTTTGTAATTTTGACTGTATGCAAATCCAGAAATCAGCATCGCGAATGTAAAAAGTAAAACACTTTTCATTTTATTTAATTTAATCATGTACTAAGTTACAACACCAAAGGCACTAACCGACAAAATTAACGAACGTTGTGAGAAATAATTTTGAAAATAAATTGTTGTATTTCAGTAATTTAAACTAAAATAGCGAAATACTTAATCCCAATTCTAAACCATTCAATGTAGTACTTTGCTTGTTTTTAAAATAAGGATTTAAATTGTACGACGCAGTGAGCGCCCAATTTCGAATGCCTATTCGCGCATGTACACTCATCAAAAGTGGATCTAAATCTTTAAAACCTGAGGTGATTGTTTCAACTTCCAATCCTGAATTGTTTTTAGTAAACAAATGCGTTTGCCCTAAAAATTGATATCCAATTCTTCCACCCAATTGAAATTTGAAATGTTTCCATCCAGCGGTGCGAAATCGCAATTCTATGGGAACAAAAATTTTATTGACTGTGAAAACTGATTTTTCAATTCCTGAATTTAAAGGAATTTCAGTCAAAATGGTTGTTTGATTGCTATCTACATGATTTAATAAATAATCGGACTGAATTCTAGAATGTCCGTAACCAATCCCGAAACCCATACCAACGGTGTTGTTAGCGTTGAAAGGAATGTCAAAAACTGTTTGGATATTAAAACCGATAGAAGACCAATGATTCTTAAAAAGTGGCTGATTTTTGTTGATCCAATCGTTGTAATTTAAATCTACAATCAATCGGTCATACTTTTTTGCATCTACCAATTTGGAAGGTCTAATTCCTCCATAAAACCACATGAAACCTGGTCTGTATCTCGAAATTAAACTAGAATCAACTTTTTGAGCATTTATGTTGAATCCAAAAATAATTAGACAAACAACAATTGAAATTTTCTTACGCATCTTTAGGTCTTTTAATCTCCCAATTCCAGGCATCTAGAATTGCATCTTCGACATCAAATTGCGCTTTCCAACCGAAATTGCTTTCGATTTTCGCTGGATTTGCAAAAATTTCTTCCACATCACCTTCGCGTCTTGGTCCAAATTCCCAATTCAATTTTTGGTTGGTCGTCTTTTCAAAAATATCAATGACTTCCAATACACTCGAACCTGTTCCTGTTCCAACATTGAAAATCTCCACTTTTCCAGATTGTTGTTTTTCAAGCCAATTAATCGCCTTAACATGTGCAACAGCCAAATCTGTTACATGAATATAATCGCGAATACAAGTTCCGTCTGCAGTTGAATAATCATTTCCAAAAACGGTCAACGATTTTCTAATACCAACCGCAGTTTGAGTGATGTAAGGCAATAAATTATTCGGAATTCCTTGCGGCAATTCACCAATCAATCCAGATTTATGTGCGCCAATAGGATTAAAATAACGCAATAAAGTAGCGTTACTATTTGGATTAGAAGCAATCCAATCTTGAACAATCTGCTCACAAATCAATTTTGTATTTGCATAAGGAGATTCTGGATCTAAATTTTTGATGGTTTCATCCACGCCGTGAACACCTTCCGCTAAAATTGGATTTCCATAGACAGAACAAGAAGAAGAAAAAACCAAACTTGGCGTTTTAAATTCATCCATCATTTTCAAAATCGCAACTAAACCAGACAAGTTGTTGTCATAATATTTCAAAGGATTTTTTACCGACTCTCCAACTGCTTTGTCAGCAGCAAAATGAATAACTCCTTGAAATTTATATTTTTGAAAGATACTTCTTAAATTTTTTTCATCCTGACAAGCGGCATTGATTAACTCAATTTTCCGTCCTAAAATCGTTTGAATATTTTCGATGATAAACGATTTTGCATTTCTAAAATCATCTAAAATTACCGGCTCATATCCTGCATTTACCAATTCAACGACCGTATGCGAGCCAATATATCCAGCTCCACCAGTGACTAAAATGTATTTCGAGTTTTCCATATCTGTATCAAAGGTAAATATTTGACTTAACTTTGAAACATGGAAAGCAAACCAAATTTCAATTTTTCACAATATTCGCTGTCCAAACCGAGCAAAGGTCATTGGATTAGGAATATCATGTTCTTTGCAGTAATTATCATTTTAATCAGTTTGATTTACTGGCTTTTGACGAAACAAGTGAGAAAAATTACCCCAAAAACAAAACAAATCGAACTGATTGAACATATCAAAATTGAAATTGATACAATCAGTTGATAAACAATTTAAGACCATTTTTGTTAATTCAAAAAATGATTGAAAATGCAAAAATTAATTTTACTCATCTTAACTTTCGGATTCTTGTCAGTTCAAACCGCTCCCAAAAAGTCAACATTATCTGTCGAAGTCCGAGGAATAAAAAAATCTGTCGGTAAAATATTCGTCGCTGTTTTTCGCAAAAAAGATGATTTCCCATCCTATTCTGGTCGTTTTAAATACAGCATTGTAGATGCGAAAGTTGGCAATACAACTGCAAATATTGAACTTCCAAACGATATTTATGCTGTTGCGGTTTTTCACGACGTCAATGACAATACAGTCCTAGACAAAAATATGTTTGGAGTTCCAACTGAAATTTACGGCTTTGGAAACAATGCCCGCGGAACTTTCAGTGCGCCGTCTTTTGATGAAGCTGCTATTGAATTGAAACAGGATAAGAAGATTGTTGTTTATATCAAATAATTACTTCACTAAATCCGTAGCGATTTTTGCTGAAAGCAAGCACAAAGGAACTCCGCCTCCTGGATGAACACTTCCTCCAGCGAAATACAATCCGTTGATTTTAGAGAAATTCGGATGTCTGAAAAAAGCTGCCATTCGGTCGTTCGAACTCGCGCCATACAATGCGCCGGCAAAACTAGAGGTGCGCTGTTCGATGCGAATAGGATCCAAATAATCTTCCTCTTCAATCAAGGATTCAATGTCAGTTTTCAATAAACGATTCAACTTTCGAATCACGTTTTGTCTGATTTGATTTCTCATTTCCTCCCAATCTTGACCCGAATTGCTCGGGACGTTCACCATCACAAACCAATTTTCACCGGTTTCTGGTGCGTCGATTGCATTCATTTTGGAACTGATGTGCACATATACAGTTGGATCATCACAAACACTTTTATTTTCAAAAATAGTACTGAATTCAGCTTGGTAATCAGCAGAAAAGAAAATGTTGTGCAAATCCAACTTTGGGAATTTTTGCTTAATTCCCCAATAAAAAATCATCGCTGAACTCGAAGGTTCTTGCGCCAAGGTTTTGGGATTTAAGGTTTCCTTTGGAAGTAAATTTTTGTACGCTGGTTTGATGTCCGAATTGCAAAGTACGATCTCCGAAAAAATCTGCTCGGTTCCGATTCGAATGCCTTTCACAGATTTATTTTCAACCAAAATTTCATCTATTTTTTGATTCATGTGAAATTTTACTCCCAGTTCTTCTGCCAATGTAACCAAGGAAGTTGTAATTGAATGCATGCCTTTGGTTGGGAAAAAAGTACCGATTTCTTGTTCCAAATGCGGAATAATATTCAAAATTCCAGGCGCTAAATAAGGATTTGAACCATTATAAGTTGCGTAACGATCAAATATTTGCACCAATTTGGGATGATTCAAGGCTTTTCCATTCGCTTTGTGCATCGTGGTGAAAATATTGAGCCACGGAATGTATGCGATGCAACGCAAAATGGCTTTGCTAAAATAGTTTCCAACTTTGTGCAATGAATTTTCCAAAAAAGCTTGGTATGTCGCCTTGTAAATCAATGCGCTGCGGTCGTAATGCAGTTTCGTTGGTTTTGAATCGACATTTAAGGTGCGTTCTATTTCAGCAAAAATCTCTTCTTTGGAAGCGCTGAATGGCAGAAAAGTTCCGTCTTCAAAAAAATAGTGACAGACCGTTTTACAACGTTCGTATTCAAAATAATCATTTGGATTTTTCCCAGAAAGGGTAAACAATTCCTCCACCAAATGCGGCATGGTAAACAACGAAGGACCAGCATCAAATCGGTAATTTCCCATTTGTGTGACTGTCAGTTTTCCACCCAAATAGGCATTTGCTTCATACACATCCACGGCGAAACCTTTGTTTGCCAAACGAATCGCAGAAGCAATTCCAGCAATTCCAGACCCAATAACAATCGCTTTTCTTGCCACTTTTGTATTTTTTGTAAAGCTATCTTTTTCTAGTTAGTTATGGAACAAAATTGGGGAGGAAAAGTTTGGGGAAGGAAGGATTTCTGTTGTAAAGGTTTTGACTTGCCTTAAATATTGGCATTAACCTGTAGCTTGGGATCAAAACAAATACCTGTGGAGCTAAATTTAAGATTTTTTTATAACCTTTGATTCCTAAATGATTTTTTTTGGAAAATATTGATTTGTTAAAGTTGCTTTTACCTGATTATTTGGTTGAGTATTTTGATGTTTTAAAAGTTGAGA
>CANFUT010000002.1 GCA_947450325.1 Flavobacteriia bacterium
TTCTCAACTTTTAAAACATCAAAATACTCAACCAAATAATCAGGTAAAAGCAACTTTAACAAATCAATATTTTCCAAAAAAAATCATTTAGGAATCAAAGGTTATAAAAAAATCTTAAATTTAGCTCCACAGGTATTTGTTTTGATCCAGAAATAGACAATTTTTATATTGGGTCAAGTTCTAATTTAGAAACCCGAAAGGCGTTTCATGACGCCAAGAAAGGTGCTTTTTATACAAAACGTGCGTCGGATTGGGAAATATATTTTACAATTGAATGTCAAAGTAAAACTCAATCGTTGCTAATTGAAAGGCATATTAAAAAAATGAAAAGTGCAGTTTACATCCGGAACTTGAAATTATTCCCTGAAATTGCACAAAAATTATTATCAAAATATGGTGAATCTGGCTGTTAATCAGTTCCGATAGCTATCGGAATGGTTCGAGCCCAAGAGAGAGCGCAAAAATTCAAGCACTTACATTTTATGTAGGTGCTTTTTTGTTTTCTATTGTAACACATTTGTAGCATAAAATTGTTTTTAAGAAGTAATTCAAATTTCCTACTGCTAGCCAAAAAAAAGCACGATAATCTTAATTACTCTTATTGATAATTAAGGCACGATTATTTAACAAATTATCACGTTTATAAAATTCAAGTTGGTTTGTAAATATTAATAGTAAATTTAATACTTCGAATTTTAGTTTTTTAAATTTACAATGCAGTTTTTCAATTTAGGATTTCATTTTCCTCCTTCTAAAATATTAAGTTTTACTTTAATTTTTTTGATTCAGATTTTTTGCAATACTTTTCCAGTAAACGCTTCTAATTTTGATTTCCGCATCTATGACAACAAAGATGGATTGAATTCACCTGATGTGATTTGTGTTTTTGCCGATGTTCGATCTTATATTTGGATCGGTGGGGCAGATGGTTTAACAAAATATGACGGAGAGAAGTTTTATAACTACAATAAAATTCAAGGGTTAAATGATACTCAGATAAATTGTATAACTCAAGGTAAAAATGGAGAAATTTATTGTGGCACTAGAAAGGGTGTTTCAATTTTTGATGGTTTCCGTTTTAGAAATATAAAAATGAAAGATGAGATTTCATCGCCTTTCAGCCCTCACTATGTAAAGTGCATTTACATTTCAAAAAAATCCGAAATTTTCGCGGGTTGTATTGATGGACTTTTTAAATTAGATAAAAAACGAAATGTTTTTGTTCGTGTTTGGAAAATTCGAGCGTTTACTAACAATATTATTTCCAATAATAAAGGCACCATCTTTTTTTCCACTAGTAATGGTACTTATTCGCTAAAAAATGATGTTTATTCCAAAATTTCAATTTGTAAAAGCACTAAAAATATAAAAATAAATGCTGTAGGGCACATTTTTGGAGATTATTATTGGGCTGCCACAACATCTGGATTTGCAAAATTAAAATTAGTAGGGAGTCAGTTTACTATCGTGAAAATCCAAGGTGCGGAATTCGTAACTTCTGTTTTAAGTTGTAAAAATAAGATCACACTTTTTACAGGTAAGACAGGATTGTTGTTTTTGAGTAAAAATAATCTTTTTCAAACTATTGACTTAAGTCAAAGAATAACGCATACTCAAATTAAATCTGCAACCCAAGATTATCAGGGAAACATTTGGCTTGCTACGACGGTAGGATTGATAAAAATGGTTGAGACCGATGTATTTAAATCTCCAATGTCAGCTAAAATATCTTCCCCTGTAGCTTCAATGACAATCGAGAAATCTGGAACAATTTTTTTGGGCACAGTGGATGGTTTAAATGTTATTACTAATCTAAAAGTAAAAAAAATGTATGTATCCAGCGACCCGAAGGATAAATTCATTTCTGCATTGACTTATAAGAATGATGAATTGTATGTTGGAACTTTTAGTGGTAAAGTCTTTAAGTTAAAAAATAATAGATTTCAATTTCTTTTACAAACACAAAACAGCAATGCCTGTATTTATAGAATTCTACCATTGGCAAACGATGAACTATGGGTGACTAGTGGTGAAGAAATCATTCATTTCAAAGATAATAAACCTGATTATCATAAAATTTCAACTCAATATACGCAAGATGTTCTAATCGACAAATCAGGTTGTATTTGGTTTGCAAATGTGGCTAAGCTAATGTTATTTAAGAATCAAAAGTTACAAAGTGCCTCAAAAGTTTTTGATAAATACGAAAACTTTGTAACTCTTACAGAAGATTTAAATGGCACCATGTGGATAGGAACTTTTGGCAACGGTTTATTGCGTTATTCAAAAGGTCAAGTAACACAAATAACAGCCAAGGATGGATTATCAAACGATTACATCTCTTCATCATTTTTTGAAAAAGAACAAAATATATTATGGATTGGGACAATGTACGGCGTTTCCAAAATTCGATTGGGTAAAAATTCAAAGGTTTTAGCCATCGATAATTATTTGAATGAAGCAAATAGAGAAAGCTATGGTTGTGTTCAAAATGCAATTACCAAATTGAAAAATGGCAATCTATTATTTAGTGTTGGAGAAGAGTTATTTGAGTTTAATTCTGAAAATGTTGCAAATCACAAAAGGACTATTAATATTCAATTAAATAGTTTGAAAGTCAATCAGCGAAAAGTTTTCAAATTAAAAAGCACTATTTTTAAGTTTGATGATTGGACAAGAATTCCAATGATGCCTAAATTTAAAGCCAATGAAAATAACATTGAATTTACTTTTAATGCCATTGATTTTCATAGTCCTCAAAAAATAAAATATTCATGGAAATTAGTTGGGAATGACAATATGTGGATTCCTTTCAATGACCGTAATTATGCCTCCTATACAAATCTTGCTCCTGGTTTATATCACTTCAAAGTAAAGGCGGTGAATCAATCAGGCGAAAAATCTTCTATCATAAGTTATTCTTTTCTGATAAGTAAACCTTATTATTTGGAATGGTGGTTTATTGCGATTTCAGCCATAATACCATTGATTTTAGTGTTTTGGTTTATAAAATGGAGAATTAATAAAGTTCTAATTAAGGAGGCTGAAAAAAACAAAAATTATATCAAACTTGCTGAATCTGAATTAAAAGCGCTAAGAGCTCAAATGAATCCGCATTTTATGTTTAATACCTTAAATTCCATTCAAGAAATTGTATTGGGAAATGATGATAAAACTGCAAGAATCTATTTTTCTGATTTTTCAAAAATGATGAGAATGATATTGGAAAATTCAACCCAAAGATTAATTACGCTCGAAAAGGAAATTGACTTTTTAAAACTCTATTTAAGTTTTGAAAAATTAAGATTTAATAATAAAATGGAATTTAAATTAGAGGTAGATGAGCAACTTGAACCTAGCTTTATTAAAATTCCAGCCATGTTACTGCAACCATTTATAGAAAATGCAATAAATCATGGCTTGTTGCACAAGGAAGAAGAAGGTAAACTAGTAGTAAAGTTTGAACAAATAGACTACCAGGATGAGCTCTTTTTGAGGTGCACCATCGAAGACAATGGAATTGGAAGAGTGGCTTCAAAGCAATTTAATAATTGGAAGGAAAAGGAGCATAATTCCATTTCTACAATTGTTTCCCTTGAACGAATAGAACTATTAAATACAATTATGGAAGACAAGAAATTTTATCTATTTATTACTGATTTAATGAATGGAAATGACTCGAATGGAACAAGAGTTGAAGTATTAATTTCAATATAAACAAGATGATAAAAGTTTTAATCGTTGATGACGAGCAGTCAGCAAGAGAAAGTTTGGTGAGTATTATTCAAAAGTATTGTGATGGCGTTTCAATAATTGGATTGGGAAAAAATGTGGATGAAGCAGTTGATTTAATTTATCGCTTTTCACCCGATCTTGTGTTCCTAGATATTGAAATGCCTAAAGGAAATGGTTTTAGTTTATTTGAAAAGGTAAAAAGTCCAAGTTTTGAAACAATTTTTACAACTGCTTATGAAGAATTTGCAATTAAAGCTTTTCGCGTTTCGGCTTTAGATTACCTCACAAAGCCCTTAGATTTTAGACAAGTTCAAGAAGCCATTTTGAAATTCAAGCAAAAACAAAAAGTAGAACTGAGAGAACAACGCATTGAATTATTGATTGAAAACATGTCTAACCGACCAAATGAATTCAATAAGTTGGTTGTCCCTGATGTAGATGGATTATCGCTTGTAAATGTTTCAGAAATAGTTTATTGTCAAGCAGATGGAAGTTACACGCACCTTCATTTTTTAAATGGAAAGAAAATTACGACCAGCAAACTACTGAAATCCATTGAGGAATTATTGCCAGAAGAAACTTTTTTTAGAATTCATAAATCATATTTGGTAAATCTAAATCTCATTAAACGATACAATAAGATTGATGGTCATCAAGTTTTAATGGAAAACAACGTTTTTTTAGATGTTGCTGATCGTCAGAAAAGAGCTTTTTTAGATAAAATTAGTTCGAATAGAAATTGATTTAATTAGCTTATTAACGGCGGTAATTTCGAAAAAAACTGCGCTTACAAATCGGTATTTTGCGGATTTAAATAATTTATTTCTTTGTTAAAAAATTATAACAAATGAAAAAAGGAATTTTAAGCTTGGTTGTGATATCTCTTATTGCAACTTCTTGTTCATCAGTAAAAATTATTGGAAGCGTCAATATGCTTTCTCATAGAAATGTGAATACTCAAACAGAGTATCAACTTTTAACCTCCTATGCGGGTGGAAGTCCAAAAGAGAGAAAAAAGTCAAAAGCAGTTACGATTGAAGATGCGATTGACCAAACTGTAAAAAAAGTTGCTGGTGGTGAATATTTGATGAACGCAAAAATTTATCAAATTATCAAAGGAAGAAAAATGTTTTATTTCTGTGAAGGTGATGTTTGGGGTTCAAAAGCCAATATTTCTTATCGAGGTTTTAAAGTTGGTGATAAGGTTATTGTTGATGGAGTTGTAAATACAATCGCAACTATCAAATCATTGAAAGACGATAAAACATGTTTTATTATTCGCGTAAACGGCGTAATTGAAGAAGTTAAATATGACCGAATTAGTAAAGCTGAATAGTGGATATAATTGACACAGTTTAATGAGCATACTCCTGAGAGAGTATGCTTTTTTTGATTTCAATCATTAATTGAATTTGCCTACTTCAACAAATTACCTTCAAAAGGTAGCTTCCACAAAGATATAGGTGCTCTTTACAAGCTTGTTAAACGCATTCATTGTATAATCTTGTTTTTAATTATATTATAAAATTTAATTTTTAGCTGGAAATATTTTATATTTTTGATAAAAATAACCTTGTATTTTTACTTATTGTAAAATTTAACAAACTGTATGAATTTAACAAACATAATAAAAACTATTACTCTAGTTGTATTTTTTCTTTTGATAAAAGAAGCCAGCTATGCTCAAAAAATTACCCATTCAGTAATTGGATCCTTAGGCTCTTTGTTAAATTCCGATGGAACTAATTACCAGCAATCAATTGGTCAGCCTGCCATTGTTACAAACGAAAAGAATGATGGAACAGGCTTAAGACAAGGATTTCTGCAACCATTCACTTTTACTGTTGAGAGTAATGAGTTGGACGTTCATTTATTTCCCAATCCTAACCATGGTGAATTTGCTTTTCAAGTAAATGTGGAGAATGATACCAAGTTTAATTATCAGCTTTTTGATCAAAGTGGAAAATTAATTGAATTTAGTTCTGCTTTTGGTAACTCTTTGGTTCCGGTTAAAATTTTAAACCCTGCGCAAGGCGTGTACCATCTCAAAGTAAATACTGACAGTAAAACATCCTCTTTTAAAATTATCGTAATTCCTTAAGTCAATGAAAGCAATACTACTAACACTCCTAATATTTGGGTCTTTACAAATTTTCAGTCAAAAAGATTTGAGATTAAACCTTTTTTATGGGAAAAATGCAACAAATTTTATTTTTAAAGAAGGTTTAACCACCAAGGCAACGAAGTACACTTTTGGAGAGTTCTATGGATTAAGTTTAGGAATAAAAGTTGCGCCGAGACATTCTTTTCGACCAGAAATTAACTTTTACCAAGCTGGTGCAAAATCTACTTTTAATGAAACACCATTAAATTGGAAACTTGATTATGTTGGCGCTGGTTGCGCTTATTTGGTAAAAATCCTAGGTAAAGACAGTGCAAATTTTGCTATGTCAACGGGTGCATTTTTTAGTGTCGATTACCTCGTGAAAGGAGATCAAGCGATTGGCACAACCAACTACAATATTATCCGAGAAAAGTCACTAGAGCGATATAATATTACTTCTGCTTTTTTATTAAATGGAACATACAAAGCGACCGAAAGTCTTTTTATCAATTTTGAATATAGATTCAATTTTGGATTGAATAACATTGAGAAAGACCAAAATGAAAAAACAAGAAATATCGGAAATACTGGAGCAATTGGTATTTCATTTAAATTATAAAATCATACACTATGAAACAGTTATTTATATTATTCAGCATTTTATTTGCGAGTACAATAACCCTTTTTGCGCAAGCACCGCCCCAAGGAATCAACTATCAAGCAGTGGTTTACATGGATGGAAGCGACAGCCAACCGGGAACGAACATATCAGGACAACTTTTAACCAAGCAAAACATTTCTGTCCAATTTAGTATTTTGAAATCTTCTGTGACAGGAACGGTGGTGTACAAAGAAATACACCAAGTGCAAACAGATGAATTTGGAATGTTTTCATTGATTATTGGACAAGGAAACTCCAATGGCACGAGTGCTTTTCCAGCAATTGACTGGGGAGCAGACATCTACTTTTTAAAAGTAGAATTAGATAAAAAAGCGGGCACTGATTTTAAACTTATGTCAACACAACAATTGTGGAGTGTGCCTTATTCCCTTTACAGTGAAGAAGCAAGTTATGCCGAAAACGCTGGAAATGGAATTACCAATGTTTCAGATAATGGAGACGGTACAATAACAATTACTTATTTTGACGGTACAACCTATACATCTCCAATTTTAAGCGGATTGACTGGACCGCAAGGTATTCAAGGGGTGGCTGGTGCAACTGGAACAACAGGTGCCGCGGGAAAAAATACGCTTGCTAAAACAACAACCGAAACTGGTGGTGCAAATTGCGCAACGGGTGGTGTGAAAGTAGAATATGGTTTAGATGCAAACAGCAACAATGTGCTTGATGCTACTGAAATTAATGCAACATTGACTAAATATATTTGCAATGGAACTGCCGGTGCAACGGGCGCTCAAGGACCAACAGGTTTAACTGGACCGGCTGGTGTTCAAGGGATTCAAGGAGTGGCTGGAACCTCAGGTGCGGCTGGATCAACAGGTGCCTCAGGTAAAAACACACTTGCTAAAACAACGACCGAAGTTGCAGGTGCAAATTGCGTAACGGGTGGTGTGAAAGTAGAATATGGTTTAGATGCAAACAGCAACAATGTGCTTGATGCTACTGAAATTAATGCAACATTGACTAGATACATTTGCAATGGAACAGCTGGAGCAACGGGCGCTCAAGGCGCTACTGGACCGCAAGGATTACAAGGAGTTGCGGGACCAGCCGGTGCGATAGGTACACAAGGACCAATCGGTTTAACTGGACCATCTGGGGCGACAGGTGCTACTGGAACTGCAGGAACTAACGGAACCAATGGCATTGACGGAAAAAACACACTTGCTAAAACAACAACCGAAACTGCAGGTACAAACTGTGCAACTGGTGGCGTAAAAGTAGAGTACGGATTAGACGCTAACAGCAACAATGTGCTTGATGCGACTGAAATTAATGCAACATTGACCAAATACATTTGTAATGGAACCGCAGGTGCAACAGGAACTCAGGGACCAACAGGTTTGACTGGTGCAACAGGAGCTCAAGGAATTCAAGGTTTAGCTGGAACCGCAGGTGCGGCTGGTGCTGTAGGAAAAAACACCCTTGCTAATACGACTACAGAAGTTGCAGGTGTAAACTGTGCAACGGGCGGTGTGAAAGTTGAATATGGATTAGATGCAAACAGCAATAATGTGCTTGATGTTTCTGAAATTAATGCAACATTAACCAAATATATTTGCAATGGAACTGCCGGTGCAACGGGCGCTCAAGGACCAACAGGTTTGACAGGAGCAACTGGTGCTCAAGGAATTCAAGGTTTAACTGGAACCGCGGGCGCGACTGGCGCAACTGGTGCCGCAGGAACTAACGGAACCAATGGTACTGACGGAAAAAATACACTAACTATAACAACAACTGAATCTGCTGGCGTAAACTGTGCAACAGGTGGTGTAAAAGTTGAATACGGTTTAGATGCAAACAGCAACAACTTACTCGATGCTACAGAAATAAATGCTACGCTTACCAAATACATCTGTAATGGAACCGCTGGCGCAACAGGATTACCAGGACCAGCAGGTTCAAGTATTTTATCAAACATGACTGTTTATTCAAATTCAGGCACTTATACTTTTGTAATTCCCGCAGGGGTTACTAAAATCTGTGTAGAAGTGTGGGGAGCTGGAGGGGGAGGAGGAAATTCAAGTTCAAGTGTTGTTGGGTCGTGCAGCAGTGGTTCAGGTGGGGGATACGGAAAAGAAATTTTTAGTGTTTCTCCAGGAACATCTTATTCTGTTGTTGTGGGCACTGGAGGAACTGCTAGTGGTGGGAATGGCGGTAACTCTTCTTTTGGCTCTCTTATTTCTGCTACAGGAGGACAAGGTGGTTTAAATCTAGGGAGTAGTCCATTTTTCCTCCCAAACGGTGGAACAAGTTCAGCAGTGTTTAATGTTACAGGGCAAGCTGGGATTATTGGTTTTGGAGCTAATGGTCAAGGTGCTGCAGGAGGAGGTAGTTTTGGTTCTTTTGGAGGGAGATCTGGCTATAATGGTATGGTTGCTAGTCCCGGAAATAGTCCCGGCGGAGGAGGCTCAAGCGGTTGTGGTTTCACTGGTTTTACAGCAGGGGCGGCAGGTGGTGTTGGTAGAGTTGTTGTTTGGTATTGATAATAACGCATTTTCTTATGGAAAACAATGTTAAAATAGATATTTCCGATATAAATAAAAAGCAATGCTGACTTCAAATAGCAACTTCAACTTTTGGGTTATACAAGCAGATTACCTACTACTCCATATTAAATCGCTTAATTATTGAATTAGATTTATTCAATAATAAGAACTAGTCAGCATGTAAGTGCTGACTTTTTTGTTTCCCCTAACCGCAACTATTTTCCACTCTATTTCATAAATCATTTTTCAAACCTTATCTTTGCAATCTCAAATTCAATAAAATGTATAGATCTCACACATGCGGCGAATTGCGCGCAAATCATATCGGAAACAAAGTTACCTTGGCTGGATGGGTTCAGCGCTCAAGAGATTTAGGTGGAATGACTTTCGTGGATTTACGTGACCGTTATGGTATTACACAATTGGTTTTCAACTTGGAAGACAATGAAGCTTTGTGTATGCAAGCCCGCAAATTAGGTCGTGAATTTGTAATTCAAATTGAAGGTGCCGTCATCGAACGTTCTAGCAAAAATGCCAATATGCCAACAGGTGACATTGAAATCGTAGTGGAAAAATTGACCATTTTGAACGCAGCCAAAACGCCTCCTTTTACCATCGAAGACGATACAGACGGCGGAGAAGAATTGCGTGCGCAATACCGTTACCTCGATTTGAGAAGAAATCCGGTGCAACAAAAATTGCGTTTGAGAAACAAAGTTGCTTTAGAAACTAGAAAATATTTAGATGGACAAGATTTCTTGGACGTTGAAACTCCATACTTAATCAAGTCTACGCCTGAAGGAGCGCGCGATTTCGTGGTTCCAAGTCGTATGAATGAAGGAGAATTTTACGCTTTGCCGCAATCTCCGCAAACCTTCAAACAATTGTTGATGGTTTCTGGATTTGACCGTTATTACCAAATCGTGAAATGTTTCCGTGACGAAGATTTACGTGCCGACAGACAACCAGAATTCACGCAAATCGACTGTGAAATGGCGTTTGTGGAGCAAGAAGATATTTTGCAAACTTTTGAAGGCTTGATCAAACACTTATTTCAAGAAGTGCGTGGAGTTGAATTTGAAGGTGCTTTCCCAAGAATGACTTACGAGGAGGCGATGGAAAAATACGGTTCAGACAAACCAGACATCCGCTTCAATTTAGAATTTGTGTATTTGACTGATTTGGTTCAAAACAAAGGTTTTTCGATTTTCGATGCTGCTGAATCAGTAATCGCGATCAATTGCCAAGATTGTTCGGAATACACACGCAAGCAATTGGATGCGTTAACGGATTGGGTGAAACGTCCACAAATTGGCGCAACTGGTTTGATTTACTTGAAATGTAATCCAGACGGAACTTTCAAGTCTTCAGTAGATAAATTCTATTCGCAAGAAGATTTGGCGCAATGGGCTGAACGCGCAGGCGCTGTAGCTGGTGATTTGTTGTTGGTACTTTGCGGCGGATTGGAAAAAACGCGCAAACAAATGAATGAATTGCGTTTGCACATGGGAAATGAATTGGGATTGAGAAATCCAAATGTATTCAAACCTTTGTGGGTATTGGATTTCCCTTTGTTGGAATGGGACGAAGAAAACGAACGTTACCATGCGATGCACCATCCATTTACTTCTCCAAAGCCAGAAGACTTTCATTTGATTCAAACTGAACCAGGAAAAGTTCGAGCGAATGCTTACGATTTAGCCATGAATGGCGTAGAATTGGGCGGAGGTTCAATTCGTATTCACGACCGTGAGTTGCAATCACGCATGTTTGATTTATTAGGATTCACCAAAGAAGAAGCGCAAGCACAATTTGGATTCTTGATGAACGCTTTTGAATACGGTGCGCCACCACACGGAGGTTTGGCATTCGGTTTAGATCGATTGGTTGCTACGATGGGCGGTTCAGATTCAATTCGTGATTACATCGCATTCCCGAAAAACAATTCAGGTCGCGACGTGATGATTGACGCACCTTCGCCATTGGATGAGAAACAATTGAAAGAATTGCATATTCAATTGAATAAATAAATTGATTTGAACTTAAGGTGTGCTTTTTGTAGTAAACATAATTATAAAAAATTGTGAATTTAAGGTCTTCATGAAAAGAAATAATAATTATTTTTACTTTAATGATGGCATTAATAATCTAATATTCAAAAGAACCATGAAGCAAAAAGAATTAAAAATCAACACTTTACAAAATACGGCTCGACAATTTTCAAAGTTCCTTGTGTTTAGTCTGATTGCATTAGTCGGAATGCTTTTAACTTCATGTTCTCATTTGTATTTTGATAGCATTCAACCAAAAGGAGGCGAATTACAAAATGAAATCCCCATTCAAATCCAAGGAAATTATTCAAAATGGTGTTTTTCCAATGAAAATGGTACGGAAGTTTGCTACGATGAAAAGGAGTTACTTTCTGCTGATACTGTTGCCGTGAAAAGTTTATTTGACAAGGATACAAATATAATTTATTCAATGTTTTTTAAAATAGACTCAAAAACCATAGAGATTAAGTCGCTCATGAATAAAGATTTAAATGGGATTCATAAGTTAAATGAGGATATTTATCTATCAAGGATTAATGATTTTTTTATTCTTAACTTTAAAGTTGATTCTAAGCAATATACCAAACAGAATGGCAAATCACTTAAAAAGGAGTTGTATGAATGTTATGCCTTTGAATTAGACAGTTCTGGTATTACTCAAATATTTTTTATTGATCCATCTGTCCCTTTATTGAAAAAAACGAAAACAATTATCCCTTCTGGTAGTGGAGAAGCAGCCTACATCTCGAGGAAATCTCTTACAAAAAGAAATTTAGCAAAAGTAATGTATGCGCATCCTTTGCGCTATATCCTTTTAAATAAAAAGAATGGTTCTGTAAATCGGATTGAAATGAATGAAGATGCAGGCATGCAATGTGGTGAATCTCGCACAATTGGTTTAAAGTATAGAATGCGAAAAGTAAAATTGAACCAAAAAGGTGATTTAAAGCAAAATACTGAATTGAGCCCAGTTAAGTTTAATTAAAGAACTAATCTTTTTTATTTTCTACTTACTGATTTTTTGATTGCTTAAATTCGCCGTGCAGAAACCAATAAAAATTATAATATTTCAAAATCAATTTCCATTTCAATTCAAATATTCCAAAATCCACTTGGCACTTGGGATTTTTGACAATTGCATTTTGGTCAAAATCAATTCAAACGCTTGCGATTCGCCTTCAAAAAAGTACAATTTGATACCATTTGGATGAAAGGAAAACTGTTTAACGCCACTGAAAAGAATATCGGGTTTATTGCAATCAATTTTGATACCTGGATTTTCTTGAATCGCCTCTAAAATTTGCTTTTGATAAATGGGACTTAATGGATTGAAAAGATCTGAAAACACGATTCTTTTGTTGGATCCGTCATTTTTGAAAATCCAGTTTGCTAATTCTAAATCACCTGATGAACCATCTCTACCAATTCCATAATCCAATTGAACAGTTGGAGGTCGCGTGATGCTTAAGGTCATTGCTTTCGAAGAGAGAAATTCAGCTTTAAAATACTTTGTTGGCTCATAGCTCGAACCGCGAACACCATTGATAATTGTGCTTCTATTTCCTTGAATTTGATTCAAATACGTTGGATAGAAAAAATCATACACCAAGTTTTTATGCGAATTCAGCAGTTGTTTCTGCTCATAAGCACATTGAATATTGAAATAATAATAGTTGGTCGGTTCTGTCCAATTGTTTATTAGGATTTCTTTTTTAGAAAGCGAAACTTGATTTCCTTCTTTGTCGAAACAGAAAGATTGACCATTTTTTTCTAAACTATAGTAAACTTTTTCTCCAGAAGCGTCAAAGAATAAGGGAATAAAACTGGTATACGAAGTGTCAAGCATTGCAGGTTTGCTAATATTGATTACAGCCACACGATTTGTAGGTGTTATACCAACGAATAAGTTTTTTGAGAATAAAAACAGATCACTGAAAATCGGTGGAATTTTCCACAAATAGTTTTCATCAAGCATTCCTTTTTTGGAATTTTGTTGGACAATCATCGCGTCCCAATCATATGACATTACATCAAATTCATCATCGATTCGTTGCACGCCAAGTGTATCGTAAATCCGCCATTTTCCCGCTTTCGTATGCACCCAAATTCGATTTTTTGAGGCCATTTGTTGATTGATGGTGGTATGAAATTCCTTGAAAAGAAACCCTTTTCTGGGGTGAATGATATTGACGCCTTCTTTGGTGTAAACAATTGGTAAACCACCATTTTGCAAATCAATGGATTTTACTTTTTCGAAGGTATTATTGGTTTTGTTGTAGATAAATCCACCTAAATTGCCACTGATGAGCAAAAGATTGCCAAAACTTTTAGGAAGGTTGTATCCATACATTTCTTGTCTCCACATTTTCTTGGTATTGTCGTAAATCAGCGGGTAATAATTGTCTTCAAATTGAAACAGAAAAATGCTATCCAATTGATTTTTAAATGTTACGGGCGTAGCATTGAAATTTTCTTGAGTAGTTAAAAGTATTCGATTGACTGTTGGAATATTTGTATTTAAATCCTCAACGAGTAAGGCTTCAAAATTACTAATCACAAGAATGTTTGCATTGGTTGCGGGAATCAAAACTTCACCTTTTCCGTTTAAAATTCCCCAACGAAAATCGTTATTTTGGCGCACTCCATAAAAATAATAAACCCTGTAGGCATCAGATGCGTAGTAATTGTTTTGAGGAATACGAATCATTTTCGTCAAAAAAGTATCTGCTTCAATCAGTTTTTTTCCATTTAAATCAATCAAATCGTAATTGTTATTTTCAGAACGGTGTCCAAAATAACGTGCTGGAGATGCTGTTTGTCCTTGAATATTAATGGGAACAATTCGTTCATAAACTGGCTCAGTAATTACTTTCCAACTGCCATTTACGATTCCTTTTTTTCCATTTTCTGTAAAAATGAACTGATGATGAGAGTGCAAGCAGGGCAAAGAAGTATTTGATTCATACATATTTCGCTCAAATTGAAACCTTGGCCAAACAATCGGTTTTCCTTCAGGATCAAAGAGTCCGAATTTGTTGTTTTTCACCACCGTAAAGTTTTCACCACATGGCGTTCCCATGTCGAATGTGCTATCTGAAAGCATTTTTCCTGCATGATTTATGAAACGAACATTTCCAGCTAGCGTCGAAGAATTGACTTGTTTGTCACCGACCAAAAAGATTTCTTGTTCATTGTATTTGTACAGGATAATACCATCTATATAAGGAATCAATAATTTGCCTTGCGCATCAACGATGGTAGATTGGTTTTTCGGTTGTGCATTTTTGGGATAGGTTGTTTTTACCACCAAAAATCGCTCTCGAATAATTTGTTGTATGGAACTAAATTCTTGAGGAAGAATCCAGGTTTTGTTGGTGTCCATGATTCCCATAAACGTTTGACTCACATTGTCCTCCACTTTTCGGTTTACAAGTACAAATTGATTCTCTTTGAGTTGATATACTTGATCGTATTTTGTGTCAACAAATGTTTTACCGTATCGATTTAAAATTCCCCATTTTTCACCTTCTTTACAGAAAAAAAATCCACTTCCATTCACTTGGATATCTTGGTACTGCGCTGGAACGACCCATTTTTTGTCTGCGTTTTTCAAACCGTATGCACACGCAATCGGGTCGCGAACAACCTGCAATTGTGCAAATGACGCTGAGTTTAAAAACAGCAAAAAAATGAGTAATTTTTGTTTCATACTCAAAAGTAAGTATCATTTTTGAGATGAGGGATTTTCACAGGTAATTGAAAATTGAAAATCGTGCAAATTGAAAGGCGGTGTTTCAATTTGCATGGTTTATAAAATTTTTATATCTTTGGTCTTGTAAATCAAGAATTAAGAGCATGTATTTTCATCGTCATTTAGAAGATTCTATTCGAAAATATCAACAAATCTTCCCAATTATCGCCATTTTGGGTCCGCGTCAGTGCGGAAAATCGACCTTAGTGAAACAATTATTTTTTCCAGAAGAAAATTCAATTTACCTTGATTTACAGAATTTGGAGGATTTGAATAAATTGAATGATCCGCGTTTATTTTTCAAATCGAATGCACAAAAAATCATTTGTTTAGATGAAATTCAACTAATTCCTGAACTATTTTCTGTGTTGAGAAGCGTTGTAGATGAGGATCGACAAAATGGTAGATTCATTCTGCTTGGCTCTGCCTCGAGGGAATTAGTACAACAAAGCTCTGAATCATTGGCGGGAAGAATTGGCTATTTGTCGCTTACGCCTTTTCAAATCGGTGAACTTCCAACCATAGATCAGCAAACTTGCTGGAATCGAGGTGGATTTCCTGACAGCGTATTAGCTGAAAACGATGAATTTAGTATGATTTGGCGCGACAATTTCATCAAAACATATGTTGAAAGAGACTTGCCACAATTAGGTTTTCAAATTCCAGCCTTACAGTTGAGGAGATTTTTGATTATGTGCGCGCACAATCAGGGTCAAATCCTAAATCTAAGTAAACTAGGAAGTTCAATGGGTTTAACGCATCCAACGATTCGAAAATACATTGATATTTTTGAGCAAACATTCATTGTTCGATCCTTGTCGCCATTTGAAATTAATGTCAAAAAAAGACTTGTAAAATCACCTAAAATTTACTTGCGTGACAGTGGTTTGCTTCATCAATTATTGGGAATCAAAAATATGGATGCACTTTTTAGTCATCCCGTTTTTGGCTCTTCTTGGGAAGGATTTGTGATTGAACAAATATTATCTGTCGTTGATGTGCCAGCATATTTTTACAGAACTGCCACAGGTGACGAAATGGATTTAGTACTAGATATCCATGGAAAAATAATCGCTATTGAATGTAAAGCTTCAGCTGCACCGCAAGTCACCAAAGGATTTTATAATGCAATCGAAGTTTTGAAACCTGTCAAAACATTTGTTGTTGCACCAATTGAAACAGAAATGTATGCGTTGCAGGAGAATATCTTTGTAGCTAGTTTAAGGGAAACGATTTTAGAAATTCAAAAAATGATTTAAAAATAAATAGTTCAAGTTAGTTTAAGTATTAACTAAATAGTTGAAGTTTTAGATTAAGATTATCTTTATTTTAAAAAAGATAAATGCCCAAGCCAAAATATTTGCTTTCTGAATATAATAAAAAGGAAATCTTCAAGAAGATTTGTATTCAAGTTGGTTTTCCAATTTTTACCAAATTAGATTGTAAAAAGGTCAGTGAATTGATTACAGAATCAGGTTTTTCTGGAATTTCAGAAAGTACGATTTATCGTTTATTTCTTTGGAAAGGAAATAAAAACAGGCCTTATTTGCATACCTTGAATACGTTAGCGGAATTTTGCGGATATTCAAGTTGGAATGATTTTGAGATTCAGCAACAAGAGATAGATTCATTTGTACTAGGCTTTGGTAAATTTCAAAATTCTAAAGTTGAAGTTAAAAGTTTGATTTCAATTTGCATCCATGAAAACGAATTGAAGCCGTTGTACCAATATACAGAGCAATTTGAAGCCATTGATGATTTTGAAATAAAATCCAAATTTGCAAAGGAGATTTTTAATTCAACACTCACGAATTCAAATAATGAGCAATTTTTTAAAACATTTCATCATTTTCCAATTATCAGGGAATTTTACTTTGAATTGCTCGCTGATCCTTCGTTTTCAATTCCTAATTATGAGTCTGGAATAGAATTATATCTAAAAAATATCAAGCCTGAAAATTCATTGAAAGATTTACAGGATTTTATCTTTGGAAATTGTCTCTTGTTTCGACATTATTTTCTATCCAAGAAGTTAGTAAAAGCGAAAAAACTAGGGAAAATGTTGTTCGAAAATTTAGCATTGAATGAAAAACAATTAAGTGAAATTCATGTTTTCCCTGTTGCACGCTACTTGTCCTGCAAATTGATGTATTTAGACCTCAAAAACAATTTAGTTGAAACATTTGATTTTATTGAAGAATTGCATGATTTTTTAGGAAAAAGAATGCCTGAAATTTCACTTCACGAGCAGCGAATTTTGTTTTATAATATCGGTGAAGCTTATGTATTTAATGGGTTGATTACCCAACAAGATCATGATCAATTGAAGAAATTATTTGCCCACTTGTTTGATCAACTTCCGAATCAATTAATTAAGCAGAAACTAGAAAAAATTGTTCCTTATTTCAATAAAAACGGTTCATTTTTGATTCATTACTTGAACCAATTGGAATAAGTTGAACTAACTTAAACTGAATGTCAATGAATCTGCAGAGTACATTTGAATACTAAAAAATGTATTATGGCAGAAATAACAGTAAACGGAAGAATTAAAGTAAAATCATTCCAAAAATCATTTTTGAAAGAATATCCATATTTGGTTCCAACCATGAGAACTGAAGAGGGAAAAATGATTGACAATGAATTAACTATTGCAGGGGTTCGCTCCCAAGTAAATGGTGCATATTCTCCATCTGGCGAATCTGAATTATCGGTAAATGGAAACCTTACAATCAAAGGATTTGAAGATCGTTTTGAAAAAGCATTTGGCGTTAAATGTGAAATTTGCTACCAAAAAAGTGGAAGAACTTTCAAAACAAATGAAAATTACGATTCTATGACATTGGCTTCTGCAAACAAAAAGTTGCAAGAAGACGGCGCAGAAGAAGTTGAAATCTAATTAATTGATTATTGAAGCGGGAGAAATTCTTCCGCTTTTACTTTAATATGTAAGCGCTATGAAGTTACTTCCAAAATTGACGCCCGCTGAAGAGAAAGAAATTAAAAAAGGAGTGATTGAAGTGTATGGAAAACACATGAACAGAACTGCCTTAGGGGTTGTAGATGCTGTTTTACAATTATTTCCATCAGTAACATTTGAGGAGCTGAAAGAAATTTTGCCGGATGCAATAAATCCAGCGGCACCTAAAAATTACAAATCGCTTTTCAAACCTTATACTGATCGCCTTTATGGTGTTGTTCAACCAGGCGTAATCCGAAAAGAATGCGAAGATGCAGGTTTAGATATCAATGCATCTCACTTTACTGAAAAAGGTGAAACTTTTAGAACAACCGATGGAATCGAAGTGTTGGTGTCAAAATCTTGGGAGTCGAAAGATACAGCTACAAATGAGCATGATTTACAAAATTTGATTGATCATATAGCTCAATATGGAATTCGCGTGGTTTCATTCGAAGCCAAAGATGAGGATTTCACGAAAGGAGGCTATTTCTTAAAAATCAACAATCCTGCTTTATTCAAAAAAATCAGCTCCAAACATAAATCGGTTGCTAAAATAGTGTGGTTGCTACTGTCTTTAGGAATAGCAATTTCAGTGGCAGCAGTATTATTTTTCATCTTTAGAAAGTGATAATAATTTATTTCACTTTTCCAATCAATTAGCATGCAAAAAACTTCAAATATCATAGATAAACCTCGCAAGGAGGGCGCTGAAGATTTATTAGGCGTTGACAAATACACCGACGCGTTAATACAATTCATTGAAACGTGTCAAATGCCAACAACCCTAGCCATTCAAGGAGAATGGGGAAGTGGAAAAACCTCTTTGCTGAATCAAATTCGCCATCGTTTGTGTGAATCAGATTTAAATACTCTTGAAGTAAATACTGCAAGACCATTTTATGGTATTTGGGTAAATACTTGGCAGTATTCCTTGATGAAAAGCAAAGATGAAGCACTCATTGCGATTATTGGAGGATTGACCAATGAAATTCTTTCCATTCTTAAATCAAAACACGAATCGAAAGCCAAAGCAACCATCAATAAAGTGAAAGGCTTATTTTCTAAATTGGGGAAAGTGGGTGCAAAAGCAGCAGTTAGCACCATCGGTTTGGAAACAGCTCTAGTTGATTCATTTTTGGAACGGGAAGAAGGCGAAGTGAATTTACTTCAATTTAAAAGTGCATTGCAAGATGCCATCAATGAATGTTTGGAGGAAGACCACAAACATGGAAATAATAACAAAGGATTTATTTTCTTCATCGATGATTTAGATCGAATTGATCCGCCAGTTGCGGTAGAGATTTTAGAACTCATTAAAAATATCTTCGAAGTTGATAATTGTTTATTTGTATTAGCGATTGATTATGAGGTTGTCGTCAAAGGATTGATTCCGAAATTTGGACCTTTAACAGAAAAAAATGAACGTGAATTTCGTTCGTTTTTTGACAAAATTATCCAACTACCATTTTCAATGCCGGTAGCCAATTACGATGTGACTAAGTTTTTAATTCATTCGTTGGAAGACATTGGCTACATCGATAACCGCATTTTAGAAAATGACTTACTAAAGGAAAAATTAGCCGATTTAACTTTACTATCTGTCGGAACAAATCCGCGTTCTCTCAAAAGGTTGATTAATACACTTTCCCTTTTAAATATTATTGGGAAAATGGATGAAAATGAAGAAAAGGAAATCCACGAATTACTCATTAATTTCGCATTGGTTTGTATTCAAATTGCGTATCCAAAAATATATGAATTACTGACACAAGAACCTTCATTTAGAGAATGGACGGAACAAACCGCTAAAAAACTAAGACTTCCTGAATTGAATGAATCTCAATTAATTGTCTTAAACAGCACCCATGAATTTGACGAAGAATGGGAAAAAGTTTTGTTCAGAAAATGTCAGCAGGATCCATACATGTCAAGCAGGGCTTTTCAAATTTCACAATTGCTGAATTACATCATTGAATTGGTGCCAGAGAAGATTAATTTTTCAGAAGAAATCTCGCGAATTATTGGATTTAGCGCCGTTACGAGCATCAATTTAGATCGAATTCCAAAAACAGTTTCAAAAGGAGAAAAAGTTCGTTTTGAGGGTTTTGCTGCACTAGGTGAAATTCTAAAAGTCAATAAATTTAGTGATTCCTATATTGACACTTTAAAGGTTATTCACGATAAAATTGAAACGAGATTTAAAGATTTAATTCAAATCAATTATACACCCAATTTTATCACCTTTACTTGTAAACACCCGAAAGGTAGAAGCAAAACCTTTTTATTTATCCGTTTTAAGAAAAATTTGGTACAATTTGAATTTTCAGGTCAAACGGCACAAATCATGGAAACAACAAATTTCACGGATGATTTGATGAATAAATTAGTGGATGCATTTAATAATTTATCTGAAAAACAATTAAACTAATGTTTGGATTTAAAGAAAAATTAGGCGTTTCTTTTTCTATGAAAAGATTGCTTGGAATTACTGGGTTAAAAAGCAGTTTTGCCCAAAAAACAGGCATTCCAACTACAAAAGGTGGATTGGAAAGAAAAATTGGCGGTCAAATTCTAAAAGCCATTTTTGGCAAGAAAAAATAATTGAATGTAGGATATTGAAAGAATTTATTTGAAATGTACGCAATTCATCCGAAACAAAAACAAATTATTCAATTGCTTGAAGATGCGTTTATTTGTCCTGAAAATGGCTTGGGTACAGTTTATGATCAAATTGCGCAGTTTGTTGCAAATCAAATACCCAATTCAATCCAACATAGCACAGCTGAAAAGCTAAAATCGCCATTCTTTCAAATTTACCAAGATTTTAGTGCTTCAATCACTACGATGGCGATTGATTTACCTGTTTTTTTATCTTCTAATTCGAAAAATAAAAAAACCATCATGGTTTGCGCGATGGACTCACTTCCTCCACTTCCAACTAATCCATTTTGGAACAGCAGGCAAATTGATTTTAAAAAAGACATTGGTTTTTGGGCTCCGTTTAGTGTAATTGACGATTGGAAAAATCCAACTGGTTCCATGCGCACAAATATTCCGTTTTTTGAGACATTATTGGCTGAATACAATATTTACATAACGGATATTTATAAATTGTTTTTCCGCGTCGAAAAAGAAAATGGCTGGGTTAACAGCAACAGCATCGGATCATATACAAATTTGTCAGACCAAAAGGGAATTCATGTTCATGGCAAAATTTTAGCGCAGGAAATTGAAATAATTCAGCCAGAAGCGATTATTACCCTCGGAAATGCCTCAAGAAATTCTTTGCTGCAAATCAATACTTCCATGGGGTATGATGCACAAAATCCTTTAGGTTGGAAAGACGATATACAATCCTATTTCTGGGCAGATAAAATCAAAATTCTTGCATCAACACACATTTCGGGCGCAGCCAATGGAGCTAAATCTGCGATTCTTAGAAATCCGTCGTATACGCAGATTCAAGGAAAATACCAGAATGAGCGACTCGCCAAAATTATCCTTCAAAAATTAAACGATGAATAAATTTATCTGTGGAATTTGGATTGTAATATTTCATTCTTTTGTAACTCAAAGTCAGGTGTTAAATATCGATCGAGTGACAGAAACCGATTCTATTTTCAAAAAATTTAGAGCTTATACTAATTTGAGTTTTTCAAACGAAAAACAAAAGAAAGCATTGATAGATTTTACCAATAAAACAGAGCTCAACTATTTCTTACCCAAAAAATATTTGGTGGTTTTTTTGAGTCAGGTTGACATGGCTTTCAATGGCAAAGCGATCAACGAAAACAACGGTTTTTTTCAGGCGAGATTTAGAGACCATGACTCCCGAAAAGTCAGTCCAGATGTTTTTACGCAATACCAATGGAACGGAATTCAAGGAATGGAATACCGTTTTTTAAATGGAATCAATGCGCGTTTTAAATTTTTGGAGAAGAAAAAATCTGATTTATATACAGGATTTGGTGTTTTTTACGAAGCTGAAAAATGGAATCCCCACTTGCCTTCATTTGCCTTTAAAAGTGCTGCACTCAACACTGTTTATCGAAACATGTTTCGCCTCAATTGTTCTGCAAAATTTGCCATTAAATTGAGTAAATCAATTGATTTTTCAGGTTCAACTTTCGTACAATTTCCCCTCAATGCACATTTCGGTTCGCCGCGGTGGTTTTTTGACTCCAATCTAAACTTCAACGTCAGCAAATATTGGTCTTTCATTCTACATTACGACCATAATTTTGACGCATTTCGACCATTGCCAATTGATCAGTATTATTATGCGATGACATTGGGAATTCAGTTGAAAGTTTGATTTATTTCAACAATTCAAACACCCAAGAATGTCCTGTTTTTTTGGCGAAAGAATACACATTTTTTCAAGCATGGATTTTATTGTCCATTTCACGGTAAAGTTTCAAGACCATTTCTAAATTATTCATTTGATAGGAACTTTTGAAACTTTCGAAAACAAAAAAATGGTTTTTGATTAAAAAATAACTATATTTATGATGGAAAACTAATCAAAATGAGTTTAGACAGCAAAGCAAAAGACGAAAGTAAAATAACGAGTCTTCATTTATTTGAAGAACAACAATTGCGCACTGTTTGGGATTCTGAACAAGAAAAATGGTATATTTCTATAGTGGATGTAATCGCTGTGCTTACCGAAAGTAGAGATGCAAATGCCTATTGGAGAAAACTAAAACAAAGACTTAAAGCAGAAGGAAATGAAACCGTGACGAATTGTCACGGTTTGAAAATGGTAGCAACTGACGGCAAGATGAGATTTACTGATGTAGCTGATACAGAACAACTTTTTCGTTTAATTCAATCTATTCCTTCACCTAAAGCAGAGCCTTTTAAACTTTGGTTGGCGCAAGTGGCAGCAGAAAGATTAGATGAATTACAAGACCCTGAGTTGAGTATTGATAGGGCTTTAGAACAATATCTGAAATTAGGTTATTCAGAAAACTGGATAAACCAAAGGTTGAAAAGCATTGAAATTCGGAAAGAATTAACAGATGAATGGAAAAAGCGTGGTTTAAAAGAGGGTTTACAGTTTGCCACGCTTACGGATATCATTACCAAAGCTTGGAGCGATAAAACAACCAAGGAGTATAAAGTGCTAAAAGGATTGAAGAAAGAAAATCTAAGGGACAATATGACCAATACAGAATTGATTTTAAATATGCTGGCAGAGGCTTCTACAAAAGACATATCCGTTGCCACCAATCCCAAAGATTTTGAAGAAAGTAAAATTGTAGCCAAACAAGGAGGTAATGTTGCCAATGTTGCACGGTTGGAATTAGAAGCGAAAACTGGCAAAAAAGTGTTATCCGAATTGAATGCAAAAGATGTTTTTAGAAGCATAGAGGAAGACAAAGTCTCGAAGAAAAAAAGTTAAAAAAATAATATTTCAACTGAATAGATTGTTGTTTTAATTAGCTATTTCGGATGCAATATCTTTTTAGTTTAACAATCAGTTTCATGCAAGTAATTTTACTTCAACAATTCAAACACCCAAGAATGGCCTGTTTTTTTGGCGAAAGAATACACATTTTTTTCAAGCATGGATTTGATATCTCCATCGGCATAAAGCAAAGAAGTAGAAGCTTCGATGACCAATCTTGAATTGGTTTCGTTGTCGTGTGCTGCAGATATTCTGACAGGAGGAAAAATAGTGTTGTTTTTCACGATCTTTTTTTGAAAGCTATGAACTGTAAATTGAATGATTAATTCAGCGATGCTTTCAATTTTATTGTCCATTTCACGGTAAAGGTTTAAAACCATTTCTGTAAATAATCCATATTGAAACGCGCGTTTTAGCTGACCTGAAAAAGCCAATGCCTTGATGCATCTAGCAACAATCCAGCAGGTATCGTAACGATTAAATCTTTGGCAATGTTCGATGATTCTCTCTAAATGAAAAGTTAATTTATCTTTTAATTTTTTAGTTCTAAAATCCAACAAAATTTGAATTTCAAAATACCGCGATAATTCATGAAAATGAAGATTTTTTAAAGGAATATTTTCATTCAACATGATGGATGATAACATTTTTTCATCGACCGGTTTCTTCTCATAAATGGCTTTTGAAATCAAAAAACAATGCAAGAAAATTTGATTGTTTGAATCAGTTAAATTAGATTGATAAAAAGTTCTTAAAGCATCTGAATAATAACTATTTGGGTCGTCCTCATCTACATAACTCTCATAAAATAACCAACGCCCATTTTCAATTTCAATCAGGGCATTCAATAATTCTTTTTGTTTTGGATGTTTGCGAACAATGTTCCCTAACAACATCACTAATTCATTTTTTAGCGGACTATTTTTTTCAAAACTGTTTAATAAATGTTGTACGCTTTTCCAATCTTCATTGGCAAGTGCAATCTCCAGAGTCACCAATGAAAAAGGCCCTGTTTGAAATGAATCAATTGGTGAATAAAGCGCCGTATCTAATTCGTTTTGAATTGTTTTGCAAAAATCTGCATAGGTTTCAAATTCTAGATAGTGGCAAAATAGATTTAAAGTAGAAGTATAAGGTCTGTGATTTGCTTTCAAAATGCCTAAAAATCGTGCAATTGTGTGCGCAGAAACATGAAAACCATTCAAGTTCATTTTGTCTGAAATCAGCTTACAATCAGCAAATTCTTTGACTTCAATACCTGTTTTTTGTTGCAAGCGCTTTGCTAGTTCACGCACATACAAAGTGTCGTAACTTTCATTGGTAATTTTTTGCATGCACAAAGAAAACATCTTATAAAGTTAGTTAATTGCATTTAATAAAGATGCAATGAGATGCAATGGAGAGGTGTTTTATTAAAGTCTATTTTTGGTGGCATTTTGGGCACGGCAAATTATTTAATATAATAAATCATTTGGGCAAGTTAACCGCCCTTGACAAGGAAAAAATATTTAAACATAAATCAAAATCATGGAAAATTTAAAAATTAATAATGGAAAAGTTGAAATCTGGACAAGAAATGGTTCACTAGTCAAAACAATCAGCACTAGTAACGCATTAGCTGCAGACTTTAATGTTGACCAATCTTTAATAGCAATTACAATTGCTAATGGAAAAGTTGAAATTTGGAAAAGAGGTGGTTCGTTAATTAGAACAATTGGTCAAGGAGGTGCAACAAATGCAAGATGGAATGGTTCGGAAATAGCTATTTCAACAAATAAAGGGAAAACTGAATTATGGACGCAAAATGGTGCTTTAATTAGAACCTTTTGAATAAATGGGGGCCTTGGTCTCTATACAGTCAAATCACCAATTACAGTATTTTTTAAGTGTATCAATCCTAAAATGGGAATCAGAATAAACAGAACGAAACTGATCAAAAATTGAATAAATATGAAAGAACTATTAGAAATAATAAAATCTGATCTTACGTGCTTATTTAACACTGACAAAATTGAAAATGCAGTAATTTTTAATAAAGCATTAGGAAAAGAATTTATTTCAGAGAATTTTATTCCAATGTATTTTGGTGGAAAATACGATGCAAAAACAGTATTTGTAATGTTAAATCCAGGAGGTCAGTTAAACAACAGTTACGCTTTCTCAAAAAAAGATAAATCAAATTATGAAAATGTTGATGATTTCGTTTCAAAATATGTTGAAAGACATATAAATATTGGAAAAATAGATTTTGATCGACTTGACAATTTTGATTTAAAACAAGCCGCTTTTCTTCTTCCGTTTCAAGATTCGGGTATTTCACTTCCCGATTTTACCCTAGATTTAAAAAATCGTGAGTTAAAATTAAAAGCGAAAGAAGCCGTTTTAATGCAGAAACTACAACTAGAATTAATTCCGTACCACTCTGCAAAGTTCGATGAGCTTCTTAGTAATGAAAAAATAGCGAAGAATAATATTGATTTGTTTCTGCCTCACATTAACAGACTTTTAAATGTAATTACTTCAGAAGATCGAAAATATGTCATTTTCGGTGCGAAACAGTTTTATTATTTATTCAAAGCTTTCCAAAATAAATTCCCCGAATCAATTAAATTTAAAGAAGCTAAAAGTTTTAAAATAGAAGGGTTAAAAAACAAAACAAACTTGTGCTTAATTCAAATTAACCACAATAATAAAAAAATTAAAGGCTTGATTGCACATTCCTTTCCTCGCAGAGATTTACCAAATGCTTACGAGAAAATGAAAAAATATGGTGAATTATGTTTTAATGAATTTCAACAAACTTTTTAAAGATATTTTATGGCTGTATGCAATTTCAATGATTTTGAAAAAAAAGAAATCATTACTGAACTAAAAAAAAATAACCCACAAGATTCTGCATACATAACGTTAGAAGTCAAAAATTTAATAGAATTGCGACAACATGCAGGAATACTTTTTGATAAAAATTTCTCTTGTGAAATTAAAATTGAATGGGCTACTGCGAAACTTGAGAATGAAATATCAGTTGAGTCTTTAATCGCTTTACTCGAAAAAAAAGATATTTTAGATTTATCTATTGATGATTTTAATGCGTGTTCAATTCTAAAAACGGTAGATGGAAATAACAGTATTTCAAACATAAAATGGGAAACTCCATTAACTGAAGCGGAAAAAATAGAATTAGAAAATCATAACCTAGAGTGGGAATCCGATATAAATGGAACACAATTGCTATTTAATCCTGGAAATGTAGATTCAATGATAATTGAATATAACAATTGATAATATAACATGAAGATTGAAAAGAAAATTACAATTGTCGAAGAAAGAAATGGCGTTAATAAAGTTATAGGTTGTTAACGGCTAAAGAACCTAGGGATTTCTTGTATTTCTGTAAATTTAAATCATTTTAAAAATTAATCCTACTACCAACCCAAAATGAAAATTCCTCACTTTAATCTAAAAAGTGGGGAGTTTCGTTTTTAATCAATCTCCGTTTTGCAGCTATTTCAGAAAATGTTATTTTTAACATTTAATAACTTCGATTTAGAAACTCTGAAAATCAAAATCAACAACACGCTTCAATTTGTATTTTTTTCTCCTCTATTTTGCATTAATCATTGGATTTACTTTTCTCCAAAAAAAGGAAATATTCAAGGGTGTGTTCAAGGTTTCTGGACAAAAATCTTGGGTTGTTTCTGGCTTGTCTTTGTTTATGTATTACGTTTCTGTTGATCAAGGCCAATTGATTACGGGCGTCATTCACCAAAAAGGACTTTCTGGACTTTGGATATTTTGGGCAAGTTTCCTTGGTGCTGCTTTTGTGCCAATTGTGTTGGCGCCACTTTGGTCTAAATTGAATTTCATCACTGACAATCAGTTTATTTTATTTCGATTTTCAGGCAAATCAGCCAGAATTTTGCATCAATTTCGATCTGTTTATGTGGGTGGAATTGTAGTTGCTTTCTTAATCAGTTTTCATACACTTGCGTTTAGCCGAATTATTCAACTTTATTTCAAAATAGATTTAGACACTTCGATCTTAATTACAGGAATTATCCTGCTTATTTTCACCTTAAAAAATAGTTTGAACTTAAAATTCACATTGGATGTGTATCATTCTGTAATCTATGTTATTAGTCTGGCCATTTCTTTTTATTTCCTTTTTAAATTGGCCCATGGTTGGGACCATTCTATTCAGATATTAGCCAAAAAAAATCCTGAAACATTATCGATTTTCCCCAAATCAACGGATTCCTCCAATTGGAATTCAATCTACCTATACTTGGGTGTATTGTGGTGGAGCACGCAACTTTTTGATGGCGGTGGACCAGAAATGGCTAGATATACCGCTGTCAAAGGAAAATGGAATGCCATTAAAACAGGTTTATTGCCAGTGATTTTAAACTTATTTCTTTCGGTGATTCTTGTTGGAATGGCCATTTTATCCGTTTCAATTCATCCCAATCAAAAAGAAGAAATTTCCTTTGTTCAGAATATTTTCGAATCAGTTCCAGATTGGCTAGATCCGGTTTGTTTGATTGGATTTTTTGCTATGTACATCACAACCGTAGAATCCATGCTTAATTGGGGAGGTTCGTTTCTGACAATTGATTTTTACAAGACTTATTTGAGACCAAATCAGTCCAAAAAGCACTACGCAATTCTATCCTTTTTGGCGATGACATTTATTTGCGTTCTTTCGATTTTAATCACGAGAAACATGAGTAGTTTAGAAAGTGTGATCAAAGTAGTATTCTCAATTTCGGCTGGCGTTGCTCCCGTGTATATCTTGCGTTGGTTTTGGCTTCGCATCAATGCATGGAGTCAACTTTCAGCAATGATTGCTTCTGGAGTTTACACTTTAGCCTTTAATTGGTATGTTTCGCTATATCCGATTCAAACGCCCAATTTCAATGAATACAATTGGCAAATTGTAACCGTAACCCTTTTGACAACCATTACTTGGATTATTGTTACGTTTTTGACACCCAAAGATGATTTGAAAATAATTGAAAGATTCAAGGCAATATTGCCATCTACGAAGGAGATTTTGCAGCGGAGTGGAATTGCTTTATTATTGGGAGTTTTGCTTTTGGTTATTTTGGTTATTTCAATTAAAACAATTTTGATTTGGTTTTAAAACTTTAAGAATTCCTCCACAACAAACTCCCATCCCCATAACTCAAAAATCGATACTCATTTTCCAACGCAAATTGATAAATCGTTTTCCATTCTTCACCCACGAATGCATGAATCAGCAGCAATAACGTCGATTGCGGTTGGTGAAAATTAGTCAGAATTGCATCGACCATTCTCAAGTTGTAACCTGGTGCTATCAATAATTGGGTTTTGGTTATCAGTCGATTTATTTTTTGGTCTTCCATGTATTTAACTAACGATTCTAACGCGACGTTTACAGATATTTCTTGTGGTAAATCATAAGCATCCCATTGTTGAATGCCAATTTCTGAAAGATCAATTTGCGCATGACTATGCACTTTGACACCCATCCAATATAAACTTTCCAAAGTTCGCAGCGAAGTAGTTCCAACAGCAATGAGGTTTTTGGGCAAATGCTGTGCAATTGCAATGATGGTTTCCAACGAAACATCTATGAATTCTGAATGCATTTCGTGTTCACCCAAAGTTTCCGTTTTTACAGGTTTGAAAGTACCTGCGCCTACATGCAATGTCACAAATGAAGTCTTGATTCCTTTTGCTGAAAGACTTTGCATTACATTGTCTGTGAAATGCAATCCAGCTGTGGGTGCTGCCACCGAACCGTCATATTTGGCATAAATCGTTTGATACAAAGCTTTGTCTTTTTCTTCAGTATCTCGATTGAGGTAAGGAGGAAGCGGAACAATTCCAGCATCGCTCAAAACTTCGGCAAAACAGATGTCTTTTCCGTCCCAAGAAAACTCGATCAAAAAAGAATCCGATAAACGTTCTTTTTTGGCAGCTGAAAGTATATATTTTTTTTTTGCGGTTTCTATTTCTAAAACAAGCGTTTCTTCTTTCCATTTTTTAGCACCACCAACCATGCATTTCCATAGTACGCGGTTCTTTTGAAACATGGCGGTCGTGATATCTGAATAATGATCGGCTGGTTCAAGACAGAACAATTCAATTTTGCCTCCTGTTTTCTTGGTGAAGATTAATCTAGCTTCCACTACTTTCGTGTTGTTCATGATTAACATGGTATCTGAAGGTAGAAAAGCAGCCAAATCGGAATAAACAGCCTCATCCATTTTTCCATTTTTGTGAATCAAAAGTTTACTTGTATCTCTCGGTTCAACTGGATATTTTGCAATTTTTTCCTCAGGTAAATCATAGTTGAAATGTACCATCGAAGTGTTTTGTACAATGTTTTTTGACATAATAAATATATTCAAGTGCACAAAAGTACAATTGAAAAGAGATTACTCCAACATCTTGCATTACAATGAATTTTAGGAAGTACTAATAAACTTATTTTTTCATTGAGAAATTAACAAAACAATTTCCATAAATTTACACGCAACTTAGAAAAGAAAACAATGAAAAAAGATATGAAATTCGGTACAAAAGCCATCCACGCTGGTGCGCATCCAGATCCAACGACAGGTGCAATCATGACACCAATTTTCCAAACTTCTACTTATGTGCAAGAAGCGCCAGGTGTAAACAAAGGTTTTGGTTATGCGCGTGGGAAAAATCCTACTCGTGAAGCATTGCAAGAAAATATTGCTGCCTTGGAAAATGGTAAACATTGCGTTTGTTTTTCAAGCGGAATGGGTGCTACAGACGCTGTGATTAGAACTTTGCGTCCTGGTGATGAGGTGATTACTGGCGATGATTTGTACGGTGGTTCTTACCGTTTGTTTACCAAAATTTACGAACCTTACGGAATCAAATTTCATTTCGTGAATTTGACAGACGCTTCTAACATTGAGCAATACATCAATGAAAACACGAAAATGATTTGGGCTGAAACGCCAACCAATCCGACGATGCAAATCATTGACATCGAAGCGTGTTCAAAAATCGCCAAAACACATAATTTGACTTTGGTAGTTGACAATACATTTGCTTCGCCTTATTTGCAAAATCCTTTGAATTTGGGTGCTGACATAGTGATGCATTCTGTAACCAAATACCTAGGTGGACACAGTGATGTGGTGATGGGCGCATTGATTACCAACAGCGACGAATGGCATGAAAAATTATATTTTGTATTGAATTCGTGCGGCGCAAATCCTGGTCCGATGGACAGCTTTTTAGTGATGCGTGGAATCAAAACTTTGCATTTGCGCATGGAAAGACATTGTTTTAATGGAAGAAAAGTGGCTGAATACTTAAAAAATCATCCAAAAATTGAAAAAGTGTATTGGCCAGGATTTCCTGAGCATCCAAATCATGAAATTGCGAAGAAACAAATGCGTGATTTTGGTGGAATGATTTCCATTGTTTTGAAAGATGCATCAATCGAAAATACTTTCAAAGTAGCGTCTTCTTTCCACGTTTTTTCTTTGGCGGAATCATTGGGTGGCGTTGAATCTTTGATCAATCATCCTGCTACAATGACGCATGCTTCTATTCCAAAAGCTGAAAGAGAAAAAGCAGGTGTTGTTGATAATTTATTGCGTTTGAGTGTTGGGGTGGAAGACATCGAAGACATCTTGGCGGACATTGAACAAGCATTGGCATAAATGTCAAAAACATACATAATCACAGGCGTTTCGAGAGGAATTGGAAAGGCTTTGGCAGAACATTTTCTCTCGAAAAACCATGCAGTCATTGGCATCGGTCGAATGCATTCAATTCACAATCCAAACTTCCATTTTATCGAATTGGATTTATTAGATTCTGCTGCGATTCAACAGTTGCAACTTCCAACAATCGAAAGTGATGAAATCATCTTGATTAATAACGCTGGAATAATTGGAAATATCGAACGAATTTCCTCTATGAAAATAGATTGTATCAGCGAAATTATGCAAGTAAATGTAACTGCACCCATTCAATTGACACGAAAAATCAGTGAAATTTGCGGAAACAAGAAACATTTCACCCTTGTGAATATCAGTTCCGGCGCAGGTAAAAGAGCAATTCCTTCGTGGGCAGGATATTGTTCTTCAAAAGCAGCAATCGACATGTTTTCTCAAACCTTTTTGTTGGAAGAACGTGAATTGGGAAGGGCGACTAAAGTTTATTCAGTTTCTCCAGGTGTAATTGATACGGACATGCAAATTCAAATTCGTGCGACAGATGAAAGTTCTTTTTCTAGCTTGGAAAATTTTCAAAATTTGAAGTCAGAAAATAAATTAGAAACGCCAGAAAGAATTGCTTTAAAATTGGACAAACTATTAAGTATTCCTTATTCTGACGAAGTTTTATTTGCATTAAACGATGTGCTTATTTAGAATGATTTTACCGTTTAATCAATAGATATGCCATTTAACCAATAAATCTTTCTTATTTTTAAACCTTTTTGTAACTTGTGGCGTTTTAAATAAACTCAAAAAATAAACTATGAAAACTCTTTTGGATAAATTTCGATTTGCAATTTTCGGAATTAGCCTTTTCTCCTCTTTTTCTTTGTTTGCGCAAAAACAAACGATAGACTTGTCAAACGCAAGAGCGGGTGAATCGGTAGAATATTGCACTTCGCACAAAAAGATGAATGCTTTACACGCAATCCCTGGGTTCTCCGCTCAATATGCGATTGATCAAGCACAAATGCAACAAATTGAACAAAATTTGGCTGCAAATCCGCCTCATCAGCGTGTTATTTATAAAATTCCCGTTGTTTTTCACGTGCTCCACAATGGAGGAATTGAAAATATCTCGAAGGAACAAATAATGGATCAGTTGGCGATTTTGAATCGTGATTATCGTTTGTTGAATGCAGATGCCTTGACAGTTCATGCTGATTTTCAAGCGAGTAATCCTGCTGCAACTTGTGTTCCAACAGATGTAGAAATTGAATTTGTTTTGGCAACCAAAGCTCCAAATGGGACTTGCTTCAGCGGAATTACTAGAACGCAAAATGCATTGACTGCAGACGGTTCGGACGGTGGTGCTCAGGTGAATGCAATTGTAAGTGGAAATGATGTTTACAATGGTCAATGGCCAGGAAATAAATACATGAATGTTTTCATTTGTGCTGAAATTGGTGGTGCTGCAGGTTATACTACAAATCCTTCTTCATGGTCGGGAAACTCTATGCAAAATGGAATTTGGATTTTACATAACTATGTTGGATCAATCGGTACAAGTTCAGTGAACACAAGTCGTGCTCTAACTCACGAAGTTGGTCACTGGTTAAATCTTTCTCACACTTGGGGAGGAAATAACAATCCAAACGTTGCATGTGGTGATGATCAAGTTGCTGACACTCCTACAACTAGAGGAGTAACTTCATGTGCATTGAATGAAAATTTCTGTGGACCAAGAGCAAATGTTGAAAATTACATGGATTATTCATATTGCTCAAAAATGTTTTCTGCAGGTCAAGTTGCCAGAATGAGAGCTGCAATTGTTTCAACCAATACAGGAAGAGCAAATGTTATTTCCGCTGCAAATTTAGCTGCTGTTGGTGCTGATGGAAATGTTTATTTATGTCAAGCAAACTTTACAGTTCCAAAACAGGTAATTTGCGTAGGTGACGCCTTACAATTTACAGATGAATCTTACAACGCTGCTTCTGGATGGAATTGGACTTTCTCTGGTGGAACTCCAGCAACTTCAACAAATCAAAATCCGTTAGTGACTTATACAACACCTGGTACCTACACTGTCGTATTATCAGCTACTGACGGAACAACATCTGATGTTGAAACAAGAACATCTTACATCACTGTTTTGCCAGCTGGAACTTCAATTCCTTTCTTCGAAAGTTTTGAAAATTATAACCAGACTTCCGATATTACAAGTTATGACATCGTAAATTCAGTTTCGACTTCATCAACTTGGGATTTGACTAATACTGCTGGTGCAACAGGTTCAAAAAGTATGAAATTAGGTAACTTTACGCAGTCAGGTACAAATTTTGATGAATTAATTTCATCTCCAGTTGACTTGTCATCAATTACTGCTGCGACAAGCGTAACTTTATCTTTCAAATATGCTTACCGTAAAAAAGTTTCAACTAATAGTGAAATCTTTAAAGTATTCTTAACGGCTGATTGTGGAGATACTTGGCAACAAAGAAAAACAATCACAGGTACAAGTTTGTCTTCATTGACAGAGGTAGCTGATTGGACTCCAACTTCTGCAGATTGGACAACTGTTCACATGACTAACGTTACATCTCAATATTGGAATCAAAATTTCAGATACAAATTTAGATTTGATGCTACAGGTGGAAACAATGTTTTCTTGGATGATATCAACATTTATGCAGGTCCACCATCAAATGTAAATGTTCTTGGAATTGAAGAGCAAATTGCAGTTGAAGGGTTATCTGTTTTCCCAAATCCTACAGAAGGAGAATTGAATGTAACTTTCAATGTGGTTACTCCAAAAGCAATGACATTTGTTGTAACTGATGTTCTTGGAAAAACAATTCAAACACAAAATATTCAAGCTGCAACAGGCTCAAATGCAGTAATTCTTTCAACACAAGGAATTGCTTCAGGAATGTACTTATTGCAAATCGGTGACGGAAGCAACAAACAAGTTGTTCAGTTCATGGTGAAATAAGCAAACTTTAATAATCAAAAAAGCCCTGAATGAGTTTTCATTCAGGGCTTTTTTTTTGGATAATTGGATAGTTAGATTATTGGACAAACAGATTATTTCAAAATTGCCGTATGGCAATCTATCTAAAAATCCAACAATCCACTAATCCAACAATCTAGTCATCTATCACTAAAAATTCATTTCCAACAACACCTTCTTAGAAACGTATTTCTTCAATTTGGGATCGTATAATTTTCTCATTTCATAGACAAATTGAATCTTTTTGCCTTTTAATTTAGATGGATTTTCAACGTACGTTTGATCAATTGTGATTTCATCAAGCCATAATACATTGATTGTCTCTCCGCCTTCAGTTTGTATACTTAATTGGCAAGGAAATGATGCAGCATCAATTGAAGAAATCGTTCCATCGTCAGCCAAACGTTCAGAACCGCTATTTTCGTTAGATAATTCTTCGATGGCCAAATCTTGGAACTCTTTGTCTTCGCCCAACAATTTCATTGTCATTTCAGCAAATTTTGGACAATCATAAACCATTTGTTCCCCGATTTTTTCACCAATCATTTCCATTGATTTCATCAAATCTTTTTCTGTAATTCCAAATTCTGTTTTCAATTCTTGCAAATTGTCACCTAAGTTTGGCGAAACACATTTAACAATCAACCCCATAAATTCATCGTAATTTTTGACAGCAGTTTTTTCATTGTTCAAACAATCACAAGATTTGTCAACCACAATTTTTGATGCTTTTTGAGCTACTAAATTTCCTGTCAACAATGACAAAGTAAGCATGAGGTAAAATTTCATTTTTTTATTTTTAGAATCTCCACAAACTTAATCTAAAAAAAGTAAGTCATCAAAATAGTTTTGGTACCTGATAAAAAACAAGAAAATAAAATAAAATTTTGAATTAAGCCCATTACATTTAACCCTCTTAAAAACAACAAGTAAGATAAACGAATATTTTTTAAATTAATTTTATTGAATGCTATTTGAAAAGATTAATCCAACCTAATTTAAAAATAGGACGTTTGAATTTTAAACTTATAGAAATTATGTTAAAAAACCACTTCAAATTATTGATTTTAATTCTTTTTTCAACAAACCTCGGTTTTTCACAATGGTTGAATAGATACAATGGACAAGGAGATTTTAGTGATAAATACAATGCTGTAGTTACAGATTTAAATAACAATGTTTTTATTGCAGGCTCTACGGTAAATACTTCCGTTAATAGTGATATCTTATTAGTAAAATTGAATGCAAATGGAGATACAGTATGGACGAATGTTTATAACGGACCTGGAAATGGAATTGATGAAGCCACTGCTATTTTCTTGGACAATAATTCAAATATTTACATTACTGGATTCCAGAGAGGAAGTAATACTGGTACTGATATGGTCACCATTAAATACAACAGTGCTGGGGTTATTCAGTGGATAAGTCCTTACCTGTCAAATATTAATTCTGATCAAACTGACAGGGGAAATTCTATTATTGTGGATGCCGCTGGAAATGTTTATGTAACAGGACAAACAGATAGCGATCCAACTATTGTAAATAACGACGATTACATTACAATTAAGTATAATGCAAGCGGAGTTCAGCAATGGAGTAAATTGTTTAATGGTTCAGGAAATGGAACTGATAGAACTGTAAAGATTGTTTTAGATGCATCAAACAACCCAATAGTAACTGGTCGTTCATTCAATGGTTCGGAAGATGATTATGTTACAATTAAATACAGTAGTTCAACAGGTGCACAAACATGGTTACAGACAGTAGATCGCACGCATTATGATAGACCAACTGACATGGTTATTAATCCAAGTAACGGAAATATTTATATTACAGGAAGGTCAAAAAACATTACATATGATTATCTTACAGTAGCTTACAGCAACGCTGGTGTGGAATTATGGCAGGCGGTTTATGATTACATTGACGACGATAGAGCTACTGCCATTGGAATTAATTCAGCTGGCGAAATTTATGTAACGGGTCAAAGTGATTATGATGTTACTGCAACTTTTAATTATGATATCACAACTGTAAAATATGATGTTTCTGGAAATCAGTTGTGGGCTAAAACTTATACTGGTGCTGCCTCGAATGATGATGTACCAACAGATATCGTTGTAGATAATTCAGGAAATGCTTATGTTACCGGGTATACAGATACAGACGGAACACTATTAATTTCTAATGATTTTGTTACTTTAGGATACACTACCGCTGGTACTTCCATTTTTTCAACATCCTATTCAAGTGCAGCAAATGTGAATGATATTCCTGTCGGAATTGCATTGGATAATGCGGCAAAAATAATCGTGGTTGGTTCTTCAGAGGCAATACCTCAAAGAAATGCAATTGCTTTAAAATATAATACTTCTGGCACACAACAGTGGGCAAAAATATATAATGGAATTGGTGACAATTCGAGTAATAGTCATGCGATTGCTAAAGATGCAAATGGAAATTCTTTTATAGCTGGATATACAGTTGAATATGGGACTGATAGAAATTTCGCATTACAAAAAATAGATCCAAATGGAAATACAGTTTGGATTAGAACATTAAATGGAACTTCTACAGCAAGTGTTGATGAAGCATTTGGAGTGGCAGTAGATGCAAGCGGAAATATTTTCGTAGGTGGTTACTTGAAAAATCTTGGGCAGTCATATGATTATAAAGTTGCAAAATACAATCAGTTGGGAGATACTTTATGGACAAGTTCTTATAATTATGTAACTGCAAATGAATCTGATAAAGCAATTGCGCTTGAATTAGATGCAACCGGAAATGTTATTTTAACAGGCAGAAGTGATAGCGATCCTAATATAACGTCTAATGATGATGTATTAACCGTAAAATGGGATATCAATGGTGCGCTTTTATGGGCAACGCGCTACAATGGTACTGGAAATTTAAATGATTCTCCTAAATCTATGAAAGTGTCATCCACTGGAAATATTTATGTAGCTGGAAAAACATTTAACGGTTCAAATAATGATTATTTACTTTTAAAATATAATTCTTCGGGAGTCCAACAGTGGGTGAAAACATTTGACGGTACCGGTGACGATGAAGCTATAAAAATTGCAGTCGATAATAGTGAGAATATCTATATTACAGGCTTTAGTAAAAGTGCAACTAGTGCTGACACCAATATCGTAACAATCAAATATGATGTTTCCGGTACCTTGATTTGGACTAAAACATTTGATGGACTTGCTCATGGAAATGATCATGGTGAAAGTATTGCAATTGACAATTCTTCAAATATTATTGTTGCTGGTACTTCAGATTCAGATGCAAACTCAAATACCTTAAATAATAATATTGTAACGATAAAATATGATGTAAATGGGAATGAGTTGTGGAATAAAATCTACGACAATCCAAATGCACTTGATGACCAAGCTTGTGAAGTCGGAATTGATATTTTAAGTAACATCTATGTTTCTGGTCAATCAGAAACAAATGCCACTATTTCAAATTACGATTTTGTAACATTAAAATATGCGCCAACTGGTGTTCAAGATTCAATTTATCATTACAATGGAACTGGAAATTCAAAAGATATTCCAAGTACCATGCTGGTAAAAGGATTGGAAGTTTTTGTGACTGGAGGTAGTTTGAATCCTAGTTTGCAACGTGATATGGTAACAGTAAAGTATTATGGAACTGCAGACGCTGGCTTAGCTAATTTAGATCAGTCAATTAGTTCATTATTTAAGATTTATCCAAATCCATCTTCAGATTATGTGGTGATTGATGCTACTGAAATACAAACAAACGGAAAGAATATTTTCCTTAGAATTTTAAACCTCGATGGAAGTGAAGTATTCTCAACCATGATCTATGATTCGAAAATCACATTAAACACTGAAAAACTTACACCAGGTGTTTATTTCGTTCAAATTGAGAACGCAAGCAAGACAAGTCAAACTCAAAAACTGGTAATACAATAGAAAATGGATAAAAAAATTAAAAGAACTATTTCATGCAGTGGCGTTCAGTATAGCGCAATTGATCAAACAAAAAATCACACATATTCTCCAAAGATGGGTGATGTAGCTTTGTTTGAAGTATTAGAAATTGGCAAGCACAAAACTGTTCAAGCAGAATCAAAAAGATTGGTAACGATTTTGAAAGGGGACTATATTTTGGCTGCATTCGCTAATCGATACGCCACTGCTCAATTTGAAGGTTATGTTCCTGATAAACCAACTGAAATTCTTGAAATTTTAGGTGCTGGAGGAGCAATAGGTTTGGTAAAATCAAAAAACGCAGCTTTTGAAGACATTGAAGCGACCAAATTAAGATTGATTGGTTATGCCAATGATGAAAAAGGTGCTGTAATGAACACAATTTACCACAACAAAGTAAAAAGTGCTTTTAGAGGCGAAGTTCCCAATAATGCCAAAGTTATTTTGTCTATCGGGTCCACTATGGATAGTGGAAAAACCACTACAGCAGCATTTTTAGCAAGAGGTTTAAAAACTACCAATAAAAAAGTTGCTTTTATTAAATTGACAGGTACTTGTTATACCAAAGATAAAGATTTAGTATATGATTGTGGCGCAGATATTTCGATTGATTTTATTGATGCTGGATATCCGTCAACATTCATGGTTTCTAAACCAGATTTATTAGATTTGTATCAAACTTTATTGGATCGATTGGCGGTTGAAAAACCTGATTACATTGTAATGGAAATTGCAGATGGATTGGTTCAACTAGAAACAGAATTTCTATTGCGAGACAAATCATTTATGGACACAATTCACCAAGTCGTGTTTTCTGGAGGAGACAGTTTAGCTGCTTTTTGGGGAATCTCATTTTTAGAAGAGCTGGGTCACAAACCAACGATGATTGCTGGTAGATTTACTATGAGTCCCTTGTTGATTCAAGAAGTGGAAGATCGAATTGATATTCCAGTAATGACACTTGATAAGTTAATGAATAAGGATGTGGTAAAAATTATTGAAAAATCAGTAGATTTTGTTAAAAACTAAGGTATCAAAAAGAAAATTAATAAATAATTTTTTCAAAAAGAATCTCCTGCTTACCGCGGGAGCATTCTTTTTTGGATTCCTAAGCATTTTTAGCACCCTTTTAATCCCTTTATTTCTTGGGAAATTTTACCAATTGGCGATACATTCAAATAGCGCGAGAGGTAAAATTTTCAATGCGATTTTTGGTGAAGTGAATGACATTCAAACCTACTTTAGGTTGTTTGCAATCATTATTTTTACGCGACTTATTTTCAATTATTTGTACACTTTCCTTTCAGGAATTTTAGTTGAAAAGTTTACCAAAACATTGAGAGAATTACTTTTTCAATCTCAATTAAACACTGATTTATCGTTTTTTGAAAAAAAAGCTACAGGAAACTACCTTTTGCGCTATAGTGGGGATTTAAGTTCAGTAAATAAATACCTTACCAAAGGAATCATCGGATTTATAAATGACATTCTATTTATCAGTTTGACGTTGAGTTTATTTTTTGTCATCAATCCACTTTTGGCTTCCATTCTTCTGATTTCGTTTCCAATCTTATTTGTTTTGGTGCTTTTATTGAATTTAAAGCTCAAAAAATACACTGCCGTCAGAAGAGATATTCGTTCCCAAAACTTGGGATTTGTTTCTTCCAGATTAAATGCTTTGCTTACCATCAAGGTATTCAATAGAGAACCTATAGAAATTGAGAAATTCAATAAAAAATCCAGTAAATTATATAAAAATGGAGTGCACTACTTTAAATGGTATGCGCTAATTGACAGTTTATTGCCTTTTTTGCTCTACAGCATGTTGGGAATTATTCTATATGTAGCTTATTACTTCCAGGTAACCGGATCGCATCAACTAGAAGGATCGCAAATTTTGATTTTTATCATGCTTACGGTCAATATTATTCCAGTATTGAAACGAATTTTGAAAGTAAACATAGTATGGCAAGCAGGAACTATTTCTTTTACTAAGCTCCTTCAAATTGTAAATTCTCCTTCTGAATTAAACGAAAAAACCGATTTATTGAAAGTGGAAGCTGGAAAAATCCAGTTTGATAATGTCTCGTTCTCTGTAAACGATGAAATCTTCATTTTTCAAAACGTCAAATTTACCATACCGGGTTTTGGTTTCTTTTTATTAAATGGTGAACAAGGCAGCGGTAAAACTACCATTTTGAAGCTTTTGTTGGGTTTGTATCAACCAACTTCAGGCGCAGTCTTAATTGATGGAAAAGATGTTTCTAATTTTACATCAAAAGCAGTGCGAAAAAACATTACTATGGTTTCAAGTGAGTTAACTTTACTAGGCAAAACTTTGTTTGAAGTAGTATCTTATTCTAGGAAAGAAGAAAAAAAGCAAGAAATAGAAGATTTACTCGTAGCGCTTGGGTTTTTTACAGCGGAAAACGCAAATCTTTCAATTCCAGTCATTGATGGTGGCAAAAATCTTTCTAATGGGCAGCGAAAATTATTGATTATTGTTCGAGCATTGTTATCTAAGAAAAAAATATTGCTGTTAGATGAGCCTTTTACTGATTTAGACGATATTTACAAAGAAAAAGTTATTCAACTTTTGAAAGTAAAAAGCAAAACGAATACGATCATAATTATCGACAAAGACAAAAATTCATCCATTCCTTTTGATGGGATTATAAACTTTTAATTTATTAAAAATGAAAAATATAGCTTTGATAATTGTTTTTTTAATAACCATTCTTGGGTGTAAAAAACAAGCAGGAATTGGAGGTGAAGCCTCTGTACATGGGAAAGTGTATTACAAGCACTATAACTCAACTTTTACAACTTTAATCAGTGAAAATTATTTGCCAGATACTTATGTCTACATCATTTATGGAGATAACGTAAATTATGGTCAACGCATTAAAACGAATTACAAAGGTGAATTTGAATTCAAATATTTGTATAAAGGGAATTACAAGATTTACACCTATTCCTTAGATTCTGTCGCGATGGTAAATGGTCAATTGCCCATAGCTGACACTGCTGTTTTAGTAGATTTTTCTATTCAAAAAAGAAAAGACGAGATAGATTTAGGGACTTTAAATGTATTCAAATGAGAATTCTAATCCTCCCAATTATAATGCTGATTGTTACCAATTTTTCGTTTGCACAAAGCAGGAGAACAATAAGAGAAATGAAGATTCGGAAAGTGGAAATTCAGCAGCAGGAATTCAAAAAAGATAAATTTGAACAGGTACGCAATTCGGTTTCTGAATACGACAAACATGGAAATCTCGTCAAAGAAATAGAGTATAATAGCGACAGTACTTTCAAAACGTATGAGACTTATGCATTTGATCGAAACAATCATGAAATCGAACATTGTACTTTTGATAAATTTGGAAAAATCACTCAAAAAACAATTTCGAAATACGACAATCTAGATGATAAAAGGGAAGAATTGATTTACAATGCTAATAACGAATTACAGGAAAGAGTAGAATTTGTTTACGATAATTTTGGACAGAAAACAGAAGAGAATTCATTCAACAAAGAAGGCATTTTAAAAGAAAAAACAGTTTTTAAATATGACCGAAAAGGTTCGTTGATCGAAAGGAGCATTTTCGATGAAAATCAAAAATTAATCTACAGCAGAAAGTACACATACTTTTATAATTGACTATGAAAATTGGACTTAAAATAGTGCTTGTTCTCATCTTATTCATTGGATTCAAATCAAATGCACAAGTGCAAAAGGATGGAGTTTTTTGGCTTTCGTTGAACGTGGAGAAAAAATTTACCAAACGTTTTTCTGGCACTTTTTTTAATCAGAATTCGTTCAATCAAAATATGAGAGAATTGGGTTCCATTTTTGGCGATGTTGGATTAAGTTATAAAATCAATAAAAACATTGCCATTGCGGGGAATTATAGATTTGTAAAAGCAAGAAATTTAGATAATTTCTACAATGATGTTCAGCGGTTTTATGGCGACATTACTTTCTCAAAAGGATACAATAAATTTTATTTTCAATTTAGGTCGAGACTTCAAGGCCAACTGTATGGTTTGAATCTGTTTGACACGTATAAATTGGACAAAAATTTTAATCGAAACAAATTGATAGTGAAGTATAATCTGAACGGAATTTATAGTTTGCATGTTGGTGCTGAACAATTTTTAAGATTGAATCAGATTAATAAAACGCAAGCTTATCGGTTTGATATAGGTTTAACATATAAAATAGATAAAAGAAACAAGTTGGATTTTTATTACATGAATCAGTTTTTGGTAAATACTAAGTATCCCAGAATTGATTTTATTTATGGTGTGACGTACAGTATTAAGTTTTAACTTTAGCCTATGAAGCTTAAATTTTATTTTTTATTTTTTATTTTATCATTTTCCAGTTTTGGACAAGTCAAAATGGATTCACTAAAAGCGCCAATCATGACAAGTAAATTTGCCCTTGCATTGCACGGTGGTGCAGGAAATATGGTTAAAAGAAAATTTACTCCATCCGAGGAGGAAGCTTATAAAAAAGTAATGGATGAAGCCTTGGTTTTGGGTTATTCTATGCTTGAAAAAGGGGCAACTGCAACGGATGTTGTGGAAGCGGTAATCAAAGTAATGGAAGATTCCCCGCTTTTTAATGCCGGAAAAGGGGCTGTTTTTTCAAATGAAGGCATGAATGAAATGGATGCAGCCATAATGAATGGTAAAGATTTAAAATGTGGTGCAGTTACAAATCTCCGAAAAGTGAAGAATCCAATTTCATTGGCAAAGGAAATCATGAACAATTCACAATTTGTCTTTTTAAATGGTGAAGGCGCAGAGAAATTTGCAAAGTTACAAGGAATTGAAATTGTCGACACATCCTATTTTTTTGTGCAAAAACGCTGGAATGAAATGCTTAAAATCAGAGATTCATCTAAAACTCAACTAGACAATGAGGGCAGTAGTGGAGCAATAGATGACTTAGATAGCATTAATAAATTTGGAACTGTGGGTTGTGTCGTTTTAGATGGTTATGGAAATATTGCGGCCGGTACTTCTACTGGTGGTATTACCAATAAAAAATTCAATCGTATTGGAGATTCTCCCCTAATTGGATCTGGAACTTATGCTAATAATGAATCCTGCGCTGTTTCTTGTACTGGACATGGTGAAGATTTCATCAGATTAGTTGCTGCGCACCAAGTGCACTCATATATGTTTTTCAAGCATAAAAATGTTGAAAAAGCTGCCGAAATAGTTATTAAAAAAGAATTAACTGGTATTGGCGGAAGAGGTGGTTTAATAGCAATTGATCGACAAGGACGAATTACTTTTCAGTTTAATACTACAGGTATGTTTAGAGGTAGTATCGACACCAAAGGAGAAAAATTTGTTGCAATCTACTAAGATTTTCTGCTTTTAAGGTTGCATTTTTCTACCTTTATGGCATGAATCATTTTAACGATACAATTTGTGCTTTATCAACCGCAAATGGAATAGGAGCCATCGCCGTAATTCGAATTTCTGGTCCAAAAGCATTTCCAATTTGTAGTCAAATTTTCACTAAAAATCTCGAGGAATCAACTTCTCACACCGCTCTGTTCGGTAGAATTAAGACTGCTGAGGGAATTATAATTGATGAGGTATTATTAACAGTTTTACACGAAGGAAAAAGTTTTACGGGTGAAGCAACAGTGGAAATTGCTTGTCATGGTTCAATCTATATTCAACAACAAATCTTGCAATTATTGATTCAAAACGGTTGTCGCATGGCGGAACCGGGAGAATTTACTATGCGTGCTTTTTTGAACGGAAAAATGGATTTGTCGCAAGCAGAAGCAGTTGCAGATTTGATTGCTTCTCAGTCGCAAAAAGCACATGAAGTTGCGATGAATCAAATGCGTGGCGGTTTTTCTTCGGAATTAAAGGAATTGCGCGAGAAATTGATTCATTTTGCTAGTCTGGTAGAATTGGAACTCGATTTTGCGGAAGAAGATGTAGAATTTGCTGACCGCTCCGAATTGAAAATCTTGGTTGCAGAAGTATTAAACTACATTCATCGTTTATTGAAATCTTTTGAGCTCGGAAACGCCATCAAAAATGGGGTTCCAGTGGCAATTGTCGGTGCACCAAATACAGGAAAAAGTACTTTACTGAACCAATTGGTAGGCGAAAATAGAGCGATTGTAAGCAACATTGCAGGTACCACGCGTGATGTGATTGAAGAAACCTTGAACATTGCAGGAATTTTGTTCCGATTGATTGACACCGCAGGAATCCGCGAAGGATTGAACGAATCCGACAGCGACCGTATCGAGGCGATTGGAATTGAAAAATCACACGAAAAAATTGCCCAAGCGCAATTGGTACTTTTGATGAGCGATTTTTCTGCAAACGGTTCAGCTTCTGAAGGTCACAATACGATGTCTACCGACGAAACCATTCGTTGGGCACAAGAATTACAAGTAGAATTTCCGAGCAAAAAATTCTTGGTCTTGGCCAATAAATTAGACATTCGAAGCGAAAATTCAAACCTTGAAATCAATTCAAACATCGAAATTCAAGCCATATCCGCTAAAACAGGTCTGGGGATAGAAGAATTAAAAAATTGGATGGTAGCTCAAATTCAAGCAGGTTTCGACAGCAGTCAAGAAACGATTGTCACCAACGTGCGCCACGTCGAAGCCCTAGAAAAAGCAGCTTTCTCACTCAATCAGGCCCAAACAGGCCTCGAAACCAACGTTACAGGAGATTTCGTCGCGATGGACATCCGCCAAGCAATGTTCCACTTGGGAAGTATCACAGGAGATATTTCTACGGATGATTTGTTGGGGAATATATTTTCTAAGTTTTGTATCGGGAAGTAAAAAACCTGTTCTTTGATAGTATCAAATGATACTATCAAGTGAAACCGCCATATCAAATAACAAGCAAAATAATGAGTTTAATTGTTTCTATTTCAGAGACAATAGGACAAATTAATGCCATGCATTTGTACAAGCCAACAACTGAATTACGGAAAAAACCGAATCAAAACGATCAAATTTTCATTGGAAATTAAAGGGTGCTCTTTGACCCAAGAACAAGTCATTGTGTTGATTTACAAAACATTTATTTAACTAAGAATAGAAATTTTTCAACTAAAAAATCAATATAAAAACACTAATTGTTACTTTTAAGAAATTTATTTTCAATATGTATAAATCACTAGTTATATTCATTCTTGCCTTCAAAACAGCGGCTTTATTTTCACAAGAAGATAATTCATATCAAGGATATGCGCTTCAAGTTTTAAATTTTGAGAATAAAAATTTAGATAATTTGACACCTGAACTAAACTATAAATTTAATTTATGGAAAGAATATTTAAATCAAAATCAACTATTTGATATTCCAAGTGCTGAAATTTGCGCTGATTATTTGAAGGGGAATTTGGAATATGATTTCAGTAGTAAAAACATGCCTCTAAGGATCTCGAGCGTAAAGTACTTGAAATTCAACTTGCAAGGAGTTGAATATTTTTTCATTAAATATGAGTTGGACAATTGTATCGGTGGAAGTGCATTTTTCAGAGATTTTGTTTTTTTTAAAAGGGATAAATCTAATCTTGAGTTTGATATTGATTTTACAAATAAAATAAAAGTGGCTTTTTTAAAGACTGTAAATGAAAAATTAAGCATAAAATCTGATCCTTTTTTTAGTGCTGAATTAGGTTCAAATTTTATCCATACTGATGGTTTGATAATTTCAGACTTCAATGGTGATAATATTTTTGGGAAATACGCCCTTCAAGGCGATGGCGCAAATTGTTGCCCTGAATATTCTGGCGATTTTGAATATTCCATTCTAAACAATCAATTCACGTTTAAAAATGAAATATTTGAATCTCAAAACGTTCAAAACGATGAAAATAATGCTGAATTTGAAGACAAACCAGCTCTCTCTTTTGTTGAAAAACAGGCTGAATTTGTCGGAGGAAATGAGGCAATGTTTAAATTTCTAGCTAAGAATTTAATTATTCCGAAATCTGTGTCTACAACAAATGAAGAAAATCAAAATCATCTCAAAATCTACGTAAGGTTTATCGTGCAAAAAGATGGGACTCTTTCTGATATTATTTTAGAAAATAAGTCCATTGAAACATCTAATTATGAAGCGATTATTGTTGAATGTTTTCAAAAAATGCCAAAATGGATTCCTGCTGAACAAAATGGCAAAAAAGTTAATTCATATAGAAGAGTGCCAATTAATATACAAATTTAAGTTTGTGAAAAACGTAAATTAACAAAAAACAGATAATAACAACATTCTTTTATCAATATCTTTCCTTATTAATGCTTTCCGCCATGTCCACCTCCTGGTTTCCGACCACCATGTCCTTGTTTTTCAATGTGATGCACAGGACTTTTTAATTTTACCGGCGGATTTTGTTTTGGACGAGGTGTAGGTTTCGACAACGGGCGCGGAGACGGCTTTGGCACTGGACGAGGTGTCGGTTTTGGCATTGGATGAGGTGTCGGCTTTGGCACTTGACGAGTTGGTTTTGAAGGAGGTTTCACTTTTCCTGGTCTGGTACCTATGTTTCTTTGATACCTGCCTCGATAGCCTTTTCCATATCTATGTCTATGATTTCGAAAATGTCCGTAAGGATAGTATCCATGATAATGATTCAAAACAACTTTGTAGCCGCCATACAAATCATAATTTCTATAACGATATGGCAAATACGTTCTTCTGATCCAAACACCGTTATATAAATAAATGAACATGTTTGTATTGATGTCATAATATACCTCAATGTCTGGAAGATAGTAATATTGTACATCTGTATATCCGACTGGACCCCAATTAGGTGCTGTGCCTATCTTTACACTGACTTTCACTTGCGATTGTGCAGTGAAAGCTGCCGTCAAGGACAAAATAAAAATTATTTGCTTTAAGATTTTCAATTTGAATTTATTTGAAAGTGAAAGTTTTTTCACTTATTCAAAATTGATGTTTTTATCTGCCGTTTTTATTACACAACTTTTCAAAAAACTTACATAATACTCACAAATTCACTTTGTAAACATCTGTTTTATTTCTTCTAATATCTTTCACCGTAAATCCTCCTGGTTCAGGGATTTTTTCCATCATCGAAAACACCTTGCAACTTGCTGGCAGCCCCTTAAAAATGAGTGTGAATCGAAAAAAACCGTTGTGCATGACCACTGTCCATTCTGGAGCGAGCGAGATTCCTTCCCAAAACATCAAGGGAATTTCTGTTCCATCCTCAGTTACTAAATAAGTAGTTTTCCAAATGCGCATGCCCATGCCACGTTCACAAGGTATTGAGCAGTGGACAATCACTTGCTTTTCCTCAAAAACCATCGGTTTTACTTTGACTTTGATTTTTTTCTTCGGCGCTACAAGGGTGGACATTCAATGAAATATTTAGTGGAATCACGAAGGTAAACAATTTATGACTTTAAAAATTGTATAATTCTAAATCCGCTGTAGTCATTCTAATTTTTTTAAATTTGAAAACAAAATTATTCAATTCATGTTGAAAGTAAATCTTACACTCTCCTATTTCGTTACAATCATCTTGCTTCTAGTAGGTGGTTTAATGTGGGTGTTTTTAGCCTATGAAGCGAATATTTTGAGAATGATTGGTTTATTATTGTGCGTTTTCGTTTGTGCGATTGTCAATCTAACGTACTTTTTATCCGCCTTCAAACTTTGGGTTCGATTGTTGGTTCCGGGAATGATTTGTATCATACTTTTCATTTTGGTTAATAAAGGTTCAAGCGTTGAAAGAAACTTTTTTACTTTTTTTGGAGTTTTAAATTTATTGATTGGATTTGTTTGGTTTTTAATTAAAAATGTGAAATCTAAAGCCCAATAAATGAACTTCGATCCTCAAACAATTCAGCTCAAAAATGGCAAGTTGGTTCTTGTCCGAGAAGCACGACTTCACGATGCGCCTGCCATTCTGCAAATGGTCAAAAGTTATTTAGACAATAGTCCATACATTCCGAAATCGACTTCAGAATTTCGAATGTCTTTGGAGCAAGAGGATGCTTGGATTCAATCGTTTTTGGATGCGCCAAATTCATTGTTGTTGGTGGCAGAATTCGAAAATCAAATGATTGGCAATATTGACTTGACAGGAAATAAACGCCAAGTAATGCAACACAATGCGTTGGTTGGAATGGGAATGTTGATCGAGTGGCGAAACCAAGGACTTGGAAGTGCTTTGATGCAAGCGGCAATTGATTGGGGAAAGTCAAATCCAATCTTGGAAAATTTGCAATTGGAAGTGTATGCCGAAAATTTCGCTGGAATAAATCTCTACCAAAAAATGGGATTCCAGCAAATTGGAATTATTCCAAATTTATTCAAAGAAAACGGCAAATACTGCGATAGCATCATGATGAGTTTGTCATTAAAAAGTGAATAATTCAATCGATTTAGACAAAATTATTTGGGGATTTATTGCTTTTTTAATTTCTATTTCAATTTTTCTCCTTAACTTAATTTAGAAAACCGATTCATAGACTAAAAATTTTACAAAAAAATGCAAAAACGCTGGCTAATTAAAGACATTCCTGCTCAAAACAAAATTGACACCTTGGCGCAAGCCTTGAATATTGAACCTGCTTTGGCAACAATTTTACTTCAACGCAATATTTCCACTTTCGAGGAAGCACAACATTTTTTCAGACCTTCCTTAAATGATTTACATGATCCTTTTTTGATGCAAGATTTGAAGGAAGCTGTTGAACGCATCAATTTGGCCATCGAGCAAAATCAAAAAATCATGATTTATGGCGATTATGATGTCGACGGAACGACCGCCGTTGCTGTGATGTGGAACGTATTGATTGAACATTACAAAAACATAGAATTTTACATTCCAGATCGTTATGCGGAAGGTTATGGCGTGAGCTCGCAAGGAATTGAATATGCAAATACACAAAATATTGAACTGATTATTGCGCTCGATTGTGGCGTAAAAGCGAATGAAAAAGTTGATTTTGCCAACAGTTTAGGCATCGATTTCATTGTTTGCGACCACCATACACCTGGAGAAACGTTGCCAAAATGTTTTGTTTTAGATCCAAAACGCGCTGATTGCGCATATCCTTACAAAGAATTGTCGGGCTGTGGCGTAGGATTTAAATTATTGCAAGGTTTGTGCATCGCCAACGATTGGGAAACGACTACATTGTTTGAGCAATTAGATTTACTGGCAATTTCAATTGGGGCTGATATTGTGCCAATTACGGGAGAAAATCGTATTTTATGTTACTTTGGTTTGCAATTACTAAATGCCAAACCACGCCTTGGAATTGCTGAAATTTTGCGTGTCGCTGGAAAAGCATTGCCTTTGACTTTAACGAATGTTGTTTTCATCATCGCACCGCGAATCAATGCTGCGGGAAGAATTCATACTGGGAAAAAAGCGGTCAGTTTGATGATTTCGGAAGACCAAGAAGAGTTGAAAACCATTGCAGAAAGCATCAATGAAAACAACAGTGAACGCAAAGATTTAGACCAATTGATTACTGCTGAAGCGCTGGAACAAATAGAGAATGATTCCACTTTTGAATCCAAAATTACTACTGTTGTTTTTCAAGAAGATTGGCACAAAGGCGTAATTGGAATTGTTGCGTCTCGCTTGATAGAAAATCATTACCGTCCAACCATCGTTTTAACAGAATCCAATGGAAAAGCAACTGGTTCAGCGCGCAGTATCCGTGGATTGGATATCCATGCAGCGTTGGAGAAATGTACTGATTTATTGGAACAATTTGGCGGACACACCTTTGCAGCAGGAATGACTTTGCCACTCGAAAATGTGGAAGCATTCAAAGCAAAGTTTGAAACGGTTGTTCAATCGATGATTGCCAAAGAAGATTTAGTTCCGCAACAAATCGTGGATTACGCATTGAATTTCAATGAAATTTTTCAAGAAAATGAATTGCTGAATAAAATTCCAAAGTTCAAACGCATCATCAGTCAATTGGAACCGCACGGACCTGGAAACATGAAACCAGTTTTTGTTTCGCAAAATGTTTATGTAAAGTCCTTCAAAGTTCTTAAAGACGTGCATTTGAAATTGATTTTAGGTCAACCAAATTCCAAGGTTACAATTGACGCCATTGCATTCAATATGATTGACAAATTAGATATCATCGAGAGCAACCTTCCAATCGAAGTATTGTACACCCTAGAATCCAACATTTGGCGCGACTTGGAGACATTGCAACTGAACGTGAAAGATATTCGGGCAATGATTTAAAAGCTTAATTTTAAATTCTAAATTAAAAAACTACGCTTTACGTTTCACTTTGAAATCAACTTTGTAATAGAAAATCGGCAAGAAACCCAATTGTTGTTTGATAGCAAGTGGTTCCTTGGTTGGATTTGCTAAATCCGGCGCGTATGCCAATCCCAACAAATTTTTGGTGTTCAAAATGTTTACCAAATCCAGTCCAATTTCATGCGTCATTGATTTGGCGTTGAATTTCCAATTTACTTTCAAATCCAATCTAAAATAGTCTTTGAATTGTCTTTCATTGAATGCTGAATCGGAGAAAACCACTTCTTTGCGCAATTCTGATGCCGCAAGGTTTACGTAACCGTAGCGTTTTCCGCCTGCGTAAGTCATTTTCACTCCCACAGATATAGATTGCTTCTCTTTCAACTTAAATTCTTTCCCTGCCAAGAAATTAGTTGCATATTTTCCATTGTAAGAAGTGTTTCTTTCGATTCCATCACTTCCTTTGTATTTAGAATCATACAACGAAGCAGAAAACAAGAAGAAAAACGACTTATTGAAGAATTTTTGAACGGTCAGCTCCAAGCCATAATTGCGACCAGTTCCTGTATTTTGCAATGAATCTGGGAAAAAGCGTGCGAATCCACTACCTTGATTGATCAATGAAAAAGACGAACTTTTTACATCAACAGGAACATTATACAAATGTTGGTAATAGACTTCTGTTTTCACTTGTAAATTCCCCTTGAAGAATTTTTCGTAAGCCAATGCAGTGTGAATACTTTTCGTAAATCCCATGTTTTTATTGTGTAAATAAGGATTTCCGTTGCCATCAATCTTTTGGTAAGTGTAAGTATAATTTGGTTGCGTTTGGCTGTGCAATCCAGCGCCAGCAGAAATAGATTGTGCTTTTTTCAATCTTAATTTCCATCCGATGCGTGGTTCAACAGGACTCAAACTATTGCTAAAAGAATAATATTGACTGTGCAAACCAGCAGTTAAATCCATGTTTTCCTTTACTCTCCATTTCCATTGAACAAAAGGTTGAACTAACATCGCAGTTCCTGTATAATTCCATCTTGTTTCAAATTTTGATTGGTCTACTGTCAACGCAGAATCAACCATTTTCATGAATTGCTCTTCCACATTAAAACCAGCTTTAATCAAATGGTATTTGTTGATTTTGTGGACAATACTCAAATAGCCTGACAATCTTGTGGTTCTAAAAGCGTAGCCCATCAAAGGATAAATCGAATCAACATTGATGTTATAGATTGGATTTCCATTTTGATAAGTTGTATCTAATGTTCTAATCAGATAATTGTGATGAGAATTTTGCTTTTCGTAAGAAAGAGATAGGGTAGAAGTGAGGTAAGTTTTTTCGCTTAACGATTTTTTATAGGTCAATCCAGAAACACCCATCGTTGTTCCAAAGTATTGATCTCGATCTCCTTCGCCATAAAATTCAGCGGAATATTCTTTTTGATCTGAAATTTTGATGGCAATGTTACTCTTTCCTCCAATGGCGAACCAAGACAATGAACCACCTTTTTTCAACTGCCAATTTAATTTGAAAGCCATGTCGCCATAAGTCGGAACTGCATCGGTTCCAATTTGAACGCCAATCGCTTTGAACATACTTAACGTTGAATACCTTGCCATCGCCAAATAGCTCGATTTTCCGCTTTTACTCATCGGACCTTCTGCCATCAATTCAGTTCCTAAAACCCCAAATTGACCTGTAATTTCATGCATTTTCTCATTTCCGTTACGCAATTTAAGGTCGAAAATTCCAGAAGTACTGTTTCCGTATTCTGCTGGAAACGCACTCATGAAGAAATCTGAATTCGCTAGAATCTTGTTATTTAAGATAGAAACTGGTCCGCCCGAACTTCCAGAAATCGCAAAGTGTGAAGGATTTGGGATATCGACACCTTCAATTTTCCATACAATTCCAAGTGGAGAATTTCCACGAACTACGATGTCATTTCGAGAATCATCCGCTCCTTGCACGCCAGCAAAATTAGATGCCATTCTCGCTGGATCGGCTCTTGAACCTGGATAACGGTTGGTTTCTTCAACACTAAATTGTTGCGAAGAAATAAATGAAAGTTCATTCATCGTTTGTCCTTTGCGCTGAGCTTTCACCACAACTTCTTCTTCTTGTTTCACATACGCCTCATTTAAAGTCATTTGTACAATCGTTTCTTTTCCAGTATTTACTGTGATTGTAACCGTTTTGAGTTCATAGGAAATATAATCAGCGACCAATTCATGTTTACCAACTGGGACATTTTTGATTTCAAATTCACCTAATTCATTCGTGGTGGCTTTGTATATTTTAGTTGAATCTCCAGTATAAATTTGAATTTTCACACCCAACAACGGGAAATTACTTTCGTTGTCAACGACTTTACCGCGAACATTTTGAGAAAGTTGTGAATAGCTGTAAAAAGCCGATAAACAAATGGATAAAATTAAAACTAGATTTTTCATTTCATGTATTGGTTTTGGTATTCTTCCTTGGTCCAATTTTTAAAATATACTTCCCTGAAATTGAAGTAATTCATTGGATTTTCTTTCAAATTTCTAACTTTTGAATAAATGATTTGATTGTCGCCTGCGTACCACAAAGCAATCAATGGAGGATTTTTCATCAATTCAACTTCTGCCAAATTGAAAAAACGTTGTTGTTCAGAAATTTTCCGCTCGCGCAAAGCCATTTCGTAATAGGTGTCAAAACTTGGATTCAAATAGCGTGATTGATTGATTTCAGAAGGTTCTCCGATGGTTTTCGGAACCAATTTTCCATAAAAATTTTGCAAAAAGGTTTCTGGACTATTGTAGTCGGCACTCCAAGCGGAACGAAAAATATCGCCTTTCAAATTGGTTGCATCTTGGTTTAATTCCTCGAAAGTTGAACTTGTCAAATTGACTGTAATTCCCAAATTTTTAATGATTTGATCTGCAAAATCTGCCGCAACTGCGCTTTCTACTTCTCCAAAATTGAATCTTAGATTGACAACCCCAAAATCTTTTCCGTCGGGATATCCCGCTTCAGCGAGTAACATCTTGGCCAATTCTGGATTGAAATCGTAGCCAACTGCACCGACTGCTTCAAAATCATAGTTTTTTAATACACTTTTAACCGGTGGAACAATACCATAAATTCCAATTTCATGCGCTTGACCAAGTAAAACGTTCTTTGTGATTGCAGTTCGATTGATTGCATAATTGAAAGCTTGTCGCACCCGATAATCTTGAAAGCGAGGGTCTTTCATATTGAAAAAATAGTAATTTGTGACCAATAGTGGATTGTTTCGCAATACTAAAACTGGCGGAACGCCATTGAAATCTTTGATTCTTCCGTCCAACATTTTGGTAATTCCTTCAGTGGGTAAAGAAGTAATAATCGATGTTTTTCCCGTTTCAAAAAGTGCCAGCTGCTTTTGTTTGTTGGATTCAACGATAAATTCCAATCGGTCTAAATAAGGTAAATTGCAACCTTTGCTGTCTTTCAAATAGTAATCGGTGTTTTTCTCTAAAACGATGGTTTTTTGCGCATCATTTAATGTTTCCGTATACCAAAATGGTCCGGTTCCAATGAAGTCTTTTTTCTTGGAAAGAAATACTTTTTTCGACGTAATCGCAGCATTGATGTTCGCGAGTTTATTCAGGAAGTTGATGTCTTGTGCAATCAATTTGATTTCCAGTTTCCCTTCTTTGACTTGGATTCCAGCGATTTTTTTGGCTTTTCCTTCGAAAAATGATTTAGCTCCCAACACATTCTTTTCAAAAATCGTGGTGTAAGCAGTAGTTGGCAAACCCCTTTTGTCTTTGGTACAAGCAAGTTCGAAACTGTGAATGATGTCGTCTGTTGTTAAAATTCGATCGTCATCTGACGCAAACGCCTGGTGCGGATGAAATAAAATGTTTTTTCGGATTTTAAAAGTATAAATCAACCCATCTGAGGAAGTTGTATAAGATTCTGCGATTTGTGGTCTCACTTTCAAATTCTCTGGATCGAGTGAAACCAAGCCTTCATAAATTTGAGTGAAAACGGTGTTGGTGTAATAATCTGTGACTAAATTTGGATGTTTTGCTCCCAAATCCATGTCTATTACCATTCTGAAAGTTCCGCCAGCGTCCTCAAATTCTTTGGAATTCCAGCTATCACAGCCAGAAATAATCCAAATGAACAACAATAAAAAGCAACTTATTCTCATGAATAGCTTATTTAAACGCTATACAAGAATAGTGAAATTTTAACAAACTAATGCAATAATTGACTTTTTTGAAATACGAAATAGGGTTATAATATGCGTAAAATCTCGATCAATTCCGTTTCTGATGCAGTTTTTAAAGTGAAATATGGATTGTAACCTTTTGACATTAAATGCTTTTCAGTTGTTTTCCCCCAAGCGATGATTTTGCAATTGTCGGAAATTGAATTCTCCAGCAAAAAACCATCTACATTAGAAGGACTTGTGAATGCAATCGCAGCCAATTTTTCATCTATTTTTTTAGTTTTACCTTTTGTGTTGTAAACAACAATTTCAGAAACTTGATTTTTTGGAAATGTTTTTGCGATGGAATGGTCGCTCATATTGGAAATAGGAACAATTAAATTAGCAGTTTGAATTTGTTTTTTTAGTTCATTTGAAACTGATTCAGGATTTCCAGATTCTTGCCCAAAAAAGTCAACTTTTAGACCCATTTTTTCCAAATGGGATTTCGTTTTTTGACCGATGCAAGCCACTTTGCATTTTGCTGGAATTGAAGCTTGTTTTAGGAAATAATGGGCGGCTCTTTTGCTTCCAAAGAAAATCCAAGCAAAGTTGTTGGGGATTTCTGCTTTTACAAGTTCAAATTCGATGAATGAATTGCAAATCAGTTGTAAATTGTTTTCATCACAAAACTTTTTCAATTCAGACACTTCGTCTTCAGTTTTGGTGATTAAAGTATTGAATTTCATAACGTTTAATCTTCGTCAGAATTGATTTCTTCGACAATTAATTCTGCCATATTTTCCAATTCATCAAATTCATACAACATCCAGTCTGCACCGTCTTCCCAGTTTTTTGCGTGGGAAACATACACTTTACTTTCAGTTTCGCAATAAACGCCCAATGGCAATTGACATCCGCCTTCCAATAAATTCAATACTTTTCGTTCAACACCAATGCGTTGTGCTACTTCTGGATGATTGATTTGTTGTAAAATCTCGAATAATTCTGTATCGCTTTCTCTGATTTGCAAAGCCAAAACTCCTTGTGCTGGAGCTGGAATTACAACCGTTGGATCCAAAACTTCCATGTGAAAATCACTTAAATCCAATTGCAAACGATCAACTCCCGCTTTGGCCAATAAAATGGAGTCGTAGTTTCCGTCTCTTAACTTTTGAATTCTTGTAGGAACATTTCCACGTAAATCTTTTATTTCCAAATCAGGTCTGAAACGAATTACTTGAGATTTTCTTCTTGCAGAAGAAGTGCCGATAATTCCATTTTCAATCAAATTCCATTCTTGATTCAAATCAACTTTGGACTTATTAATCAACAACAATTCAGATGGATCTTCACGCTCAGAAACTGCGGCAATCATCAATCCTTTCGGTGGATTTGTCTCTAAATCTTTGTGAGAATGTACTGCCAAATCGATCGTTCCTTCTAATAAAGCTGTTTCGATTTCTTTGGTGAAAAAACCTTTTCCTTCTAATTTGTCAAAACTCAAATGCTGAATTGCATCGCCTTGTGTAACAATTACTTTAATTTCAATTTCATGACCCAAATCTTCCAATTGTTTTCTAACATGATTGGCTTGCCACAAAGCTAAATCGCTTCCACGAGATCCGATTACAATTTTTTTCATGAATGAGTTGGGTTTTTGATTATCAGTAATTTGATATTATTTTAACATGATTTCTTTCGCCAATTTCATTGGCATACTCATGTATTTCTTTTCCATGTATCCAATGATTTTTTCCAAGATTTCTCTGGATTCATCGTCTAGGTTGTTCAAATCGTTTTTGAAAACTTCATTAACGGCAGTTGAACGAATTTCTTTCACCATTTTAGGCACTTCGCGCATCGCTATTTCTACAGACCTCACTTTTTGAATGTGTTGAAAGTTCAAAATCGATTCCAATAAAATTTCTTCTACATGTGCGATTTCGTTTGATCTTTCTTTCAAATTTTGGTCTGATATTTTTTGCAATACATCTACCGAAATGTGCGTAACATTATGTTTTGCAACGATTTTTGCGTCTAAATCATGTGGAATAGCAATGTCGATTACAACTTTTCTGCTGGTTTCATTTGCCAACAATTGTTCGTAAATCTCAGGAGTAATCACATGATTTTCAGAACCTGTACAAGTTATGATGATGTCAAAACCTTTGTCATATGTTTTCAACGCTTCCAACGGATAAGCGATTCCGTGTAAATCTCCAGCCAATGTTTCAGCTTTGGAGAAAGTACGATTGAAAACGGCGAAATTTTTGAATTTGTGTTTTTTCAAAAATCTTCCCATGTTGGTATTGGTCATTCCCGCACCGATGATCAAAATACGCGCATCTAATGAGATGTTCATGTCTCTCAAAGTATGGTAAGCCAAAGCTACAACAGAAACGGGACGTCTTGCGATGTTGGTTTCAGTGTACACTTTTTTCGCAGTTTCTACCGTGTGACGCATTACCAAACGGATAAAATCGCCAGTCAAATTCATTTTTCTAGAATCTTCAAAAGCGTTTCTCACTTGCGTGATGATTTCTCTTTCGCCCACTATCATTGAATCAATCGAAGAAGCAACTTGCAAAATGTGGTCAACTGCGGATAATCCTGAGTAAACGTTTCCTAAACTGACAAAATTTTGAATTTGTTCATTTTCATAATTTGGATACAATTTAGAAAAGAAATCCATCAAAAAAGATTCAGAAACAGCTTCTTCCGTACAAAAAAGGAATTCAACTCGGTTGCAAGTAGATAGAAACATCAATTCGCTCAATTTCATTTCATTTTTAACTGCACCTAAACGAGATTCTTGTGAGTCTGATTGGATGTGTAATTTCCCAACCTCGCTGACATCGAAATTTCTGTGCGTAAATGCTATGATATGAAATTGTTCTAACATGTATTCTCTTGATTCTACTGCAAAGTTGGGAATACAGTCTTTTTGGTTTGTCATGGTTTTGTCAAAAAAGTTAATTTAGAATTGATATAAATTACATAATTTTTTAATATCACTCTTAATCTTTCTTTTTCAGCCATTTAGGTAATATCAAAGCGCCAATAAATAAATAAGGAAAATAAGAAATTAATCGCCACAAAAGCGCCAGTCCAGCTAAGAGCAGTGCAGAATGACTAAAATCTGACATTAATTCGCCAAATGCATATTCCGCGACGCCACTTCCGCCTGGCGTTGGACTGATGCGCATGAGCAACCATAAAACCAGTTGTTTGGCGAGAATAAAAAAGTGGTTATTGAAGCTTAGATTTAAGAAAGCGGCTAAAATACAGTTGATTACCAAATACCTTGATGTCCAAGAAAGAACTGTTGCGCCAAAACTGCCCAACCAAAATTTCCAAGATTCTTTTTTGAATTCTTTGGAAGTTACAATGATTTCTTTTCCAGTTTCTTGCGCTTTATTTCGCCATTTTTTAAGGAAAGGCAATCTGAACACAAAATTCAAAAAGCGACTCATTAATTGTGGATAGTAAAAAATACTGACGAAAAGCAAAACACAAACCGAAGAGAAAATGATGTACGCCAACCAAAATGCTGCTTCAACGCCTTGTTGCGCACCTGTTTCAGAAGGAAAAAGTAAACTTGGTTGGATGAAAAGAAACAGGAACGGAACCAACAATACGTAAAATAAATTGTCCATCATTGCGGTAATCACGACAATGGCGGTTGATCTTCCCAGTTCTACTTTTTCTTTGTTTAAAATAAACATCGCAACGGTTGTTCCACCAAGTACGCCGGGCGAAAGCGCAGAAGCAAATTCCCACAACATGATAACGTTGAAACTCGATTTCCAAGTCAACCGTTTTTGCGTTAAAATTTTGATTCTTATCATGTATGCAAAATCTCGACCGACCATGAAAACCAACGCCATCAAAATCCAAAATAAAGATTTTCCTGTCCAATTGATTTGCTGCAACAAATCACCAATTTCTTCGATTTTATAATCTCCGTTTTTTGTTTTTTTGAATTCGCTCGTTTGATGAAAATCGACTTTTTGGTTGTGATTGGCATCAATCCAGGAATAATTTCCTTTGGCTTTTGCTGTTTCTACAAAATGTTTTTGCTGCAAACTGTTGAACATCATCCAACCTGCAATTCCAAGTCCTAAAAAAATGGCAATCGCCATTTTCCATGAACTGAATGCTGATTTTATGGTGGCGTTGCTGTCCATTATTTTTCAGGAATCAAAGCAACTTCAATTTCCCAATTGGCTCTGACTTTGACACCTTTTGTGAAAAATAAAATTTCTTCAGGTTGAATTTTTTCTTCCAATGAACCGTCGTCCCATTGTTGGTTTTTGTTTTCATCTAAAACAATTCTGAAAGTATAAGTTTCAGGCAACAATTTCGCAACAATTTGATTGTTCTTTATGTCGTTTGGATACCAAGTTTGTACCACTACATTTTTTTGTAAAATTTCAACGAAAGCATTTTCTGGAATACCTTTAGTAGATAAAATGATTGTCCCAAATTCTGATTCAGAAAATTGTTTAATTTCTATTTTTGAACTAGTAAATTCGTTATTATTTTTGAAATTAATTGAATTTTTTAATAAATTGAAATATAAGTTTTTAAATTCATTTGGTTGAATAGATACTTCAATCTTATTTGAATCAATTTTTTTAAATGAATAATTTAGTTTCAACGAATCTTTATTTTCAATATAAATCAGATTTTTGTCGTAAGAATCAATGTAATCTGTAAACTTCAAAATCAGCTTTTCACCCGTTGGAATAATACCATTTTTCAAGTTCGTTTCAAATCCTGCTTTCTTGTTTCTTTCCGTTTCAAAAGTTTTGATATTGAAAGTGTCAATGGCTTCATTTGTTTTTACAATCAGTTCCAACGAACTTTTATTTTGATGATCAACAAGCAATGAAATGGAATCTTTTCTAAAGACATGATTTACATTCGCAGGAATTCCATTCACCAAAAAAGAAGCATTTTCCAAACTTCGGTTAGAACCTACATTCACCAAGGCTGGACCTTGAAATGCAGCACGCGTTTTTATTCCGCCTTTTTGTTTGAAAACCCGCAAAGGAATGCTGTCTACAACACTTGAATCAATTTGAATCAATTCGTTTCGAAATCCAACACGTTCTGTTTTTTGCAGTGTCAAATCTTTGTTTTTGTCTTCAAACGCCAACATTTGATATTGTCCAGGTTTGATGTAAGACATTTCGACTTTACCATCTGCACCGGATTTGCTAAAATAGGCAGGTTTTGCTTTGTAAATGCTGTCTGAAGCGCCGTAAAGTCCGACCAAAACATCTTTCAATGGTTGGTAAGTAAAGGCGTCAGTCACAAATGTGGCGTATTTTAAAGTGTCGATAAAATCTCCTGTGGAAAAAACATATTGCATCAAAGAATCATTTCCTTCAGTAATGTCTTGAATCGTTCCATTCAGGTAAATCGCATAAGTTGTCGCAGGTTTTAAATCTCCCTCAATGTTCAATGTAACCGTTTTCTTTTTCGTTGTAGCTACGATTTTCGCATCCGCAGGAACAAGTGAAATTGTTTCCGTTGGATTATTGAGTTTGATGTATTCATTGAATTTTAGCTCAATCGTTTTAGATTGAAACTGCAAGCTTCCATTGGGAGGTGTAACGCCATTTTCGAACGTTTTTGGTGGCGTTTCATCTTTTGGTCCGCCTGTAATGGTGCCAACTTGCGCGCAAGAACCCAAGAGTAAAACAAGGGTAAAAATTAAAAAGTATAAGCGCTTATCCATTGACAAATAATTGATAAATATTTTGCATCCGTTTCATCAAAATCGTTGAGTTCGTCGCTGTCGACATCCATCACACCGACAACATTTTCACCATGAATGATTGGAATTACAATTTCACTTTTCGAAAATGAACTGCAGGCGATGTGTCCTGGAAAAAGTTCAACGTCTGGCACCAATTGAATCGATTTTTGTTCCCAAGCAGTGCCACAAACGCCTCTTCCTTTGGCAATTCGTGTGCATGCAACAGAACCTTGAAACGGTCCGAGTACCAATTCATCGTTTTTCACCCAATAAAATCCGACCCAGAAGAAACCAAATGTTTCCTTCAAACCAGCAGCAAGATTTCCCAAATTAGCTACGCAATCAGCTTCGCCAGCGATCAACGCTTGCAATTGTGGAAGCAACGTTTCGTATTTTTCCGCTTTGGAATTTCCCTGAATGAATAAATCTTCTGCCATTGTTTTTGAATTAGAACAAAGATAGGATTTATATATTTTAATTTGATGAAACAAAAATTTGTTCTAGTTACTTTCAGAATGAAAGTAGCTTTTTTTTGAATTGAAAATCAGAGAATAAAACCAAAAAATATTGATTGAAAGTTTGACAATCTAAAAATTTAGCGTAATTTCATTCTATTCAAAACCATTATTACATGTTAGAAAAAATACAGCTTGACAAAGTTTTGTTTCTCGATATAGAAACAGTTCCACAACACCAAACCTTTGATGAAATGAGTCCTGAGGGACAAAAATTGTATGACCAAAAAACCAAATTTTTACAAAAAGAAACAGATGCAGAAGGCGTTTATGACCGCGCGGGAATTTATGCTGAATTCGGAAAAATTATTTGTATATCCGTTGGTTTTGTCCACGAAACCCGAACAGGAAGAGAACTTCGTTTGAAGTCTTTTTACCACGATGATGAAGAAACGTTACTGAAACAATTTGTCAAATTATTGGAAGACAGATACAATACACCTTATCATATTTTGTGCGGTCACAATGCGAAGGAATTTGATTTCCCTTTCATTTGCAGAAGATTGTTAATCAACGGAATGAAACTTCCAAGCATTTTAGATATTGCTGGAAAAAAACCTTGGGAAATTTCTCATTTAGATACCATGGAATTGTGGAAATTTGGAGATTACAAAGCGTATACTTCATTGGCACTTTTGTGTCATATTTTTCAAATTCCAACACCTAAAGATGATATTTCAGGTGCAGATGTTGCCCGTGTTTATTACGAAGAAAATGATTTGGAGCGCATCAAAGTATATTGTGAAAAAGATGTTGTTGCTTTGATTCAGTTGTTTCTGAGAATGCGCGGCGACTCTTTGGTAGATGAATCTTCAATTATTTTTAGTCATGCGTAAAATCATTTTTCTTTTAAGTGCTGCTTTTTTAGTTTTAGTCACTTCTTGTCAAACCATCACGACTTCCAAAGTTTTGGATACTGAAATGTTTGAGTTCATGCATGGCGGGAAAGCTATTTCTCTGCCTGTAGATTTAGTTGAAATCAAAATTAGCAAGCGCAGGGGGAAATTATTCAGCGGTCGCGATGTAACTTTCGAATATGTTTATGCATTAAAATCGCCACAACGAAGAACATTAATGCGCTATAAATGCACAGAAGATTCTGAAATTGATTGGTTTATCAGTCAATTGAAAGTCAAACAATCTAAAGACAGAAGTCATTTTGCAATCGGAATTGGTAATAAAACGGCAGCTATTTTTGATGTTTTTAAAAATAATTTTTTTGTTTCCTATTCCAAATTTTCGGACAGTAAGGATAAAATTTATGATTTCAAATCATTGGATTTAAATAGTTTAAAGTCCCCGAGAAAAGCTATTTTAGATCACCTTTCAGGTTACAAAACTTTAGAAAATTTGGATGACAGAGTATTGGTTGATATTTTATGTAGTGTTTCACCTGATGATGAATTGAATACTGAAGCTTCCTACATGTTGATTGACAAAGATTTGAATGACCTGTCAGCTGCAAATGAAGATAGAATTATCGAACATGACAGACAATCCTCTAAGTGGAGAAAAAATATTGTTTTGGCGATGAGTCAATCGCGAGATGATATTCCTGTAGAGTCTTACATTCGATGGCTAGAAAAATTGGTTGGTAAATCTGGAATTGAACAAGAAGACCAATTGAGATTAAAGGAATTTAATCAAAATGGCAACATTGATTATTTTTCAATTAGGTTAGACTATGGAAATTTTCCTGTCAGTAAAACGATTAGAAAATCTTTCAGAGAAGCGCTTGAGAAGATGGTTTATAATGTCTGTGAATTGCCAGAAAGCGGTCAAGAAGACATGATTGAGAAAATCAATTTATTGAAAGATCTCGGTGAACACGATTGTTTTAGTACATTTTTAGATTCCTATAGAAAATCAGGATGTATAAGAGAATCAATTCATGAATTTAATAATTCATTCATGTTTTTAAGTGATTTGAATTCAACTGAAACGAGACTTTGGGTTGATTTTATGTATCAAAATTTTGATAAAATTGCGCCTTCAGAACGTAGTTGGGATTATGATCGAATTGAAGACGAACTTACTTGCCAACAGAAAAGAGATTTGTTAACAAGATATAAATCAGATATTGATATTTTCGATGATATGACTATACCGTCTTGTAACTAGAAAAATAAGCTAAAAAAAAGCGTGGAAAACTCAAAATCCACGCTTTTTTGTTTCCAATTAGAATTTCCAATCGTGTTGGTCTAATTCAGAAACGCAAGCTGTAAGCAAATCAATACTTGCTTGAATATCTGATTTATTGGCCATTTCAATCACCTGATGTAAATGTCTTGTCGGAATTGAAACTGCTCCAGCAATTGAACCACCTTGTGTCATTCGTTGAATTCCCGCAGTATCTGTTCCACCTGCAGTCAAAATTTCTGGTTGCCACTTAATTTTGTGTTTGTCGGCAGTATTTTTCATAAATTCTACCATTCTGTAATCACAAATTGTCGATGCGTCCATGATTTTAATCGCCGTTCCTTCGCCCAATTTGGTAATCATTTCGTGTGCTGCAGCGCCAGGTAAATCGAAAGCGATGGTTGTGTCGAGTCCAAATCCAAAATCAGGATTAATTTTCAATGCAGAAACATTTGCACCACGCACACCAACTTCTTCTTGAACCGTGAAAACGCCGTAAATATCGTAAGGAACTTCTTTTCCTTTCAGGTTTTTGAACATTTCAATCAAGATGAAAACCGCCAAACGATTATCCAAAGATTTTGAATTTACGCATTGACCCATTTCGATGAATTCACGTTCACGTGTCACAGAATCTCCAATTTTTACCAAATCTTTCACTTCTTCAGGAGTCAAACCTGTATCGATGAAATAGTCAGATAATTTGGCCACTTTGTTGCGTTCGTCTGCTGTCATCACGTGAATCGGTTTGGAAGCCATTACCCCAATCACGTCTTTTTTTCCATGAATGATGACACGTTGAGCTGTCAAAGTTTTAGGGTCAAATCCACCTAAAGTGTGAAAACGGATAAATCCTTTGTCGTCGATGTGCGTCACCATGAATCCAATTTCGTCCATGTGCGCGCCAATCATAACTTTTTTGTCAGCTTTTCCTTTTTTTATGGCGTAAACATTGCCCATGTTATCCACTTCAACTTGGTCAACCAAACCTTCTAATTCTTCCAAGACCAAAGCGCGTACTTTTTGTTCAAATCCAGGTGCGCCCGGTGTTTTGCATATTTTTGCGAGTAAATCGATGTTCAAACTCATACTTTTACTATTTTGAAATCGCAAAGTAAAACAAAGTTTTGAATTTAATCAGCAAAGAATGTTAAACGGTCTACTAGGAAAGTGAATTCGAAAAATTGGATGATAAATTGATCGTCATTTTGTTTTTTCGTCAAAAGTTGACTGATGATTTTTCATTGCTTCCTTCCAACCATTAGGAAAAAGAGCAAAGTTATTTTCAATTAAATCTCCGATAATTGTTTTCACGTGATTTTGTATCTCCATTGGAAGTGAATAGAAAGCCATATCAACTTGGGTGTTGCGTTCAAAATCTAGCACGCCATTTTGATGTCTAATCCAAATTTTATTGTTTTGATTGATAATTAGAATCTTAATTCTACCGTCATCAAAATTGTTGATTCCAAAAGTTCCATAGACAATGATAGGGTCGATTATTTTGTCTTGATTCAAGTCAATTAGGTTAATGTACTTGGTCCAAGACCAAATATTTTCTTCCGCTTCTAAATCTTTGGTTTCTTTTCTGCAAAAATCTTTAATTTCCCATACCAAAGCTAATTTCCCATTTTTTCTAGTGAAAGAATAGGCTTTTATTTGCGTGTTTGGCGGTGCAATGGTGTCGTAAAATCGATTTGTATTTGATTCAGTTAACACCAATAACGCGGTGTCTGCTTGTTGCTTGTATTGGTAAACTTTAAAAATCGGTAGATCAATTTTGAATAAGGTTTTGATGCTATCATTGAAAATAGATTCTACTTCTTCAAACGGTAACTGATTGGGTTTGTTTTTATCAAACTTGTTTGATTGACAAAAAGTTGAAAGTGCAAAAAACAGAATATTAGCGAATGAAAGCGTTAATTTTTTCATAGAAATTAATTTACCTTTTCGATTTGAAAAAAGACTTCATCAATTCACTGCATTCATTTTCCATAATTCCGTTTGAAATCAATGTTTTTGGATGATAGATGCTTTCACCTAATTTTCCAGCGCCACGTTTTTCGTCTCTCGCAGCAAAAACCACGCGGTCAATTTGCGACCAATACAAAGCGCCACCGCACATCACACAAGGCTCAATTGTGACAAATAAGGTGCAACCATGTAAATATTTTCCTCCCAAAGAATTGGCAGCAGCTGTGATTGCTTGGATTTCAGCATGTGCCGTCACATCGGTCAATTGTTCCGTCAAATTGTGCGCGCGGGCAATGATGTGATTATTTGCAACAACCACCGCACCAACAGGCACTTCTCCCATTTCAAATGCTTTCATCGCTTCTTGAAAAGCTTGTTTCATGAAATATTCATCGTTATAGGGTGTAATCATCGCGGAAAATTTAGGTTCAAAAATAGAAATTTATTGTGGTTATTCGATTTTTGGAGGTGGTGAAATGGGGGAAGAATTTTATATCAGTCGTTCAAATTTTTCGAAGGATGGGCGAGGGGTTTGGAGTTTGATGCTTTTACCTTTTTGAATGTTTCCAAATAATAAGTTGTTTTGATAGTATAATAGTCAAACACATCATCCATCCTAACGCCCCGGCGGAGGCGGAAAGCCCACAGTGGTTGCAAATCGCGAGGACTTGCAGCCGCCGACGGAAAAGGCGCCAGAGAAAGAATGGGAAGGAAAACGAGAATGGAGAAATTTCCAGTACTAAATCAAAACTTTTGTTACAAATATTCAAGCGAGATTCACTGCTTTTTGTCGGTAGTAGAAGGTATATTTGGTAATTAATTTTTTTCTGAAACCCAATCAATGGCTTGTTGCAACTCACTGTGCTCAAATCCTTTAAATTCGCCTGGCATCAAGTAGCTGAAGAAATTGGTAAAATTTCGAATCGCTTCAACATCAGAAACGATGGCTGCTCGGTTCCATTTGGTTAAATGTTTGATGCCCATCATCGCATCTTTCATCCATGCTCCGATGGTGAAGTTTTTTAACGAAGTATCAAGAACTAAAAGATAATTCAGTTTATCTGTTTCATCAATCAGTGCTTTTACTTTTGGCATTACAATTTCTGTAAAATCTTTTTGAGTGATTTCTCCTGTAGCTTTGAAGCCAACGATATTTGTTGGTAAATTTTCTAAGTGATGTATCATGATTTATTTTTTAAAATTGGTGCGTGTTTTAGACAAAAAATTGTTTAGAGAAATTACTTACTGACTAACGGTTCACTGGCTCGCCTGCCTTTTCGTTGGCTATAAATAGAAGATTGGAAAATACTTATATTCCCGATCACCGTTCTACCAATCTAATAAATCAATTCTTAATTTCTCCTTGCAATCCTAAAGTCTGTTATTATTCAAGTTGAGTTTATATTTTTAATGTTCCTTGGTTGCCTGAAATTAAATTTGTGCCTAATGCAACGGATGCCACCATTTTTAGAAAGTTAATCATCCTATTGCCGTCGTTGTCCCAATAATAAGCAGTGGTTGGCGTTACTTTGATAATAGATATATTCGGGTCGTCTTTCCCTTCTTTAAACCAAATTTTTGCCGCAGGTGTCCAGAGTTCTTCAATTATCTTTTTGTCTAAAATAATTTCTGCTTCTCCATTTAAAACCAGGTAAGCGCTCTTTCCGGGATGCGAAAAAAAGAGTTGCACATTTTTATCAGTTGCAATGGCTTTGTTTTTATCGTTGCTCTTTTCGCTGAAAAACCAAATGTTTCCCTGATCGCAAACTTTTATTGCTGTCATTGGTCGGCATGTGGCGCCATCGTCTGTTTTTAAGTCTGTACAGAAAAGGCAAACCATAATATCATTTACCAAATTTTTTAGTTTGTCAATGGCTTCCTTGTTATTCAAATTAACTTCGTTGCTGCCTGCTGCGGTTTCAGTGTTGTTCATTTTGCTTTTTGTTTGATGATGATTACTTTTTCTCACATTGTTTTTGACACATTAAAGATTGGTCAAGGTGTGTTCTTAGTACTGGAATTGTTGCGTTTGCCCACGCTTTTATGTCCGAGTCACTTGAATTTTCAGCTGCTTTTTCAAATAAAGCGATCGCGTCTTTATGCTCATTGACCATCAAATCAGCATACATTTTATCAAATTTCTTGGCTGATGCATCACTTAGTTGCGTGTAAGTCTCTTTTCCTTTTTCCGTTTGCAATGTTGGAAGAGATACATTTTTTGTTTGCGCCAATTCAATTAATTCATTCAATGAAATGGTGTGTTGATCCTCCATCATTTTGCCTAAGTCTTTTACGTGACTATAGCCTCCCTTTAGTTGGGCTAATTGTCCCAAGCTGACACCTTCCATGTTCATTTCCGCCGCATTGACAAGAAATTGAGCATCTTTTTCAGTGATTTTGTTGTCAAACTTTTGTTCATTTTTTTCTTCCGCAACTTCTTTCGTGTCTTCTGGTTTGCTGTTCATACATGATGTTGTTCCAACAATAACTGCAATAATTAAAGTTGCTTGACAACATGCTTTTTTAAAATTTTTCATTTTGTTTAATTTTATGTGAGTCTTTTAGTCGCAAGATTACATCTCTTTGTAAAGTAGTATATTACATAATTTTTTAAATGGCTTGTATGATTCACACATTTTGGAAAAAACAAAATGTAATGCTTTATAAAGCAGGATTTTAAAAAATGACAAACAATAATCTAGAAATCGTTGTTTAGTAATAACATTGTCCTTGGCATTGTGTGAGCTACCCTTTTTAATTAAAAAAGGCGCTTGATTTATTTGGCTAACTTTACTAAAAAATGGCTTCCATAACCACGCTCACCTTATTTCAATTTCCAAGTTTAAAATCTAAACTGTGGGCTTTTGGTCAAATGCGATTTGCTCATTTTTTCATTGCAAAAAGCCCAGGACTCATTTTTTATAAACTCATGGGAAGTGGCAGGGACATTGGTTTCAGTCTATTTCCAGATTGGGGAGTTTATGCATTGCTTGGAGTGTGGGAAAGTGAACAAGCCGCCATTGATTTTTTTAATCATTCAGCTATTTACAAACAATACCAAGAAAAGTCTTCTGAGCGGTGGACAATTTTTATGAAACCCATTCAAACCAAAGGTCTTTGGTCTGGAGGAAATCCATTTACACCTTCGCAAGAGTTAGACGCAAATAATCCGCTGATTGCTGTAATAACGCGCGCCACCATTAAGACAACTAAATTGTTTAAATTTTGGCGTTTTGTGCCCACATCTCAAATGCCTATTCAACGCGGTTGTGAAGGGCTTATTTATGCCAAAGGAGTTGGTGAGGTGCCAGTCGTTCAAATGGCTACTTTTAGTATTTGGGAAAACTTGGAAGCGTTGAAAAACTATGCTCACAACAGTTTAGAACACCGCGAAGCCATCAAAAAAACACATCAAATAAATTGGTATAAAGAAGAAATGTTTACGCGGTTTCAGCCCTTCAAAACATTGGGCACTTGGGAAGGTAAAGATTTATTGGCTCCTTATTTGAAAAGTTGATTTAACTTAATTTGTAGTGCAATTATTGTCTTAAAACCTTTTGAAAATTATAACTGTCAACGGTTGCATACATCCACGCCCCGGCGGAGGTGGAAAGCCCACAGTAGTTTAAAACTACGAGGACTTGCAACCGCAGACGGAAATAGGCGCAAAAAAAAAACGGAAAATATCCTCATTTTGATTCTGTTTTCCGTTCTACCCTTGACCCATGATTGAGAAAATTTTCGAACAGTAGAAGAGAATATTTCGATTCGATTGTAAATGACACGAAAGGGCGAGAATGAGAAACAGAATGGATATGAAAAAAGCAGAGTTCAAAACATCATTCTCATTCTGTTTATCACTCTGCTTTCGTGACCTCTGAAGTCGAAAAATCAAACTTTTATAAGGATTTGGAGATGGTTTTGGATTGGGGAGAATCTCCTGATTTAAATCAATATAAACGAGAATCGGAAAGAGAATGAAGAAAAACAAAAACGAGAATGACGCTCTCGCTCCCATTCTCGTTTTGTTTTGTGACCTCTGAAGTCGAAAAATCAAACTTTTATAAGGATTTGGAGATGATTTTGGATTGGGGAAATTGTGTAAAAAAAGAAAGAGACATTGATAAAAGCTAAAAGTACTTTTTACATTTATTTTTGACAGGTTAGATCATTTATTTACAAAAAAATATTTGCGAAGTAATCCTCTATAAATATGATTTTTTTGACGTTCTCCCCTGCCCTACTGCTGATTCATTTGGAAATGAAAATTTAGATGAATCCAATGTATGATTCTCCAATCTTCAGAAGGAATATTAATGGTAAAATCCTGAATATATTATGTATGAATTATCATTAATGAGAGAGTACGAAAATGAAATTAGATTTGAAATGGTATTTGTACTAAATTTTGAATTAGAATTTATCACCATATAAAATGTACACTTAGGCAACATATTGATTTTGAATTAGCAAAATTGCTCAAAAAAAGTCCAGCTATTTTTAAGCACTTTTAAATTTGGGTTTAAACAAGTTTTTTTGAATGTAAGATTTTTTCGCATTAATTTATAAAATCAACAGTTATGACATGTTATTGAATTATTTCACTAGTTCGCCATTCAAATATTTTCTTTGTTCAATTAATTTTCCGTTTTCGTCAAATTTTTTCCAATCACCTTCCAGTTTTCCTTTATTATTCAAGAAACCCTCTAACTTAAGTTGTCCACTTTCATAGTAAATTTTAAATTCACCCTCTTCCTTCCCTTTTACAAAATTTGATTTCGAACCAATAGATCCATTTTTATAATATTCAATATGGGGTCCGTCTAATATGCCGCACCTATCTCTTGTTTGAATTAATTGAACGTTCCCATTTTCATAGAAAAAGACTTCAGAACCTATAACCTCATCGAAATCATAAGTGCAATAATAGTATAAATTACCATTTTCATAGTATCCAATATGAATTCCGTGTTTTTTTCCATTTTCATAGTAGTAAGTACTATGCAAATTTCCATTTTCATAATAATGGGTGTATTTACCTTGTAATAAGTCACTTACTAAAAAGCCAACGTCTTTTAGATTTCCATTTTCATAGTAATTCTTAAATTCTTGCGAATAAATATTTTGATGACAAAGTGTTCCAAGTAAAAAAGATAAAAATAATTTATACATATTATGGATTTACGGGGTTAGAATAAGTTGAACCTTTTGCTCTAGATATTTGAACCCCTGATGTCGTTTGACTTACAGCATTACTTTCATTATAATAGAAACTATCCCCAACTGATGATTCAGGTACTGGACCAGAGGTTAGTACTTCTGCTCTCCATTGATCCATCGGGATTCGTTCGTTATTTATCGGATTTGTTTTATCAGGAATTCCAGACACATTCAAATTAATACTTGTCGTCCCCGGCTTTATGTCGAAACGAACAATAGTTAATTCAGTAATACCACCAGCTTCTAGTGTAATCATTGGAATAGTATTTCCATCTTGGTCAGTAACGCTAAAAGAATTAATCAGGGGACCATAATGATCAAATGAAACTGAACCTTGCGTTGCACCATTTGCTATGTTTAATTTTATTGATTCTTTTCCGGAGTAACCGGATGATCCCTCGACTGTATTAGTTACTGTATTTGGTACTTCACTTAAAAATGGCACTTTCCGCTCTGAACCGTTGATAAAAGTACTCCTAGCAACAAATTCACCGGACTTAACACTATGTCTGGTGTCAAATTTCGCGGGTACTCCATCTATTTCAATCTGACCAAATTGGAGCCCCTGTTTGATTTGGTTGTTTTGCGTTATTATTGGTTTATTCGCACTTAATTCAAACGTTGTCATTTTTCTCGTAACTGTAACTTGCGTGCCTTTTGCGTCTGGACATATAAATACTATCCCTGGATTTGAAGATCCGTGGGTAATTGAAGCAGAATTAAAAATAGCTACTCCAGGTTCAGTTAGATTAATTGTATAAGGTTCTAATCCTTCTAATTCAATCATATCGATAACGCGATTGCCGCTAAATTGATAAGGTGTATAATATGGATAACTTTTTGCTAACGGATCCACAGCAAAAAATCTTCCCAATCTTGGATCATGCATACGGTATTTGTAATTCACAGAATTCCCATCACCTTTAAGCTCATCGTCGTGTTCCTGGGCCTGGAAGGAGTACGGGCAGGTAAACAACTGATTATATGATGGTTGAAATCTCATTGATTCAAAGGTAAGAAAATGAATTTAGATTTGAAATGGGATTTGTACTAAAGTTTTAAATAGGGATTCAATAACTACATTTTTTTGTTGGATTTCAAATTTAAAGTTATGATTTATGCAAAATCAACACGTTTCAAACGTAGCCTCTTTTACAGGCACAATTACAGTATTTATAAGTCATAGTAGCAGTTCTTGTATTCCTAAATTCGTTTACCTAAAGTAGCAGATATTCTGATACACCTTGTTAAAAATTTCGATTTTAAAGATTTCTAACAACCGTTCTCTTTTCTGACTAACATTTACGATAACTTAAAACCGTACAAAAAATACTTTTTTTTAGCTTTCTAATTCGCAAATCATCGTAAATGATTTGCGAATTTGAAAGCAGATAATGTGATACACGACTATAAAAATTATTGAAAAGATTGAGAAGCTAATTAGCTTTTAAATCTTTATCAATTATCTCAATATTGTATGGCCAATAAATTGAATATTTAATAAGACAACATTTTTTACTTTTTAATTTTTTTAAACTTGTAAATTTGAAACTTGATATATTTACATTATCTTTTATCATTTTACCGTTTCGATCATAAAGGAAGTACACTTTTAAACCTCTCGAATATTCTAAATTTATAATTTTTGCACAAGTAATATCAGTCCAAAACATTGAAAGATGCACCCAAATGAATATCAATATTCCAATTGATAAAGCACTAAACCCAATAATCTTATCCTTCTTACTTATCATTATTCTTCTTTAGTTTATCCGATGCTAATCCATTACCATATTGTTGTAAACCTCCAATTATTAATGATCTACTGTTCAAAACGCTTGCTTTTACTCCCATTCCTTCTAGTAACTTACTTTGAGTACCACCGACTGCACCAAAACCTAAATCCATAAGACCTTGAGAAACGGATTTTTTTTCAGTTCCCATAATTGAAAGTCCATTTTCCGCTTTTAAATCAAAAACAGCATCCAAACCTGAAGTCACACTTGTTGATAGCCAAGGATTTTTTAATACTCCCCCAAAAGCGGATAAACCTACACTAAGACCATCAACTTTTGAAATATCTCCCGTCTGTGCCCATTGCCCCAAAAAATTACCTGTACCACTCGCTGCACCTCCAGCAACTGCGCCACCAACAAGACTTGCTGAGCCGAAAGTTAAAATTGTACCCACAGTTGAAGCCATCAAAGGAATTCCTTTTCGATAAAAACCAACATCACCTTCCAATCCACTTTCGGCCGCTCTCAATTTATAGTATAGGCAATCGCCCACATCACCTCTATTCCATGCTTTTATTGCATAGGAATTTAAAGTATTTTCTAATTTAACAGCTGAAATCCATTTAGAATCCATTACTGTTGTTTGCGATGCTACAGTATGGGCAACAGGTTTTGGTTTAGGTGGTTGATATCTGTTACCTTGATGCCAACTAATAGAATTAGAACTTGCAATTAGTTTATAATAATATTTTTTTCCTTCTTGACCATTTGCATGCGAAACTGCTATAAAAGTTTTGCCAACATTTGACTTTTTCATTAAATAATCTTCTGGCTCTAAACCTTCGACTTCAACTTTTCTAATAACTTCATTTCCACTGAACTGATAGGGTGTGTAATATGGATAATCTTTCTCAAGTGGATCTACTGCAAAAAAACGTCCTATTCTTGGGTCGTGCATTCTAAAGGCATAATTCACAGAATTCCCATCACCTTTCACCTCATCGTCGTGTTCCTGGGCCTGGAAGGAGTACGGGTCGGTAAATGACTGATTATATGATGGTTGAATTCTCATTGATTCAAAGGTACGAAATTGAATTTAGATTTGAGATGGGATTTGTCCTAAAGTTTGGAATAGAGTTTATGCTGATTAAAAACACTGATAATCTTCTTATTGATTTTAAAGTTCCAAAAATGCACAAAAAAGGGTGCTCGCTTATGAGAACACCTTTGAATTGGGGTTTCGATAATTAACTTTGTTTTGAAAATCAGTATCTTAAATTTGTTTTAATGTAGAATCAACACATTTGATACACGACCCACGACCCTTTACCTAATTTTAACCTCTATTTTCTTCAACGTTTTCTCTGCTTCTTTTCTTATTAATGGTTTTGGGTGGTTAAGCAACTGCTTAACTTTTTCCAAAGCTTTTACAGATCTAATTCTTCGCAATCCATTAAGCGCGTGAGCTGCTACTTCATCATCGTCAAGTAAGTTAATAAGTACATTTTCACTCTTTTCAGATTTTATATTTCCTAGTGAAACAACAAACATCTGACGTGACATTCCATTACTTTTGTCAAGTACTATTTCTATTACCTTTTCTAAATCCTCTTTTCCAATTACAACCTCCATTGTATTGCCGATAGCCCAACGTAGAAGGGGCTTGTCTTTTGAAGTCATGTGAAATTCGTCTATTAATATGCTACCAATTTTCCCTTTAGCTTCTTTTACTGCAAGTGCACGAATTACACCTTCTTTTAGATTATCTTCCTCGATCCCGCTAGTTAAAGTAGAAACGAGTACTGGAATGGCATCTGGATATGTTTTTTTTGAATTTACCAATTCATAAATATCTTTTATTTCAATCCCTACTTTAGATAGCGATACTTGTATTTTTTCCATTTCATTCATAACTAATCACATTCCAGGTATTGTTTTTTTGGTAATATTACCATTGTTAATCTCATTTTGCAAGGGTTTGGTTATTTTAGTTGTAGGTCTAGTATATAGTTCAAAACTACGCCCCGTTTGTTGGGAATATAGTAAAAAGTCTTTTATTTGACAAGTTAATCCTTGAGACTTTACATTCTTAACTTCTTTTAAAACAAAGTCAGTCATTTGATCAGGAATCCTATAATTTGCAGTTCCTGTAAGTGACGGTATTCTTACTTTTGACCCTGTTGTTCCTACTGCAGTTTCACCGGCTGTACCCAATGTTCTTGCAAGGCTAGTACCAGAACCTGTTGGAGCCTTTCCTCCACTAACTGAACCTAATTTCTTACAAAGAATAATAGTCCCTAAACATGTTATGACACCTGCAGCTTTGTCCGCGTCCTCTTTACCAACTCCAGCCCCCTGAAGTCCACTAGAAACACCTTCAGTTGCAATCTCCATAACAGGTTCTAAAATTGTTGCTGATTGTATTCCACCCGAAGATCTCATTTCCCATTCTGGATCACCAGGACCACCTGGCTTAAATGGAGGACGCCATGGATTTAAAAAATCAGCAATTTTTTCTTTACTTACTTGAGCATATGACTCTACACTAAATTCTTTCGAACTGTTAACATCCCGGTAGATAACCTTGTACAAATCATAAGTTCCATTTTCGTTTTGCTTCCATTGTTCAATTTTAACAACATTGGTTTTCAAACCAGGTAAATTGTAGCTTTCTCCTGAAGTTTGCCCCTGAAATTTTAATTTTGAATCAAAATTTTGTCTGAAAGGCTTTATTGTTTCTAGACCTTCAAATTCCATAAAACTAATTACAGAGTTCTCACTAAAAGCGTATGAACTATTGTATGGATATTCATTCGCCAATGGATCAATCGCAAAAAATCTCCCTAATCTGGGGTCATGCATCCTAAATGAAAAATTCACAGAATTCCCATCACCTTTCACCTCATCGTCGTGTTCCTGGGCTTGGAAGGAGTAGGGGCGTGTACTAGATTGACTATATGATGATTGAACTCTCATTACACCAAATTTAGGTAAAAGATTGGTAATTTCAAATGGTATAAATACTATTTTTTATTTGGTACACATACTTTTTGAAAAGTTGGAACACCAGCACCTTTTTCCTTTATTTATAAGGACTCTAGTGTTCCAAACGCGTTCCAATTGTGTTCCAAATACTTTTTTTTAGTAAAAATACAGGTTAAAAAGGCCTTTTTTCAGAACAACTATTACTATCTTAGGTTTAGAAAATTGATTTTTTTACGTTTTTGATGTCATGTTGTAAAATTAGATGATAGTATTTGATTTATCTAAAATCAAGTATTGAAATGGTTCTAAACATTCAAATAGATTGGATTTTACCAAGAAAAAAAACAGTCTAAAAGTCTTAAATGATTTGTTTTATTAGTTTCTTAAAACAATTCGAAACATCAACTTCATTTGGGATTGGCCTATAGGCGTAAGCGGAAAGTTCTGTTTGATAGGTGAATTTTAATTGAGCCCAAAGTTTGTCAAAATCATTCACCAACGGTGAGTCGATAATTTGTTTGGATTGCCATCCCATAGGTTCATCGAATATTTGACGGTCATGCTGTATTATCTCTTCAAATCGGTGTTTAAAAGATTGAGAGATAACAAATAAAGCACAATCAGTTTTATTCATCAAATAATACAGATCATAAAAATGTCTGATTTTATGAGATACGCTATCGATTGGATTTGGATTAAAAGAAAAGCGAATTAATGAAACTAGTTTCTCCAGTAAGGTTTGTTCCTCGCTTAAAACATTCACCTCAAATGGATTTAAATCGAATTGATTTATATACGTTTCGTAACCAGTTTGAATTAAAAAGTCATAAACCATACTTTTTATAGTTAAACGTTTATAAGGGAATGGGTTGGCAAATGAATTAATTTCTACAATCAAGTTATTGCCTAAATTAATTTTATTGATTGATGGATATTCAAAAACAGATTTCCTAAATCGCGACCCTTTGCTTGTAATTCCGGTGGCTGAAATTTCATTTAATCCATTAGTAATTTCTTTTTCGAGAGTTCGAATAATAGTTCTCACTTGATTTCCAGATGAACTTCCATCATCAATGATTGCCAAATCTACATCTTCAGAAAACCTTTCGATTAAGTTATATCCCTTGGATAGAGACGTCCCGCCTTTAAAAACGGAAATGTCGCAGAATTTACTCCTTGAAAGTTTACACAATACCAAGGTTATCCAATAATCTTTTTCAACAAACTCAAGTTTGATGTTTAAATGCTGTGCAGCTGCTCTTATCGTGTCTGAAAACAACTTTGAATCTTGGTGTAACTTCATATTATGTTCCATTTTTCTGCGTTGGACAAAACTGAGCTGACACCTGCTATTTTATACTTGGAAATAGAGTTCAATGAGTTATAAAGCGCTTCCGTTTTCGTTGCTTCTAACTCATCTAGCATGGCCCCTAACAATGCTCGTGTAGCAGGAGGATATTTATTTGCCAAACGCATGATCAATAAAAGATCCTTTTCTTTTAACTTTTTCAAAATGGCAATAAATCGAATACAAGAATTTGATGAAGTAGTATCTGGTATCTTTTGAATGTAGCGGACTGCATCTAATATTTGCAACAATGGAATATTCTCAGGTGTGATAATGTTTTTCTGTTTTATAAAAGCAATTGTATACTGATCTCTTTTGAAACTGGGTCTAATCTCATTCCTCCCAATCTGAATAGTGTTACTTACCTGCGTTGTTAATCCCAATTGATTGTAAATGCTATAACCTGTAAGATATCCATTGATTTTTCCTTTCTCCTCCAGCAAATCTTTTACAATTTGTTTTTGATTAGGAAGTAGATCTCCAAACGATGTTGTTTCTGGCTTGTAATATTTTCCTTTAGAAAGTTTGGCTATTTTTCCGGATGAAGCCATTCGATTGAGGGCTTTAATTAGCGCTTGCTTCTGACTCACCTCAGCCTTAAAGTCTACATAGGTGAACACATATCCTTTCGGAAACCTATCTATTATAAATGCTATGTAATCAGTTGTTTTCAATCTATATAATTAAATGCAAATATAAATAAAATGTCCAGTTTTTTACACAATAAACTGGACAATCATTTAGATTAAATTAAACTTAACATATCAAACTTATGCCTCAGCTAAGGAAGCTAAGCCAATAAAGGGCTTTAGTACAATTAAAGTAATAAAAAATCCGATTGGGGTTATAGGGTAAAAAAAGCCCCAAACCTTTGTGGAATGGGGCTTTGAGTTGAATTTGTGACCGCGACAGGATTCAAACCTGTAACCCTCAGAGCCGAAATCTGATGCGCTATTCAATTGCGCCACGCAGCCTTTTTTAAATTTATCTGCACCAAAGGTAACATCTCTGCCATAAAACTACAAGCGTTTTTGATTTGTTTCTTAACTTTCGCCTTTTACTGACATTTTTCCAATATTTTTAACTTTTAAACGTTAGTCAAACTGTCAATTGAATATTTTATACATGAAATTAATTGCTTTTTTGGGATGTTGTTTTGCTTTCTTGTTTTCACAGGCGCAAATTGGTACGGGACAATGGAGACTGCATGTTTCTCCAACCAAAACCATTGACGTTGCCACGGGAAATGGGTTGGTGATGGCGGCTTTTCCTTCTGGTTTGGTCGAATACGACATCGAAGCAGGTGAAAGTACACTTTGGACGGACGTTAATTTTCTTTCCGATGTCAATCTTTCAGCATTGCATTTTGATCCAATTTCCAACGCTTTTTGGGTAGGATACGCCAACGGAAACATTGATAAAATCAAAGACAACGCAGTAGTGAATATTCCTGCTCTCAATTTAGCTTCAGTACAAGGTGATAAAAATGTAAATAATTTTTTGGGATACAACGGTTTCATGTATGTTTCAACTGGGCTTGGAATCTTGAAAATTAATCCTGCTAAAAATGAAGTCACAGATACATATTATCCAAATGCTTCAGAAAGTCCAATAATCGAAATCGCGATTTTAAATGATACGATTTATGCGTTAACTTCTACGAAGGTTTACAAAGGTTATGTCAACAGCATCGCACTCGCAGATCCTGCACAATGGACAGTTGACGCTAGAATTCCCCTTCCAGGAGCGGCAACAAGCTACAAAAGTTTGGTGGCTTTTGACAACGATTTATTTATTTCATACAACAAAGACATTTACGGCCAAGATTCTGTTTTCAGGGTGAGTTCGCCTAACTTAGAAATGGTTGTAGGCGATATTTTTGACTTGGAAATTACCGGTTTAAAGGTGATTAACAATAATTTGTATGTTATTTTGGATGGTGGAATTTTATATTATGACAATACTTTTGCAAATGTAAACTCAATTAACACCTACAGTTTTTCTTCTAATTTTAGATCGAATAGCATTGCGTATGCTGACGGAGTGCATTACATTGCAGATGAATTGAATGGATTGGTTTACTATAAAAATTACATTGATAACAAGCCCATCAATGTCAGCGGACCACCCAAAAACAGTTTTTTTACATTGGGTGGAACGAAAGATAAAATTGCCATTGCAGGCGGAACGTTGTTGCAATCTGGTTTTGAATATAATCCTTCCGGCGCTTATGTTTTACAGGATGAAAATTGGACTTTGTTTGACATGTTTAATCAAACAGCTTGGGCTGGGAAACCGATTTGGGATATCAATTCTGTAACCGTAAATCCAAAAAATACTGACGAAATTGCCATCGGTGCGTATTGTGGAGATCCTTTAGCAATCGCAACCAACGGGAAGCAAATCGATCAAGTATATAATTCAACCAATTCAATTTTGGAAATCTCATCTCTCGGAAATGGCGCCACTTGTGTCACTGACGTTGAATACGATGAAGATGGGAATTTATGGATCGCCAATGGATTGTCGAATAAACCGCTGAAAGTAAAAACTATCGAAGGACTTTGGTATGCTTTTGATTTGGGAGCAACAGCAAAGTCAAAACTTTCAGGTAAAATGGTGATCGATTACAACCAAAATAAATGGATGAATATTTTGAACGCTGGTTTATATGCTTACCATGACGGCGGCACAATTTCAGATCCTTCCGACGATAAATATAAATTATTAAACAGCGGTTCCACAACAGGGAATTTGCCATCGGATAATATTACTGCGATTGCAGTTGATTTCGACAATGAAATATGGATTGGAACAGACAATGGTTTTGCAATTTTGTATAATTCGGAAGGCGTTTTTGATGCGCTTCCGGGCGGTTACAATACCCAAAGAATCAAATTAGAATTTGAAGGAAATGTCGAATATTTGTTGGGAAGCACTTACATTACCGATATCGAAATAGATGGCGGTAATCGCAAATGGATGGGAACAGCAAACACCGGAATATTTTTGCTTTCTGCTGACGGTTTGGAGATTTTAGAACATTATACGACTGAAAATAGTCCATTGATTTCAAACAACATCATGGACATGCAAATCAATCAAGTAACAGGTGAAATGTTTATCATCACAGACAAAGGTTTATTGTCGCTTAGAATTGATGCTTCTTATGAAGATCCTGAATACAGTAATGTCGAAGTTTTCCCAAATCCTGTGAATCCTTCCTTTTTTGGTCCTGTGACGATTCAAGGTATCAAATACAATTCGGATGTAAAAGTGACCGATATTGCGGGTAATTTAGTTTACAAAACAACATCCAACGGAGGAACTGCAACTTGGAACTGCAAAAATTTGAATGGAGAAAGAGTTAAAACAGGCGTTTATTTAATTTGGACTACACCCAACGAAGGCAAAGGTCGAAAAGTAGGTAAAGTCACCATCATCAATTAGTTTTGAAAACGACCGAAAAAGGACTTTTAATCAGCAGAATTCCATATTCTGAAACGAGTTTGATTGTCAAATGTTTTACGCAAAATCACGGACTCAAAGCCTTTCTCTTTCAAGGCGCCAAAAAGAAAAATTCGCATGTGATGATGCCGCTCGCACCATTGGAATTTACTTATTATCAAAGAAATGACAGTCAGTTAGGCAAAATGACTGAAGCGCAATTATTTTACACTTTCATGGATTTGCCTTTTCATCCTATTAAATCAGGAATTGTGTTTTTTATGGCTGAAATGCTGCAGAACGTATTGCATGATGATGTGAAAGATGCGCCACTTTTTGAATTCATGGTCGATGAATTGAAATGGTTGGATCACACCACAGAATTTACCAATTATCCTATTTTTTGGTTACTTGAATTGACCCAACATTTGGGATTTTATCCGCTCGTTGTAGATGAAGGCGGCGCTTATTTTGATTTAGAAGATGGACAATTTGTGTCATTTTCTCCAAGAAATCACACATCGCAAAAAAGTGATACTGTCGATTTTTTACGCGACATCATTGGAGATACTAAAGAAGAAATATTGGCGCTCAATTTGCCTAAATCTGACCGCAAAAAATTGATGAATTTATTGTTTGATTATTACCGGTTTCACATTCCAAATTTCAAAGAGTTGAAATCCATTGAAGTAATTGAATCGCTTTGGAGTTGACCAATAAAAAACGCCCTATTAAAAATAGAGCGTTTCAATGTTGCAAGCTGAGAGCCTTAAAACGTTAAACATAATTTTACAGAACCTACTTCTTTGGTTCCTTGATAAAGATAGTAGAAAAATCTAAAATCTCCATAGAATTTGTCTCAAAATTTCTCACTTTGGCATTCACCATCGTGATAAAGTCGTCGTTGAAAACTGGCATTACAACCGCTTCATCTATGATAATTTGGTCACATTGCACTAGTAAATCCAATCGTTTATTATTATCTTTTTCCTTCATTGCAGCTTCCAACAATGCATTGAATTTGGCATTGTTGTATTGAAATGGATTCGATTTGAAAACACTATTTTCGCCGCTATAGAATAAATCCAAGAAGTTGGAAGCATCGGGATAATCTGCCACCCAACCTGTTTTCCAAATCAATGCTTTACCGCTCTTGATCGCATTTTCACGTTCTTTCAAGGAGCACAACTTGATATTGACATTAATATTTAAGTTTTCTTTCAATTGATTTTGAATTCCTTTCGACAATTCATAAGTTGAACTTCCTGTTTGTGTATTGATATATAAATCCAATACCGGGAAACCAGCGCCGTTTGGATAGCCTGCGTCTGCAAGCAATTGCTTTGCCTTAGCGACATCAAACTGAAAGCCTTTTACGTTATTCGTTGGATAACTGCTTCCTGGTGGAACGAAACCGTTCAACATCGGATAACCTTCGCCTTTCATCCAGTTTATAACCAAATCGTTGCGGTCTAACGCAATATTGAACGCTTTGCGCACTTTCACGTCATTAAACGGTTTGACACCTGTAGCAAAACCAAAAAAGTTAACACTTACACTGCTTTTAGAATCTACTTTATGTTTGATGTTTTTTCCTGCTTGCGCTTCTTTCAATGTTCCAAGCGTATTTTCAATTTCATTAGCTGGAATTTCCAGAATGATATCGATTTTTTCTTTTCTGAACGCCAAAAGTTCGTCCTTTTTTGTCTTGGAATAGGTCAAAACTACTTTGTCTAAAAAAGGCAATTGGTTTCCATAAACATCTTTTTTCCAATACCTTGGATTTCTCTTCAAGGAAAGAGAATTGTTACTCCACATATCGATTTGAAATGGTCCAGTTCCTACAGGATGTTTTAAAATATCTTTGCCATATTTTTCGTAGGCTTCAGGTGCAAAAATTCCCAAATTTGAGTGTGTCAAGATTTTATCAAAACCTACAAATGATTCGTCCAAAGTAATTTCAATCGTATAGTCATCGATTACTTTAATTCCAGCAACTGATTGTCCTTTCATGGATTGTTTGGTTGCATTATGGAATTTTTTAGCACCTTTAATTTTGTTGATTAAAAGGTTTCCAATTTTGTTCTCTGGCAAACCACTGCATGCAAATTGCATACAGAATTGAATATCACTGGCTACAACTTCGCGCCCATTTTCGTCGGAGAAACATTCGTCAGTATGAAAAAACACGCCTTTTCGAATTTTGAATGTGTATGTTTTTGCATCTGAACTGATCGTGAAACTTTCAGCTAAAGAGGGGATTACGTGTGTTCCAGTTTGATCAATTTTTAACAACGATTCAAAAATCTGATTATTGACTCTTTGTTCGTAAACGTCTTCTGAAGAAAGCGGAAATAAGTTGGCAATTTTCTCGGCTGACATTAATCTCAATTCACCGCCATAAACTGCTCCGCCCGATGCGACTAACTTTTCAGTTGAATCGTCAGTGCATGCAAAAGTCATGAAGAATAAACCAATCCAGAGAAGTTTTGATTTCATTTTCTTGCTAAAATTGAAATCAAATATAGGAAAAACTAATTGTAACACTAACAATTATGAAATCAGTCCATTAATTGTCTTGTATTTGATATCCTAATTTGCCGCGAACTCTTTGTAACACGCCATTTGCAATTTTACTTGCTTTTTCGGCACCAACTTTCAAAGCAGCATCTATTTTGTTAGGGTTTTCCATGTAATCATCGTAAATTTTGCGGTGATTTTCGAATTTGGATAAAATCAATTCTAGCAAAGCCAATTTCGCGTGACCATAACCATAACCACCCGCAAAATATTTGGCGCGCATGTCATTTTGTTGTGTTTCATCAGCTAGTAATCGATAGATTTTGAAAACATTACAAGTTTCAGGATCTTTTACATCATCCAAACCTTTAGAATCTGTTTCGATGGAAAGAATTTGTTTCTTTAATTCTTTTTCAGGCAGAAATATGTTGATGAAATTGTTTCGAGATTTACTCATTTTCTCGCCGTCCGTTCCAGGAACCAATTGTGTATTTGCTTGAATTTTATCTTGTGGAAGCACAAAAGTTTCTCCCATTTTTGCGTTGAATCTTGACGCAACATCTCTTGTAAATTCTAAATGCTGTAATTGATCTTTTCCAACGGGAACAAACTCTGCATCGTAAATCAAAATGTCTGCTGCCATTAGCATTGGATAGGTAAACAAACCAGCATTCACATTGTCTAAACGGTCGGCTTTGTCTTTGAAACTATGCGCTAATGTCAATCGTTGAAATGGAAAAAAGCACGACAAATACCAAGAAAGTTCAGTCACTTGCGGTACATCACTCTGTCTGTAGAAAATTGTTTTTTCGGCATCAATACCAAAAGCCAGCCAAGTCGCAGCAGTAGAATACGTATTGTTTCTCATTGTTTCACTGTCTTTGATTTGCGTAGAAGAATGCAAATCAGCGATAAACAAAAACGAATCATTTGCAGGGTCATTCGCCAACTCGATTGCTGGTTGGATGGCGCCTAAAATATTCCCTAAATGTGGTGTTCCTGTGCTTTGAATGCCTGTTAGTATGCGTGCCATTGTTTTGTTTTTGAAATGCGAATTTAAAGATTTTTAGAGGAATAGTCTTGCAAATAGGTAAATTGATTTCGCGAAAATCACTAAATTTGAAATGTGAACACAATTCGAGGAATTTTTGGTTTAATATTTAAGATTTATGTGGGGATTGTTTTTGTCATCACATTCCTGATTTTCTATGTGCCAATTTTAATATTTTTGAGCAAAGATTCATCGAAAAAAGGGGCATTTAAGATTCACATTGTTTGGTGTTATGCTTTCAGAATTTTGGCTTTTTTCCATGTCGTTTTCAAAAAGAAAGCCGCCCTTCCAGAAGGTCCTTATGTAATTATCGCCAATCATTCTTCTTACTTAGACATTTTTGTGATGTATTCCATCATGCCAACGCATCCTTTTTTGTTTTTAGGAAAGTCAGAAATTTTGAATTATCCGCTTTTTAAAACGCTGTTCAAAAGATTAAATATTCCTGTTTTTAGAAATGACCGTGTGAAAGCGGCCAAATCTTTTATCCAAGCAAAAAATGCATTGAAGAACGGCTGGTCGATTTTCATTTTTCCAGAAGGAACAATTCCCGACGAAGATTGGCCAAAAATGATTCCTTTCAAAGAAGGTGCTTTCAAGTTGGCTAAAAGTGCAAATGTTCCTATCGTTCCCTTGACTTTTACAAATAATTACAAATTGCTCTCAGATCCTGAATGTGTTTTAGGTGCAGCACGCCCAGGGTTGTCTCACGTTTATTTGCATGAATACATTTCGAAGGAAAAAGTTGCCGAACTTTCTGCAGACGAATTGATGAAGTTATCGTTTGATATTATTAATGCACCAATTTTAGCGACGCACCCAAACTTAAAATCGTAAGTTTTCATTAACTTTGTATTTCATTTTTGAAAAGACATGGAAATTACTGAAGAAATCGTAGATCACATCGCACATTTAGCTCGTTTGGAATTTAAAGGCGAAGCAAAAAATGCCATTCGTCAAGACCTGTCTAGAATCATTCAATTTATGGACAAATTGAGTGAAATTGATACCGAAAATGTAGAACCACTGATTTTTATGTCAGATGAGGTCAATGTGTTACGCGAAGATGTTGCTGAAGAAACGCTTACACAGGCTGAAGCATTGAAAAATGCGCCGAAAAAAGATTCTGATTATTTCAGAATTCCAAAAGTATTGGATAAATAAGCCTTGGTTTTTCCAATTTCTCACAAAAATGCTCATTCAATTGAACATCTTTTCGATGAAAGCGTATTAATTCATTAATTTTGATCGTTTGGCTTTAAAAAAGCTTTTCAAATAAAAAACCATGGCTGTAATCGTTTTTATTGTTTTGATCACTCTGGCGTTAAGTCTATACGACTTTGTTACGTCCAGAGATGTCGAGCGATTGTCGGCAAGTGTTTCAAAATTAAAAGCGCAAAAATATGGTGCGTACGATTTACGGAAATCGTACAATTTGGTGCTTACGATCATTGTATTGGTTTTTTCCTTGGTTTTTGCTGCGTACATAAGTTATGATAAAATCTATGGATTTGGTCGTCCTGTTGCTGAGAAAAAAGAAAGAAGCGATACATTTATGTTGACCTTAAATGCGCCGCCCTTGGAACACAATGAAACTTTACCACCCGCATATAAACTAAATGGCAAGCAAGGTTCTGGTCCACAGTCCACTGCAAGCAATGCTTCTGAGCCGCAAGAAGAAACAGAAGAACCAACTTCTGAAAATGAGGATATTGACAATGTGCCTGAAAATGTAAAAGTTAAAAAGACAAACGACAATCCGAATCCCGAAAAACCAGTTAAATCAAAAAGTCAAAAATCTACTTCATCAGCGGAACAAGAAGTCAAAGACTTTGAACGCAAATTATTTGAAGACGCAAAGGGTGTAAAAGAACGTGAGCGAATTCAGAAAGAAGCAGAGGAAAAGCGGAAAATTCGGGAACAAAAGAAACAACAGCCACAAAATCAAAGCAGCCAATCGACCAACAATGATGGCGGAAATAACGGAGCGAAAGGCAAAACGATGGTCAATTTTGAATTGAAAGGCCGTACGCCTCATAACAACGATTTGTGGTATGTTCGAAATCCAGGGTATACTTGTGGACAAGGATTAGCAGGAGAAGTGGTGGTGAAAATCAAAGTAAATTCAAATGGAGATGTAACAGAAGCGACGATTTTAGGCGATGTTTCAGGACTAAATCCATGTTTGGCAAAACAAGCCAAAGATTACGCAAAAAAATCAAGATTCAATGCGTCTGATGCAGCTTCACAAGAAGGAAAGATTATTTATCGATTCGTTCCGTAATTAATTCCTCTTCCATTAGTTCCTCTTCAATTGTTATTTCCTTTTTGAACACCAATTTGAGGTAAATAAAACCAAAAATTCCTGCAGTTAAAGACGCAATTAAAATGGCAATTTTTGAATGATTGATTATTTCTTGTTCGTCGAAAGCCAAAATAGTTACAAAAATTGACATCGTAAAGCCGATTCCAGCCAAAATCCCCATCCCTAATAGTTCATGCCATTTTGATTTTCCAGGCAAAGCTGAAAGTCCCAATTTCACAGCAATGAAACACATCAAAAGGATTCCTAATGGTTTTCCTATGACCAATCCAAGCATGATTCCTAAGCTACTATTGGATGTCAAACTTTCAGCCCAATTGGCATCAATGGTGACACAAGTATTCGCCAACGCAAATAGTGGAAGAACGAAAAACGTGATTGGCTTATGTAAATAATGTTGTAATTTATAAGAAGTTGAGTCTTCACTTCCGTTTTGAAAAGGAATGGCAAAGGCCAATAACACACCTGTGATGGTCGCGTGAATGCCTGAATGCAGCATGAAATACCACATGGCGATTCCTGCCAAAAGATAAGGAATCAAGTTTTTGATTTTTAGTCTGTTGAATACCAATAAGAGCGCAAAAATTCCACCTGCAATCAATAAATTCATTCCCGGAGTAAGTCCCAACATGCCAGATTCTGGTTGAGAAGGATAGAAGATTGCAATTACCACGATCGCCCCTAAATCGTCAATTACAGCCAACGCAACCAAGAAAACTTTCAATCCCACTGGAACCTTATTTCCCATGATAGATAAAACACCAATGGCAAAAGCAATGTCGGTAGCCATTGGGATTCCACCTCCAGATTGGGTCGAAGTTCCAAAATTAAAAATCATAAATATTCCTGCTGGAACAAGCATACCACCCAACGCACCAAAAACAGGCAACGAAGCTTTTTTGAAACTTGAAAGTTCGCCCACGTAAATTTCCCTTTCTAATTCAAGTCCGATGAGTAAAAAGAAAATCGCCATCAATCCATCATTGATCCAATATTCCAAAGATTCGGAGCCGATTTTAGTGTGCCAAATATGAAGATAAGTCTCACCAATTGCTGAATTTGCAAGAACCAATGAAAGGACGGTACAAAATATCAAAATGATACCACCAGCTTTTTCATTTTCAAAAAATTCTTTAAACATTTTGGTTAAGCGCATGACTTTTAGTCTTTAATTTTTGCTAGCAAAGGTACAAAAAACGAAGTGTTCAAGCTTTTATGTATCATTTTTGACAAAAAATCAATTGCTTTTTGAAATAGATGTTCATCGATTAAAAGCTTAGTTTTTAGTATTTAAGTAGAGAAAAAAACGGTCAACTTACGGTTTAATAAAATAAATTTCACGTTCTTTGTCTATTGAATTTGATAGAAATTCCATTTATGCAGAAAATTATCGCATTTGTTTTGGTGAGCGCAAACGTAATTTTGCATGCACAAAACGAGCAAAAACAGACAATGATAAATTATCCGAAGTCCAAAAAGGTAGATACAGTTACCAATTATTTTGGCACACAAGTTCAAGACCCATATCGTTGGTTGGAAGATGATCGGTCTGCTGAAACAGGAATGTGGGTAAGTGCTCAGAATGAAATCACATTCAATTACTTGGATCAAATTCCATTCCGAAATAAAATCAAAAATAGGATGGAAGCGATTTGGAATTACGAACGTATTTCAGCGCCTTTTAAAGAAGGAAAGTTCAACTATTTTTATAAAAATAATGGACTTCAAAATCAATCAGTTCTATATCGTAGAGATGAAACTGGAAAGGAGGAAATCTTTTTAGATCCAAATACTTTTTCAAAAGATGGGTCCACATCGCTTTCTGAAGTCAGTTTTTCGAAAGATGGCTCAATCGTAGCTTATTCAATTTCAGAAGGAGGAAGCGACTGGCGTAAAGTCATTTTGATGAATGCGGTTACGATGAAAATCTTAGAAGATACTTTGGTGGATATCAAATTCAGTGGCGTTTCGTGGAAAGGAAATGAAGGATTTTACTATTCCAGCTACGACAAACCTGAAGGAAGCGAATTATCTGCCAAAACAGACCAGCATAAATTGTATTACCACGTATTGGGAACTGCTCAAAAAACGGATAAAGTCATTTTTGGATTAAATGAAAAACGCAGATATGTAGGTGGTTCAGTGACCGAAGATGATCGTTATTTGGTAATTACTGCTGCAAATTCAACTTCTGGAAATGAATTGTATTTATTGGATTTGAAATCCCCAAATGCAGGAATTGTAAACATTGTGAATGATTTTGAATCGAGTAGTTATGTGATTGAAAACGTGGGTACCAAATTGTTCATCATGACCAATTTGAATGCACCAAATCAGCGCATTGTAACGGTCGATGCAACTAAACCTCAAATCGAAAATTGGAAAGATTTCATCAAAGAAACAGCCAATGTTCTTTCACCGACAACTGGATCAGGTTACTTTTTTGCTCAATACATCAAAGATGCAGTTTCATTGGTGTTACAATATGATTACAATGGAAAATTAATTAGAGAAATTACCTTGCCGGGTTTAGGAACTGTGAGCGGATTTGGAGGTAAAAAAGACGAAAAAGTGCTTTATTATTCCTTTTCGAATTACATTACACCGGGTTCAATTTACATTTTTGAGCCTAAAAAGGGAAAATCAAAAATTTACACCAAACCAAAAGTTGATTTTAATTCTGATGCATACGAATCAAAACAAGTTTTTTATGCTTCGAAAGATGGCACGATGATTCCAATGATTATTACTCATAAAAAAGGATTGGTTTTGGATGGAAAAAATCCTACAATTTTATACGGTTATGGCGGATTTAACATCAGTTTGACGCCTGCTTTTAGCATTGCGAATGCAGTTTGGTTGGAGCAAGGAGGAGTGTATGCCGTTGCTAATTTGAGAGGTGGTGGCGAATATGGTAGAAGTTGGCATGATGCAGGTATTCAAATGAAAAAGCAAAATGTTTTTGACGATTTTATCGCTGCAGCTGAATATTTGATTGAACAAAAAATAACATCTTCCGACTTTCTTGCTATCAAAGGTGGATCAAATGGCGGTTTGTTGGTAGGTGCTGTTATGACTCAACGACCAGATTTAATGAAAGTTGCATTGCCTGCAGTGGGAGTTTTGGATATGTTGCGTTACCACAAATTTACTGCTGGTGCTGGTTGGGCTTATGATTATGGTACTTCCGACGACAGCGAACAGATGTTTAAATATTTATTTGGATATTCACCAGTGCATCAAGTGAAAGCGGGGACAAAATATCCAGCAACGATGGTTACAACTGGAGATCATGACGATAGAGTTGTGCCTGCGCATAGTTTTAAATTTGCCGCTGAGCTACAAGAAAAGCAAACAGGAACAAATCCGGTTTTAATTAGAATAGATGTGAATGCTGGTCACGGCGCTGGAAAGTCAATCGCTCAAACGATTCAAGAAAGTGCAGATATTCAGTCGTTTATTCTTTTTAATATGGGTTTTTAATTTAAAATATTTGAGCAAATGTATTTTGAGTATACTTTAGAAGCGGATGGACACATTTTGACAGATGGCAAAAGTGTTTTGTCTAACATCAAATTGAAATCAGAAAGTTTGATGAAATATATGCAGCTAATCAAATTTCAATCAGGAAAAACAATAGCATTAAAATCTGATAAGGCGTGGAAGGCTAAAAATTATCAAATTCTAGATGAACACAGCGAACCCATCGGCATGGTAAGGTCAGTGGATGGTTCACCGACTTATTGGTTAGAGATTTATGACAAATTGATTCTCAAAAACAAGTATTCTTTCAAAGCGCAAAAGGAGAAATTCAATTACTCAATAGCAATTGGGAATGAGTCAGGAGAAACCATTGCTTTAATCGAAAGAAAGTTTATTCCTAAAAAGCTTAAAATTTGTTTTATAGTGGTCGAACGAAACCACGATAATTTGATTTTTGAGGATAGAAATTTTATTTACACGTTGGCATTCGCGACAAAAAATCTGCTCAAAAACTGATTATTTTTTTGGTTCAAAGTCAAGCATCAAAGAATTCATACAGAATCTTTTGAAGGTAGGCGCTGGTCCATCATCAAATATGTGCCCCAAGTGTCCATCGCATCTTCCGCAAACAACTTCTGTTCTTTCCATACCGTAAGAATTATCAGAAATGTAGTTGACACTTTTAGGTCTGATTGTTTCATAAAAACTTGGCCAACCGCAAGTACTAGAGAATTTCGAATCTGCTAAAAAGAGCGGATTTCCGCACGCGGCACAGTAATATGTACCAATTCCATCAAAATCCCAATATTTGCCTGAAAAAGCAAACTCAGTGTCCTTTTTTCTCGCTATCTGATATACATCATTTGGTAACACTTTTTTCCATTCTGCATCGCTGACGTTCAAATGCGTTGTATCAGTTCTTGAATAATAAGGGTTTTTCCCCGATGTCGAAGTTTTTGTTTGCGCTTGACAGGAGAGGATTGATAAAAACAAAGTGAGAGCTAAGATGATTTTCATAGAAATTTTCAATTAATTACGAACCTGAAATCAATTCAGTTTTGTATGAAACATTTAATTTTTCATATTGTTGTCTTACTTGCTCAAAATCAATTCTGTTTTAACATAAATTTCAAAAAAAAATCCTGTCACAAACGCAACAGGACTTTAATTATTTAAAAACTCAGTTTGTTATTTTCTGAGTACAGTAATAAACCCTGAACAGAATCCTCTGAATTCATCTGATTCACAGTCAAAATCATCCGATTCGATTGTGTAGAAATAAACGCCTTCTTGTAAGTCTTTTCCATTGGCATCTTTTCCGCTGAAAGCATTTGAAGCACCTGTCATTTCATAGACTAAATTTCCCCAACGGTTTAAAATCAAAATTTTGTAGGTCAAACATTCTTCAAATAAAATAGGAAGTTGAATCACATCATTTATACCATCTCCATTAGGAGTTATTACGTTTGGAATGACGTAGTCTTTCATACTCACACCTTCAGGGATAAATGCAGTCATTGTTGTATCGTAACTACAGTTATATTGATCTGTAACAGTTAATGTAACAATTTGATTTCCAAATTGAGGAAAATTTAAATTTGGATTCGTGAAAGTTGAATTAACTGTTCCATTGAAGTCCCAATTATATGTATATGCTCCTGCTGGCACTGATAAATTTTGGAAATTACCATTTTGAAAACAATCGGTTCCATAACTAAAATTCGCAGTAATTGGGGCAGTAATTACAAATGGACTAACCAAAGTGTTCGCACATCCATTAACGTCAGTGTAATCATAAGTTACTGAATAGTTTCCTGGAGCTTCACCACCAATTGCCAAAGTGTTTCCAGAAACCAAGGTTCCTGTCAATGTTCCTCCAGCTGGAGTTAAAGTTAAGGTTACATCAGGAGAACCAAAACAATAGCTGGCAGCAATGCTATTAGTTAATATTGGTCTTGGTAAAACGTCAATCGTTTCTGTTGCAGTTGCAATACAGTTGTTTGCATCTGTATAAGTATAAAGAATATTATGCGTTCCATCAGTTAAAGCTGCAGGATTGAAAGTTGTGGTTTGTGTTCCGTCAACTGTAAATACACCACCTGCTGGCGTTCCAACCAATGTAATCGCTGAAGCGTAATTACATAAAAATGGAGGTGTAGTAATTGTTGGCGCTGGAACTGCTACAACAGTAACGTTTCCTGTAGCTGAGCTCGTACATGAATTTGCATCAGTGTATGTGTAAGTCAATGTGTGCGTTCCAACACCAGCTGCGGAGGGAACGAAACTACTGTTGGTTACACCTGGGCCTGAAAGTGTACCTCCTGCTGGCGTTAAATTGAAGTTTACAGGAACATTTGAAATACAATAAGTTGGATTTATTCCTGTAAATGTTACAATAGGAAGAGCATTTACTGTGATGTTGTCTGTTGCTGTATTTACACAACCATTCGTTGTTGTGAATGTATAAGTTATTGTTTGTGGTCCAACACCTGCTGTTTGCGGATTGAAATTAGTTCCTGTGACACCAATTCCTTGTAAAACTCCATTTCCACCGCTTCCATTTGCTGGGGAAAGTGTTATTGGAACCAATCCTCCATCGATACAAACTGAAGGAGTAATTGTTACGGAAACTGCTGGAACTGCGTATACTGTTGTTTGAGCAGTTGCTGTTGCTTGACAACCGTTAGTATCAGTATAGTTATAAGTGATATTTTGAACTCCAGGAGTCAAAGTTGCTGGATTTAAGTTGTTTGTCTGCGTTGCATTGATAAAAAATGTACCACCCGCAGGAGTTCCTTGCACTGTTACAGCATTATCATTTGCACAAAGCGTAGTAGGAGCGGTAATACTAGGTGTTGGTAACGCAACGACTTGAACGTTTGCTGTAGCCGAGTTTGAACAACCATTTCCATCTGTAAAACTGTATGTTAAAGTATGTGTTCCTACTCCCGCAGTTGCTGGATTAAAGCTTGTTCCTGTAACACCCGGTCCAGAAAGTGTTCCTCCAGCAGGGGAAAGTGTAAATTGCAAAGTTGGATTTGACACACAATATGGATTCGTTACGCCTGAAATGCTTACAACTGGCAAAGGATTGACAATGATTTGATCTGTAGCACTATTAGTACATGCATATTCATCGGTAAAAACATAAGTTATTGTTTGTGTTCCAGCACCAGCAGTTGCAGGATTGAAATCACTTCCAGTTACGCCAGTTCCTGAAAAAACACCTGTTTGACCAGCTGTTGGTGTAGGACTTGCAACTGTCAAAGGAAAAGCTGCTAAATCAATACAAACCTCTTGTACAAGATCTAATGTAACTGTCGGAACAAAATCAACAATTTCAACATTAAATTGATTCGTTTGTCCAATATTATCGGTTACAGTAACACTAAAAGTTCCTGCACAAAGTCCAGTTGCCGTTTGTGTTAATTGTGCTTGAGAATCATTCCAAATATAGGTGTATGGTGCTGTTCCGCCAGTTGGATTTACAGTTGCAGTTCCTGTACAAGAAGAAGCTCCAGGTGTATTACAGATACTGTTGCAAGTTCCGTATGTTGGCGCAGCTGATGCTGCTGAAAGATTTGAAGGCCAAGCGCCTCCATCAACGGTTCTTCGTAAGCTTTGCCCTTGGTGGTTAGAAGCATTTTGATTGCTGATCCAATTTTTTCGATTTGCTGGGATGTTGTTGTAACTAGCTAATGATGCGACTGTGTTGCAACCACCAAGTGTTGCTACACATGGTGAACCATTGGTATTAGTTGATGAAGTTACCCAAGAAACAGCATCTTGTGGAACTCCATTTGCATCGTAAAAGGCAAACCAACCACCAGCATTTGGAAACCAAAGTCTAGTACCACTGCTACATACGCCGTTGTCAGTAACATTTGTTGGCACAATTAATTCAACAACATTTCCGCCATTTTGTACCAAAAGATTGGATGGGACAGGCGTCATATTTGAACCTCTTACCATACAAAATCCAGCTGGTGGAATAATTGTTCCTGCTGGAATCACATATCCTCCTGTTCCTTCTGCGGTATAATTTCCTAAATAATAGCATGAAATATCAACAGGTTCACACAAATTTGGATTATATAATTCTATCCATTCTCCTCGTCCTGCGGAAACTCCGCCATCACCACTCATAGAACCATCATTTAAGGTTGGTGAAATCATCAATTCATTAATCAAAATACTGGGACCTGAATAGTTACATCCGGAACCATTACACACTGTATTTACTGTAGTGGTAAAAGTCGCTGAAATTTGACCAAAAGAGGTTAAATTAGTCAAAGAAATTAAGATGATTGAAAGATAAAATTTTGATTTTGAAACAGTTTTGAAGTTCCATTTTCTAAGTAGCAACATAGATAAACTATTAGGGAATATAATTAGTAATCACTCAAATATAGTATTTTACTTTTAAATTCAAGCAATTTTACTTAAAATTCGGTTTGATGTATTTAAGACTTATAAATTTCTTACAAGTTGCATTTCAAAAAAAAATCCTCCCAAAATAATTGAGAGGATTTTCAAATTGGTATGAGTTATATATTATAACCCCAACAATACTTGCAAAGGATCTTTCCCTCCAAATATCATTCTTTCAGGATTTTCTAACATTTCTTTCACTTTCACAAGGAAACTAACTGATTCTTTACCGTCGATAATTCTATGGTCATAAGAAAGCGCCAAATACATCATTGGACGAATTTCAACTTTTCCATTAATTGCCACAGGACGATCAACGATGTTGTGCATTCCTAAAATCGCAGATTGCGGTGGATTGATAATTGGTGTTGACATCATCGAACCAAAAACACCTCCATTTGTGATTGTAAATGTACCTCCAGTCATATCATCAGGCGTGATTTTTCCATCTCTCGCTTTGATTGCCAATCTTTTGATTTCTTTTTCAATTTCTGCCAAAGTCATTTGCTCCGCATTGCGAACAACCGGTACCATCAATCCTTTTGGAGATGAAACCGCGATTCCGATGTCTGCATAGTTGTGGTAAATCACTTCATTTCCATCAATTTGTGCATTTACCGCTGGATATAAATTCAAGGCTTCTGTTACTGCTTTCGTGAAGAAAGACATGAATCCTAAATTTACATCGTGAGATTTCGCGAAGCTGTCTTTGTATTTAGCTCTCAAATCCATGATTGGTTTCATATCCAATTCGTTGAAAGTAGTCAACATCGCTGTGTCGTTTTTAACAGAAACCAAACGTTCTGCAATTTTACGACGCAACATCGACATTTTTTCGCGGCTTGTATCTCTTGTTCCGCCCCAACCTTGAACCGCATCTGAAGAAATTCCAGCAGACATTGCTGCCAAAACATCTTGTTTGGTGATGCGACCTTCTTTTCCTGTTCCGCTAATTTTATTCGCAGGAATTCCACTTTCAGCTAAAATTTTAGAAGCAGCTGGCGATGGCGTTCCTGAAGCATAAGATGCTTTTTCATTCACTGGATTTGGGCTAGGTGCTGCTTTCGCTTCAACAACTGGCGCTACTTTTTCAGCAACGACTTCCGCTTTCGGAGCCTCTGCAACAGGTGCAGCGCTTCCAGCAGGACGAGCGGCTGAAGTATCAATCAAGCAAACTACTTGCCCAACTTTTACTACTTCTCCTTCTTCTGCTTTCAAAGTGATAATTCCACTTTGTTCTGCAGGCAATTCCAATGTTGCTTTGTCTGAGTCAACTTCTGCAATTGCTTGATCTTTTTCTACATAATCACCATCTGAAACCAACCAAGAAGCGATTTCTACCTCTGAAATTGATTCTCCTGGGCTTGGTACTTTCATTTCTAATACTGACATGTTCTTTATTTTAATGCGTTAATTTTCAGTTATTTTGCTGCAACGTTTGCAAATTGGAATAAATCTTCAAACAATTGTTTCAAACGTTTTTTGTGCAATGAAGAAGAACCTTCTGCTGCAGCTGCTGAAGCTTTTCTGTAAACTCCATGTAAGTTCATCGATCTTAATTGCATCGCCATGTATCTCCAAGCACCCATATTTTCAGGCTCTTCTTGTGCCCAAACTAAGTTTTTCGCATTTGGATAACTTGCAATCACTGCATCAATTTGCGTTTTTGGCAAAGGATACAATTGTTCGATTCTTACGAAAGCCATATTGTCGACGCCCATTTCTGCTGCTTTTTCTGAAGCTTCATAATAGAATTTTCCTGAGCAGAAAACCACCGTATCAATTTGTTTTTTGTTTGCTTTTGCATCGTCGATTACTTCTTGGAATCTTCCTTTTGCCATTTCTTCTAAAGTAGAAACTGCGTTTGGATAACGCAACAACATTTTAGGAGAAAAAACAACCAATGGTTTGCGGAATTCGCGTTTCAATTGTCTTCTCAACAAGTGAAAGTGATTTGCTGGCGTTGAAGTGTTCACTACTTGAATATTATCGTCTGCACATTGTTGCAAGAATCTTTCAATTCTTCCACTTGAGTGTTCAGCTCCTTGACCTTCATAACCATGTGGAAGCAACATCACCAATCCACTTTGAGTTGACCATTTGTCTTCTCCAGCGGTGATAAACTGATCGATCATGATTTGTGCGCCATTGAAGAAATCTCCAAATTGTGCTTCCCAAATAGTCAATCCATTTGGAGTTGCCAAAGAATAACCATATTCATAACCCAAAACAGCATATTCTGAAAGCAATGAGTTGTAAATTGAAAATGGCGCTTGTGAATCAGACAGATTATTCAAAGTAATCACTTCTTCTTCTGTATCTTCTGTTTTTACAACAGCATGACGGTGAGAGAAAGTTCCTCGTTCAACATCTTGTCCTGAAATTCGAACTGGATGTCCTTCAGCCAACAAAGTAGCATAAGCCAACATTTCAGCTGAACCCCAATCTAATTTATCTCCTTCAATCGCATTCAAACGATCTTCAAAGATTTTGGATATTTTTCTAAAGTATTTCTTTCCTTCTGGAAGTGTAGCCAATTTTCGACCTAAATCCAATAAAGTCGCTTTATCAACACCAGTTTCAATAGATTTTTCAAAATCTTCATGTTTGCTATGGCGGTAACCTTCCCAAGTTTTTTTCAAGAAATCCCAAACAATTGCTTTTTCATTTTGACGTGAAATTTCATGTTCACTTTCCAAAAATGCATTGTATTCATCCTCCAATTGTTTCGCTTTCTCGCTTGTCAAAACGCCTTCAGCTTCCAATTGTTTCAAATAAATATCTTTCGGATTAGGATGTTTTGCAATGATGTTGTATAAACTTGGTTGCGTGAATTTAGGCTCATCACCTTCATTGTGTCCGTATTTTCTGTAGCACAATAAATCCACAAAAACATCGCGGTTAAACACTTGTCTGTATTCAATTGCCAATTCCATTGTTTTGGTCACCGCTTCAATGTCATCTCCATTTACATGGAAAACAGGACAAAGAGTTGTTTTGGCAACGTCTGTACAATAAGTTGAAGAACGAGCGTCCAAATAATTGGTTGTAAATCCAACTTGATTATTGACAACAACGTGAACTGTACCACCAGCGCGGTAACCGTCTAATTGTGCCATTTGAATGATTTCATAAACGATTCCTTGCCCAGCAACTGCTGCATCACCATGAATCATTACAGAACACATTTTTTTCTCGTCCTTGAAAATCAAATCGATTTTAGCTCTTGCGATTCCTTGCACAACAGGATCAACTGCTTCGAGGTGCGAAGGATTTGGTGAAAGGGTCAAACCAACTTTTTTACCATTTTTCGCAGTGATTTCAGTTGTATAACCTTGGTGATATTTTACGTCTCCGTCAAAATCATCTTCGAAATCAAACTCTTTACCTTCAAATTCTGAGAAAATATCTTGCGGACGTTTTTCGAAAATGTTGGTCAATGTATTCAATCTTCCACGGTGAGCCATTCCCATCACGAAATATTCAATGCCTAAATCCGCGCCTTTGTGAACCAAAGTATCTAAAGCAGGAATCAAAGCTTCACCACCTTCAACAGAAAAACGTTTTTGTCCGACGTATTTTTTTCCTAGAAAAGCTTCGAAGTTTGAGGCTTGATTTAATTTTTTATAAATCTCAATTTTACGGTCAGCATCATAAACTGGGCGATTTTTAAGCTCAATCTTGTTTTTGATCCAATTTAATCTTTCAGGATCTCTGATGTAAGCAAACTCAATTCCAATTGATTGACAATAGGTTTCTTCCAAATGCGCAATGATGTCTCTCAACGTCGCTGCGCCAATTCCGATTTCTTCACCGCATTGAAAAACGGTATTTAAATCAGAATCTTCTAATCCAAAGTTTTGAATTTCAAGTGTCGGCGTATATTTTCGTCTATCTCGAACAGGATTCGTTTTGGTAAACAAATGTCCCCTCGTTCTGTAGCCTTGGATCAAGTTGATTACTTTGAACTCTTTTTGAAAATTCTCAGGAATTGCTCCGTCATCTTCAAAATTTGTTCGGGCAAAATCAAATCCTTCGAAGAATTTTTGCCAGCCAATATCCACGCTTTGTGGATCATTGAGGTATTCTTTATACAAATAGTCGATAGCAGTTACATCTGCATTTCCAACGTATGTTACTTTATCCATGTTTCTGTGCGCATTAATGGAGTTGCGAAATTAAGATTTTTATCATTTTTACCATGACAATTAACCCTTTTATTTCATAAAATTCAGGAAAATGTTAATTTTTACTTCAATCAGCGCAATTTTTCTCGAAAAAACACTTTTTGTGCTTCTCTTTTTAAGACAATCATGGCAAAATCTCCCAACCAATTCTTATCCGCATTGATGAAGAACCGGGCATAACTTTTTTCCGAAATATCCAAAGCATACATCAATGGAAGCCATTTAGATGCGTGATTTTCTGCTATATCTCCCAATTTGAATTGAAGGGTTTCCAATAAATTTGAAAGCGTTTTGGCTTCGGTTTCAAAATCAGCTTCGAATTCAAAACCATGTTGGCGAAAATCTTTGGCAATTTGTTGTTGTGTCCTCAATACAAAATCCTGCGAATGCATTGATTGATCAATGGAATCATTGATTTTTGAAAGTTCATTTTCCATAGTATTAAAAGTACAAAGAAAAGCTGGAATTGCAGCGAGAAGTTGAAAAATCACCTAAATGCGTTATTTCAAACTCCACGCAATTCACCTAGTTTTGAAATGTTGTAACAGATTCAAAGCAATTCTGTTATATCCTCAAAATTACTCCTTATGAAAAAATTATTGCTCCTCATTTTGCTTTTTGTTGCTGATTTTGGAATCGCTCAAACGGAATTTAATTATAAGCTTACTGTCAACAATACGCAGGGAAAACCTGATGTAAATCGCGACGTGGTCTTTATCGAAACGAGCACTTATGAAAGATTCGCTTTTAAAACAGACGCAACAGGTTCCTTGACTTATGCTTTCAAAAAAGGAAAAGAGTGGTCGGTCACAATCGGTGAAATGCGCAATTGTTTTGTGGTGAAAACGCCAAGTGGGGGAGAAGCCTCAAGAACAATTACTTATAATTTACAAGACTATTTGCGAGAGCGTGAACCAAGACCAGACCGTCGCACAATTGCATTCAAAGTGGTTGAACAAAAATTGAGTCCAACAGTTAAAAATACTGAAAATGAAGCGATAATCACCATTTTATTGAAAGACCAAAAAGGAATAGTTTTTCCAGGAATTGAAGTGGCAATGACTTGTTTTGAATCAAAAACGCAGTACAAAGCAATTACCAATGCACAAGGGCAAGCGATTTTCCAATTGCCTTTGAATAGTAAATTCGATATTGATATCGACGGAGTTGAATCCATTCATTGGTATGATACTGATAATCGTCCTGTGACGATGACACAAACCATGTTGTTTCAGAAGAAAAACTTCACAGAAACAACCAAAGACGGTTTCATTGTGCAACAAATTCCTGCAGATCCAAAACCGAGTTCATCGCATGCGCACATCAAATTGACTGTAAGTGGGGGTAAAAATGGCGGAATCAATGAAGATGTTTATTTGCGCATGTTGAAATCCAACGATGTTTACAAAGCCAAAACCAATGATCAAGGAGTAGTTGATTTTATGCTTCCAATTCGTGGGAAATACATGGTTGATTTTACTTTTCAACACGATGCGGATGTGATTGATTTATCGCAAGTGAAAGGTATTGGTTTTCAGACAAAATATGTGCAGTATGTGCCAGATCCAAGATTGGAAAACATTGAAAATTTCATCCCAAAAATCTCCAATTTAATTTTGTATGATGTGCAGCAATTCGTGGACAAACAGTATCCAGAACCTGCTGCTGGCGACATTGATTTTTACCTGCAATGGGGAAATAAATTCAATGAAAATTCGAAAGAAGCGTTGCTCGAAGTGGGGTTAAAAACGAGATCCAATTTGACTAGAAATTCAAATATTCCGCTAAATATCAGTTTTGTAATCGATAAAAGTGGTTCCATGATGGGTTACGACCGCATCGACCAATTGAAAAAAGCATTGGTGAATTTCATCAGTCAATTCCGACCAACAGATATAGTTTCGATTGTTGTTTTTGACGATCAAGCTGTTGTGGCAGTTCCAGCGCAAAAATTGGGCGACAAGAAAAGTGTCATCGATATTATTCATGCCATTCAAGCTGATGGAGGCACTGTAATCTACGACGGAATGGTGAAAGGATTTGAGGAAGTTTCCAAAAATTTAGGTGGAAAGTACATGAATCGCGTCGTGCTTTTGACTGATGGATATGATTCTTATCCGCCAGAACAAGTCGTTGCGAAAGCCAAAGAGAATATCAAGAAAGGTATTGAACTTTCTACGATTGGCGTGGGCATGGATTACAACCAAGCGCTATTGGCGCAATTGGCATCTGCAGGCGGCGGAATGTTGCACTTTGCGGGAGATGTAAAAGGCATGGACGAAGCGTTTCAAAAGGAAATGGAAAGCATTTTGTTCCCAATTGCAAAGAAAGCGCAGTTGTCTCTTTTTTACAATGATCAATTGGTTTACAAACAACTTTTTGGCTACGAAAATGAAGTGGTGAAACCGGGAAATATGCAAGTGAAAATCGACCACCTTTTCCCAGGCCTAAATCAAATGGCGCTAGTGAAATTTGATTTGATAAACGCCACGCAAAGCATCGAAAAACAACCTGTAAAAGTGCAGCTAAAATATACCGATGCAGTAACGGAAAAAGAAGTCATTTTAGAAAAAAGTATTCCGTTGGAATGGTCAGCAGCGACAGGAAATTTAGACATGACCATCGACAAATCCCACAAGCAAATGATGGCCGTTGCGATAGTGAATCAATCCCTGAAAAACATGGCAAACGCCTATGAACTTGGAAATGAAACCGAAGCACAAAATGCGATTCTCAGCGCCAAAAAACAGTTGAAGAGTTTGTTTCCAACAGCAACACCGCATCAGTTGCTAGCGCTTACCACTAGAATAGATGAATATGTGAAAGCGTTTGAAACGTTGAAGAGTATGCGCACGCATAAGTAGAATAGAAACAAAAAATGCGAGGTTTAGTTCCTCGCATTTTCATTTATCCTATCTGAATATATAAAACATCCTCTTCTTTCGTCACTTTCAAAATTCCTGCTTTAGTCATGTTTTTTACTGCGACATCCCACGCTTTGTTACTCAAATTCACAGTTTCTTTCACGTCTAACAAAAGTCCTTTTTGAATTTTTTCAACAGCACTTAAAATCAATTTTTCATTGTCTGAAAGTTCGATTTTTTGCATTTTAACTTCGGGGCGCATTTGAGGGAAAAATAACACTTCTTGAATCGAAGGATTGTTGGTCAAATACATAATCAATCGGTCCATTCCGATTCCTAAACCAGAAGTTGGTGGCATTCCGTATTCCAATGCGCGCAAGAAATCTTGGTCGATTAAACCTGTCGCTTCATCATCGCCTTTTTCAGCCAAACGCACTTGATCTTCGAAACGTTCTCTTTGATCAATTGGGTCGTTTAACTCTGAATATGCGTTTGCAACTTCTTTACCGCAAACCATTAATTCAAAACGTTCTGTCAATTCAGGATTGTCGCGGTGCACTTTACACAATGGCGACATTTCTTTCGGATAATCTGTGATGAATGTTGGTTGAATGTAGTTTCCTTCGCATTTTTCACCAAAAATTTCATCAATCAATTTTCCTTTCCCCATGGTTTCATCCACAGAAATTCCCATGCCTTTTGCAGCCGCCCTCAATTCTTCTTCTGATTTTCCATCGATGTCAAAACCGGTAAAATCAATGATTGATTGACGCATCGTAACACGTTTGTATGGCGCTTTGAAGCTGATTTGATTTTCACCAAAAGTACAATCTGAAGTTCCATTTACAGCAATCGCGCAATGTTCTAATAGTTGCTCCGTAAAATCCATCATCCAATTGTAATCTTTGTATGAAACATAGATTTCCATAGCGGTAAATTCTGGATTGTGCGTACGATCCATTCCTTCGTTGCGGAAGTTTTTAGAAAATTCGTACACGCCATCAAATCCACCAACAATCAATCGTTTCAAATACAATTCATTAGCAATTCGCATGTATAATGGAATGTCCAACGCATTGTGATGTGTGATAAATGGACGCGCTGCAGCTCCACCAGGAATGGCTTGCAAAATTGGTGTTTCTACTTCCATGTAACCCGCTTCGTTAAAGAAGTTTCTCATGGCTGTAAACAATTTCGTTCTTTTCACAAACACTTCTTTCACTTGTGGATTGACAACCAAATCAACGTAACGCTGACGGTAACGCAATTCGGGGTCTGTGAAAGCATCGTGTACTTTTCCGTCATCGTCAGTTTTCGGTACTGGAAGTGGTCGCAACGATTTTGACAACAAGGTAAATTCTTGAACGTGGATGGAGATTTCGCCTACTTGCGTCGTAAACAAATATCCTTTGATTCCGATGAAATCACCTAAATCCAACAATTTTTTGAAAACCTCGTTGTAAAGCGTTTTGTCTTCACCCGGACAAATTTCGTCGCGGTTGAAATATACTTGAATTCTACCTGTACTGTCTTGAATTTCAGCAAAAGAAGCTTTACCCATGATGCGTTGACTCATCATACGACCAGCCACGCAAACCTGTTTACTTTCCACGAAATTATCCTTTATACCTTGCGTATAATCTGTTACAGGATACAATGCTGCCGGATAAGGCTCAATGCCCATCTCACGCAGTTTGTTCAGGGTCTCGCGACGCTGAATTTCTTGACTGGAAAGTTCGCTAAAACTCATAATTAATTAATTTGCTTAAAATTTATTGCGCAAAGATAATGAAATGTGATTGAAATGAATTTGGAAAGTAGGTTTTAAGGGATTTTAATTTCTTTAGAATTTTACACAAACAATTCTTGCGCGATAAAATCTGCCCAATGTTTGCCTTCTTCAGTTAAAATGATTTGTTTATCAACTATTTTCAACCAATTTTTAGTCTGAAAGTCTGACAAATTACGTTTAAATTCCTCTGAAAAAGTCAACTGTTTTTGCAATTGATTCATATCGACTCCCCAACAAGTGCGTAAGCCAGTAAGTAACAATTCATTGAATTGGTCTTTGGATGACAAAATTTCTTTTTCAAAAGCAATTTCATCTGCATTAATAAAACGCATATATTGCTGATTGTTAGCAATATTCCAAGAACGAGAATTGCCATCAAAACTATGTGCGGAAGGTCCAATACCTAAATAATGAATTCCTTTCCAATAATTGCTATTGTGCTTCGAAATGAATCCCGGTTTCGCAAAGTTTGAAATTTCATAATGCTCAAATCCTGCATTTTTCAAAGCGGAAATCAATAATTCAAATTGCTCACTTTGCTGTTCATTGCTCGCCGGTTGGATTTGTTTCTTTTTCACCAATTGATGCAAAGCAGTTTTTTCCTCTACTGTCAAACAATAGGCCGAAATGTGTGTGACATCCAATTCAATGGCTTGCTGGATTTGTTTCATCCAACGGTCATTGTCCATATTTGGCAAACCATAAATCAAATCCAAACTGATGTTTTCAATGCCGCCTTTTTGCGCAATGCGAATACAATTTAATCCTTCATCAGCCGAATGCGCGCGATTCATCCACAATAGATCTTCTGAATCAAACGATTGAATTCCAACACTCAAACGATTAATTCCGGCACTTTTCCACGATTCAACTTGTTGCAAAGTGATGTCATCTGGATTGGCTTCTAAAGTGCACTCCAAGTTTTCAGCGCAATGAAACGTTGCATGAATAGTTTGCAAAAGTTTTTCAATATCAGTCGTTTTTAGCAAACTAGGCGTTCCACCTCCAAAATAGATTGTTTCAATCACTTGATTTTGAATCTTATCCTTGCGTGCAACAAGTTCTTTTTGAAGACAAGAAATCATTGAATCATAATATGCCTGATAACTCGTACTGAAATGAAAATCGCAATACGTGCATTTTTGTTTACAAAATGGAATGTGGATGTAAATTCCTGCCATGTTGCAAAGATAGTTCAATCGAGAACTTCAAGTTTACAATTAAAATAAATCACAAATTATTTTTTCCTCTCGAATCTTTTTCTATCTTTAGAAAGAATTTATGAAAGTAAAGCGATGGATTTCAGTCAAAATAGAGATGCGATCAACAAAGAATTAGAGCAGTTTATTCAATTGCTCAATGAAACATTGCCGCGTTATTCTAGTTTGTTGAAAAAACAAGAAATCTCTTCTTCAGAACTCAAAGAATTGGGCGACATCGAATACTTTTTGATTGGCGTGAATGCCAAGATTACTGAAATCAAAAAAATGTTGGAAAATGATTTATTTGGTCACAGCATCGACTTGTATTACAAGCTAAAAAAAAGCGCCCAAAACGGAGATGTTCAGGCGCAACTAAAATTTGAGACGATGCGTGACGCTTTCAATGAATCTCTGAAAGGCGACACCATCATCAATTGGAATTAATTCTGTCGATTTATTTCACCAACATTTGAAATCCTTTTCCGTGAACGTTCATGATTTCAATGCGTTCATCTTCTTTCAACAGTTTACGCAATTTCGCAATGTAAACGTCCATGCTTCTTCCGTTGAAATAATTATCGTCACCCCAAATAGCGCGCAAGGCTGCTTGTCTGTCTAAGATTTCATTTTGGTTTTTGCAAAGCAATTTCAACAATTGATTTTCTTTGGTCGTCAATTTTACAGGCTCTTCACCCGTAAATAGTAGACGAGAAATTGGATCGTATTTGATTTTTCCAATCATCAAAGTTGTTTCTTCCTCGTCTAAATTCAAATCAGTTCTTCTCAAAATCGCTTCGATGCGCGCCAACAATTCATCCATGGAGAATGGTTTGGTCATGTAATCGTCGCCACCAATAGAAAAACCTTCCAATTTATCTTCTTTCATTGCTTTCGCAGTCAAAAACAAAATCGGCACTTTTTTGTCAATTTCACGAATTTCTTTTGCCAACGTAAATCCGTCCATTTCTGGCATCATGACATCGAAAATGCAAAAGTCAAAAGCACTTGCATTGAATTTCTCAAAAGCAATTTTTCCGTTTCTTGCCAATTCCACTTGAAATCCTTTCGTTTTAAGAAACGTGTGCAACAATAGTCCTAAATTGTCGTCGTCTTCGGCGAGTAATATGTTTAATTTTCTGCTCATAATCAATCAATTATAATAAGTGTAAATTCTGATCCTTCGTTTGGTTTACTTTTAACTTCAATGTTCCATCTATTCAATTCTACGATGGATTTCACGTAACTCAATCCCAATCCAAAACCTTTGACATTGTGCAAATTTCCAGTCGGAATGCGATACAATTTATCGAAAATTTTCGAAATATGTTCTTTGGAAATCCCTATTCCGTGGTCTTTGATGGTGAGTGTGGTGCGAGCACCTTCTTTTTTCAATGAAACCAAAATAGAAGGATTTTCTTTGCTGTATTTGATGGCGTTGTCAATCAAATTTGAAACAACATTGGTTGTATGCATGCGGTCTCCGACAATGAAAATGTGTTCATCTGCGATGTTTTCAATCAATTCACCGTTCACAGATTGTAACCTGAAAACCGCGTGTTCACATACTTCTCTGACCAATTCAGTTAAATTGATGGTTTCAAATTTCAATTTTAATTCGCCACGGTCTAAAACAGCTGTTTGCAAAATTCGCTCAACCAAAACGCCTAACCTTTTATTTTCATCGTCAATCATTTTAACGAAAGTGGCTGAATGAGACAAATCTCCACCCATCATTTCTTGATCTCCCATGGCTTGACAAGCGAGAGAAATGGTGGATATGGGCGTTTTAAATTCGTGTGTCATGTTGTTTATAAAATCATTCCGCATATCACTCAATTTTTTTTGGGTGATAATGGTTCTGAACATAAACGAAAGTGCAACGATAATTAGTATAACAAGACCCAAACTTATGGTCAACATCCCAAAAATTTCTTTGACAACGAATGACTTTTTAGTTGGAAAATCGATGTATAATTTCAATTGTTCGTCCAGAAAATTTCCTGGAAAAAGATTCGTGTGCGCCACTTTCGTAGTGTCTAAATTGACTTTGTAATTGGAAGTAGGATGCTTGTAACTAATCGGTGTTCCGTCCTCATTTACAATCAAAAATTCGAAATCGTTTGGCAATTCATCGTGTTTGATTTCATGAGAAATGATTGAATCTAGAAAGACAATGTCAATGCGCTCAGACGGTTCGTCGTACACGTTGTCGCGAAACGCTTGAATCATCATGTCATTAATATACTTCGATTTCCGGAAAATCTGTTGCATTACGCGCTGATCTAACTGTACTGAAACAGAAACCGAATCATTTTCAGGCAACATTCCAGATTCACGGTTGAAAAGTTCGCGCAATTGTTTCACGTCTCTCGCAAAAACACGGTGTTCAGCAGAAATGCCCGATAAAGAATCAAATGATTTTCCTTTGATGATTAAATACTTTTGAATTTCACCATTTTGAATGATGAACGTATCCTTAATCATCACAGATTCTTGTGCATCAAGTAAATTTTGAAACTCTTTTTTGAGGATTTCCTTGTATTGACCGCTAAAATCTTTGTTGACCACATTCATGTATTTGCGAATGTCTTCCGCTTTTTCATGTCTGATGGCAACTCGGTCTAACAAGGTGACAACCTTCGCTTTAAATTGCGTTGATTTTCGGTCATATAGTTGCGCAGTTTGAAAAAATTGAATCACCAACAAAGCCAAAACGGCTACGCTTACTAAAACAACAATAAGATTGATTCTGATTTTTTTCACTACAAACTTTTGAACTAAAGTAATTCAATCTTGAAGTGTAGACGGATGCTTAACTTTTTTTAACAAGCTAAAATTTATCTAAAATAAAGTAAATCAGGTTTTTTGATGTTTGTTTTGGCGTCTTTTAACGCTTAGATTTCGCAATGCAAATGTTAATTTTAGTTATCTTGCAAATGCAAATCTGTAAGTACTTACTCCCAAAATTAGTGAGATAACATAATAGATTGTTGGAATATTTACACTCAATGAAATTCCAAGAAATAACCCAGAAGCTGCAACGACCAAAAACATAGTTTGAAAATGCAATTTCCATACATCAGTTGGTTTCGTGCTTTGAAATTTCCCAGGGATCAAAAATTGCATTTTATATTGTGCATAACCAGCATAAATCAAAAGCGGAATCAAGATAATTCCCTGCGCAATACCCATTTCTTTATAACTCAAAAATGCCCAAGTGTTTTTCAATAAATCAAAATCAGGATCAATTTGATACAAAGCGGGGATGATTGCCACAAATCCAATTACAATTAGCAATGCGGTTAACAATAATTTCAGATATGGAAATTGGAAATCAATTCCTTTGTATTGGGTTATTTTATAAACTTTTACGAATGAAAAAGTACAGAAAATTTTATAGTCTAATAGATAAAAAACAAGAATGAAATAAAAATCCCAATTCCAAAAGAAATACCCCAGTAGCGGAATGGCTAAATCTGCAACAGCTTGAATTAATTTGATTTGATTTAGATTCATTTCAATTTTACAATTTCTTTTTTAGACAATTCAAAATCAGGATTGTATTCCAACGCTTTTTTGAAGGCATTAAATGCAAACGTTTTTCTGCCTAATTGTACATAGCAAAGTCCTAAATTATGCCAACCTTTTACAAAATCTGGCTGCATTTCAATTGATTTTTTGTAGAAAAAAACCGCACTATCTAATTCATTTTGATTGAATTGTTTGATATATCCTTGATTAAAAAATGCCAAATAGTAAGCTGTATCTGTTTCTATCAAATGTCTGTAACCAGCCAAAGCTTCTGGATATTTTTCCAATTCTTGTAAAGAATAGGCAATACCATAAAGCGCATCAGCAGATTTTGGTTCAAGTTGAGCAGCGGTTTTAAAATATTCTAGTGCAAATTTGTATTCTGCATCTTCTGAATACAACCAGCCCAATTGCATGTAACCAGCGAAAAACTCTGGATCTTGCTGAACAGCTGTTTCAAAAGATGATTTTGCCAATTTTCTATCGCCCAAAGCAATGTAGTTCGTACCTTTCATCACGTATGCATCTCGAAATCTTTTGTCGATTTTTAAAGCGATGTTAATATTTTTGAATGAATTTTCAAAATCGCCTTGCAATGTGTACGTAGACGCCAAGTTCACAAAAGCATCTTTGTTTTTAGGTTGTTTTAGGGTAATGTATTTCAAATATTTTTGGGCAACATCAACGTCAGCTTGTGAACGTTCTGCTCTGTTTATCAACGACAAAGAATACAAATAACGCGCTTCAATATTCGTTGTATCCAATCTAAACGCTTTCGCTGTCAAAGGCAATGCTTCCGCAGCTCGATAATCATCCAACAATTTTTTTCCATATTCAAGTAATAGCGGAATACTGTCAGGATAAACTTTCACCAAACTATCCAAATTGGCTGGTTTCACAGCTGTTTTTGGCGCTGAATTATCGCAACTAACGAAAAACAAACTTGCTAAAATTGAAACAAAAAGAATACGCATTGATACAGTTTTTGTGCAAATATAATGGATAAAGCGAAATCTTTCGTTCAATGCCTTGCGCTTTGATTGCTTGGTAGGGATTATTTATTTTGACTCATGGTCTAAAATTCTGAATTGAAACTATCTTTGCCGCTTCAAATTAATAGAATATGATTTCAATAGATGCTTTGGGCGTTGAGTTTAGCGGAAAAACATTGTTTAGTGATGTTTCTTTTGTTATCAACGAAAATGATAAAATCGCCTTGATGGGAAAAAATGGTGCTGGAAAATCTACACTTTTGAAGATTTTGGCTGGTATCAATAAACCCACCACAGGAAGTGTTTCTGCACCAAAGGATTTCATCATTTCTTATTTGCCACAACATTTATTGACGGAAGACAATGCGACCGTTTTTGAAGAAACAAGCAAAGCTTTCGCATCAATTTTTGCTATGCGAGACGAGATTGAAGCCTTAAATACAGAATTGACTGTCCGCACTGATTATGATTCTGACGATTATTACAAAATCATCGAAAAAGTTTCAGAATTAAGCGAAAAATATTATTCGATTGAAGAAATCAATTACGAAGCTGAAGTAGAAAAAGTACTCATTGGAATGGGATTTTTGCGTTCAGATTTCACCCGTCCAACTTCAGAATTTAGCGGTGGATGGAGAATGCGCATCGAGTTGGCAAAAATTTTATTGCAAAAACCAGATTTGATTTTACTCGATGAGCCAACGAATCACATGGACATTGAATCGATTCAATGGTTGGAAGATTTTTTGGTAAACAGTGCCAAAGCAGTTGTGGTGATTTCACATGATAGAACATTCGTAAACAACATCACTACCCGCACAATTGAGGTAACGATGGGAAGAATTTACGACTACAAAGTGAATTATTCTCGTTACTTAGAATTGCGCAAGGAACGCCGCGAACAACAGCAAAAACAATGGGAAGAGCAACAACGAATCATTGCCGATAACACCGAATTCATCGAAAGATTTAAAGGAACGTATTCCAAAACTTTGCAAGTGCAATCGCGGGTGAAAATGCTGGAAAAAATGGTCTTGGTGGAAGTGGACGAAGTCGATAATTCTTCCCTTAGATTAAAGTTTCCGCCAGCACCGCGTTCGGGAAATTATCCTGTGGTTGTGAGTGAACTTTCGAAATCTTACGGCGATCACACAGTTTTCAAAAATGCTTCTTTGACCATCGAGCGAGGACAAAAAATTGCTTTTGTGGGTCGAAACGGAGAAGGAAAATCTACCTTGGTGAAGGCCATTATGAAAGAAATTGATTTTCAAGGAAGTTTGGAATTGGGTCACAATGTACAAATCGGCTATTTTGCCCAAAATCAAGCATCTTTATTGGATGAAACCTTGACCGTTTTTGAAACAATCGATCACGCCGCTGAAGGAGATGTGCGCAACAAAATCAAAGATATTTTGGGCGCTTTCATGTTTGGTGGTGACAATTCAACCAAAAAAGTAAAAGTGCTTTCCGGTGGAGAAAAAACCCGTTTGGCGATGATCAAATTGTTGCTGCAACCAGTTAATCTGTTGATTTTAGATGAGCCAACAAATCATCTAGACATGAAAACCAAAGACATTATCAAAGATGCGTTGAAGGATTTTGACGGAACATTGATTTTAGTTTCTCACGACCGTGATTTCTTGGATGGCTTGGCTACAAAGGTCGTAGAATTTGGCAATCAACGTGTGAAAGAACACTTGGAAGACATCAACGAATTCTTGGTGCGTAAGAAAATGGAGAATTTGAGAGAGATAGAAAAAAAATAAATTTGGCTTAATTCTTGTCTTTTCGTAATTTAGTATTCAATTATTGATTTTTACAAAGTAAAAACCACTTAAAAATTTTAATTATGAAGAAGTTTCTTTTGATTTCATCTCTTGTTACAAGTGTTTTCTTTTTGAATTCTTGTTTAAAGAAAAAGTACGATAACAGCAGTGCGCCAAAAACCAATGCCATCGTTGAAAATGCTTTTGACGAGATGACCAACATGACAGATCAGGCGATTACAGGAAATATGATTTTCTACAAAAGCGGAAAAGTGACGGTTTATGATTTGGCAAATGCTGAAAATACAGTGATTGAAAAAGCTGCTTGCAGCGTTATCATTACGATTGATACTTTAAGTTCTCCAAAATCAATCACAATCGATTGGGGAAATACCAATTGTGATTGCAACGACGGCAAACAAAGAAGAGGAAAAATCATCACCACTTTTACAGGTTCATACTATGCGCAAGGAACTGTAATTACACACACACCAGTTGATTATTACGTGAATAACAACAAATTGGAAGGGACGAAAACAATCACCAATATGGGAGCAAATGTTAGCGGACAACCATATTACAATGTTGAAATTAATGGTCTTGCAACATTATCTACTGGTGAAGTTGTAAATTATACTTCGTCAAGAGTTCGAACTTTTACTGCTGGATACAATACGCATTTGAATTTTTGGGATGATGAATACGATATCACAGGAACTGCAAACGCAACAGTTGTAAATGGTGATGGATACGAAGCGCACACAACGGCTCCATTGCACATCAAAGTGGGTTGTGGCTATATCACGCAAGGAACTTTAGAAATTACGCCAACAGGAAAACCAGTGCGTGTGATTGATTATGGGTCTGGAACTTGTGATGGTACATTTACCATTACAATCAACGGACATACTTACACGATTAACGGTTAAGAAAAACGATATAAAATTAAAAAAACCAGCATCAAAAGTGCTGGTTTTTCTTTATTCTAAAGTTTCAAAAAGTTTTTGTTTTATTATTTCTTTTCTGCCAAAACTACATCGATATCGTGAATTAAACGATCAACATCCTTTGCGCTAGTTCCATCATAATACCCTCTGATTCTTAGTAATTTATCCACCAAAACGAAATTGTTGGTGTGAATAAAATCACTTCCTGCATCACCTAAGTTTTCTGCTTCAGCTGGTTTCAATATAAAAAATGATTTTCTCGCCAAACTGTATAAATCCTTTTTTGCTCCAGTTAAAAAATGCCATTGACCTTTCTCTGCACCGTGTCCTTCTGCATACATTTTCATTTGCGCCACAGAATCCACTTCAGGATCTACTGTAAAACTCAAAATTTTAAAATCTGGGTTTTTCAAAAAAGCTTTTTGAACGCGTTGCATTTGCACGTTCATCTTTGGACAAATCGTGCCACAAGTTGTGAAGAAATATTCTGCAACAAACACTTTCCCTTTCACATCTTTCAAACCAATTTTTTGATTGTCCTGATTCAAAAATTCAAAATTCCCAATTCTGTGACCAAAGCCTTTTCTAATTACGCTAGAATCCACCATTTCTGAAGAAACGTCAACAGGATTAATTACCGGAAGTTCATCTTGATGATCTTTGGGTTTTAAGATAAAATATCCTAAAGTGGTTGCCGCTAAAAAGATGACAAAAATGATAAAAACACGCATGTTATTTTTGTTGTAAAGTTAGTGAATGTTTGAATGTCAATTTTTAAAAAAAACAAAAAACTGATATAATTCAGTCCTTGAAATTACCTGCTCACCACATGAAAACAAGTTTGCCATCTTTCGTGAGTTGCCCAACATTTTTCTTCGTTGCGTAATTCAAAAATACTTTGTGCTAAGATTTCCTTCAAATATTCAAATTCTGCTGCGCTTAGCTTCTTTGGATTATCAAATTCATCGTAACTGATATCGAAAGATGTACCATGCAAGTGCGAACTGTATTTGATGGCATTTCGATTTCTTTTTCTTAATCTGGTGATGGAACTCACGGTGCGTAGCAAAGAAGTGACAATAAATTTAGTCTTCTTCAAATGCGTATTCTTCAATTTTTGATGAAATTTCTCACCAATTTCATTCAATAAATCAGCACTTTTAACCGTTAGAAATGGATAACTGTAATACATCGTATCTAGCAAATAATGGCGATTATTTTCAATCAAAACCAATTTTCCAGAATCGATTTTAGGCTTGATTTCTCTGTAATATTTTAAAATGCCAATTCCACTTAAGTATGATTGCTCTAAGTAGTTTCGAACGCTGTCGTTTAGTTGATTAGCGTGTGTCACATATTCCTCGCATGAATCTGGCAACAAGGAAATGGCTTCACTTTTTGATTTTTGAATATTTCGGGTAGAAAAATGTGGTCGTGCAAAAAACAAAATCAAGGCAATAATTTCGATCGAAATAATTAATAAAAATATGATTCTTAATATCTTTTTCAACACGAATCCTTATTTTAAATCTTCCGCAGCTTTTGAAAATGCGCAACCTTCACAATTGCTCTTCTTGGAAAAAAATGCTTTGTAAGCTTTTAAACCGAGGTAAAGCAAAGCCGCTGAAACTGTAATGATGACTAAAATTGTTTGCATCATGAAAATAGTTTAAAGACGATAAAACTAGCGAAATAAGCCAAAGTTCCCATATATAAAATTTGAATCAATGGCCATTTCCAGGATTTGGTTTCTCTTTTTACAATTGCCAATGTCGCCATGCATTGCATCGCATACACATAGAAAACCATCAAGGATAATCCTGCCGCCAAAGAGTAAACGGGTTTTCCGTCCGACCATTTTTCTGCGCGCATTTTTTGAATTAAACCTAGATTTGTTTCACCATCATCTTGAACACTATAAATGGTTGCCATTGAACCCACAAAAACTTCTCTTGCGGCAAATGAAGTAAGGAGTGAAATTCCAATTTTCCAATCATAACCAATTGGTTTAATGACAGGTTCAATCGTTTTTCCTAAGATTCCCATGTAGGAATTTTCCAATTTTGCGTTTTTGACATCCAATTCATACGCTTCCATTTGAGGACCAGATTTTTGTACCGGTTTTTCGATTTTTTGAACTGCTTTTTCAATTCGATCACCAGGACCGAAACTAGCCATCGCCCACAAAATGATAGATACTGCTAGAATTACTTTCCCAGCGTCAAAAATGAAAATTTTGATTTTCTCAAACAAACTGATGAAAACATTTCCCCAACGTGGAGCTTTAAAATCAGGTAATTCCAACATTAGAATGCTTGCTTCATTTGACTTGATAAGCCATTTCATCACCAGTGAAACCAGCAATGCGGAAATTAATCCCAAGGCATACAAACTGAAAAGCACCAATCCTTGCAGATTCAAAAATCCCAGCACTTTTTGTGATGGAATAACCAAAGCGATTAACAATGTATAAACTGGAATTCTTGCGCTACAACTCATCAAAGGTGCAACCATGATGGTGATTAATCTTTCCTTCCAATTGGAAATGGTTCGTGTTGCCATGATGCCAGGAATTGCGCATGCAGCACTAGAAAGTAGCGGAACAACACTTTTTCCATTCAGTCCAAAAGGACGCATCAAACGATCCATGATGAATACAACACGTGACATGTATCCCGTTTCTTCCAAAATGCCCAAACACAGAAAAAGCAAAGCAATTTGGGGAATGAAAATGATGACGCCACCTAAACCTGGCACAATTCCTTGTGAAAGTAAATCAGTAAATAATCCAGCAGGAAGTTTGGCTTGAATATTTTCGCTCAAGGTTCCAAAAACACCATCAATCATATCCATTGGATAGCTCGCCAAAGAAAAGATAAGTTGAAAAAGTAGTAACAAAATTGAAGCAAAAATCAAATAACCAAAAACAGGATGTATCAGGACTTTATCGAACTTACTGACTTTGAATTGTTTTTTATTGTCGTCTTGTAGAATAATTTTGGAAATGAGCTCCTTGATAAACTGATACCGTTTATTTGTTTCAAGCGTTTGATTGTCGGAATTTGATTCAGAATGGATGTCATATTCAGGAATGATTGCTTGAAATTGCTCGCAATCAAATCCTTTTTCAATATTTTCAATGATTCGATTGATTCCCGTGCCAATTCTGGCATTGGTTTCCACAACAGGTACATTTGGAAATCTACTGTGAAATACTTCGTGATTGAATTTTTTTCCTGATTTGAATGCAACATCTGACATGTTCAAAACCAACATTACAGGAATTTGAAGATCATAAACTTGCGTAAAAAGCAATAAATTTCGTTCTAAATTAGATGCATCAACAACTACAATTAAAGCCTCTGGATGGTCTGGATGATTTTTATTTTTTAATACATCTAATACAACTTGTTCGTCCTTCGATCTTGGATAAATGCTGTATGTTCCTGGTAAATCAATGATTTCAACGGTAGTTTCGGAAAGTTTAAGTTTCCCTGATTTTTTGTCAACGGTCACGCCAGGAAAATTTCCAACATGTTGGTTCAACCCAGTCAATCTATTGAAAATAGATGTTTTACCAGTGTTGGGGTTTCCAATTAACGCGATTTTTTGAAACTTCATTGTTTACAAAAATAGGAAGTTTTTAAAGAATAGACTAAATCACTTCAACCAAACTGGCTTCATTCAAACGCAAAGAAAGGACATAACCATTGATATTAACAGCGATTGGATCACCGAATGGAGCTTTAAACAAAACTTCCACTTCTTGACCACTGTACAAACCCATTTCAAGCAATTTGGAAGAAATTTCAGATACAATCAAATTCTTGACTTTAACTTTGCTTCCAAGTGCGATATTTGCTAGTGTTTGACTCAATTTAGAATGATTATAAAGGTGCAAATTTACGATAATAAAAGACAGATTTATATACCACAAAAAAGGTATTTTCATATTATTTTCACTTTTACATAAAGTAAATTTAACAGTTGTTAATTCTTTAAAAAAGAAGTCAATATATATTTTTTCAAAGTTGAATTATTTGTTTATTTCATTAACTTTAGTCCCTATTTATAATTTAACATTTACGTCGTATGGCAACAATTACATTTAAGGGAAGTAACATTAATACATCTGGAAATTTACCTCAAGTAGGCGATAAAGCTTTGGATTTTAGCTTGGTAAAAGGCGATTTAAGCAATGCTACTTTAGCAGATTTTAAAGGTCAAAAATTAATTCTAAACATTTTCCCAAGTGTCGACACTGGAATTTGTGCAGCATCTGTGCGTCATTTTAATCAAGATGCATCGAATTTAGAGAATACAACAGTTTTGTGTATTTCAAGAGATTTGCCTTTCGCACAAGCTCGTTTCTGTGGAGCAGAGGGTCTAAAAAACGTAGTAATGCTTTCCGATTTCGCAAAAGGTGATTTTGGTCAAAATTATGGTTTAGAAATTCTAGAAGGTCCATTGAAAAACCTACACGCACGTGCAGTAATTGTATTGGACGAAAACCAAGAAATTATTTACGAAGAATTGGTGCCAGAAATAGGGCAAGAGCCAAACTACGAAGCAGCTTTAAACGCAGTGAAATAATACAAAATTTACATTGAAGTAATATTTGCTTGCTAATCTTGCACCACAAATAGTGAGTTTTTTGTAAGTTTAGTTTTTAAAAATTAGGAAGTAGTTTTCTATTTCCTAATTTTTATATTTATATGAAATTAATTTGTGTGATTCACACAGCTGAATGATGGAATTATTAAATCGTGAACTTAGTTGGTTATCCTTTAATTCTAGGGTTTTACAAGAAACATTGGATACCAAAGTGCCTTTAGTTGAAAGAATTAGATTCCTTGGAATTTATTCTAACAACATGGATGAATTTTTCAGAGTAAGGGTTGCGAATGTGAAAAGAATGATCTCTTTGAAAGAAGAAGAAGTTTTTGGATTTGAAGGTAAACCTGCCGATTTGCTAGAAGAAATCAGAAGTGTGGTGATGGATCAACAAAAGCAATTCGAAGCTTCTTACAGAAATTTAATTGAAGAATTGAGTCAAAACCAAATCTTTCAGTTAAACGAGACAAAATTGAATAAAGCGCAAACAGAAGAATTGGTTCACTATTTTCACAATGATTTAAAACATGCGATTGTTCCAATAATCTTAAAGCCTGAAACTCCTTTTCCTAAATTACATGATAAAAGCATTTATTTGGCTGTCAAATTAAAGACTGCGAATAAAGGGAAAGAATTTTTTGCTTTGGTTGAAATTCCACCGAATTACGAACGCTTTTACAAAATTGAATATCAAGGAAAGCACTTTTTTATTCTTATTGACGATATCATCAGATTAAATCTGGAATCCATTTTCTCCATTTTCTCTTTTGAATCTTTAGAAGCTTACACTTTTAAATTCACGCGAGACGCTGAATTAAATTTAGACGATGACATTTCGGTTTCTTTCATTGAAAAAATAGAAAGAAGCTTGAAAATGAGAAAGAAAGGAGAACCAGTCCGTTTTGTTTTTGATCAAAAAATGCCTACTGATCTCAAAAATTATTTGCTCAAATCATTGAATTTAAAAGCTGGAATCAACGCTATTCCTGGAGGTCGATATCATAACTTCAAAGATTTCAGTCGCTTTCCTAATTTTGGGAATAAACACTTGACTTATTCACCGATGCCACCGAATGCGCATCCTGATTTTTTGCAAGTCAAAAGTTTGTTGAAAACGGTTTTGAATAAAGACATTTTACTTCATTTTCCATATCAAAGATTTGACTATGTGGTTGATATGCTTCGAGAGGCAGCCATTGATCCTAAGGTAAAATCAATCAAAATCAATATATACCGTGTAGCGAAAGATTCTCAGATCATGAATGCGTTGCTCAATGCGGTAAGTAATGGAAAAGAAGTTATAGTAATCCTAGAACTTCAAGCCCGTTTTGATGAAGAAAACAACGTTTATTGGGCAGAAAGATTAAAAGAACATGGTGCTAAGGTACTTTATGGAACGCAAGGTTTGAAAGTACATTCAAAATTGATTTTTATTACCAGGGTTTCTGGTGGAAAAGAACAATTGATTAGCTTTATTGGAACTGGTAATTTCAACGAAAAAACGGCTAAAATCTACACTGATTTAGGTCTTTTTACTGGCCATGCTGAGATTTGTCAAGAGGTAAAAAGAATTTTCAAGTTGTTGGAAAACAATATACATCGTGGAACATATAAACATTTGTTGGTTTCTCCTTTTAACAACAGAAGAAAAATTACCAATTTAATTCAAAGAGAAATTGACCATGCAAAAAAGGGGATTAATTCAGGAATCAGCCTTAAAATCAATAATCTAGTGGATAATAAACTCATTGAAAAATTATATGAGGCGAGCAATGCAGGAGTGAAAATAAAATTACTAGTTAGGGGTGTTTGCTGTTTGGTACCAGGAATCAAAAATGTAAGTGAAAACATCGAAGTGATTAGTATTGTGAACCGATTTCTAGAACATGCACGTTTCATGATTTTTGAAAATAATAGCAAGCCTCAATTTTTTATTACTTCCGCAGATTTAATGGAAAGAAATTTAGACAAAAGAATTGAGGTTGGTACTCCAATATTAGATCATTCCATCCAACAAGAAATTAGATTCATTTTTGACACTCAATGGAAAGATAATCAGAAAGCTAGAATTATCGACAAAAAGCAAAAGAATAAATACCGAAAACCTCATGAAGGCGAATCGCTATTTGATTCACAAAATGCGCTGTACGATTTCTATCAGAAAAAATTATATTAAGTTGACATTTTCTAAGCAATCCTAGTTCTTTTAAATTTGACTATCTTCGGCACCTGTAATTCATGAAGAAATGAAATTTGGTGCAATTGATATCGGAACAAACGCTGCAAGATTGCTAATTGGCGAGGTTTGTAAGGAAGGTAATCATTCTTTTGTCAAGAAAATTTCATATACCAGAATTCCGTTAAGACTTGGAGAACAAGTGTTTGACAATGGAGTAATTTCTGAAGAGAAAATCACAGAATTTGTCAAAACCATGCAGGCTTTCAAGTTGATTTCTGAAATGTTTCATGTTGTTGAGCTTCGTGCGTGCGCTACGTCAGCCATGAGAGAAGCTAAAAATGGCGTTGCTGTCGTCACTGAAATTTTGGTTCAAACTGGAATCAATATTGAAGTCATTTCTGGGGATGAAGAAGCACGTTTGATTTTTGGAACATTTTTCCTACTTGATTTTGATAAAACGTCACCTTTTTTAGTGATAGATGTTGGTGGTGGTAGCACCGAGATAAGTGTTTTTGAAGAGGGCACACGCGTAGCATCCAAATCTTTTGAATTAGGTACATTGAGATTGCTGAAAGGAAAGACAGATTCTAAAATTTGGAAAGAATTGAAGGTTTGGTTAAACAAAAATGTCGATTCAAAAGTCGATCATAAAATTTTTGCTACTGGAGGAAATATTAATAAGGTGCATAAAATGGTTGGTTCAAACACCTCTGAAATTCAAATTAGAAAAGTTTCTAAATTGCGCAAAGAATTAGAAAAAATGACTTTGGAAGCAAGAGAAGATGTCTACCAATTGAAACCAGATAGAGCCGATGTAATTGTTCCCGCTTGTGAAATTTTCGAGTTCATTTTAAAAGAATTAAAAGTCAAAAATTTCTTTGTTCCTAAAATCGGTCTTTCAGACGGAATGATTTACGACTTACATTTGAAGCATTCTTAAGTTCTAATTTTCAGAGTTTTCAAATCCAAATTTGATTCCTTTATCGATAGCTGGAATGCCTTCAATTAGCCAACGAGGCGCTGGTTGATTAAGTAGATAGTAATCAAAATATTGTCTCATTCTCCAGCTTAAATCCATGCGGTTTGCATTCTTCATCAAATTGTGATCATCACCATTGTAATTCAACATCCAAACTGGTTTACCCAATCTTTTCAATCCTGTAAATAATTCTATTCCCTGATACCAAGGAACAGATCCATCAGCGTCATTGCTCATAATTAAAAGTGGTGTTTGCACTTTAGGTAAATGAAATATCGGTGAATTTTCAATGTATAATTCTGGCGCTTCCCAAATGGTTTTACCAATTCTACTTTGTGTTTTTTCGTATTGAAATTGACGATTCAATCCACTTCCCCAACGGATTCCACCGTAAGCTGAAAACATATTTCCGACTGGCGCGCCAGCCATTGCAGCTTTGTATCTAGATGTCATCGTAATTAATTGAGCAGTTTGGTAGCCTCCCCAACTTTGTCCTTGAAGTCCCATTCTAGTAGAGTCAACAGAATTATATTTTCTTAAAACATAATCAGTTCCGCTCATAATACAGTCGTATGCGCCTTTGGCTGGGTGACCAATTTTGTATCGAATGTCAGGAATCAAAACAAAATATCCTGCCGAACAATATTCAGTTGGATAGATAATTGAAGCAGTTGGTTTTGGTGCATAATGATTGTGAATTTCATCGCTATACATTTCGTAGAAATAAACCAACAAAGGATATTTTTTAGTCGAATCATAATTTTCTGGTTTATACAATAATCCCTCTAAAGGAATTCCGTCATAACTTTTCCAATTGATCAATTCAACTGTTGCCCAATTGTATTCATTTTGTTGTGGATTTGTATTCGATATTTTGTGCGCGGTCTTATTAATTTTCCAGTCACTTGTATATAAATCTGGATAATCCTGCAATGAAGATTTTTGATATACGTATTCGCTGCTTTGTTTCGCTTTCTTAAATCCTAATAAATCATGATTTGAATGTAATTGCTCATCCAAAATGATTTTATTATTTTCAAACTTCGGTTTGTATAGCGAAGTTGACTTGTCTTTTTCATGAAAACCAGTGATGTAAGCGTTTTCAAATTCGATGAAGGTAGAATCACTTTCCCATGAATTTAATTTCAATCTGATTCTATTTTTCTCTCCAAATTGATTGGTAAGAGAATTCAGGGTTTTAGATTCAATATTGTAAGACCAAATATCATATTTTGACTGAATCAAAATTTCTTTTTCACCTTTCAACCAACCAATTACACCCAAGGGAGCTGGAGTTTGCGCCATTCCATTTACATCTTCCAACCATTCCGACTTTTGTCCGCAGGTGATACAACTCTCTTTTCTACTTAATAAGTCAATGTGGTATTGTTGCAAATCTTTGTCATTGAACCAAATGGCAGATTTTCCATCGGTTGATAAATCAATACCATAAATGGCTGCTTTTTTAATCAATTTAGATTCTCCACTTTTCACATTGATTAGATAAGCGTCTCTTTTGTTTGGATATTCCCAATTGTAATTTTTTTGATAGGGTTTTTCTACATATCCAATTGCGAAATCTGAATTTCCATGGTCTAATTTGCTAATTTCTAGAGTATCAGATTCAAGTATTTTTATATTGCCTTCTCTTAAATCATAGACACCAAGCAAAGTGTTTTTTTGGTCGCCCTCTAACTCAGATAATTGTTGTGGTTGAAGTCGATCGTCCTGCCAATGCCAAACGTCTAATTTTACTTTTTCAATCTCTAAAAGCGAATCTTTGACCTCTTTTTTAGGCTTGTCTGCAATTCCAAAGAATATTCTTTTCCCGTCATAAGAGAAATTGGGCGAATAATTTTTGCTGACAGAGAATGATTTTAAAAAATTCGGGTTTATAGTATCAATCAATAAATTCAATTTTTTATTTTCCAAATCCACATGATAAAGTTGATACACCTTGTTTTTGGATGTATCAAGCGATGCTGTAAATGTTATTTCGTTGCCCTTTTGATTAAATTGTATGGTTGATACAGCATTAAATTTTGTTGGAATTTTCCATAAATTTTCATTATTGCCCGTATTACCGGCGTAAAGTTGTAAGGTATCAAGTTTGTCTTTCTTGTGTGTTACAAAAACACATGCATTGCCTTTTGTTGGAAAATAAACTTGTTTTACATCCTTTTTCTTGAATTTAAGATTTTCGTTTGGTTCATAAACTACAAGAATGTTTCCTTCAGATTCGTATTTTTTCTCTTCAACTTTTTTCCTAAAAAGTCTCTTCTTCTTTTTAACTACTGGCAACTTATTCCCATCTACCATATATGACATCCAGCTTGTTTCTGGAGAGACATTGAAAGATTTTAGTTTTTCAAATTTGATAATCTTTTTAGTGTCAAAAAAGTAGATTCCTAAACTGTCTTTGGGCCATTTTTCTTTTTTAACGCCTTTCAATTCGCAATTTCTGAGAGTATCAAAGCCTGGTGTAATTTTAAAAGCTACATATTTTTGGTCGCCAGAAATCATAGGGTTTACTGCTCTAAAAATAGAATCTATTGCTCCTGTTTCATTATTCACTACGTACAAATATCCATCTCCGCGGTGAGGTTTTATTGTATACATAGAGAATTTTCCATCTGCAGAAATTTTGGTGTCTCCAATCTTTTTCCAATCATTGTAAACAGTATGGTCGATTACTTTTTTTTGAGAAAAAATGATTGTGGGAATGCTGAAAATGAGAATTAGAAAATATTTCATGTGCTTGCTTATGATTGGAATGAAGGTTAAAAGTAATGGTATTGTTTGAAAACAAAAAATCCCTTCAACAATTTGCTGAAGGGATTCAATGAAATTTATTTTTCTTACAAGATTAGCATAGCGTCACCGTAAGAGTAGAATTTATATTTTTCTTTGATTGCAGTTTGGTATGCTTCCATCATTAAATCATGACCGCAAAAAGCAGAAATCATCATCAATAAAGTTGATAATGGTGTGTGGAAATTAGTCACCAAACAATCAGCAATACTGAAATCATATGGAGGAAAAATGAATTTATTTGTCCAACCATCAAATGGTTTTAGTAAACTGTCTGTGGATACTGAAGTTTCAATTGCACGCATCGAAGTGGTTCCAATCGCGCAAACTTTGTGTTTGGTAGTTTTAGCTTTGTTCACAATATCAACACATTTTTGATTGATGATTACTTGTTCAGAATCCATTTTATGTTTAGTCAAATCTTCCACCTCAACAGTTCTGAATGTTCCTAAACCAACGTGCAAAGTGATTTCAGCAAAATTGATCCCTTTCAATTCCAATCTTTTTAATAATTCTCTTGAAAAATGTAATCCTGCAGTTGGCGCAGCTACTGCACCTTCTTCTTTGGCGTAAATTGTTTGGTATCTTTCTTCGTCAGACTCTTCTACGCTTCTTTTGATGTATTTTGGAAGCGGCGTCTCACCTAATTCAGTAATTTTTGCTTTGAAATCTTCATAAGGTCCATCAAACAAGAAACGCAAAGTACGTCCGCGAGATGTTGTATTGTCAATTACTTCTGCAACCAAAGAATCATCATCACCGAAATACAATTTATTTCCAATTCTTATTTTTCTTGCTGGATCAACCAATACATCCCAAAGTAAACTTTCGCGATTCAATTCTCTCAACAAGAAAACTTCGATTTTTGCGCCTGTTTTTTCCTTGTTTCCATACATTCTTGCAGGGAAAACTTTGGTGTTATTGGTAATCATTACATCACCATCGCTGAAATAGTTGATGATGTCTTTGAATAATTTATGTTCAATTTTACCCGTTTTACGGTGAATGACCATCAATCTGGCTTCGTCTCTGTTTTCTTGTGGATATTCAGCAATCAATTCATCAGGTAAATCAAAGCTGAATTCTGAAAGTTTCATTTTGCTCATTCGCTATATATTTTAGTAAAATATTGTTTTTCTAAACTGAAAAAAGTTGCTTTTCAACAGTCAAAAAGAGCACAAAGGTATAAAAATTTCACGTACTTTTTTCCGTTTCACTAAAATAATGAAAACAAAAAAAGTCGAACTTTTCAGTCCGACTTTCAGAATATTTTTAAATTGAATCTATTGGATAAAAACAGTTTCTTCGTTGGTAACTTCCTCTTCAATTTTGATTATTCCAGTACCTTTCAGACCATTTTTCTTTGCATCAATATTTAATACTGCCACTCCTGCTTGACCCAATTTATATTCGTCATTGAAATTAAAGCTAGCAATTCCATCTGCATCTGAATAAGCAGTATCATACAAAACAACATTTGCTGGATTGTTTGTCGTTGAAACTCCTTTCAAAATTACTTTACATCCTTCTACAGGTTGATTTGCCGCATCTTTCACATAAATATTTGCAAGCGTATCTTTTTTCTTGCGACATCCAGTTGCGATAAAAACTGACGACAAGGTAACAATGCTTAAAAATAAAAACGTTTTTGAGAATATGAATTTCATAATTTTATTAATTTATTTTAATGAGAACGTAAAAATCTTATTAAGGTTCCATAATAACTGTTTCTACATTCGTGATATTTGCTCTACAACGAATTCTTCCGTAACCAACTCTAGTGTCTTTTTTGACAATAATGTCAAAATATCCAACTTCTCCCTTTGGTGGTTTTTCTCCAAAATAATCAGTCATGTCGAATGTTGCAAAACCAGTTGAGTTAGTAAAAAGTGTATCAACATAAGCTTTGGTAGCTGGAGTTGAGTTCACGTCTCCAACAATAATAACTTTAGCATTACTTTCTAATTGATTGCTGTTGGATCTAACAAAAATTTTCATGATAGATGGGTCTCTTTTGCAAGATTGCAAAGTAATTGTAAGCATCGCAAACATGAAAAGAAGTGCAGTAAATTTAAAGGTCTTTTTCATTAATTTAAATTCTTTAAGTTCAAAGTTAATCTATTTATTTAACTTATTTTCCATAATCTTGGTTATTTACTAAATTCGCAAGCGGAAAGTAAAAATAACGCTAAAAGACTACAAATAAATAAAAAAGGTTTGAATCTTGCAATTTAATTTTTACAAACCTCTCATGAAGACGTTATCTTTGTTGTAAAAGTTGGTTGATTTTTGTCAAAATATGAAAGAAAAAATAAAAATATTATCTGCTGAAATTGAAAATTTTGCGATTTCAAATCTGCAAGAATTGGAAAATTTCAGAATCAAATTTATCGGTACAAAAGGTTCAATTAAGGAGCTATTTAATGACTTGAAATCTGTTCCAAACGAAGAGAAGAAAGAAATTGGACAGTTAATGAATGGCTTGAGAATGTTGGCTGAGGATAAATACAATCAGTTTAAAAGCAATCTTGAAGAAGCAAACAATAAGGCTGAATTAATTGATTTTTCTAGACCTGGAGAAGATTTTTCGGTTGGATCTCATCATCCAATTTCATTGGTGCGTGCTGAGATTATTGCTATTTTTAATCGAATTGGTTACACGGTTTCGGAAGGACCAGAAATTGAAGATGATTGGCATAATTTCTCCGCATTAAATTTTCCACCTGAGCATCCGGCTAGAGATATGCAAGATACTTTTTTCATCGAAAAAGGTGAAAATGAAATGGCATTAAGAACGCATACTTCATCAGTTCAAGTGCGCGTGATGGAAAATCAACAACCCCCAATTAGAACAATTTCTCCAGGAAGAGTTTATCGCAACGAGGCAATTTCTGCACGTGCACATTGCTTTTTTCACCAAGTGGAAGGTTTATACATCGACAAAAATGTTTCTTTCGCTGATTTGAAACAGACTTTGTTGCATTTTGCTCAAGAAATGTTTGGCGAAAAAGCGCAAATTCGCTTGCGACCATCTTATTTTCCATTCACCGAACCAAGTGCTGAAGTAGATGTTTCTTGCTCAATCTGTAATTCTAAAGGATGCAATGTTTGTAAATATACTGGCTGGCTTGAAATTTTAGGATGCGGAATGGTAGATCCAAATGTTTTGGAAGCTGCTGGCATCGATTCAAAAGTTTACACGGGATTTGCTTTCGGAATGGGAATCGAAAGAATTACTCAATTAAAATATAAAGTCAACGATTTGCGTTTGTACTCTGAAAACGACATTCGCTTCTTGAAACAATTTACATCTGTATTATAATTTTTATCCAACATGGGACTTTTTTCAAAATCATCCGCTCCAATTTTTTCTTTTCCTTGGAAAGAAATATCTTCTGTTGAAGAATTCAATGAAATGTTGAACGCGCCGTCAGAGAAAGCAAAATTGTTTTTCAAACACAGTACGCGTTGCAGTATTTCTTCCATGGCTTTGAAAGGCTTTGAAAGAGAATGGAATTTTTCTAACGATGATTTCGAATTGTTTTTTGTCGATTTGATCGCACACAGAGATGTTTCAAACGCAATTTCAGAAATATCACATGTGGTTCATCAATCACCGCAAGTGGTAGTTTGGAGAAATGGTGAAGTGGTTTATGATGCTTCTCACCACCACATTGACGCACAAAAAATTCAACAAACTATCTAAAATTTTGTCATGAGAAAAATTTTATTTCTTTCTGTAACAGTTTTAATATCAATTGGTTTTCAATCTTGCAACGAGCCCGTTGTAGAAGAGGAGAAAATACCTGCCGAATTTACTTTTGCTGATAATATCGCAGTGGTGTACGATCAGGTCGTACCAGTTGGTTTTAAGGTGAATGAAAAAGATGTTTCCAAAATTGAATTGATTTTCAATGACAGTGTTTTTAAAACTTGGGCTAATCCTTCTGGAAAATTGTCGTTTGATTTAGATGCGAGTTTCTATGGTTTGGGTGCGAAATTATTAACTTTAAAATCTACATTGAAATCAGGTGAATCTTTTACAGACCAGCGTTTATTGAGAGTTTTATCAGATGTTGCTCCTGAACAATGGATAGTTTCAATTGTGCAGACTTTTCCTCATAATCCATTGAGTTTTACGCAGGGATTGGAATTCAGCAACGGTGAATTATTTGAAAGTACAGGCGATCCTAATCACGATGGCTCGACAATTGTTTCAAAAGTGAATCTAAAATCCGGAGCTACAATTGAGAAAAACGGATTAGATGCCAACTATTTTGGTGAAGGAATCACTATTTTGAACAACAAGGTTTACCAAATCACTTGGAGAGAACAAAAGTGTTTCGTGTATGATAGCAAATCTTTGCAAATGAAGTTGAAAGATTTCACCTATACAGGAGAAGGTTGGGGACTTTGCAACGACGGGAAAAGTATCATCATGTCTGACGGAACAGAAAGAATCACTTTCAGAAATCCAGAGACTTTTCAAATTGAAAAAACGATTGAGGTTTATGACCAAGTGGGACCAAGAGCGAAATTGAATGAATTGGAATACATAGACGGGAAAATTTACGCCAATGTTTGGATGTTAGATTTGATCTTGGTAATCGATCCTAATACCGGAAAAGTAATTGCAGAAATTGATGCTGCAAACATCTCTTCTGAAGGAAAAGGTGCTGGAGATGTTTTAAATGGAATTGCTTTCAATCCTGCAACCAAAAAAATCTATTTGACTGGAAAATATTGGAGCAAATTATTTGAAGTAAAAATTCAAGGCGAAGGCATGGCGATTTAAGTCGCAAGATTCTAAATTTTACTTCTTCGACAAAAATCCCCAATACGTTGAGCGATTCAACGCATGAATAGAAGCTTCCGGATAAAAATTTTTGAAACTTGCAGGAAATTTAGGTTTTTTGCGTTTGTCCCAAATTGATTTATAAGCTGAAATCTTCTGATCTTTCACTTCGATAAAATCCATTTGTTGCTTCGTATGAGTGCGCCAAAATGAGTATTGACAGGGATTTTCTTGCTGCTGATTCCATTTGATTCGTTCCGAAATGAGCCAATTTTTCCAAAGCATATCGACATCATTTCTTAAGTCAATTTCGTTGAAATTTTTGATAATTGCATTTCGAATTCCATTGTCCACAAAATAAACACAATGCGTTTTTTTCAATTCGTATTTATGTCCATTGTAAAACGACGGAATCTTAATCAAAATAAATGCTTTTTCAAGCAAATCGATGTAACGCTCAACTGTTTCGTTGTCCAAACCAGCTTTGAAGCCAATTTCGTTGTAGGAAATCGGTTCGCCAATTTGAAAAGCCAATGCTTGCAACATTTTGAGCAATTTTTCAGCTTTGTTGATTCTTTCGTTTGGACTCAAATTTGTAAAAATGGCGTCTTCCAATAAATTGAGGAGAAAATTTTCAGCTTCAGCAGGATTTTCAAAAACTTGGGGATAATTTCCATAGATTAAACGTTGCGCGATGTTTTTGTCAAACTCAACAATGCCTTGTTGATTAGCTAATTCTTGAAAAAGCAGCGGATATAGTCGCAATTCTAATCCTTGCGTTTGCAAAACTTCGCGCAAAACTTCATCTAAAATCGGTTCGAACGAACAATTCAAAACCAAATTGATTGGATAATCTTTGAATAAAACCTCTTCAATAATCGTTTGTAAATGAATCAAATATTGCGCGTCTTGAATGACGATGTATTTGTAATTTTCAAAGATGGATTTCAAACTTGCTTCCGTCGGATTTTCTAGCGATTTTTTTGTTTTTTTCTGATTGGCGTCCAAGTGCAAAATTTCGTCAGGACTTGAAATCACATTTTCAATCAACTGCGTTTTGCCGACACTTTTAGGTCCAAGAAGCAATAGGATTTTGTTGTTTTCAATGTGCTGTTTTACCTTTTCTTGCAGTTGTCTTTCCATCATTTTTTGAAAAAAAATTCTTTTCAAAAATACAGAAATTCGCAGTTTTACCTTGTTTTTTGATTGATTTTTGCGGAAATTGTTGATAAGTTTAGTTTTGGTGGACAGTTAAAATGTCACTACTCGGTCAAAGAATTTCTTGTATCTGTCTGAATTCATGAACTTATTTCCGCCGTAACAGGTCAATTTAAACAATTGATCTTTGTAGATAAAAACCCTGCGCCAACAATCGCCCAATCCGTAAATATTCGCGATTCCTTCGAATGCTTGAATGTCGTTGGAAACAATTATTTCTTGAATGTTGGAAGATTGAGAAGTGTAAAATAAATCGTCTACCTTATCACTTAAAGCTTCGGAATTATCAATAGGCAAAACTTCGATGATGTAGGTATTTCCTTGACCCATTTCTTGGTACACAATTTTGAAATTTTTCGAAGTTGTATCTGCTTTCGGCATTCCTCCAAAAACTGCTGAGAAATGATGTGCTGTATCTGAATATAAGTATGTATTGAATTTGCGCAAAGTAATTTCTGACTTTGTTGGCTTGTCGGAAAAAGTCGCGCCCACTTGTCGCACGGTGTAACCTTTGTTTTTTAAAAGCTGAATTATTCCTTCTTTTCCTGCCAAATGTGCGGCGCCAACTGCTACAAACAAACTGTGTTTTTTGCAAAGTGAATCGATTCCTTTTGCCATCAAAACATTTCGATTGGTAATCAACAAATTGTATGCATTCGCAGAAACGGCCAATTGTGCTTTCAAAGATTGACGCATTTGTTCAATATCTCCGCGTAAGTATGTTTGCAAAATATTTTCCTCACTCAATGAAAGTGTGCTGATGCTGAATTGTTTGTAATTTTGATACGTAATGTTTTCATACGCGTCCATTTGTGATTGCACACTTTCCAAAGGGAAAAATTTCTTGCCGCTGTTGTACGCAATTTGCTGAAAATAAGCATCCAAAAACTGTGGTCGACCATTTTCGTTTCCGTATTTGGTTGATGAAGCTTTTTTGTTGGATGTATAGGGTTTTCCGTTGGCGTCGATTTCCAGTTGAATTTTCTCGTCGCGGGAATCATATAAGGTAAATAAACTGTAGATATCTGCTTCTAAAACAATCGCTTCTGCATTCAGAATGGCAGAAAATGTACTGTCGGAAAATTCAAACAATCTTGTATCGTTGGAATGATAACTGCCAAAAAGATAACTTGGTTTTTTGAGTCCTTTCCCAGTAATCTGCCAAAGCAATTGATTGTCAGGGTCATATTGCTGAGAAATTCCAAATACGCAAAACAGTCCAACGAAAACCGCTGAAAACAAATTTTGAATATGGAAGATTGATTTTACCATCGAACTGATTCAATTGAGAGGAAAAACAGCAAATTAAGCGTCAATTACTACGAATGTAGTGAATTTTATGGTTTTGAAATATTTCTTCACATAAATTATAAACCGATAATTCGCTCTATATGATTATCTCCAAACGCATAAGCCATATACGCCAACGACGGAATTTGTTTGGTTAAAATCAAATTTCCACTTTTTCCTAAACTGATTGTTCCATGCGTATCAGACAATCCCATGGCGTATGCCGCGTTGATCGTCAGTGCATTGATTGCTTCTTCTGGTGTCAATTTCATTTTGATGCAAGCCAAACTCATGACCACGCCTAAATTTCCAGTTGGTGTTGTTCCTGGGTTGAAATCGCTCGCAAGCGCTACGGGTAAATTGGCTTCAATCAACCTGCGTGCATCACCGAATGGAATGGAAATGAAGTGCGAACAACTTGGCAAAAGTGTAGGCATGCATTCGGAATTTTGCAATGCAACAATGTCATTTTCATCGATTTCTTCCAAATGGTCAACCGACAAGGCACCTAATTCAATTGCTTTTTGGATGCCGCCCATCACAGAAAACTGGTTCACATGTACTTTGGGAACCAAGCCGTATTTTTTTCCTGCCAATAGAATTTCTTCCATTTCTTCGACAGAAAAATAATTTCTTTCGCAAAAAACATCGATGTAATCAGCCAATTTTTCTTCTCCGATTATTGGCAACATTTCGTCGATAATCAAATCAATGTATCCGCGGTGGTTTTCTTTGTATTCCTTTGGAAAAGCATGTGCGCCCAAAAATGTTGCTTTGATTGGAATTCCAGCCGTTTGCTTCAATCTCTGAATGACGCGCAATATTTTGATTTCAGCTTCGACTGATAAGCCGTAACCTGATTTGATTTCAATGGCGCCTGTACCATAAGATTTGAGTAATTCAACCCGATTCATTGCATCTTGGTACAATTCATCTTCAGTTTTTTCGCCCAATCTTCGCGCTGAATTGAGAATTCCACCGCCTTTCAACGCGATTTCTTCGTAAGTAAGTCCTTTGATTCGATCCACAAATTCTTCTTCGCGACTTTTTGCAAAAACCAAGTGTGTATGAGAATCGCAGAAGGCAGGCAAAACATATTTTCCGTCCGCATCAATGATTTCTAAATCTCTCCAATCAGCAATTCCGCCCCATTCTTCCATGGTTCCGTAATCAACGATGACATTGTTTTCAATCGCCAAATACGCATTTTCAATCACTGGAAGTTCAGCCATCGCTTTCCCCTTTAGCGTGTGAGCAAAATTTTCGCCAGCTTGAACAAGTCCTTTAATATTTTTGATCAGAATCTTAGACATACTTTGATTTTGATACAAATGTAGTGATTTTGGCAAATAGCGATTTTTGCTAGATTGATTTATTGACTTTTGGAATTAGTTTACTTTTTTGATTCGCACTTTCCGTGAGATACAATTTATACATCAATTTTATTACATTTGTACACGAACTAGCAGATGGGTAATTCAAGAAAAATAGCAGTAATTGGTGGCGGAAGCTGGGCAACAGCTTTGGTTAAGATCTTGTGTAACAACTTAGATACTGTCAATTGGTGGATGCGTGGTCAGGAAGCTGTAGATCATATCTTGAATTACAAGCACAATCCAAAGTACCTGCAATCTGTAGAGTTTAATTTGGATAAAATCAATGTTTCCAACGATTTGGAAGCGATTATTGCGCCTGCGGATATTGTGATCATTGCAACGCCTTCTGCTTTTTTGGTCAAGATTTTTGAAAATATCGATAAATCACTTTTTGAGGGAAAAATTGTTTTTTCTGCCGTGAAAGGAATTGTGCCAGAATACAATGCCATTCCAGCGCGATTTATTCACAAAACATTTGGAACTCCATACAAGAAAATTGGAATTATCTGCGGACCTTGTCACGCGGAAGAAGTGGCTTTGGAGCGACTTTCATATTTAACCATTGCTTGTCAGGACGAGCGAATTGCGGGTGAAATGGCCAAATTGTTGGCTTGCAGATATATTAAAACAACTGTTTCAGACGATTTATTTGGCACGGAATTTTCGGCAGTTTTGAAAAATGTGTACGCTATTGCTTCGGGAATTTGCGCAGGTTTGGGCTACGGAGATAATTTTCAATCGGTATTAATCGCCAACGCCATTCAAGAAATTGAAAACTTCATCGATGAGGTGAGTCCCATTCATCGCGACGTAAAATCAAGTGCTTATTTAGGTGATTTATTGGTAACAGCCTATTCAAAATTCTCCAGAAACCGCACTTTTGGGTACATGATAGGCAAAGGCTATTCAGTAAAAACCGCGCAGTTAGAAATGGAAATGATTGCTGAAGGTTATTACGCCGTCAAATGCGTTGTTGAAATCAACAAAAAGTTCCAAGTAGAAATGCCGATTGTTGAAGCGGTGAACAACATTCTCTACGAAAAAATTTCCCCAGTAATTGAAATGCGTATTTTGTCTGATAAGTTGAGCTGATTTTTTTTTGAAGAAGACATTAGACTTGAGACCAAAGACATTAGACGAAGACTTTCTAATTATCTTATAGTTTGAAGGTTTGTTCTAAGCTTTTGGGAAAAAGTCCTCCCATTTGATTCCTATCGAAGGGGGAAGAGTGTTTAAAGTACAATTTTCTGAAAAATTTTGAGATAATCTAAAGTTGCGAAGCAAAAAGAAACTCTAGTCTGATAGTTGCGAAGCAATATTTCTAATGTCTTAAGTCTAATAGAGAAGCAAGTCTTTTTTTAAATATTATTTAGAATCTTTCTTATTTAGAAAATTTTTACGAAAAATGCGCTTTTAAATAATTGTTTTTATGAACTTTATGCCGTGTAAATTTGTCTATGAACAAAACAGTTTGAATTAACTTTTAATTTTAGATTTGTTGCTATGTTAATAAGTGCTAATTTTACACCTCAATTTTATTTGTAAACGTATGTCAAGTGCTCAAGATTATCTGCCCCTCGTTATACAAGGCGTTGTAGCTCTGGGATTTGTGGTATCAGTTTTGATTGTAACTCACTTGTTGGGTCCACGTGTTCACTCCAAGAAAAAAGATTCAAATTTCGAATGTGGAATCGAATCTGAAGGAAACGCCCGCTTTCCTGTATCTGTAAGGTATTTTTTGACGGCAATTTTATTTGTATTGTTTGATGTCGAAGTAATTTTCTTCTATCCGTATGCTGTGAACTTTAAGGCATTGGAATTGGAAGGTCTTTTGGCAGTAATTCTATTCGTAGCCTTCTTCTTGATAGGCTTTTTGTATGTATTGAAAAAAGGAGCATTAGAATGGGAAAAATAACTGATGGAAAAGTTGAAACTATTGACTACCAAGGTTTTCAATTAACAACTTTAGACAAAGCAATTGGTGCAGCCCGCGCCAACTCTATGTGGCCTTTGCCTTTCGCTACTTCTTGTTGTGGTATCGAATACATGGCAACCATGGGAAGTAACTACGATTTGGCTCGTTTCGGAATGGAAAGAATGTCTTTCTCTCCACGTCAAGCCGATTTGTTGATCGTTGCAGGGACAATCTCTAAAAAATTAGCGCCGATTTTGCGTCAAGTTTACGAACAAATGGCTGAACCAAAATGGGTTTTGTCGGTTGGTGCTTGTGCTTCGAGCGGTGGAATTTTTGATACTTACAGCGTTTTGCAAGGAATTGATAGAATCATTCCGGTTGATGTTTACGTGCCAGGTTGCCCGCCACGTCCAGAACAAATCATCGACGGAATTATGAATATCCACGCTTTGGTTAAAGAAGAATCTTTGAGAAGAAGATATTCTGATAAATACAAATCGATGTTGAACGATTATAACATTGAAACAGATGTCAAATAGTACAATTACTAACGAATTTGCGTTGGCAAGATTGTCAGCCAAATTTGGAGATAAAATTATTTCATCAGAAACACCTTTTGATTTATTGACGATTGAAGTTTCTAGTGCAGATGCACACGAAATCATTCAGTGGTTGAAGGAAGATGAGGTTTTGAAAGTGAGTTATTTGACAAATTTGGGTGGTGTTCATTATCCAACCGAAAAAGACAGAGAATTTGCAGTGGTTTACCACATTCACAGTTTGGTCAACAATTTCAGAATCCGTTTGAAATCATTTATACCGTTGAGTAATCCTTCGATTGCAACCATCACAGATTTATTTGTGGGAGCCAATTGGATGGAAAGAGAAACTTTTGATTTCTACGGAATTATTTTTACGGGTCATCCAAATTTGACAAGAATTTTGAACGAGGAAGACATGGATTATCATCCAATGCGTAAAGAATACCAATTGGAAGACGATACAAGACAAGATAAAGACAACCGCTTTTTCGGAAGATAGAACAGTAGTATTATGAATGAATGGTTAGACGACGATATTAAGCCGGGAAACAATTTATCGAGAGAGACAATTGACGGTGACATTGCAACGCTCAACTTAGGGCCAACGCATCCAGCAACACACGGAATCTTTCAAAATATCCTGAAAGTGGATGGAGAAAGAATTTTATCTTCTGAACAAACAGTTGGATATATACACCGTGCTTTTGAAAAAATTGCAGAACACAGACCTTACAACCAAATCACTCCTTTAACGGACAGACTTAATTATTGCTCTTCACCGATCAATAACATGGGTTGGCACATGACCGTTGAAAAACTGATTCAAGCAGAAATTCCTAAAAAAGTGGATTACATGCGTGTAATCATCATGGAATTAGCGAGAATTGCGGATCACTTGGTTTGTAATTCTGTTATTGGTGTTGATACTGGTGCTTTGACAGGATTTACTTACGTTTTCCAACAAAGAGAAAAAATATACGAACTTTTTGAAGAAGTTTGTGGTGCTCGTTTGACAACAAACGTTGGTCGCATCGGTGGATTTGAAAGAGATTTTTCTCCAACATTCTACAAAAAACTGAAAGATTTCTTGAAAGAATTTCCAAAGGTTTTCAATGAATTTGATAATTTGTTGTCAAGAAACAGAATTTTCATGGATCGTACGATCAACGCGGGACCAATTTCTGCGGAACGTGCGTTAGAATATTCATTTTCTGGACCAAATTTGAGAGCAGCAGGTGTGGATTATGATGTCAGAGTCATGAATCCATATTCTTCTTACCAAGATTTTGATTTCATCGTACCAGTTGGAACACAAGGAGATACTTACGACCGTTTCCAAGTTCGTCAAGAAGAGATTCGTCAAAGTTTGTCGATTATCAAGCAAGCTTTAGACGCGATGCCAGAAGGTAAATATTTTGCAGATGTTCCTGAGTTTTATTTGCCTCCAAAAGAAGATGTTTACAACAAAATGGAAGCATTGATTTACCACTTCAAAATTGTGATGGGTGAAACGCCTGTTCCAGTTGGAGAAGTTTACCACAGTGTGGAAGGCGGAAATGGTGAATTAGGTTTTTATTTGATCAGTGACGGTGGAAGAGCACCTTTCCGTTTACAATTCCGTCGCCCATGTTTTATTTATTACCAAGCATATCCAGAAATGATTACAGGTCAAAGCATCAGTGATGCCGTATTGACTTTAAGTAGCATGAATGTGATCGCTGGAGAATTGGACGCTTAGTTTATGAAAATAGAAGTTACACAAAAAAGCAGACCTGTTCTTAGCGCCGAAAAAATGGCCGAGATTCAAGGTGTAATCAGTCAATTTCCTGAAGGGAAGTCAAAAAGCGCGGTAATTCGTATTTTACATATTGTAGAAGAGGAAGCTGGCGGTTGGTTGAGTCCTGATACGATGGACATGGTTGCAGAAATTTTAAATATTCAACCAATCGAAGTCTATGAGGTTGCGACATTTTATACGATGTTCAACTTGAATCCTGTTGGAAAATACATTTTTGAGGTTTGTAGAACTGGACCTTGTATGTTGGTTGGAAGCGACAATATCATTGAATATATCGAGAATAAATTGGACGTTAAAGTTGGAGGTACCACTGCAGATGGCATGTTTACATTGAAAACAGCTGAATGTTTGGGTGCTTGTGGTTACGGTCCGATGTTGCAATGCGGAAAACATTATCATGAACATTTAACTCCTGCCAAAGTTGACGAGCTAATCGACGCTTGCAGAAAAGGAGAGATCAAAGCTAATTTTTAATACGGATGGGAAGAAAATTACTTTTAGAACACATTGACGTTCCTAGTATTGAAACGTTTGATGTATATAGAAAAAATGGCGGTTACCGTTCGGTAGAAAAAGCGTTGAAAACAATGTCTCCTGAAGAGGTTGTAGAAGAAGTGAAAAAAGCGAACTTGAAAGGCCGTGGTGGAGCAGGTTTCCCTACAGGTTTAAAATGGTCGTTTTTGGCTAAACCAGAAGGTGTTCCAAGATATTTATTGTGTAATGCAGATGAATCTGAGCCTGGAACTTTCAAAGACAGATATTTGATGGAAAAAATTCCTCATTTATTGATCGAAGGAATGATTGTTTCAAGTTACGCTTTGGGTTCAAATTTATCTTACATCTATATCCGCGGTGAATACATGTGGGTATTGGAAATATTAGAAAAAGCAATCGCTGAAGCATACGCCAAAGGTTTCCTAGGAAAAAATATTTTAGGTTCTGGTTTCGATTTAGATTTGCGTGTAGCTCCAGGTGGAGGTGCATACATTTGTGGAGAAGAAACTGCCTTGATTGAATCTTTGGAAGGAAAAAGAGGAAATCCTCGTATCAAACCACCTTTCCCAGCTGTTAAAGGATTGTGGGGTTGCCCAACAGTGGTAAACAACGTGGAGAGTTTGGCAACAGTTGTTCCAATCATTAATGATGGAGCAGAAGAATATACCAAATTAGGAACAGACGCAAGTAACGGAACAAAATTGATTTCTGCTTGTGGAAATGTTACCCGCGGAGGTGTATATGAAATTGAATTAGGAATTTCTGTTGAAGAGTTTATCTACGGTGACGAATGGTGTCGTGGAATTGCAAACAACAAGAAAATCAAAGCATTGGTTCCTGGAGGTTCTTCAGTTCCAATTTTGCCAGCACATTTGATTACCAAAACAGCAGCTGGAGAAAATCGCTTGATGAGCTACGAAAGTTTGGCTGATGGAGGTTTCGCTTCAGGTTCTATGCTAGGTTCTGGCGGATTCATTGTTTTCGACGAAGACCAATGTATCGTTAGAAATACATGGAATTTCGCTCGTTTTTATGCGCATGAATCTTGCGGACAATGTTCACCTTGCCGTGAAGGAACTGGCTGGATGGAAAAAGTATTACACCGTTTAGAAAATGGAAAAGGAAATATGCGCGACATTGAATTGTTGGCAGACATCAATAAGAAAATCGAAGGAAATACAATTTGCCCATTAGGTGATGCTGCGGCTTGGCCTGTTGCTGCTGCGATTCGTCATTTCCGTGAAGAATTTGAGTGGCACGTAACGCATCCAGAAGACGCTGTGAAAGGCAATTATGGATTGTTAAAAGGAATTACAGTTTAATCAACTTTTTGGGTCAAACCAAAAACGATAATAAAATAATAACCATGGTCAAAGTAACCATTGATGGCATAGAAGTAGAAGTAGAAGCTGGAACAACGGTTTTGAATGCTGCTCGCAAAATTGGAGGAGATGTTGTTCCGCCAGCGATGTGCTATTACAGTAAATTAGAAGGAAGCGGAGGTAAATGCCGTACTTGTTTGGTTGAAGTTGCAGCTGGTTCTGCAAACGATCCAAGACCGATGCCAAAATTGGTCGCTTCTTGTTCAACACCCGTGCAAGACGGTATGGTAATCAAAAATAAAACCAGTGAAAAAGTGCACGTGAATCGTGGCGCTGTTACTGAGTTTTTGTTGATTAATCACCCTTTGGATTGTCCGATTTGTGATCAAGCTGGAGAATGTCATTTACAAGATTTAGGTTTTGAACATGGCGCTTCAGGAACACGTTACGAGGAAGAAAGAAGAACTTTTGATCCAATCGATATTGGTAACAAAATCAAATTGCACATGAATCGTTGCATTTTGTGCTACAGATGTGTGATGGTTGCCAATCAATTGACCGATAAACGTGTTCACGGAGTTTTAGGTCGTGGAGATCACGCTGAAATCAGCACTTACATTAGCAATGCGATCGACAATGATTTCTCTGGAAACATGATTGATGTATGCCCAGTAGGAGCATTGACAGATAAAACTTTCAGATTTAAATCTCGTGTTTGGTTCTTGAAACCAATGGAAGCTTCTAGATCTTGTACAAAATGTGCTGGTAAAGCAGTAGTTTGGATGTTTGGTGAAGAAATTTACCGTGTGACTGCTAGAAAAGACAAATATGGTGAAGTTGAAGACAATGATGGTAAACCAGCTTGGATTTGCAACGATTGTCGTTTTGACCACAAAAATGTTTCAGATTGGAACATCGAAGGGCCAAGAAAAATCAACCGCCATTCTGTTATTTCTGCTAATCACTATGAGAAAGCGAATCCATTGGAAAACAATACTAAAAAAATCAAATAATGGATACTGGATTATTGATAGAAAAAACGATTCTTGTTGTCGTGATTTTTGCAATTACATTGTTTATTGCAACTTATCAAACTTACATGGAACGTAAAGTTGCTGCGTGGTTGCAAGACCGTGTAGGACCAGATAGAGCAGGACCATTTGGAATTTTGCAACCAATTGCAGATGCTGGAAAAATGTTTTTCAAAGAAGATTTCATTCCTGCAAATGCTGACAAATGGTTGTTTATCATGGGACCTGGAATTGCAATGTTCACCGCTTCGATGACTGGTGCAGTAATTCCTTGGGGACCACCATTGGAAATGTTTGGAAGAACAGTTGTTTTACAAGTTGCTGATATCAACATCGGAATTTTATTCATCATGGGATTTGCGTCTATTGGTGTTTACGGAATTATGATTGGTGGTTGGGCTTCTAACAACAAATTCTCTTTGTTTGCTGCGATTCGTGCTTCTTCTCAAATGATTTCTTACGAATTAGCCATGGGGATTTCAATCATCACCTTGGTTTTGATGTCAGGAAGTTTGAGTTTGGGAGAAATCGTTCAACAACAACATGGAATGAATTGGAACATTTTGTATCAACCAGTGGCATTCATCGTTTTCTTTATTTGTTCAATTGCTGAATGTAACAGAGCACCTTTCGATTTGGCTGAATGTGAAAGTGAGTTGATTGGAGGGTACCACACAGAATACGGTTCAATGAAATTAGGATTCTTCTTATTCGCTGAATATGTGAATCTATTTATTTCATCTGCAGTAATTTCAGCATTGTTCTTTGGAGGATACAACTTCCCAGGAATGGATCATTTCTCAGGAAATGCCTTGGCTATTTTAGGAACAGCAGCGTTTTTTGCAAAAATCATCTTCTTTATTTTTGTGATTATGTGGATTCGTTGGACTTTACCAAGATTCCGCTACGATCAATTGATGCACTTAGGATGGAAAAAATTAATTCCAATTGCGATGATCAATTTGTTGATTACAGCGGTTGTGATTGGTTTCAACTCAGGTTGGTTTACTAAAAAATCAGCAAAAGTGAAACAAACTGAAAAAAGTGTTGCAATGATGCCAAAAGCGAAAGTTGATGCTCAGGCGAATTACAAAATCAATTTCAATAATTAAACAGAAAGCATACCCAAAGATATGGAGAGTTTATCAAATCGAAAAAAGGTAGTTTCTAACAAAAAAATGAGTTTTGTTGAGAGTCTATATTTGCCAGCAATCGTTGGTGGAATGTGGATTACGATAAAACACATGTTCAAGAAACACAATACGCTTAAATATCCAGAACAACAACGTGTTTTTGCTCCAGTTTACCGAGGAATGCACGTGTTGAAACGCGATGAGCAAGGCCGTGAAAACTGTACAGCTTGCGGTTTGTGCGCTGTTGCTTGTCCTGCTGAAGCAATCACCATGGTGGCTGCAGAAAGACAAAAAGGCGAAGAAAATTTATACCGAGAAGAGAAATACGCTGAATCCTATGAAATCAACATGTTGCGTTGTATTTTTTGTGGTTTGTGCGAGGAAGCTTGTCCAAAAGAAGCGATTTTCTTGACAGATAGAATTGTTCCTACCAATTTTGACCGTGACGAATTTATCTACGGAAAAGATCGTTTGGTTGAGCAATTGGACAATAGAATAGACATCACAGTAAGACAAAATACTGGTAAAAGAGGTGAAAAATGAGTAGTTTAGAAATTATCGCAACGGTTTTAGGCGGACTAACGATTGGCTCTGCGCTGATGGTGGTCTTGAGTCCTCATCCCGTGAGAAGTGTCTTGTATTTGATACTTACTTTTTTCCTGATTTCAGGGAATTATATTTTGATGAATGCACAGTTTATCGCAGTGGTAAACATCATTGTTTATGCGGGTGCAATCATGGTTTTGTTCTTATTCGTATTGATGCTCTTGAATTTGAGTAAAGACAACGAGCCAAAATCTTCTATCAAAATGAAAATTGCCGCAACGTTTGCTGGCGGTGCACTTTTGACAGTTTTGATTGCTGCTTTGAAAGACAGTGTGATTTTACCAAAAACAGAAATGTTGGAAAATCAGCAAGGAATGGTTGAGAATTTAGGACAATTGCTGTTTACTAAATATGTACTTCCATTTGAAATGTCTTCCATTTTGTTTATCGCTGCCATGGTGGGAGCTGTATTATTAGCAAAAAGAGAAAAACAAATAATCGAGTAAGAATGATATTAGCTTCTATTTTTGAATCCGGAGTATCGATACAGTTTTACATTGTATTATCAACGATACTTTTTGCGATTGGTGTTTTGGGTGTTTTGATAAGAAAAAACGCCATTATTGTGTTGATGTGTGTTGAAATCATGTTGAATGCTGTAAACCTTTTGATGGTTGCTTTCTCCACTTATTTTGGAAATGGCGATGCGCAGGTTTTTGTGTTTTTCATCATGGTTGTTGCAGCTGCAGAAGCTACCATTGGTTTATCCATTTTGGTACTGCTTTACAGAAACAACAGATCAGTAGATATCGGATTGTTTAACAAATTAAAAGGATAATCAGATGTCAGTACAACAACTCGTACCCTTAATCTTATTGTTTCCTCTAATCGGAGGAATCATCAATGGTATATTCGGGAAAAAATTGCCAAAAGCATTGGTTGGTTCTTTAGCAACTTTGGCTTCAACTTTATCATTCGCAACAGCGTTGATGGTTTTTTTCCAATTAAATGAACCAGTTAAAATTCATTTATTTAGAATGATTGACCTAGAAGATTTGCGTTTAAGCGCAAGTTTATTGGCCGACAATCTTTCTTTGTGGATGGTCCTAATCATCACAGGAATTGGATCTTTGATTCATTTGTTCTCCATGGGTTATATGAAGCACGATGCAGGATATTCTAAATTCTTTACGTATTTGAATCTCTTCATCTTCGCGATGTTAATCTTAGTTTTGGGAAGCAACTATTTCATGTTGTTCTTCGGTTGGGAAGGTGTAGGTATCTGCTCTTATTTCTTAATCGGTTTCCATTACAGCGATGCTGAAAAAGGAATGTTGAACGGAATTGCTGCTAGAAAAGCTTTCATCATGAACCGTATCGGGGATTTAGGATTGCTAATTGGTTTATTCTTGATTCTTTCTCAATTCGGTACGTTGGAATACCAAGAATTAGCAAATATCGTAACGGTTGACAAAATTCTTGGAACGCCTTGGATGATGTTCGGAATCACTATGTGCTTATTCATTGGTGCGACTGGAAAAAGTGCGCAAATTCCATTGTTTACTTGGTTGCCAGATGCGATGGCGGGACCAACTCCGGTTTCTGCTTTGATTCACGCCGCTACGATGGTAACTGCAGGTATCTTTTTGGTTGTTCGTTCAAATTTCTTTTTTGAACATGCACCAATGACGCAAGAAATCATGTTGTATATCGGTTTGGCAACTTCATTGGTTGCAGCTTTCATCGCCATGCGTCAAAACGATATCAAAAAAGTATTGGCTTATTCAACTGTTTCTCAATTAGGATTGTTATTTGTTGCACTTGGAATGGGTGCTTATACAGCAGCGATTTTCCACGTTACAACGCACGCATTCTTCAAAGCATTACTTTTCTTAGGTTCGGGAAGTGTGATTCACGCCATGTCAGACGAACAAGATATTCGCAAAATGGGTGGTTTGCGCAAGAAAATTCCATTGACACATTTGACTTTCCTTATCGGAACATTGGCAATCACTGGTTTCCCATTGTTGTCAGGTTTCTTCTCTAAAGATGAAATTGTTGGACACGCCTTCAGCCACAATGTAGTGATTTACGGAATTTTGATGTTCAGCATTTTATTGACAGCAATTTACATGTTCAGAATGTATTTCGTGGTTTTCTTTGGAACATTCAGAGGAACACACGAACAAGAGCACCACGTTCACGAAGGACCAGCTTCAATGACTTTACCTTTAGTGATTTTAGCTATTTTATCTGTTTTTGGTGGTTTACTAAACTTACCAGGAATTTGGTTGAAAGGTCAAGCGCATTGGTTGTCTCATCACTTGGAGCACAATACTGGCGGATTGAATTTGATTGAAGCAGAACATGCAGACAATGGCATTACATTGATGTTGATGATTATTGCAGTAGCAGTTTGTTTGGGAGCATTGGTTGTTTGTTACTTAGTTTATGGTAAAAAACAAAACGTTCCAGTTGAAGACGCTGAACTAAGCGGATGGCAAAAAATCTCTGCAAACAAATTGTACATTGATGAAATTTACAATTTCTTATTTGTTCGTCCTACAGAATGGCTTTCAGTTGTTGGACATAAATTCATTGAAATTATGTTCTTGAATGGAATCATTCTTGGATTTGCAAAAGGAATCGGAGCATCCGGTGAATTGGTTAAAAAATGGCAAACTGGACGTGTGAACTGGTACATCCTTTGGATGGTTGGTGGAATCGTTGGTTTGATCGTGTATTATCTTGTTAAAATATAAAGGCTTTGGAACTTCTTATAATACCTAGTTTATTTGCGCTTGCGGCGCTAGTGATTCCACGAAATTTCATGCGATACTTCGGTTTAGCTGGTGGAGTTACTTCGGCAGTGGTTGCTATTGTACATGCTGTATATTATGCACCGACTACGAAATACGTTTCTTTATTTGATCCAAATTGGACTTCAACTTTCGGGTTGAGCTACAAAATGGGTTACGATGGAATCAGTTTAATCATGGTGGTTTTGACCAATGTCATCACGCTTTTGATTCTCTTGAGTAATTTCAACAAAGAATTGGCTTCCAATAAAATGTTTACCGCCATGGTTTTTTTCATGCAAGTAGCATTATTGGGTGTTTTTACTTCGATGGACGGATTGTTGTTCTACATTTTCTGGGAAATAACTTTGATTCCAGTGTTCTTAATCGCTTTGTGGTTTGGAGCTCCTGGAAGAAAACAAGCATTGATCAAATTCTTTATCTACACTTTCGTTGGATCATTAGCGATGTTATTGGCTTTGATGGCAATCAAAACTGGAATTTGCGGAAATCTACCAGCTGCAAGTTTTGCGGTTGAAGATTTAATGGCAGTTCAATTGTCAGCTTGCTCAGCATGTTGGATTTTCGGAGGTTTCTTATTCGCTTTTGCAGTGAAAATTCCTTTGTTTCCTTTCCACACATGGCAACCTGATACTTACACCAATTCTCCGATGGCTGGTACCATGTTGCTTTCAGCATTGATGTTGAAAATGGCGTTATACGGGATGATTCGTTGGATGATTCCTTTGGCTCCTGAATCTTTAGAATCTTATAAATTACCAATCATCATTTTGGGAACAATTGGCGTAGTTTACGCAGCGATTTTGGCAATCAAGCAAAACGATATCAAACGAACTTTTGCTTTTGCATCTATTTCACACGTTGGATTGATTGCTGCAGGAATTGTTTTGTTGAATGTAGATTCAACCATGGGAGTTTTTGTTCAGATGATCAACCACAGTTTGGTTGCAGTTGGACTTTTCTTAGCAGTGGATATCATTGAAAGCAGAACAGGAATTAGAAACATGAGCGAATTGGGTGGAATTGCGAAGCAAGCACCGAAATTTGCTTTCTGGTTTGGAGTGGTTGCTTTGGCATCGATTTCAGTTCCATTGACAAGTGGTTTCATTGGTGAGTTTTTATTGGTTCGTGGTGTTTATTCTTACAATTGGATTATCGGTTTAGTGATTGGTTCAACGTTGGTTTACGGTGCAGTTTACACCTTGCGTGCTTACCAACTTTCAATGTACGGTCCTTCAAAGAATTTCAATTTCCCAGATTTAACATGGAATGAATGGTTGGTATTTTTCATTCTGATGGTTTTAATTGTGATTTTGGGTGTATATCCGCAATTGGTGATTGATTTTGTTCAACCAAGCGTTACACGATTATTCGAAAATATTCATTCTTCAAAAATTTTAGTTCAATAATATGGTAGCTCTAATTGTAATATTCATCAGCGGTTTACTTTCACTTTTCTTGGCTTTTGCAAAAAAACCATGGTTAGTTTTGTTAACTGCTTCAGCTGGATTGATTGCTGGTGGAATTTCACTTTTCACTCAGTTTTATTATCAGTACGATTTCATTCACTATGAAGGACTAAAATTTGATGGTTTTGCCGTTGCATTTGGTTTAATTGCGATTCTATTCACTTTACTGGTTGTTTTAACTGGTTACAGTTCTTTCAAAGATAAACCACAGCATACAGGTGATTATATCGCCTTATTGTTGTTTTCATTGACTGGTGCATTGTGTATGTTATCATTTACAGACATGTTCATGTTCTTTTTAGGATTAGAAATTCTTTCGATTCCAATTTACGTAATGGCTGGAAGTAACAAAGACGATGTGCGTTCTTCAGAAGCTTCTTTGAAATATTTCATGACAGGTGCTTTCGCGACAGGTGTTTTATTGTTCGGAATCGCTTGGATTTACGGAGGAACAGCTTCTTTCAAATTGGATGAAATCACCGCGTTTATTTACAATGCAGAAGGAACACATTCTTCTTTGATTTACATCGGTTTATTGATGATTTTGAGTGCTTTCTTGTTCAAAGTTGGTGCAGCGCCTTTCCATTTTTGGAGTCCTGATGTGTATGACGGAAGTCCGCACATTGTAACAGGTTTCATGGCAGCGGTAGTGAAATTAGGAGCATTTGGTGCATTCATGAAAATTTTCTCTGTAACATTTGCAGGTTTACACGATTTTTGGGCGCCAGCGTTGTCTGTACTTGCAATTTTGACCATGTTCGTAGGTAACTTGTCAGCGTTGAAACAAATTCGTTTCAAAAGATTATTGGCTTATTCAAGTATCACGCATGTAGGTTATGCTTTGTTGACAATCATCGTTCAAAGTCCTGACAGTGCATTCAATCTTTGGGCTTACATTTTCTCTTATGGTTTTTCAACGATTGGTTTGATTACAGTGGCGATCATCATTCACGATGAAGAAGACAGAATCGAGGCATTTAGAGGATTGGTGAGAAGAAATCCATTTACAGGATTTGTGGCTATTTTAGGTTTATTGTCTTTAGCTGGTGTTCCGCCATTGATGGGATTCTTTGGAAAATTCTTGGTTTTCTCAGAAGCAATTACACAATATCCATGGTTGGTTGCAATTGCGATTATCAATTCTGGAATCGGTATTTTCTATTATTTGAGAATGGTCATTTTAGTGCTTCAAAAAGAAGATGATGACAAGCCAAAAACACCAAGACATAAAGTGCCAGTTTTGCAAATGATCGTTTTAGCGATTTGCGCGTTGGCTTTGTTGTTTGGAGGAAATATGTTGATTTTCTGAGAAAAAGCAATTTAGATATTCAATCCACTTCAGAGAAATTTGAAGTGGATTTTTATTTTTAAGTATATTGAGGGGCTAGTCCTCTTTTAAATGGATGTTTTTCAACTAATTTTGTAGCATTAAATTGAAATTAATTTAGTGTTTGACAACACCAAACCCGCGTCATTAATTGATGCGGGTTTTTTATTTGTTTTCTTTTTCTTTTTGAGCTTCTAGTTGATTCGCTACATGAACCCTGTAAGCTATCAAAATTGGGAATGCGACTAACATCAAAAACACCAAAAAATATCCCATTGGCAATAATCTAAACCCAACAACATCTTTCAAATCTTCAGGACTTGTGCCAATACCAATGAAATAAGACAAACTCATTTTGGCTTCCTCTGAAAATACAATTCCATTCACTTTGAATGTGTATTCACCGTCAAAAATATTAATAGGAACTAGAAAGAAAATGGCAGAAAGCCCAATCATCGCCATAAAAAACACAACCACCGGTTTGCGCAAAAAACTACCCATTTGTTTTAGAGTTTAAATTCATTTTCAAAGGTGAGAATTTTAAAGGAAAAACGAATGATTTAATTCAGCTGTTTTTTAAAATCGTTTTTTTGTCCGACTTAATGGTTTGATTAAGAATTTGATTCATTTTAAAATGGGATTCTTAATAAATCAGCGTTGATAAGTAAAGGTTCACCGTAATTTTTCATTCTTTCTGCGTTGTACCTTTATGTCGATGAAAAGATTTTTGTGGAAATTTACCAAATGGTTTTTCGGAATCATCGTTGGGCTTTGCCTTACAATTTCCTTGTTGCTTTATATTTTCAAAGACGACATCATCAATTATGTAGTTGGAGAAGTCAACAAAAACCTCAACGCAAAAGTCACCGTTTCTAAAATCGATTTGACATTTTGGGCAACGTTCCCCAATGTTTCGCTCGATTTTAATGATGTTTTCATCCAAGACGCTTTGCCAAATGCAACGAAGAGCGACACACTGTTGTATTCAGATTTAATTCGTCTAAAATTCAATCCCATCGATTTATGGAATGAAAAATATGATGTCAAACGGGCAGAAATTCATCCAGGAACGATTCAGTTGAAAATTGATTCAACGGGAAAAGTAAATTACGATATTCTCAAAAAAAGTAAATCTTCAGCCAAATCTAAATTCAAACTGAAATTAAAAGAAGTTCAATTCGATCAAATTAAATTCGCCTATTCAAATCAAGCAACAGGTCAGTTTTATAAAACAAAGGTCAATGAATTGAATCTTTCTGGAGAATTTACCGAAAAACAATTTACACTCAATGCCAAAAGCGATTTGTTTATCAATTCGTTGAAAAGTGAAAGCGTCGCCTTGTTAACCAATAAACCAGTTGAATTTGACTTGCAAATTAAAGTCAATCAAGAGGAAAATACTTTTGAACTTCCAAATACCGTATTGTTCATTTCCAAATTGCCGTTTCAGGTAACCGGTTTCGTCAATCCTGAAGAAATCAAATTTGATATTTCTGCTAAAAAATTGAGACTGGAGGAAGTGGCTTCAAAATTATCTAATAAACTAGATCAAATTAATTCTTTCGAAGGGCAAGGATTTTTCAATTTTGACATGAAAATCGCCGGAAAAAACGATAAAAATGTCGCGCCTAATGTGATTTGTAATTTTGATGTACAAAATGGTTCATTGCGCGAACCAACGCAAAAGTTACGATTCACTGGAATCAATCTGAAAGGCAAATATTCCAATGAAGCAGGTAAAAATGCAGAATTTTTAAAATTGTGGAATTTGAAATTCAATACCAGCTCCGGACCTTTTCAAGGAGAATTTTTACTGACCAATTTTGCATTGCCACATTATGAAGGAAAGGCCAAAGGAAATGTTGATCTGGCCAGTATTCACGGACTTTTTCATTTGCCACAAATTGATCAAATTACTGGAAATTTAGATATCAATAGTCAATTTGACATTCAAACCCTAGAAGATGAATCTGGACAAAAAGAACTGGATTTTGTTAAGTGTTCAGCGTCGCTAAATCTGCAAAATATCAATGCGAGCGTAATTAACGATACCAGAACTTTCAAATCTTTGAATGGTTTTGTGGGCATTGAAGGCGATGAAGCAGCAGTGCAAGACGTCCGTGTCAAAATTGGACAATCTGATTTTAAACTGAATGGAATTTTCCAAGAAATCGCGCCTTTTATTGAAAAGAAAGGAAAATTGATAGCGAATGTTGATTTACAAAGCAATTTCATTGATGTTGAAGATTTGAGTTCAAAACACATTCAAAAGGGAGTGACCATCGAGCCAGAAAGGGATTTCGTTTTGCCAAATAATGTGGATGGAACCGTTTTGTTGAATATCGGACAATTGAAATACGAAAAACACCATTTCAATCAGTTGAAAAGCAACTTGACTGTAGAGGAAAGAAAGTTGACATTCAGAGAATTGACTTTACAAAATGCTGGAGCAACAGTAGATGGAAATTTAGTCATAGAAGAAAAGTCGCCTGAATATTTGGTGTTACAATCTGTTGTTGAATCCAATAATATTTATTTCAAACCGCTATTTCAAGAATGGAATAATTTTGACCAAGAAGTCATCACTGAAAATAACATTTCGGGCAAGGCACACATCAATTTGCAATTTCAGGCACCTTTTGATTTGCGCTCGGGAATTATCAAAAATGCGATTATCGCCAAGGCACATATTTCGATTACAGACGGCGCGCTGAAGTCTGTTTCTACTTTCAAATCTATTACCGAAAGTTTGAAAACTTCTCCAGTGCGGTTTTTGCTTAAGAAAAGAAACATCAACGATTTCGAGAAGAAATTGCTCGATTTGAGATTTCAAACCTTGGAAAATACCATCGTAATTCAAAATGGAAAACTCGAAATACCGCTGATGGAAATCAAGTCCAACGCTTTGGACATTGAAACATTTGGTTGGCATACATTTGACAATCAGATTGATTACCATTTTGCGTTCCGTTTCAGAGATTTGATGACCGCTGAGAGAGAGACTGAATTTGGAATCATCGAAGACGACGGCACAGGATTGATGATTTTCATGCGCATGCACGGTACCACGGATAAACCAATTATCGAGTGGGACGAAAAAGCCAAGAAAGAGCAAGCCAAAGAAAATAGAGAAGCTGCCAAGATGGAAGCACTTTCTATTTTGAAAACGGAGTTTGGATTCAGGAAAAACGACACGACGATTGGTATTTATCAACCTATCAAAAAACCAACTGAAGAATTGCGCATTGAATTCAATAACACCAAAGAAACTCCAGCTCCTGAAGAACCCAAAGAGTCTGAACTCAAGAAAAAAATGCGAGAGAAAATCAACAAGCTCAAGGAATCGACGAAAGAAGAGGAAATTGAGTTTGAGGTGGATTGAGATCGACGTTTCAGATAAGTTGATTTTCAATTTCCTCTTTTTCGGATCCAATAATATACCTTCTACAAAATCATTTTCCGTCATATAATTTGTTAAATCAAACCAAAACTCTTTTCCTGTCTGAAGCTGATTCATAATTACCGAGATTTTTATTCGATTTAGGAAATATCATACAAATGAATTTTTTTCAGAATGGCGATTCTTGCTCTAGCACCGTTGAAAAAAAGAGATTAATTTCAGTTCATTGTAAATGACCTATTTCCTTTACTTATGCTTTCGACCAAGCGCGTTATTTATAATTTGAGACTGTAAATCTCTTTAAAAAAATTCAAAATAATATAAAATTTAGCTTACCTTTGATTAATAATTAATCATTTATTGACGTTATTTTAATCAAAAATGAATCAACCATCGAAGCAAGACATTGTACAACAGTTGCGTACACGCATTTTGGCGATGCAGGGAATCAATAAGCCCGGCAACGACCACTGTTCAATTGGTCTCGGTGATATTGAAAAAGCATTTCCTGAAGGTATTTTTCCAAAGAATGCAATCCATGAATTTACAAGCCATGAACCCGAATCAGCAGCTGCCACCAGTGGATTTCTATCCTGCTTATTGCATAGCTTGATGAATCGAAAGGGGTTTTGTTTGTGGGTAAGTTCACGTCGCATGATATTTCCACCAGCATTGAAGTTGCTCGGAATCAATCCTGAGTGCGTAATCTTTGTAGATCTTCAAAATGATAAAGATGTATTGTGGGTGGTTGAAGAAGGTTTGAGATGTAGTGCTTTGGTCGCTGTTGTAGGCGAATTAAAAGAATTGACCTTCGCACAATCTAGACGACTGCAACTTACCATTGAAGAAAGCAATGTAACAGGTTTCATTCATCGTGTTTTACCCAAAAGTGAAAACACAACAGCCTGCGCTGCCCGTTGGAAAATCAGTCCATTGTCTGGTATCATTGAACCGGGATTACCTGGAATCGGGTTTCCAAGATGGCGTGTCGAATTGGCAAAGGTCAAAAACGGTCGTCCTGGAACCTGGGAGTTGGGATGGACACCAACTGGCTTTGAACATTTTTCTAAAACATCGTCCAAAACGGACAATACAGAAGGAGCAGCACAATATGCGTAAGCGGTTTGTATCTATATGGTTTCCTTTTCTCGTCACCGATTGGATGGCACGGCGGGACGCTAAGTTGAAAAACGAGCCGTTTATCCTTTATGCTCCCGAACGCGGGCGTATGGTAATTAAAGCTTCAAGTAAATCCGCTCACTCAAAAGGAATCTTTCCGGGAATGGTGGTTGCGGATTGTCGTGCTATCTTTCCAGATATAACCGTGATGGAATATCCGGCAGGAAAAGCTGAACAGTTGTTGGAAGCGTTGGCACTTTGGTGCGTTCGTTTTACGCCCATATCGGCTACGGATCTTCCTGATGGAATTGTACTTGATTGTAGCGGTTGCACCCATCTTTGGCAAGGTGACGAATCCTATATAGCACACATTCTCAAACGACTCGAAAATTTCGGATACCACGTTCGTGCAGCTATGGCTGATACCGTAGCATCAGCTTGGGCTGTTTCACGCTATGGTAAAAATCAAACAATTATACCTACTGGAGAACAGTTGTCTGCATTGCTCGACCTTCCAGCGGCCGCCTTGCGCTTGGAATATACAATTACAGAAAAGTTGGAGAAATTGGGCTTAAATAAGATTGGTCAGTTTGCAAATCTTCCGCGAACAGCATTACGGAAACGATTTGGTATTGAATTACTTAAAAGGCTCGATCAAGTTTCAGGTTTTGAAATGGAATTCGTGCAACCAGTTCAGCCACCGAAGCAATACTTAGAACGTTTGACCTGCCTAGAACCTATCTCCACAGCAAAGGGAATTGAAATCGGTCTTGAACGTTTGCTGAATACATTGTGCGAACGCCTAGCTTCCGAAGGAAAAGGATTGAGAATCGCAACATTGCGTTGTCACCGTATAGACGGCGATGAACAAGAAATAAGGGTAGGAACAAATCTTCCCTCTCGCAGTGCAAGGCACTTGATGAAATTGTTTGAGCTAAAAACAAGTCAGTTACAACCAGATCTTGGATTCGAACTTTTTGAATTGGAAGCAAATGCTGTGGAACCGCTTGCATTCGATCAAACCGCCATGTGGGTAGAAACGAACACTGCTGATACGAGCGCCGTAGCAGAATTGCTAGACAAGATTGTCAGTAAGCGCGGAATAAAAGTGATTCATCGTTACCTTCCAGCTGAACACTATTGGCCTGAACGTTCTTATGAGTTGGCATCTTCCATAAACGCAAAAAAAGAAATTGAATGGCGTATAGATCAGCCGCGCCCCATTCATTTGTTGCCGATTCCCCACGTAATAGAGGTTACAGTTCCCTTGCCGGATTATCCGCCCATGTTGTTTTTTTACAAAGGACAACGTCACCAGATAAAAAAAGCAGACGGACCAGAACGCGTTGAACAAGAATGGTGGTTGCAACAAGGAGAATTCCGCGATTATTATTGCGTGGAAGATGAAGAGGGAAAACGGTATTGGTTGTTCCGTTCAGGTCACATTGATGGGGGGAATTCCCGCTGGTATATTCACGGTTTTTTTGCATGAAGTATGAAGTACACGGAATTACAAGTTACCAGCAACTTCACCTTTTTGCGTGGTGGTTCACATCCAGAAGAATTGGTAGAACAGGCGGCGCTCTTGGGCTACAATGCCATCGCAATCACAGATCGCAATACACTTGCTGGCATTGTGCGGGCCCACGCAGCTGCACGTATTCATTCCGTGCGCTTAATCGTTGGTTGCCGATTGGAATTATTGGACGGTTCACCATTGCTCGCTTTTCCAACCGATTTGCCAGCCTATGCGCGATTGTCAGCATTGCTTTCCGAAGGAAATATGCGAACTGAAAAAGGGAGTTGCCATTTGTATAAAGCAGATATTTACAAACAGATTGAAGGAATAAAATTCGTTGCGATACCGCCTGATTCGCTGAATGCCTCATTTGAGTTCGATACTTCTTTTCATACCAATTTACAGGAATACCGCCAACGGCTAGGAAAGAATTTATACTTGGTCGCGAACCGCTCGTATCTCTCTAATGATGCAAAACGAATGTTCCGTTTGGCAGCGCTTGCAGAACAGTTGGAAATTCCTTTGATCGCTACCAATGATGTACATTACCACATTCCTGCACGTCGCGAATTGCAAGATATTCTGACCTGCATACGCGAAAAATGCACCATTCAGAAAGCAGGATTTCGCTTGCACCAAAATGCTGAGCGCTACCTGAAGCCCATAGAAGAAATGCAGCGACTTTTCGCCCAATATCCCAAAGCCATTGAGCAAGCACAGGAATTGGCTGATGCTTGTAAGTTCTCGCTGGACGAACTGAAATACCAATATCCTGAAGAAATCACATCTGATGGACGCACACCGCAAGAAGAATTGGTGTATCTTACTTGGAAAGGAGCCAATGAACGTTTCGACGGAAATATACCCGACGCTGTCAGAAAAACCATTGAAATGGAATTGGAGTTCATGGAACGAAAAAACTATGCTTCTTATTTTTTGACGGTCTACGACTATGTCCGCGAAGCAAAGGAAAGAAAAATCCTTTGTCAGGGGCGTGGCTCTGCGGCGAATTCAGTAGTGTGTTATTGCCTTGGAATTACTTCGGTTGACCCGTCAAAATTCAAGCTGCTTTTTGCCCGATTTATGAGTGACGCGCGCAATGAACCTCCAGATATTGACGTCGATTTTGAGCATGAACGTCGGGAAGAAATCATGCAGTACATCTACAATAAATATGGACGCGATCGCTCGGGAATTGTCGCAACTGTTACACAAGTTCATTGGAAAGGAGCCATTCGAGATGTTGGAAAAGCCATGGGATTGTCAACTGATGCGATTAATGTACTTTCTTCAACCCGCTACGAATTCACGGAGGAATGGTACGAAGGAAAAAAGGCAACATCCGAAGGTTTCGATGCAAACGATCCACATTTGCGAAAGGTAGTAGAGATTACAAATCAATATATCGGTTTCCCTCGCCAGTTAGGACAGCATACAGGTGGTTTCGTTATTACACAAGGAAAACTCACTGAACTGTGTCCAGTATTGAATGCACGAATGGCAGGCAGAACCAATATTGAGTGGAACAAAGACGACATAGAAACATTGGGTTTCCTGAAAGTAGATGTGTTGGCTTTGGGAATGCTAACCTGTATCCGCAAAGGATTTGACCTTGCCGAGAAGCATTACGGCTTAAATCTCACCCTTGCAAATATTCCGCAGGATGACCCGAAAGTGTATGATATGATTTCCCATGCGGATACAATAGGCGTTTTCCAAATCGAAAGTCGTGCGCAAATGTCTATGCTTCCGAGATTAAAACCTCAATGTTTTTATGATTTGGTAATTGAAGTGGCTATCGTGCGCCCAGGACCAATCCAAGGTGATATGGTTCATCCCTATTTACGCAGACGCGAAGGGAAAGATCTGGTGGAATATCCTTCCGAAGAATTAAAGGAAATATTGGGTCGTACACTTGGCGTTCCGCTGTTCCAAGAACAAGCTATGGAAATAGCGATTGTAGCAGCAGGTTTTACGCCAGCAGAAGCAGACGGATTACGTCGAAGTATGGCTACTTTCAAGGCAAAGGGAAAAGTAAGCGATTGGGAAAAAAAGCTAGTAGAAGGCATGATTAAAAATGGCTATCAAGAAGATTTTGCACGCAGGGTTTTTAGACAATTGGAAGGCTTTGGTTCATACGGTTTTCCTGAAAGTCATGCTGCCAGTTTCGCCTTGCTCGTTTACATTTCTTCGTGGATCAAGTGCTATTATCCTGATATTTTTGTTGCGTCTCTACTAAACAGCCAACCGATGGGCTTCTATCAACCAGCGCAGCTCGTGCGTGATGCACGTGACCATGGTGTTGAAGTACGTCCTGTAGATGTGAACCATTCAGAATGGGACAATATATTGGAAGAAAAAGTTGGAAATTTTTACGCGCTTCGTTTGGGATTCAGACAAGTAAAAGGATTTCGAGTCGACGAAGCAGAACTCTTGTTGTTCAATCGGAATTCTCCATACACCACCATTCAGTCTGTCTTTGAAGCAGGTGTCTCAAGTGCGTCACTGGAACGGCTCGCGGATGCAGATGCTTTTCGATCTATCGGACTCGACAGACGACAAGCCTTGTGGGATGTTTCCGCATTGCAAAGTGCTCCGACAGGCATGTTCTCCAATCAGCAGGACGAAAATGAAGCACAAAAAGTACAGTTGCCACAAATGGAATTTTCACAGCACATTTTCCAAGATTATGCAACAACCGCGTTGTCGTTGAAAGCGCATCCCGTCAGCTTGGTTCGCCAGCAACTTTCCTTGTTCGGAGTTCATCCTGCGGCGTCGTTGAAAGAACTCCACGACGGAATGAAAGTTAAAGTAGCTGGATTGGTACTCGTGCGCCAACGTCCAGGCACGGCGAGTGGTATTTTGTTTATTACTTTGGAAGACGAAACAGGCGTCGCAAATTTGGTTGTATTCAGCAAGTTGTTTGAGCAATTTCGCAAAGAAATCCTGCAAGCAAAGTTGTTGATGGTAGAAGGGAAAGTGCAAATCGAAGGAGAGGTAATACACATTGTGGTACAGCGTTGCATGAATATGTCAGGCTTGTTTGATAAAATACAGGCAACTGTAAAAGTCGCCAATTCAGATGACGAGCTTAATTTGGGTACTTCCAGTAAAAAAGAGTCAGGAAAGAAAGCGCTACCAAAGGGAAGGGATTTTCATTGATGGACTGAAATTTTTCCGTTTTTTCCTTCCTTCTTTTGAAATAATCGCAAGAAGCGAAACGACGTATAATGGTGAGCGAATTTTGAGAAATTAAATATTGATTAAAACGAGATATAGGTTCGGTTTTTAATTTTTAGATTCTTTGTCCCACAAGTAAAACTGCTTTCGTATATTTGCAACGTTAAAATTCAGTATATGTCAGATAATTCTCGCATTTCTACTTCGAAAGCACCAAAACCTGTTGGTTTGTATCCGCACGCGCGCCGTGTTGGGAATTTACTTTTTTTATCAGGAGTTGGTCCGCGAACTGCGGGTTCTGATGCAACAGATTCTGAAGTTCCAGGGTTGAAATTAGACAAGAACGGTAATTTTATAGAATTTGATTTCGAAGCACAATGCAGAAGCGTTTTCGACAATGTTCGCGTGATTTTGGAAGAATCGGGTTCAAGCTGGGAGAATTTGGTTGATGTGACGGTTTTTTTGGTGAACATGAAAAGAGATTTCCATACCTACAACAGATTATATGCTGAATATTTCAAAGACAACTTGCCTTGTAGAACAACCTGCGAAATCAATTCTTTGCCAACGCCTATTGCCATTGAATTAAAATGTATAGCAACAATTGATTAAATTATGATCGGATTTATTATTCGCTGTTTTGTAGCAGCAGCTTCTTTATTTTTAAACGTTTATGCCTTCGCTTCAGGTCACTGGGGTTGGGGAATTGTAATGATTTTTGTTTCGGCGATTATCATTTTGAGTTTTTTCAGAAATGAAAATATGATTTTAGCATTAAATCAAATGCGTGTAGGAAATCACGAAAAAGCAGCCAAATATTTGAATCGCATTTCAAGACCAGATTTGATGCCTAAAAAACAACACGCGTATGTAATTTATTTGCAAGCGATGTTGAACACACAAGCTTATGGTTTTGCAAAAAGTGAACAAATGTTGCGTAAAGCGTTGGCTTTGGGCTTGAGAACAGCGCAAGACAAGGCAGTAGCAAAAATGCATTTGGCAGGAATTTGTGCGCAAACAGGACGTAAAACTGAAGCAGCAACTTTACTTTCAGAAGCTAAAAAATTAGACAACAATGGGGTGATGAGAGACCAAATCAACACCATGCAAAAACAAATGACGCAAGTGGTTTCTAAAAATCAAATGCGCATGGCTCAAATGTCTAAAGGCCGTCAAAAAACGCCTAGAGCGAGATAATTTTGGATTTCGAAAGACAATATTCTTCCCACTGGGAATCGTATGAATTGCTAGATGCTGGCGGCGGAAAAAAGTTAGAACGTTTTGGCGAGGTGATTACCATTCGTCCAGAGTTACAAGCTTATTTCAAATCAGAATGGCCATTTGAAGAATGGTACAATTTGGCGCATTGGGAATTTGTTGAACAATCCAATACCAAAGGTTCTTGGAAAAAACTCAAAGATTCGAGCGATAAATGGCAAATCCAATTTCATGATTTATCATTTTGTTTGGAATTAACGAAGTTCAAGCACGTTGGTATTTTTCCAGAACAAGTTTCCAATTGGGAATACATCATTGGAAATTTAAAACCAAATCAAAAATTCTTAAATCTATTTGCCTACACTGGTGCTGCATCTTTGGTTGCAAAATCAACTGGCGCAACTGTTCTTCATGTCGATTCAGTGAAACAATTAATCTCTTGGGCGAACGAAAATCAAGAGGCGAGCAATTTATCTGCCATAAAATGGGTGCTTGAAGACGCTTTGAAATTTGCACAAAGGGAAGTCAAGCGCGGAAATTTTTACGATGGAATCATCATGGATCCACCCGCGTTCGGTTTGGGTGCCAAAGGTGAAAAATGGATTTTGGAAGAAAAATTGCCTCATTTATTAGACGCAGCAAATCAATTGCTGAATAAAAATGGATTTTTGATAGTGAATACTTATTCACCGAAATTATCCGCCAAAGATTTAAGAAATGCAGCAGGAAGATATTTCGACCTAAATAAATTATCCGTCAACGAATTGTGGATGAAAACCAAAACCGGCAAAGATTTATTTTACGGCAATGTTTTGAAGGTTGTTAAGTGATGTTTGAAAATAGCCACGGATGCATGGATTTTAAGGTAGATTTTTAGACGTTTGGATTTATGGATTATTAGATTTATGGATTTTTTAAAATCCTTTAAAATACACGTTCGTCGACCAATGTAAAATCTAATAAACGAAAAACACCTAATGTACCCCAAACAACCATTTCAAAACGTTAGATACAATTAATTGAAAACAAAAGATTTATTCAATAAACCATTGAAAATAAATCGTTTTTGATGAAGATTAAAGATAATTGAATGATTTTTACAAAAGATATCAACATTGTTTGTTTAATTTTATTACCTTTGCCCTCCTTAATTTTGAATCGTGAAAAGTTCTAAACAAGATTTTATAATTCCGTTTATCGGATTGAAAATAGGAACTTACACGTTCGAATATAAGATTGATGACTCGTTCTTTGAATCCATGGAGTATTCCATGATCCACAAAGGTGATTTAAACGTCACTTTAGAATTTGAAAAAAGAGAAACAATGATGACTGCGCATTTTATCGCAGAAGGAATTGTTTCAACAAATTGTGATCGTTGTGATACACCGATGGAATTACCCATTTCAGGTGAATTTAAACTCGTTTATAAATTCGGTTTAGAAGAATCTGAAGATGAATCATTGGTTGTGTTGCATCCTGAAACATTTGAAATAGATGTGAGAGATGCAATTTACGAATTAGCCATCGTTTCTTTGCCTGCTAGAATGGTTCATTCTGTGGGAGAATGTGATGAAGAAATGTGGAAATTGATTCAGCAATATACTGTAAATGCTACGGAAATTGATGAAGACGACGATGATGAAGATTGGGACGACGAAGAAGACGATGAGCCAGGACCTGATGATTTTGATCCAAAAGATCCGAAGTGGGCAACATTGAGAAATTTGACCGCTGAAAGTAGTAATTGATATAAATAAAGAATATATAAATAAAGTAAAATGGCACATCCTAAGAGAAGAACCTCGACGACAAGAAGAGACAAGAGAAGAACGCATTTTAAAGCTGTTGCTGATAATATCGCGATCTGTCCAACAACTGGTCAGCCTCACTTGTTCCACCATGCTCACTGGCATGAAGGAAAACTTTACTATAAAGGTAAAGTAGTAGCTGAGAAAGAAGTAGCGATTTAAGCTACCCCACTAATTTCTTCCTGATGAAGATAGGAATAGATATTTTAGGAGGCGATTTTGCTCCAGACGCTAATATTTCTGGAGCAATTTTAGCCCAAAAAGAACTTCCTCAGGATGTAACGCTCGTTCTGATTGGCGACCAAGAGCAAATCTTGAGTGGCCTTTTGAGCCGTGGAGCAAATCCTGAAGATTTTGAGATTGTGCATGCACCTGATATTATCACGATGCATGACCACCCAACGCGTGCCATTCCGCAAAAGCCAAATAGTAGTATTGCTGTAGGGTTTGATTTGTTGGCATCTAAAAGTATTAGTGTTTTTGCAAGTACTGGAAATACAGGCGCTATGCTTGTTGGGTCAATTTATAAAATCAATACAATTCCTGGGATTATTCGTCCATGTATTACTTCTGTTTTACCAACGATTGACGGTGGTAATTCAATTTTATTAGATGTTGGTTCAAATGCGGATTGCAAAGCGGATGTTTTGTATCAATTTGCATTATTGGGTTCTTTATATTCCAAAAATGTTTACGGAGTAGAAAGCCCTAAAGTAGCATTGCTTAATATTGGTGAAGAAGAATCCAAAGGAAATTTATTGACCATTGCGACATATAAATTGCTCAAAGAATCTGATGAAATCAATTTTATTGGTAATATTGAAGGTAGAGATATATTTTCAGGCACTGCAGATGTAGTTGTTTGTGATGGTTTCACTGGAAATGTTGTTTTAAAAGAGGCAGAAGGAATTTATACTTTGATGAAAAAACGTGGTATCAAGGATGAATATTTCGACCGTTTTAATTATGAAAATTATGGCGGTACTCCTATTTTGGGAGTGAAAGGAAATGTAATCATTGGTCATGGAATATCAAATGATAAAGCAGTTAAAAGCATGTTGATGCATTCTTTTGAAGTTGCAAAATCAGGGTTGGCAAACAAAGTTAACGAAGCATTTAATTAAACTTATGAGTAAAATGACAGCGGCGATTACTGGTGTTCAAGGATATTTACCAGATAACATTGTTACTAACAATGATTTGGCTAAAATTGTAGATACTTCTGATGATTGGATCTTGACCAGAACTGGAATTTCTGAAAGAAGAATCATGAAAGATGGTGCTTCGTCAGATATGGCAGCCGAAGCTGTGAAAGGTTTACTTGCAAAAAAAGGCTTGAGTCCATTAGATATCGAATTAGTCATTGTTGCTACAGTTACACCAGATTTTCCATTTCCAAGTACTGCAAATGTTGTTTGCGATAAAGTTGGAATGACAAATGCTTGGGGTTTTGATTTGAAAGCTGCTTGTTCAGGTTTCATTTTTGCATTGCAAACAGGAGCCAAATTCATTGAATCAGGAACGCATAAACGTGTCATTGTAGTTGGTGTTGACAAAATGAGTTCAATCATCGATTATCAAGACAGAACAACTTGCGTTATCTTTGGAGATGGTGCTGGAGCAGTTTTATTAGAGCCAAATGAAGAAGGAAATGGAATCATTGATGCCATTTTGAGAACAGATGGTTCGGGAAGAAAATATTTGATTCAACCTGCTGGTGGTTCTGCTAACCCTCCAACGATTCAAACAGTTGAAGAGCGCATGCACTTCGTAAAGCAAGAAGGAAAAGCTGTTTTCAAATTTGCAGTGACAAACATGGCTGAAGTTTCTGCGGAAATCATGGAAAAGAATAATTTAACAAGTGAAACTGTTGATTGGTTGGTTCCACACCAAGCTAATTTGCGTATTATAGATGCAACTGCTGATAGAATGGGCTTGCCTAAAGAAAAGGTGATGATCAATATACAGCGTTATGGAAATACAACTGCTGGAACTTTGCCACTTTGCTTGTGGGATTGGGAAAGTCAATTGAAAAAAGGAGATAATATCATTCTTTCTGCCTTTGGTGGAGGATTTACTTGGGGAGCTATTTACTTGAAATGGGCTTATAACTCCTAGAATAAAAATAACTAACGAAAAATTAAAATCCAAAAATTATGAATCTGAACGAAATCCAAGATTTAATCAAATTCGTTTCAAAATCAGGCGTAAGCGAGGTTGAAATCGAAAGAAAAGATTTTAAAATAATCATCAAAGCTGAATCTAAAGTGAAAGCTGAGCAACAAATTGTATATCAGGCTGCTGCTCCACAAGCTCCTGCTCAGATTGCTGCTCCTGCTGCTGCACCAGCCGCTCCGGTTGCTGACGCTCCAGCTGTTTCTGATGATTCTAAATACATTACTGTTAAATCTCCAATGATTGGTACTTTTTACCGTTCTACATCTCCAGATAAAGATCCATTTGTATCTGTTGGAAGTACAATTCAAAAAGGTTCTCCAGTTTGCATTATTGAAGCAATGAAATTGTTCAATGAAATTGAATCTGAAGTTGCTGGTAAAATTGTGAAAGTATTGGTTGACGATGCTTCTCCAGTTGAATATGATCAACCATTATTTTTGGTAGATCCAGCTTAATTAATTTAAATTTTGAAATTCGAAACTGGGTTTTCATTTTCGATCTGAAAATTTAAAGTTTAAATCTTAAATTGTAGCTATGTTTAAAAAAATACTCATCGCAAATAGAGGAGAAATCGCTTTGCGCATTATCCGCACTTGTAAAGAAATGGGAATCAAAACGGTTGCTGTTTACTCTACTGCAGATAAAGATAGTTTGCCTGTAAGATTTGCAGACGAAGCAGTTTGCATAGGACCAGCCGTAAGTTCAAAATCTTACTTATCAATTCCTAACATTATCGCTGCAGCTGAGATCACAAATGCAGATGCAATTCACCCAGGATATGGTTTCTTGTCTGAAAATGCAAGATTTTCTGAAATTTGTCAAAAACACAACATCAAATTTATCGGTGCTTTGCCTGAGCAAATTGATGGAATGGGAGATAAAGCAACAGCTAAAGCGACAATGATTGCTGCTGGTGTGCCATGTATTCCAGGTTCTGTAGGTTTATTGAAAGATTTGGAAGATGCAAAAGCACAAGCTGCTAAAATCGTTTATCCAGTGATAATGAAAGCTACTGCCGGTGGTGGTGGTAAAGGAATGAGAATCGTCTGGAAAGAAGAAGATATCGAACATGCTTGGGATTCTACACGTCAAGAAGCTGCTGCAGCTTTCGGAAATGATGGAATTTACATGGAGAAATACATTGAAGAGCCACGTCATATTGAAATTCAAATTGCAGGTGATCAATATGGAACAGCTTGTCACATGTCTGAAAGAGATTGCTCTATTCAACGTAGACATCAAAAATTGGTTGAAGAAACGCCTTCTCCATTCATGACTGATGATTTACGTGAAAGAATGGGTCAAGCGGCTATTAAAGCGACGAAAGCAGTAAATTATGAAGGTGTAGGAACTGTCGAGTTTTTGGTTGACAAAAATCGCGATTTCTATTTCATGGAAATGAATACGCGTATTCAAGTTGAACACACAATTACTGAAGAAGTAATCAACTTCGACTTGATAAAAGAGCAAATTAAAATTGCTGCTGGACACACAATTTCAGGTAAAAATTATTATCCTCAATTGCACGCGATTCAATGTCGTATTAATGCAGAGGATCCTTATGCTGATTTTAGACCGTCTCCAGGAAAAATTACTTCATACCACTCTCCAGGTGGTCACGGTGTGAGAATTGATACACATGCATATGCAGGTTATACAATTCCACCAAATTACGATTCAATGATTGCAAAATTGATCGTAGTTGCTCAAACCCGTGAAGAAGCCATTTTAAAAATGAAAAGAGCGTTGGATGAATACATTATTGAAGGTATTAAAACAACAATTCCTTTTCACCAAAAATTGATGGAAAATCCTGATTTTAACACAGGAAATTTCACAACAAAATTCATGGAAACTTTTGAATTTTAAATTTAAATTCCAAATATTTGAAAGCCTGAGGATTATTTTTCAGGCTTTTTTGTTTATTTTTGATAGTAGTATTGTAGCAAATAAACTTCGTTTAAAAGTTTAATATGCACTTTACACGATTCAATTTCATTTACTGTAGTTTTGAAAGAAAATGCACAAATTTTCCTTTCTAATATTTGCTGTTTTGACACACTTAATTGTTTCTAGTCAAGTAGATTCCGTTTCCTATTTTGGTCACAGAGGTTGTCGTGGATTGTATCCCGAAAACACCATTGTTGGCTTTCAGAAAGCAATGGCTTTAGGAGTAGATGGAGTTGAATGGGATGTCGTGGTAAACAAAGACAAACAGTTGGTCATTTCTCATGATCAATTTTTCGAAAAAGAATTTTGTTTAATGCCAGATGGTTCTGAAATTTCTGACGAAAAAGCGACGAATATTTATCAAATGACTCAAGATCAAATTGAGCAATATGACTGCGGCACAAAAGTACATAAACGTTTTCTGGAACAACAAAAGATAAAGGAAACCAAACCATTGTTGCAAACGGTTTTTGATTCCATAGATTTCTCTAAAACAACGATTTTATTTGAAATCAAATCAGACAAAGATTTAGATAGTACTTTTCAACCGGCTCCTGCTGAATATGTATCAATTATTTTGAATGAAGTAAAAGATTTTAAGTACAAGGAAAACATCATTTTCATGAGTTTTGATTCTAGGATTTTAGAGGAATTACATCAGAAAGCTCCTAGTTTTAGATTGGTTTATTTGACTGAATCTCCGTTTCGATCAACCTCAAATTTCATTGCTAATTTTTCATTTAAACCTTATGCAATCGGCATATTTTATCCGATGATTTCTAAAGCAAATGTGAAAACCTTAAAGAAACTTGGAATTAAGACTTTCGCTTGGACGGTAAATGATCCAAAGGTTAGCAAAAAGTTGGTTGGCAAAGGTGTTGATGGAATTATAACTGATTATCCTAATTTGGTTAAGTGCGGAAATTGATTTATTCCATTTTTCGTAAATTCAGGTACTTTTTTCATTTTCAAACTGCTATTGATATTTTTATCCACTAAAAAGTTCTGGTTTCAACATTATTTTACGCCAAATCAATTATGTATAATATCCCCAAATTATTCGTGGTAGTTTTGTCAAAGTGCGATTCCAAGTGAAGCGGATTATATTTGATGGTTAGAATATTTTTGTTATTTTATTTTTTTAATTTCACTCGTCTTTTGTTGCAGAATACGTCTCAAAAATACTTAGATTTGAAATTAAGTAATTAGTAAACAACGCTATATGTAATCTTAGTTAGTAGAATAATTACTAGTGGTTTTTTAAAAAAATAAATTTTGGATTAATTTTTTCGTTTTGTGAAGGGAAAAAAGTAAAATTAGCGTCAAATGAAGTAAACATTTTAAGATGAAAAAAACAATATTCGCATTCTTCGTAATACTCACTCATATCGGGTTCTCTCAAAGTTATAATACGATGTGGATTCCTGATACATTAATTGGCACAAACTTCTCCTTAAACATTAAGGATACTTTTGCTCAAATCGTGAATTCTGGAAATCAAACAATCACTGGAGGAATAAACGGTAAATTTTGGGGTCCTACACTCATAATAAATAAAGGAGATGTTGTTCATATGAATGTAACAAATCATCTGAATGATTCAACAACGATTCATTGGCATGGGATGCATTTACCTGCAGTGATGGATGGTGGTCCTCATCAAATTATTCCCCCAGGTACTATTTGGCAACCTTATTGGGAGGTTAAAAACCAAGCATCTACTCTTTGGTATCACCCGCACATGCATGAAATGTCACAAACACAAATAACCAAAGGACTTGGGGGTTTTATAATTGTTAGAGATGCTGAAGAATCTGCGCTTGCTTTACCAAGAAAATATGGGCTGGATGATATTCCGATAGTAATAACTGACAGAGATATTAATTCGCAAAACCAATTTGCAATAGTTCCATACGGAGATAGCATTATGGCAAACATGACCTTGCGTGCTCAATATTCTGTTCCTGCTCAATTCGTGAGAATGAGATTATTAAATGGTGCAATCGAAACGTCTTATAATCTTGGATTTAGCGATAATAGATCTTTTTACATAATTGGAACAGACGGTGGATTATTAGATTCACCAGTATTGATAAGTGGTGCAACACCACGCTATATTTTATCGGCAGGAGAGCGGGTAGAAATTTTGGTCGATTTTTCAGGACAAACGGGGAGTTCTGTTTTTTTGAAAGCATATAATCAGAGTTTAGCAAATTTTACCCCAGGTAGCGAAAGCTTTCCAAATGGTCCTTTTGCAAGTTATCTTGGGCATACCAATTACAATATAGTTAAATTAAACATTTCAAGTCCTACGTCAAATCCGATTACTTCTGTTCCGACAACTTTGGTAAACAATGTCTATCCCTTAGAACAAGACGCAGTATTTACTAGAACAATTACCCTAAGCGATAGTACAGGTGTGACAAGTGTTCCGATTCTCGGGCCAAATGCATTTATTCTTGGACATCATCTTTTTGATATTAATACCATTAATCATAATATTCCATTAAATCAAACTGAAATTTGGGAATTGAAAAGTTCCTCTGTTTTTGCACATCCATTTCATATTCATGATGTTGAATTTAAGATATTGACGATCAATGGTACTCCTCCTCCAACACAACAACAAGGATGGAAGGATGTTATTCTCGTTGAAGGTGGAAAAACAGTGCGATTTATTGCAAAATTTCAAGATTATGCAGATGCAGTGCATCCATTTATGTATCACTGCCACATCGCACTGCATGAAGATGAGGGAATGATGGGACAATTTGTGGTAACTGAATCTGCAGGAACAGATCAAATAACTTCGACGAATATTGATTTTAGAGTGTATCCAAATCCAACTAATGACAAGATTTTCTTCTCCTTTCCAACTGATAATAATGAGATTTATTATTTGTCAGTTAAAAACGTAAATGGTAAAACTGTGCTCATGCTACCAAAACCAAAGTTGGAAAATGGGATAGACGTTTCTCACTTTGCAAAAGGAGTTTATTTTGTTGAACTCACAGACAATAAATCCAAATTGAAGACAACAAAGAAAATAATAATAGAATAATTTTAACTTCGTGTTTTTACCCTTAATTAAAAATTATTTTTTCAAGCTAATTTGTTTAGGATTAATTTTGTTTTGCTTTAGTTCAAAATTAGTTGCTCAAAAACTTCCTTTGTGGGAAGGGTATGAGGCTAATGAAAAAATTCAGCTTGTTCACTATTTTGCCACTTGGTGTAAACCTTGTATGCAGGAATTGCCTATTTTTGATACATTACGAAATTTGTATTCTTCAGAAAAAATTGAATTCACTTTTGTCTGTATGGATATGAAAAACTCAAATAAACTCAGAAAAGAGATTTCGAGGTTAAATCTTCCAGGAAGTGTTTATTTTTTGGAACCATCGCAAAATGCAATCCAATTGATTCACCCAAATTGGATAGGTAGTATACCTACAACCACAATTTGTTTTCAAAATGTCGTTCAAAATCAATTTGTTGAAGGCGCAAAAAATGTTCTTTTTTACCGAAATTTACTAGAAAAATGAAGTACTTTATTTATTGTTTGTTTCTGATATTTCCACTGAAATCTATTTGTCAAATAATTGAGAATAATGATTTTTCACTAAAAAATGTTAATGGTCAATTTGTTTCCCTTTCGGATTATCCAGAAGCGAAAGGATTCATAATTATTTTTACATGCAATCACTGTCCATTTGCGAAACTCTATACAGACCGATTAAATAAATTGAACGAAATATATAGCGAATTAGGTGTTCCATTAATTGCGATAAGTTCAATGGATACAATAAGCTATGAAGAAGATACTTATTTAAAGATGATTCAAAAATCAGAAAAAGAGAAGTATAATTTTCCCTATTTATACGACGCAGATCAATTGGTTGCTAAACGCTTTGGCGCTCAAAAAACACCACATGCTTTCGTTATTTGGAAAAACCAAAATTATTTTGAAATAAAATATAGCGGAGCAATTGACGATAATGGTATGCATCCCAAACAGGTAAAAGATGAATACGTCGCTGTCGCAATAGATGAATTATTGCAAGGAAAATCAGTTACAGTAACCGAAACAATTAGTATTGGATGTCAAATTTATTTTAGAAAATAAAACTCCCAATTCCATTTAGATATATTTTGACTTAAAATCGTAGAGAAGATTATTTTTGAAAATCTGCTAATGTAGTCGAACAATATCAAAATTTGAAAGTGCTGGTAAAAAAATTATTTTCTATAAAAGTTTTATGTATTTCAATTTGATTTCAACATGCACGATTCGTATGTTTATGATTTTTTATCACCGATAGATTCGATGAATCTGCCGAAAAAATTTACATTTCCTCATTATTATATGCCTCATCCGTTAGCGGTTGCGGCTGCTAAGGAGCTTCAACTATTTTTATCAAAGCAAGATTTAAATCATGATTTTGGATTAAATCCAACTTCAGCGGAATTGAATTCGGCGATTGGTAAGATGTTTGGTGTTTTAGTTGTCGAAAATCAAGCTGGTCAATTGGGTTATTTGCGCGCTTTTTCAGGAAAATTAGCCAATAGCAATCAGCACAAAGGTTTTGTTCCACCGGTTTTTGATACTCTAAATCAAGAAGGTTTTTATAAAAAAGGTGAAGCAAAATTGAACAAATTGAATCTAAGAATTGATGAAATTGAAAGTTCAAGCGAATTCATTGCGGGCGAAAAAACGTTGTTTCAAGTTAAATCTGAATTTGCAAGTTTATTGGAGCAAACGAAAAGTAAAATGAAAGCTGACAAACTTGAAAGAAATATTCAACGTCAAAAACAGCTGAAATTGCTTTCTGAGATAGAATTTGAAGTTTTTTCAACACAACTGAATCATCAAAGTGCTAGACAAAATATCGAATTAAAGCAATTAATTAAAAGTTGGACTTCGATAATAGATGTCATGACACAAGAATTGTACGCTGACGTTACTTCGTTAAAAAATGAAAGAGCTACATTATCTGCGAAACTTCAACTGCAATTGTTTGAAAGTTATACTTTTCTGAATCAATTTGGTGAAGAAAGCAGTTTGCTTGATATTTTTAGTGAAACTGTTTTGCAAAAACCACCTTCAGGCGCTGGAGAATGTGCTGCACCCAAATTGTTGCAATATGCATTTCTTAATCAATTGAAACCAATTTGTATGGCTGAGTTTTGGTGGGGGAAATCACCGGCTTCTGAAATTCGCGTACATCAACAATTTTATCCCGCCTGTCGCGGCAAATGTGAACCGATTTTAAATCACATGCTGAAAGGAATTCCAATGGATCAAAATCCGATGGAATCTCAAGCTGCTGTCGATCAGATTGAAATTGTTTTTGAAGATGATTCGATCGCCATTTTTAATAAACCTCCAGATTTTTTGTCTGTACCAGGAAAAACATTGACAGATTCCGTCTACTCAAGAGCAAAAAAACTGTTTCCGAATGCTACAGGACCTTTGTTGGTGCACCGACTAGATATGTCTACTTCTGGCTTAATTTTAATGGCCAAAACTAAAGCTATCCACCAAGCTTTGCAACGACAATTTATCCAAAGAACGATTTCAAAGCGTTATGTTGCTATCTTAAACGGAGAGCTGAACGGAACATTTGAAGGCGAAATCAATTTACCTTTACGATTGGATTTAGATGATCGACCGAAACAAATTGTTTGCAATGATTTTGGAAAGCCAGCCAAAACGAGATTTGAAGTAATTGAAAAAAAGAATAGAAGAACGAAAGTGTATTTTTATCCAATTACGGGTAGGACGCATCAATTGCGAGTTCATGCGGCACATGCGCGAGGACTAAATTCTCCCATTGTTGGAGATGATTTATATGGAACGAAAGCTGAGCGATTATTTTTACATGCCGAGCGATTGACCTTTTTTCATCCAGTTTTAAAGAAGGAAATGACAGTTTATTGTCCGTGTGATTTCTAGACTATCATTCCTTTTTTGCTCAATTTTCTGCTTTTTGCTTTCTTTTTATCATTAATTTTAGACTTAGTTAAATAGACGAATATAAAATCAAAACATACCAATTTATCTAATCATGAAACCAGATATTAACCTTTTACTCACAGAAATTACTTTTAAAACCAGCCGGAGCGGAGGAAGTGGAGGACAAAATGTAAACAAAGTTTCTACCAAAGTGGAACTCAATTTTGATGTAATAAATTCGCAATATTTGGATGAACATCAAAAGGAAATTATTCAAATAAAATTATCCAATAAGATTACGACTGACGGCATTTTGCAAATCATATCTCAAGTTGAAAGGAGTCAACTTGGAAACAAGAAATTAGTCATTTCAAAGTTCAAAGAGGCAATTGAAACCAGTTTTAAAGTTCAAAAAAAACGAAAGGAAACCAAAGTTCCATTTGCAGTGAAAGAAAAACGATTGCTCGCGAAAAAGCGCAAAGCTGAAATTAAGAAAATGAGAAAAGTAGATTATTGATTCTTTTCGTTGCCTTTGAAAATACTTCCAACTTCTTTACCGATTTTTTGAATTGTCTCCATACCTTTAGTAATAGGACTAGTTGTGATGTCGTCGTAAGAGTTGAATAAATTATCAGAAAATTGAGATGGATAAATCAAAATTCTATCATTGTTTGGGAAAGCTTTTTCTAATTTATTTAAGAAGAAATCTACACTTGGAGTATATGAAATAGCACCTTTTCTAGCTGAACAATAGATGATTAAGTCAGTGGGTTCTACTTTATAATTCAACAAGAAAAATTCGTCTAACTCATTGATTTGCTTTTGCTCCAATGCAACGTTGAATTTTCGTTGTTCAACGTACAAATTGATTTTTTCAAAGGTTTGTTCTCCAGAAAAAACAATAGTCGGTAAGTTTAATTCACGAGATAAACGCATCACGCGATCAAGCCAATTCGTGAAACTATTCTCTAATTCCGCCAATTCAGGACAAATCAATATAATTCGTCTTTTCGAGATAAAAGGCATGTCTAATTGACAGAAGAATACAGTTTTATCACAAACATCTAACAAATGTTCACGGTCATCGCCAACGATTCGCATGATTAAATTCATTTTGTCACTGTCGTTTATTACTACAACATCAGCGGCCAATTCTTTGGACGTTCGTGCAATTCCACTCGATAAATTATGGTCAATTGTAGCGATCGTATTCACTTTTGTTTCTCCACTTGAATAATGTTTGATTATATCATTCATGTGATTACGAGAGCGATGAATCCTACTTTCCGCTTGTTGATCATCCGGAAGTACGCTAACCACTGAAATAGGATTAATCACTTTTTTATCTGTAATCAAAATGGAAAGGTCGAGAATATTTTCATTTCCTTTCAATTCATTCAAAGCGACGAGTAAATGTTGCGTTCTTTTTTGTGGAGCGGTCAATAAATCGCCGTCTTCAGCTTGTTCAACTAATAGTCTTCGACCGGCATTTTCTGTCACAAAAGACGCAGTCATACAAGTAATTAAAATTAAAATGACAGTTCCGTTCAAAATGTTTTCATCCAAAAGTCGTATCGGCTCACCAGTTGACGTTGTGCCTGTAATGGTGTTGTAACCAACGATGATAATGGCAAGTGTTGCAGCAGCGTGGGCGGTACTTAAACCGAAAATCACTTGACGTTCTGCTCCTGACATTTTAAAGATTAATTGAGTTGCCAGTGCTGCCAACCATTTCGAAAAAATAGCAAAACTGGTCAAAACTGCAGCAGTAATCAAGGCCCAATATCCATCAAAAAGGACTCTGATGTCTACCACCATTCCTACTGAAATTAAAAAGAAAGGAATGAAAATCGCATTTCCAATGAAATCAATTCGGTTCATTAATGCCGATGAATGCGGAATCAGACCATTCAAAACTAATCCTGCAACGAAGGCTCCGATAATGTGTTCCACACCAGCCATTTCAGCCAAGAACGCGGCAAAGAAAATGATGGACAAGACGAAAATGTAATGTGAAGATTTTTCACTTTCGAGTTTGCTGAAAAACCAACGAGCAATGCGTGGAATTATCAAAAACATGATCAAAGTGAAAATGGTTAACGACGTTATAAGTCGAACCCAAAATTCAGTGTTTAATTCTCCTTTCGCAGAGCTAGAAATAACGGCCAATATAATCAATACCGCAGTGTCAGTTAAAATCGTTCCTCCAATAGTAATCGCAACTGCTGGTTTTTTCGTTATCCCAAATTTACTAGCAATTGGATATGCTACCAATGTGTGCGTAGCAAACATGGATGCGGTCAAAATACTCGCGGTCATTCCTAAATGTAAACCGTAGTAGCAAATGGGAAAACCGAGTAAAATCGGAATTGAAAATGTTAGAAATCCGAAAGTAAAACTTTTGTTTCTGTATTTTTTGAATTCCTTCATATCGAGCTCTAATCCAGCCATAAACATGATGTACAACAATCCAATCGTCGAAAACAATTTAACAGAACCTTCAGATTCAAGTAGTTTTTCTCCAATTAGATTGAAGCCTTTTGGACCAATAATTACGCCCGAAATAATCAGACCGATGATAGATGGTATTCGGATTTTTCTGAGTAAAATAGGTGATAAAAGGATGATGAAAAGAATTAGCGAAAAAATCAAGACTGGATTCTTTAAGGGCAATTGAAATGCTTGCCAAAGGTGACTGAAAAAGTAATCCATGAATTATTATTAACGCTTGTTTTAAATCTTTTGTAAAAGTAGAATTTTATTTAATTCATGAACTTTTTTCAAATTTTTATCTGGAAAAAAAAGAAGGATTTGAACATTTTTTTTGAATCTGTATTAACTCAACAGAAAGTGGGCGACAAGAATTAATTTGACAATCTTGGAAAATAAAATACAATAATTTTATCTTTTCTTTATTTTTCTGCGAAATGCCTACCTTTGTGTTATGCGTTTCGAGTTAACCAAGGATTTTTTAGAGCAATTGCGTCGTGCGATTCAAGCAGAAGACACTGTTTGGATTGACGAGCATATTCTAGGGTTGCACTTCGCGGATATTGCCGAGTTGTTGGATGAGTTGACAAAAGAACAAGCCAAATTTGTCTATTTCCGTTTGGATGAAGATCTTCAAGCAGATGTATTGATGGAATTGGAAGAAGATGTTCGTGATCGATTCATCAAAACACTTTCGTCAAAAGAAATTGCAGAACAGCTTGAAAACTTAGATTCTGATGATGCTGCCGACATTCTCGGTGAACTTACAGATAAAGAAATTCAAGAAGTTATCTCCCACATGGAAGATGACGAAGCCGCAGAAGACATTGTCGATCTTTTGAATTATGACGAAGATACTGCCGGAGGTTTGATGCAAAAAGAATTTATTCAAGCAAATTTGAGTTGGCCAGTGGATCGTTGTATCGTTGAATTGCGCCGACAAGCGGAAGATGTTGAGCAGGTTTACACGATTTATGTCGTAGATCAACTTAATAAATTAGTTGGATTATTGTCATTAAAAAGATTACTTTTTGCAAGTCCAAAAACGAAGATTAGTGATCTTTACCAAGATAAAAATATTATTTCCGTAAAAACCACTGACAGCAGCGAGGAAGTTGCCCGAGTGATGGAAAAGTATGATTTAGTTTCCATTCCTGTTGTTGATTTTCAAAACAAATTAGTCGGTCGAATCACCATTGATGATGTTATGGATATCATCAAAGAAGAAGCTGACAAAGACTTCCAATTGGCTTCGGGGATTTCTGAAAAAATTGAAGCAAATGCAACCGTTTGGAGAATGTCTCGAGCTCGATTGCCTTGGTTGTTGATTGGAATGTTAGGTGGAACTTTAGGTGCACAAGTAATTTCAACATACGAAGGAAGCATCAGTAAAATTCCTGCATTGGCATTTTTCATTCCACTAATTACCGCAATGGGCGGAAATGTGGGTGTTCAATCATCGGCGATTGTAGTTCAATCATTAGCTAGAGGGAATCAATTCGATTCTATCACCTCTAAATTAGCGAAAGAAACGCTTGTTGGTTTGTTAAACGGTTTGATCTGCTCGATTTGTATTTTCGGAATTGCCACAGTTTTTGAAAATCAAACGCTTGGAATAACGGTTAGTATAGCTCTTTTTGTAGTAATTCTCTTTGCTGCCATCATGGGTTCTATGATTCCATTGATTTTAAATAGATACAAAATTGATCCAGCGCTTGCAACAGGACCCTTTGTGACAACTTTGAATGACGTTTTGGGATTGTTCATCTACTTCACAGTAGGAATGATTTTGTACGGACTATAAATTTCAGTTATGAAAATCATTTTTTTGGACACCGTTCATCCAATTTTAGAAGAACGTTTAGTCGCAGCTAATCATGAATGTATTCAAGTAATTGACTCTGATTTTGAATCTACGAAAAATTTAATTTCAAATGCTGATGGAATAGTGATTCGTTCACGTTTTCCAATGGATGTAAAATTGCTAGATTTTGCGCCTAATTTGAAATTTATCGCGCGTTCGGGTGCCGGAATGGAAAACATCGATTTAGATTATTGCACAAAAAGAAACATTCAACTTTTCAATGCTCCTGAAGGAAATCGAAACGCGGTAGGAGAGCATGCGTTGGGCATGTTGTTGGCACTAATGAATCATTTGGTTACAGCTGATGCTGAAGTGCGCTCAGGTAAATGGGATCGCGAAGGAAATCGAGGAATCGAATTGGATGGTAAAACTGTTGGAATTATCGGTTACGGAAACAATGGTGAAGCTTTCGCTAAAAAACTCAGAGGATTTGATGTCCAAATTTTGGCCTACGATAAATACAAAAGCAATTTCGGGAACGAATTTGTGAAAGAATCGACCTTGGAAGAATTGTATGCGAATGCAGATGTAATCAGTTTTCACATTCCGCAAAATGAAGAAACACTTTTTTGGGCGAATGAGCTTTTTTTCGAAAGCATTCAAAAACCTTTCTTTTTACTCAATCTTTCTAGGGGAAAAATAGTTGAATCAAAAGCCTTGTTAAATGCCATTGAAAACGGAAAAGTGTTCGGCGCAGGATTGGATGTGTTGGAATTTGAAAAATCAAGCTTTGAAAACTTTTTCGATGGAAATATGCCTGAAGCATTTCAACAATTACTGGCATCAAAAAAAGTCATTTTATCGCCACATGTGGGCGGTTGGACCGACGAAAGTTATTTCAAATTGAGTGATGTTTTAGCAGATAAAATTCTGGAACATTTTCAATAGCTCGAATAGAAATCAATTAAAAAATTAGTCTTTGTATAAAACAAAAGGTCAAACTCTTAAGTAGAATTTGACCTTTTAATATTTTGGGATTTTTATCCTTTTTTCAGAGCAATTTTTGCATCGCCTTCTTCAACTAAATCTATAATTAAAGAATCAGTTCCCAAGGTTTCAAATTGAATGTTATTTGCTAAAACTTCGTTGCAAACGTATTCGCCATTCTTTTGAATTGCATTTTGTAATTCTGACGAACATTCAACGAATAAATTAATTTTATCAGTAACCTCAAGTCCAGAGTCTTTACGTAAGTTTTGAACACGATTTATTAACTCTCTTGCTATTCCTTCTTGGCGCAATTCGTCTGTCAATGTAATGTCTAACGCAACAGTAATCCCATTTTCACTACTCACCAACCAACCTGGAATATCTTGCGCGATGATTTCAAAGTCGCCTCCATCTAAATTGATTTCAGTTCCCTCGATTTCGCCGCTCCAAGCATTGGTGCTTTCAATCGAAGCAATATCTTCTTGCGTAAATCCAGCAACCAATGTTGCAATCGCTTTCATTTGTTTACCGTATTTCGGTCCAATGGTTTTGAAGTTTGGTTTGATGCTTTTCACCAACATGCCATTTCCTTCTTCCAACAATTCCAATTCTTTCACATTGACTTCAGATAAAATCAATTCGGAAATGTGTTGAATATTTTTAGCAAAATCAGCACTCAATGCTGGAACCATGATTTTTTGCAATGGTTGACGCACTCTCAAACGCTCCTTTTTACGCAATCCAAGTACTAAAGAAGAAACACGTTGCGCAATTTCCATTTGAGCTTCTAAGTCTGTGTTTATCATGGTTTCGTTCACTTTAGGGAAATCAGCCAAATGCACTGAACTTACCGAATGACGTTTCGTAACCGCATTCAAATCTGAAAACAATTGATCCATGAAAAATGGTGCAATCGGCGAGCCTAGAATGGCTACTGTTTCCAAACAAGTATAAAGCGTTTGGTATGCAGAGATTTTGTCTTGTGAATCTTCTGATTTCCAGAATCTTCTTCTACACAAACGTACATACCAATTCGACAATTGATCATTCACAAAATCTTGAATCAATCGGCCAGCTTTCGTTGGTTCGTATGTTTCGTATGATTCATCTACTTGTTGAATCAATGTATTTAATTTCGATAAAATCCATTGGTCAATTTCTGGTCGATTTTCCAACGCGATTTCTGCTTCAGAATAATCGAAACCATCAATGTTTGCATACAATGTAAAGAAAGAATAGGTATTGTACAAAGTTCCGAAAAATTTGCGTTGAACTTCTGTAATTCCGTCTAAATCAAACTTCAAATTGTCCCACGGTTGCGCATTTGTAATCATGTACCAACGCGTCGCATCTGGGCCATATTTATCTAATGTTTGGAAAGGATCAATCGTATTTCCTAAACGTTTCGACATTTTTTGACCATTTTTGTCAAGCACCAAACCGTTAGAAATTACATTCTTGTAGGCAACGGAATCAAAAACCATCGTTGCAATCGCGTGTAAGGTATAAAACCATCCTCTCGTTTGGTCAACACCTTCAGCAATGAAATCTCCTGGAAATCCTTTGTGATTGTCAATCAATTCTTTGTTTTCAAACGGATAATGCCATTGAGCATAAGGCATGGCACCTGAATCAAACCAAACGTCAATCAAATCAGCTTCGCGTTTCATTGGTTTTCCAGATGCAGAAACCAAAGTGATTGTATCAACGTAATTTTTGTGCAAATCAATCTGTGCGTAGTTCGCTTCAGACATGTCACCAACTATAAAATTAGCCAATGGATTTTCAGTCATATAGCCAGCTTTCACTGATTTATCGCATTCGTTTTTCAATTCTTCAACCGAAGAAATAATGAGTTGTTCATCGCCTTCTTCTGTTGCCCAAATTGGAATTGGAATTCCCCAATAACGTGAACGAGAAAGGTTCCAATCGTTGACATTTTCCAACCATTTTCCAAAACGTCCAGTTCCAGTTGATTCTGGTTTCCAATTGATGGTATTATTGAGTTCCATCATGCGTTCCTTCACGTTTGAAGCGCGCACAAACCATGAATCTAATGGATAATATAAAATCGGTTTATCAGTTCGCCAGCAATGCGGATAACTGTGTTCGTATTTTTCAACTTTAAATGCTTTGTTTTCCGTTTTCAGTTTAATGGAAATTTGAACATCGGCAGATCTTTCAGGTTCTGTTCCAGCATCGTAATATTCATTTTTCACGAACATTCCAGCAAATTCTCCCATTTCTGGTCTGAATTTTCCTTGTAGATCCACCAACGGAACAGCTTTTCCTGTATCGTCTAGTACCAACATTCCTGGAACACCGGCTTCCGCAGCAACTTTGGCATCATCAGCACCAAAAGTAGGCGCGATGTGTACAATTCCAGTTCCATCTTCTGTAGTCACAAAATCACCAGGAATCACGTGGAAAGCTTTATCAGCATTTTCATGTGGCAAAGCATATGGAAGTAATTGTTCATATTGAATCCCAACCAAATCTTTTCCTTTAAATACAATTCCTTTTGTTTGATTAATAAGATCATTTATCCATCGAACTTCAATTTTCTTATCAAATTTTAAGTTAAAACTTTCAATTTCTTGATTCAAATTATCAATTTCAATCTTGTAAAAAGTATAAATAACTAAATCATCAATTTTATTGTCTATTAATTTTTGGTAATACGTTTCAATGGATGCTTTACTAATAATAGTTTTAATTTCAACATATTTTAATACTTCATTTTCTTGATAATAACCATCAAAAATAGAATGATCGAGTGTTCCTTTTAATAGGTTTAAAATAACCCATTTTTCTAAATTAATTCCTGTTATTAACTGAGGTATTTTTTCTTTTGCTAGGATTAAACTTCCAATTTCACCAGTGTATTGATTTTCTTGATTTTCAACCAACACGTATTCGATATTCGGTCCAACTGCCAACGCAGTATTGGAAGACAATGTCCAAGGTGTTGTGGTCCAAGCGAGGAAATAAATTGAATATTGCAAATTTGGAATTTTCCAATCTGCAATTTGCAATTGAGAATCAGAAATCTTAAATTGTGCAACAACCGTCGTGTCTTTCACATCGCGGTAACATCCCGGTTGGTTCAATTCGTGCGAAGACAATCCTGTACCTGCCTTCGGAGAATAAGGTTGGATCGTGTAACCTTTGTACATCAAATCTTTGTTGTACAGTTGACCCAACAACCACCAAACGGATTCCATGTATTTCGGTTCATAAGTGATGTATGGATTTTCCATATCCACCCAATAACCCATTTGTTTGGTCAAATTATTCCAAATATCCGTATAACGCATGACCGCTTCGCGACACGCTTTGTTGTAGTCTTCTACAGAAATTTTCTTCCCAATATCTTCTTTGGTGATTCCCAATTCTTTTTCAACGCCTAATTCGACTGGTAAACCGTGTGTATCCCAACCAGCTTTGCGTTTTACTTGAAATCCTTTCAATGTTTTGTAACGACAAAAAATATCTTTGATTGAGCGCGCCATCACATGGTGAATTCCAGGCAAACCATTCGCAGATGGTGGACCTTCGAAAAACACGAATGGAGTTTTACCTTCTCTTGAAGTAATGGAAAGGTCAAAAATGGAATTATCGTCCCATTTCTTCATCACTTTTTCTGCTACTTCTGGAAGATTTAAACCTTTGTACTCTTGATATTTTGAACTCATTACAGGGTATTTTGTCGAATAAAGATGCAAAGATAATCCAAAATTGTAAATTTTAGTTTTCCTGAACAGAGTTTGAATGCTTGAAATTCTGTAAAAACTAGAATTAAACGATTTATATTTACATTTGAAATCAAATCGAAAACCATGTCACAAGCAAAAACAAATTACGGCGCATTGTCAACTATTATTACTGTTTTCTTTTTCTGGGGATTTATCGCTGCGGGAAATAGTGTATTTATTCCATTTTGTAAGCATTTTTTCAAATTGGATCAGTTTCAAAGTCAGTTGATTGATTTTGCATTTTACTTCGCTTACTATTTAGGAGCATTGATTTTATATGCAGTAGGAGTGAAGCGTGGCGAAGATCCAGTTTCCAAATGGGGATATAAAAAGAGCATCGTTTATGGATTACTTTTTTCCGCATTAGGCGCAGTAGCAATGATTATTTCGCTTTATTTCGGTGTGTTTGTTGGAATGTTGGTTGGACTTTTCATTGTAGCGCTTGGTTTTTCCTTGCAACAAACTTCAGCGAATCCATTTATGATTTCGTTGGGAGATGAATCAACTGGTTCAAACCGTGTGAGTTTAGGTGGAGGAATCAATAGTTTAGGAACTACCATCGGTCCATTGGTTGTAGCATTTGCACTTTTTGGTGCTGGAAGCATGAGCGATGAAATGATTCAATCATTGAGCATGGACAAAGTAATTATTCTCTATGTTTTTGTTGGTTTATTGTTTTTGGGAATTGCAGCATTATTTCATTTTTCAAAAAAATTGCCGTCAGGAAAAAAGGAAGTCTCAGCAGATGAAAATGTTGGTAAATCGAATAAAGCATTGGCTGCTTTGTTACTAATTACTGGATTATTGATTGGATGTTTTTCTCCTGTTTTTAGTAGCTACAGAAGCGCTGAAGCCAAAAAAATTGAAATCATTGAAAAACAACTCAAAGAAACTGAAGAAATAATTGGCAATGAAAAAAGTCAAATTATTCTCCAAAATGAAATCAAATCGCTAAAAAAACCTTTGGAACAAAAACGCATGATTTGGTTTTCTATGGGCTTGGTAGTTGTTGTGGGTGGATTGGCAACGTCATTCGTGCTTTCCAAAAAACAAAAATCTGGTTGGGGAGCGATGCAATATCCGCAGTTGATTTTAGGAATGTTGGCGATTTTCGTTTATGTCGGCGTTGAAGTAGCGATGGGCAGTAATTTGGGCGAATTGCTCAAACAAAAAGAATTTGGAAATTATTCTTCATCTCAAATTGCGCCATTTATTGCGATGTATTGGGGAAGTTTAATGATGGGACGTTGGGCGAGCGCTGTGCATGTTTTCAATCTTTCCAAAACCATGAAAAATGTGTTAACTGCTGCCTTGCCATTGGTAGCTTTTGGAGTTGTTTTGTATTTCACGCATTTGGCGGGTCACAATATCAATCCACTATACGCTTACGGAATTTGTGTAATTGTGCAGATTTTAGGCTTTTTCTTAGGTCAGAATAAACCTGCGAAAACCTTGATGATTTTCGGATTTTTAGGAGTAGTTGCGACACTTATCGGATTAATTCCGACAGCAAGTTTAAATCCAGTTTATGAAATGTTTGGAATGAAAAACACGGGAATCATTTCTGTGTATGCTTTTTTGAGTGCTGGATTATTTTGTTCAATCATGTGGCCTTGTATTTTTTCACTTTCCTTAGCTGGACTTGGAAAATACCAATCTCAAGGTTCTGCATTTTTGATTATGATGATTCTTGGAGGAGCAATTATTCCGCCTTTACAAGGTAAAATTAGTGATTTAACGGGAATTCAATCTTCGTTTTTTGTAGGGGTAATTTGTTTTGCTTACTTGACAATTTTTGCCGTTTTGGTGCGCTCAATCTTGAAAAAACAAGGTGTGACAATGGAATAATTTTTTTCAGAGATTCAGTTTTTAGACTAGAATTTATTCCAAATCTTGATTATCTTTAATCTCCATGTCTGAAGAAAAGCAAATTTTTACGCTCAAACAAGTTGCCCAGTCGATTCAAAAAGTGATTTCTGAACGATATAGTCGTTTGTATTGGGTTCAGGCTGAAATGCACAAGCTGAATTACACCAACAAAGGACATTGTTATCCAGAATTGGTGCAAAAAGAATATGGAAAAATTGTGGCAGAAATGCGCGGAACGATTTGGAAAGCGCAGTTTGATAAAATCAGTAAATCTTTTTCAGAAGTTGTCAAGGAGCCATTGAAAGATGGAATGAGTTTGCTTTTTTTGGTAAAAATTAGTTTTCATCCTTTGTATGGAATGGGATTGGAGGTAGTTGATATCGACCCAACTTTTGCCTTGGGAGAATTACAAAAAGAAAGGGAAGAAACGCTCAAAAGATTGACTAAAGAAGGAATTTTAAACGCCAATCAGCGCTTAGATTTTCCTTTATTACCGCAAAGAATCGCTGTTATTTCAGTTGAATCAAGCAAAGGATTGTCAGATTTTTACAGCGTTGTACAAGGCAATCAATGGAATTATACTTTCTTTTTCATGCTTTTTACCGCTCAATTAAACGGCGATTTAGCGGTCGATTCGATTCAAAACCAATTGCGCAAAATTGAAAAAGTAAAACACCATTTTGACGCTGTGGCCATTATTCGTGGTGGTGGAGGGGAAATTGGTTTGTCGTGCTACAACAACTATGAATTGTCGAAAGCAATTGCCACTTTTCCCTTACCTGTTTTGACAGGAATTGGACATTCCACTAATATTACCGTTTCGGAGATGGTCGCGTTTCGAAATGCGATTACGCCGACTGAATTGGGTGAATTTTTGATCCAATGTTTTCACAATTTTTCGGTTCCTGTTAAAGATGCGCAGAGATCTTTGAAAATGGAAGTGAATCAATTTATGCAAGACCAAAAGATTGAACTGGCAAATGAATTGAGGATTTTTAAAAATGTTAGCTATCAACGCTTGTTTCAAACCAATCAGATTTTGAATTCAACTACCAAAAATCTTTCGTTGCATTCCAGATTTAGGTTTAATAACGAACGAAAAGTGTTGGATTCTTCTGCTGACCAACTTAAGTCGCATGTCAGAAGCAAGAAAAATTTTGAGAATCAAAGAATCAATCAGTTACAATTGAATTTAGTAAAACACGTAAAGGTAAATTTCAATGTTAGTCAGAATCAAGTTCGAGATACACATACTTTTATGATGCAGCAATTGCCGAAATTTTTCATTAAAACGGAGCAAACAATTATAAATTTAGAGAAAAATGTGAAGTTGATGGATCCAACTTTGTTGCTCAAACGCGGATATTCCTTAAGTTTATTCCAAGGTAAAATTATCAATGCCAAAAATCCTGTAAAATCAGGCGACATAATTGAAACAGTCACATTTGAAAATCGAATCACAAGTGAAGTAAAAGAAATTAAAAAAGAAGATAATGAGTGAAGAAATAAAATACACCGATGCTTTTGAAGAATTGCAACAAATTGTACTTGAGATCGAAGAAGGGGAAATTACGGTCGATGAATTGGCTGTAAAAGTCAAACGCGCGGCACAATTGATCAAAATTTGTAAAAATAAATTAGCTACAACGGAAGAAGATGTCAATGAAATCTTGAAAGAATTGGAAGGCGAATAAGAAACTTTTTGGTCTTAATTTTTGACTTATTCCAATTATTCCTAACTTCGTAGCGATGAGTGCAAGTGCAGAAAAGTATAATCAACGTGGATTAAGAACGAGTTATGTATCAACCGTGATCGGAATATCATTGGTTTTGTTCATGATTGGCTTGGTTTTAGGAGGCGTTTTGGCGCTTAATTCTGTGCAAACTCAAGCAAAAGAAAATCTGCAAGGCGATTTGTTTTTTAACGCTGAAATGAACGAGGCGGACATCAAACAGATTGAACAAGAATTGAAAACTTGGCCCGAATTCAAAGAAGTTTATTTCGTTTCGCCAGAAAGAGCGATGGAAGAGTTCAGCGGGTTAAACAGCGATACCAAAGAAATTGAAAGCATTTTTGATGGCGAAAATTTTTTCCCGCCAAACATTGGCTACAAACCAAAGGCTGAATTCGCCAATAAAGAAGGAATGAAGGCGTTGAAAACAAAATTGCTTAATGCCTATCCTGAAGAAATCGATGAGGTAAATTACGATGAAGCAAGTGTTGAAAATGTAAATTTAGGATTTCGTCAGTTTGCTGTGTTGATTTTGCTGGTTGCTGTTTTACTGATTATCGTTGCTGTTGCGATGATTAACAACACCATTCGTTTGGCTTTGTATTCAAAAAGATTTACAATTAAAACAATGCAATTGGTTGGTGCGACTTCAGGCTTTATTAGAAAGCCATTTTTATTGCAAGCCATTTTACAAGGATTGATTTCCGCGATTATTGGAATGGCTTTGTTGATGTCACTATTTTATGCTTTGGACAATATTCTTAAAACCATCGAAATTGGATTCGAATTTAATACCTTCTTGATACTATTTTTAGCGATTTTGAGTTTAGGTATTATCATCACTTGGATTTCAACGTGGTTTGCGCTCAATAAATATTTGCGCATGAAATTAGATGACCTTTATTAATCTTTTTTTAGAAAAATATTTAATCAATTTAAGTTTCAAAAATGAAAAATAACATGTTTGCTTTCGGAAAAGAAAATTACAGAATCTTATTGATTGGATTGGTAATCAATGTAATTGGTTTTGTGTTGATGATTGGCGGTGGATCAGAAGATCCAAGTAAATTTGATGCAGACGAACTTTTTAGCCCTGTAAGATTGACGATTTCTCCGATTCTAATTGTTGCTGGTTATGTTGTCATGATTTATGCAATTATGAAAAAACCAAAATCTGACAGTAAAGAAATTACCAAGGATTAATCTTATAAAATGACAATTTAATTGTCAATCATTCAATACTTTATATGGGAATTATAGAAGCCATTATCCTAGCCATCGTTGAAGGCCTAACGGAGTTTTTACCAGTTTCTTCTACTGGTCACATGATTATTGCATCGTCAATGATGGGTATCGCAACTGAAGAATTCGTGAAACTTTTTACAATCGTGATTCAATTGGGAGCAATACTTTCTGTGTTTGTTTTGTATTTCAAGAGATTTTTTCAATCGGTTAATTTTTATTTGAAGTTGATTGTTGCATTCATACCTGCGGCAGTTTTCGGTGTTCTTTTGAGCGATAAAATTGATCAATTGATGGAAAGTCCTTTGGCTGTAGCGATATCTTTGCTCGTCGGAGGTGTAATTTTATTGTTTGTTGACAAATGGTTTAATCGTCCAACAGTGCATGAAGAGGAAAATATTGACTTTTTGACTGCTTTTAAAATTGGATTATTTCAATGTATCGCCATGATTCCTGGAGTTTCTCGTTCTGGAGCCACAATTGTAGGTGGGATGAGCCAGAAGTTAAGCAGGAAAGTCGCAGCAGAATTCTCTTTTTTCTTGGCTGTTCCAACAATGTTGGCTGCAACAGGAAAGAAATTGTACGACTTTTTAAAAGAAGGAAATTCATTTACTTCGGAAGAAATAAAGATTTTAGCTATTGGAAATGTCGTAGCATTTGTTGTGGCACTTTTGGCAATTAAAACTTTCATAGGATTTTTGAATAAAAATGGATTCAAAATTTTTGGATGGTATAGAATTGTTGTTGGTTTAGCAATCATCATTTTGTTAGCTGTTGGCTACGAACTGAAGGTAGTTTAAATCGCGTCATTTCCTAAATTTCTCACTCACTTTTTATCATGATAGATTTTCAAGAAGGATTCACCATGTTGGTTGATAAGCCTTATAAATGGACTTCCTTCGATGCGGTAAATAAACTTCGCTGGAATATCAAACAAAAACTTGGTGTCAAGAAAATCAAAGTTGGTCATGCGGGCACTTTAGATCCTTTAGCAACTGGTTTATTGGTGATTTGCACGGGTAAAAACACCAAATTGATAGAGTCATTTACTGCAGATGAAAAATCTTATACTGGTACTTTTTTGATTGGAAAAACAACGCCTTCTTACGATTTGGAATCTGAATATGATGCAGAATTTCCGACCGAACACATAACAGAAGAATTGATTGATTCAGTGCGTGCTTCGATGATTGGAGTGCAGCAACAAGTGCCACCAATATTTTCGGCCAAACAAGTAGATGGACAAAGAGCTTACGATTTAGCTAGAGCTGGAAAAACGGTTGAATTGAAAGCAAATACAGTTGAAATCATAGATTTTCAAATCACAGCAAATAGATTTCCAGAAGTTGATTTTTTTATAAAATGCAGTAAGGGAACTTATATTCGTTCAATTGCAAGAGATTTTGGTTTAGCATTGCAAAGTGGAGCAACAATGATTGCTTTGCGAAGAACTGCTTCAGGAGATTTCAAGATTGAAGACTCAAAAACGGTTGATGAATGGCTAGAATTAATAAAGAACGACAAATAAAGTTCTTTTCTATTGCGCTTCTTCTTCGGTAAATGTTTTTAGTGTTTTGTGAATATGTGAAACACTGCATTCATATTTTGTTGCTAATTGTTGCAAAGTAAAACCTTTTTCTTCTCTCAAATATTTGATTCTTTTTTTCTTTCCGAAATCCAACGGATCTGGTCTTCCCATTGATTTATTACCACCTTTTGGACCGTATTTTAATCTTCTTTTAAGCCAAAGTGTTGAATTGTCTCTCTTTCCAGTTTCAAAACCAATGCGAATGGATTCACTGTATGAACTCCATCTTAAGTTTTCAATATTATTATTTGAAATATCACCGTCGATGTGAATAACGATTTTCTGTTTTCTTGGAAAATTATTTTTGATAAATGCCAAAGCAAGCGCTTTATGAGGATAAACGGTATTTCGTTTTCCTTTGTCATCAATCAAATCAGTCATTAAAAATCCATTTACAGGATGTTTTCTGAGCTTTTTTGTTTTTGATTTTAATTCAATTACCCTTCCTGATTTGTATTTTTTTGTTCTTTCGATTGAACGAATTTCTCCAGCATTTGAAATTTCATAATCAGAATAACCAGGTATTGTTTTCCATTCTGTTGACATGTTTCTGCTTAATTTTTAGAATAACATTTATCTACAGTGTATTGTTTGGTAAAATCTTTAAAAAAAATAATTGTTTTTAAAAAAAGTGTGAAAAATAATAACTTTATTATTATATCTTAAGTTTTGGGAAAAATAATTATTTGCAGATTAATTCATTAATCAATTAATTTCAAAAAAAAATAAGAGAAGCATTGTAACTTTTTTATATTTAAACTGTCCTAACTATTGAAAACAAATTAATGAACGCTATAGAATATAATTTTGCAGTTGATACATATTCAGATAATGTGTATCGTTTTGTCTTGAAACATCTTAAGAATGAGATGTCGGCAAAAGACATTGTGCAAGATACCTTCTTGAAAGTTTGGTTGAAACATGAAGAGATACAAGCCGATAAAGTGAAGTCTTATTTATTCACAACAGCATATCACTGTATCATTGATTGGATCAACAAAGAAAAAAGAAATGGAGATTTTGAAAAAGTATCGGAGAATTTGTCAAGTCCACGTAGTTTAGAGTTTGATGTTTCTTCAATTTTAGACGAAGCATTAAATAGACTGCCAGAAATTCAAAAAACTGTGGTACTTTTAAGAGATTATGAAGGTTATAATTATGCAGAAATTGCAGAAATAACTAAATTGAACGAATCTCAAGTGAAAGTTTATATTTTTAGGGCACGTCAAGCGTTAAAAGTTTATTTAAAGTCAAGAGAATTAGTCGCATGAGCAGAATAATTAACATAGAAAATTATGAATCTTTTTATTTGGATTTCTTAGATGGAAATTTAAATGAAAATGATACTGCTCTTTTGTTGGCTTTTCTTGAAGAAAATCCTTCGTTGAAAGTGAATGATTCTGAGTTCGCTTATTTTTCTTCCGAAGAATCAGTGCAACTAGATGGTTTCTCCAAGTCGCTGCTTAAATTTCAAGGGTTTGATCAGATAATCGATGCACAAAATATTGAATATTTTTTAATCGCTTCTGTTGAAAAGCAACTTTCGGAAGAAAAAGCAAGAGAATTGCAACAATTTTTAATTGAAAATCCTTCTTTTTTAATCGATTTGCAACAATTTGAAAAATCGCATTTGATTGCTGATAAGTCGATTATTTATCCAGATAAACAAAAATTGAAACGTGGAATTGTTATTCCAATGTATGCGAGGTTCTTGGCTGCCGCAGCTGGAATCGCTTTGTTTTTTAGCATTTTAAACTTAAATCAAACTGATCAACCAAAAAGATTGGCGCATGGAGGAGGCAATAATTCAGTACAAGTAAATTCTAATCCGGAAGTTAAAAAAGAAATACAAACTGAATTGATTGCTACAACGACATCTGCTATTGTGAATCATTTTTTAACACAGGAAGTAGAAACAAGAAGAGAAAAGTTATTGGAGAATACTCAACTAGAAAATATTGAACCATTAGGATTCAAATCAATTCAAAAGATAAATAATCAGCCATTATTAAATGACATTGCAATTGCTTACATCAAACCTTTTGCAGCTGAAAAAATATCCGATGATTTGAATGAAAATACTTTCGCAGCGGTAGAAATGAAAAATCCAATTCTCTCTGTTACCAATAAAATTGGCGAAGCAATCAATCAACAAGTGGAATTTAAAACATCAAAAGCAGCAAAGAAGAAACCTGGTGGATTTCTTTTTAGAATAGGAAAATTTGAAATTTCAAGAAAAGTTTACGACAATACTTCTATAGCTGTAAAGTAGTTAAACCAAAGGATAAAAAGCATCTTCAATGTGCTCAATGTCTGAACGATAACCGTTGTGAACAATAGAAATAATATCAAATCTTGTTTCACTGTGAATATTTTTTTCAAAAATATAGGCATTTGCTACTTTGATGATTTGTTTTTGTTTACTGCGTGTAACCGCTCTCCAAGGTTCACCTATTTCAGCAGTTTGTCTTGTTTTAACCTCTACGACAATTAATTTTCCATCAGCTTCGCAAATAATATCAGCTTCAAGTTTTCCGAAACGATAATTTCTTGCTAAAATCTTGTATTTTTTCATCAATAGATATTCGGCAGCTTTTCGTTCGCCCAAAATACCAAGTTCTTGTTGTGTCATTGTAAAAGGTTTATTGTCCTACTTATATAAAGTTAAGTATTCTGTTTTAAATCGCAATACTTGAAAATCTTTTTTTAATTAAAGTGATCTTTTTTGGAATTTAAATATAAATTTCTATCTTTCCATTAATTAATTGACAATTCATGAGAAAACTATTACTTTTTTTAAGCATAACAACTGTTGTGACTTTAAATTCTCAAACTACGTTATTTCAAGATGATTTTGAAGCTGTTAACAACAATTGGAGTTTAAATGGTGGTGCGGGTGACAATCAATGGATTATTAGCAATGTTTTTACTGGTGATGCTTTTGGTGGAATAATCATTGTTCCAACTCCCAATGAACCGTCATCTTTTAATGGAGGCATCAATAGTAATTATTTGCATATTTATAATCAGCCGATTTGCGGCACAATTGCTTGCAACGCTAATTTTGATACTGGTTCTATTTCGGATCAAGTGGCAACAATGACAAATTCTATAAATACGGTTGGGAAGAGTAATATCAACTTCAATTTTTGGTATTTGTGCGCAGGCGATCCATCTATTTCTTATGGATTTGTCGAATATTCTACAAATGGGACTACTTGGACGCAAATAGGAGGAGAATTAAGTGGTGTTTCGACTTGGACACAACTGAACTTAACAGATGTTGCGTTTGACAATCAAGCAAATTTGAAATTCAGATTTCATTGGATTAACGGCGCTACTGGTGCAGATCCTGCTTTTTCTGTTGATGAATTGAAGATTACAGGAGTTGACAATAATCAAGCTGTTATCGCAACGAGCACACCTAGTCTTTTAAGCGCTTGTTATGGGACAGACATCAATCTTTCTGTTCCTTTTTCAGCGATGGGAAGTTATGGTGCAGGGAATATTTTTACTGCTGAACTTTCAAATGCAACAGGTTCATTTAATTCTCCAACAATCATCGGAAACTTGAATTCGGCTTCCAACGGTAATCAAACGATTGATGCAATCATCCCTTCAGGCACAGTGGCAGGAAATGGTTACCGAATAAGAGTCACTTCTTCTTCTCCTTCAGCAATTGGGACAGATAATGGGCTTGATTTTGTGATTCATTCACTTCCATTTATCGTGGTAACTTCTGATCCAGCAAACGGAACAATAAATCAAGGTGAAACAATCTATTTAACTGCAAACGGTGCAATAGATTATCTGTGGAGTCCATCATCCATTTTAAGCAGTACTGTAGGTGCTTCGGTTTTTTCTTCACCGTCAGTATCAAGTATAGTATCAGTTGTAGGAACGGATCAAAATGGTTGTTCTAGTTCATCAGTGTTTAACGTCACAGTGAATTCAACATCAGGAATTATTGAAGAAAAAAACATTTTAAATTTGGTTATTTATCCTAATCCAACAAATGCTTATTTTGAGATTCTAAGAAGTTCTACTGATCCAATTGATAAATTGATTATCAAAGATAATAAAGGAAAAAAGGTGAAATCCTATGATAAACCTAAACCTGAAATGTTTTTTGTAGACGGATTGTCTTCAGGAGAATATTTCGTTTCAGTTAAAATTGGAACAGTTATAAATGTCTTGAAGCTCATTGTACCTTAAATATTTCTAAAGAATTGGATTTCTATTTGTGAATATATCCCTGTTCACCTTTTCTAATATTGTCAAACATCCACATGTAATTGTAGAGCATGTGACTATCAATAAAATTCTTAATTGGCCAATAATCTGGGAAAAACACCCTTCCGCCTTTGTCGCTAGGAACTTTTTCAAGTCCAAAAACTTGACTTTGAGGTGCAATTCCATCTTGTTGCCAAACTGGGTCAGCATTTGGTTGATCTAAATTTGTACCGTACTGCCAAACTTCTTCAAACATCGACCAATCTGCACCTCCAACACAAGCACTCTCTGGAGCGATGATATACATTTTTCCAAAAATTACTTTCCCTTTCAGTTCATCTATAAAACCTAATGCATAAGAATATCCCATGCTGTGACATACAATGTCAACTGTATCCAATGTTTTGTTGCAATCCAATGAGTTACATTTCGCAATCAAAAAAGCTTTCCCTGCGATTTTTCCTTGTTCTCGGCGTTCATTGAATCCTCGAATATTCGGCTTTGAATTCAAGATTTTGTAAAAGTCTTTTTTAGAAAATGTCTTTACAGCGGCGATGCTAATGCCAAAATTTACCATCGATTTGTGACCAGAAGTCCGAATGGTTTGATTTCCGTCGATGTAAAAACTCTCGTCAGGTTCAAGCCTCTTTTTGAATGCTTTGTCGATTCCCAACCAATATCCAAATCTATCGTTGCACGTAACAATGTTATCACTGTTGTCGTTGTTTTTATTCGGTCCTCGATAGCCATTTGAAAACACTAAAAATCTTCTTGGATTGGATTTTCCTTCTCCAAGGAATGATTTTGTAACATTCTCTTTTAAATAATTGAAGATTTCTTGTTTGACAATTTCCGAATTTTGATTGAAGTACGAATGAATCGTATAGTGATTTTCAGCTAAGATTCTATTTTCAAACGGAATCAATTGAATAGAGTCACTCGATTTGACAAACTGGATGGAAGAATCCGAATAATGATTGAAATACAATACTGGTTTTTCAATTGTACTAGACCATTTGTTGTTCTTTTTATAAAATATAACGCTAGATAATTCTGTATATTTAGTTGATTTTATCGGAAATTTGTATTTTTTTATTTTAGTTGAATCAATGTTGTATTCGAAGTGTTTTCCACATTTTTTGTTGTTTGTTTTTTCAATAAGCGACAAAACAGCATATTGTGCATCAAATAAATACAAAGATTCGCTTTGCTTTTTGCAATTCAGTTCAACCTCGTGATTTCTTTTGTATGGCTGATTTATTTTTGCATTTAATATTGTACTGTCGTTTTTTATTTCCCAAAAATAGTAGGCAACCATACCACCAATTTTTTTATTTTTGGAGTTTTGGTTTTCTTGACTAAATATCAAGAGATTACAACAAAAGATTAATATAAGTCCTAACCAATATTTCATACTTAAGTTATTCAACGAAAATAGATGGTAATAAGTATAATGAAAAAAGAATTCGTGTTGTAAAAGTATAAATTTAGTCCACAATAAACCGTTTTCAACTTTCATTTTTAAAAAGTCTTTTGAATGAGCATGTTTTTAGATTTGATTCTTTTCGTAAATGTATTTTTCAAATAAAATTCTCTTAAATTTGCGCACTTGAAACAGAAATAAAAATACCATGGGAAGAGCGTTTGAATACCGCAGAGCATCTAAAGAAAAGCGTTGGGACAAAATGTCTAAATTATTTCCAAAACTTGGAAAAGCAATCACAATGGCTGCTAAAGAAGGAGGTGGTGATCCTGACATGAATGGAAAATTGCGTACAGCGATTCAAAATGCCAAGGCTCAAAATATGCCTAAAGACAATATTGACAACGCAATCAAAAGAGCCACTCAAAAAGACATGGCTAACTTTTCCGAAATCAATTACGAGGGAAAAGGTCCGCACGGTGTTTTGATTTTTGTTGAGTGTGCAACTGATAATCCAACACGAACGGTTGCAAATGTTAAATCTTATTTCAATAAATCTGGAGGACAAGTGGTGCCAAATGGACAATTGGAATTCATGTTTAATCGTAAATCTGTTTTCGAAATTGTAAAATCAGATGCGATTAATCCAGAAGAATTGGAATTAGAGTTGATTGACGCTGGTTGTGAAGAGATTGAAGTAACCGAAGAGCATGTAATTGTTTATGGCGATTTTACTTCATTTGGAACACTAGCAAAAGCTTTGGAGGACTTGAGTATTGACGTTCAAAAATCTAGTTTACAACGTATTCCAACTTCTCCTGTTGAATTTTCAGAGGAAGAATTGGTGTCAATTGAAAAATTGCTAGACAAAATTGAAGATGACGATGATATTCAACAAGTTTTTACGAATATCGCTTAATTGTTAAAAATATAATTTGAAAAGAGTTACATCAATCGTGTAACTCTTTTTTTTGTTTCAAACTTTTCTACAAAATTTTGCGATGTATTTAGGGAAATGAACATGTTATTATCCCCATTTTTATGCCCGAATTGATCTTCGATTTTTAGAAAAATTTACCCCAATTGAAACTTATTTAGAATAATTCCACCGTTCAATTTGAATCCTCCGTAAATTTGCACCATGGATTATGATATTGAAATACGTTTCCAAGCGCTAACTAAGAAAATCGAAGGGATTTTTGGTGAAGGATTGGATGTTCAAACCATTTTATTCTTGATTGGTGTTCAAGAATTGGAATTGGGATATAAAAAGTTTAAAAAACACGAGAAGACAGATTTAATGCATGTGGCAATTTGTACTTTACTAGAACCACATGGTTATTATACTTTTGTTGGAAGAGATGAAGAAAATTGGCCACATTTTGAACTGAATAAAGCGCTGCCAGCGTTAACCGAACGCGAACAGCAACATTTAATCAAAGAAGCTATTTTAGATTATTTTGAAAGCAACGAAATCTTTGAAACGAAAATAGAAGAATAGGATTCAAAGCCTTATATTTGTCACTTATTAATTATACACATGGATTTTTGGATCAGAGCCGCACAATTAGTGCTTTCTTTATCAATACTCGTCGTCCTTCACGAATTTGGACATTACATTCCCGCTAAAATATTTAAAACCAGAGTTGAGAAATTTTATTTGTTTTTCAATCCTTGGTTTTCGCTTTTTAAGAAAAAAGTTGGAGAAACTGAATGGGGAATTGGTTGGCTTCCATTGGGAGGATATGTAAAAATTGCTGGAATGGTGGATGAATCCATGGATAAAGAGCAATTGGCTTTGCCTGCGCAACCATGGGAATTTCGTTCCAAAAAAGCTTGGCAACGTTTAATCATTATGATTGGTGGTGTTACCGTTAACTTGATTTTAGGAATCTTGATTTACATTTTTGTTGTTTTCGCTTACGGTGTCGAAACGATTGATTCCAAAGATTTAAAAGCTGGATTGGCAGTTCATCCTTACATGGAGCAATTTGGAATCAAATCAGGCGATGTTTTGCTTGAAGTTGAAGGAAAACCATTGAACAAGGCAACAGATGGAACTGCTGAGTTGCTTTTGAGAGGTGCTCACAAAGTGAAAGTGCAACATCCAGACGGCAAAATCCAAAATATCGTTTTACCTGCTGACATTGATTACAAACTTTTCGAAAACGGTGCATTTCCTGTTTTTTCTCTTCGAATGAAAGCTGAAAAAATAGACCACGTAATTGCAGTCGAAGAATTTGCTGAACAAAATTTAGATTTGAAATCGGGAGATATTATTTACAAAATCAATAATATAACAACCGATAAAATTGAGGATTTAAATAAATTAATCGAAAGCAAAGCGCAAACAGAAGTTGTTTCAATCAGAGAAAAAGATACAATTAAAGGGAAAATTTCAAGTAAGATTTTCACCAAAAAAGTACTGCCAGTTATTCCAGCTTTGGTTGCGGGACTGAAAAAAGGAGATAAATTTTTGACAATCAATGATTCTGAAATTGTTTACCATGATCAGATTCAAGCTGAAATGTATAAAAACAAAGGGAAGAAAGTCACTTTTACTGTCTTAAGAAATAACCAAAAAGTGGAACTTTCATCCGTGGTTTCTAAATCTGGTTTACTTGGTTTTCTGCCTAAAGAAATGAAGGCAATTGACAAATCAGCTATCAAAACGACTTATTACTCATTTGGAGAAAGTATCCAACGTGGATGGAACATGGGATTCATCACTTTGGGAGATTATACAGGACAATTGAAGTTCTTATTTACCAAAAAAGGAGCTACTTCAGTTGGTGGTTTTGGATCAATCGGAAAAATGTTTCCAACTACTTGGAATTGGCAAATTTTCTGGATGAATACAGCTTTCATTTCAATTGTGTTGGCTTTTATGAATATTCTTCCAATTCCAGCACTAGACGGTGGCCACGTGGTATTTTTAATCTACGAAATCATCACTGGGAAAGAAGCACCTCAAAAAGTATTAGAATACGCCCAATATGTCGGATTTATGTTGTTGTTAGGTTTGTTAATCTACGCCAACGGAAACGATATTTACAGCGCGTTTTTTAAATAGTAATTGAAGAGAATTATATAAAAAAACCGCTTCAAATTTGGAGCGGTTTTTTTGTTTACATATAATCTTTCAAAAAAGGTGACATCTCAACTTCAATGTCTTGTCGCAATTGCATCAAACGTTTAGCATATTGTTCCATGTGCTTTTCGCGTTCAGTATCTGGGATAAATTTCCTCGTTGGTCTAGGTTTACCATCTTCATCGACAGATACAAAAACAATCACGCAATGTGTCGTTTTCACAAATTTTGCATCTGACATTTTGCGAGAAAAAACATCTACCGCGATGTGAATACTTGAAGAACCAGTATAAATTACACGAGCCATAATTTTGACCAAATTTCCGATTTGAATCGGTTGATAAAACCGAATTCCGCCAACGTAAACCGTTACGCAATAACCTTCTGCCCAGGTAGAAGCGCAAGCATATGCAGCTTGGTCAATCCATTTCATCACAGCACCACCGTGAACTTTACCGCCAAAATTGACATCAGAAGGTTCGCTTACAAATTGAAAAGTTATTTTGTCTTGCATGGGATTTTGTATTAAACTTAGATTATTCTAGATATAAATAAGTTTAAAAGTACAAAAGACTAACGGATCTTCGAATCAATTTTGGCTAATATACTAGACAAATAGTCGAAAAATGAAATTAAATAGCCAATATATTGGTTAATTTAGAATCTAACTACAGCCAATTAAAAAACGTTAAATAACCTCTTTTGGTAATATTTGATTTAATTTCTTTTGTTAATTCGGCTGGATTTACAGCGTAATAAAAAAGACCATCATACTCGCGACTAAAATTATCTAACCTACTTAAAGTTGTGATTTTATCAATCGTTGATTTACTAATTTTTCGGGTTTTGAAAAGGGTATATTCTTCAATTAATTTTACACGTTCCAATGAACCTTTTAAGTAGAAGATGTCTTTTCCTTTAGTTTTTGAATAAATCGAATCAATACAATTTAATACCAAATCATATTGATGAATTAAAGTAAGTCCTTCACATATCCAAAATTCAAAAAATGGATATTCTGTGGTTTCAAAATAAGTTCTTGAGGCATTAATGCGCTCTAGAATTGTTTCCAAATCATTGCCTTCCTGAAGAAATTGATTTAAAAGTAAAACATTGTAAGCACGCGCTACTGTAATTGGATGAATGGCAGCATTAAAATCAATGCTTTCAATTGTAGAAATATATTTGTTTGCAGCTTCAAAATCTTCCATGATCAGCTTGCGCCAAGCCAGAATACTGCTTGAAAATAAAAGATCTTGAGGTATAGTTGAATTTTTGTGATAAAATTCAATGGCTTTATAATGCTTAACGATTAAGAAATCCATATCTACAAACAACTCAAAATAGTAGAAACGTGCGTTTGGATTTTTTGCCCATTCTTCCCACAAAAGCTCGCTAATTTCTGAATGGTTTCTAACATGAATACCAATCGTTTGAATTAGAAAATAAAGATTCGTATTTAAATAATGGTCACCATTAAAAACCCTTCTTAATTTAAATAAATCTTTTAAAAAGTTTACATCTTCTCTCTTAAAAGAAAAAAGAACTACAGAATTCATTAAATTGAATACAAGTTCATCAGAATCGAGTTGATGAAGGCAAGATTCTATATATGAGATTGTAAACCTTTCTTTTTGTTGGATTTCAAGTTGTAAATTATAAATTAAGCTTAACTTATTTTTAGATGCTTTTTCGTTGAGAAATTCAGCGTAATAATTGAATTCACAGTACTTTGCTAAAATATCTAATGTTGAGTTTGATATGGAAGTTGAATTTTTTTCGCCAGCCAAATCAAATAAACGACGAAGCGTATTATAGCTAATTTTTTGTTTCGTTTTTTCGTAGATTGCTAAACTCAATGCTTCACAATCAGGTCTATTCGATATTTTTTTTCCGAATATATTTTCTATTTCTTCTTTTAAGTCATCGAAATTCATTCTTCTCACCGAAATTTTAAGTTGCAAATGTGTGAACTTTTTATCGTTTTTAGAAATTGTAAAAAAGTTGTATCAAATTGTATCAAAATAGCTTTGAAAATGATGTTTTCTTTGTTGTAAAAAGATTGGTTTAATTGCAAATTGTGAAAATCTAAGATTTTTACTTTTTACATCAATTATTAGAATATGAAATATTTTTTTTTAAGCACATTTTTAAGTATTTGTTTCTTGAACTTTTCTCAAAACAATTCAGAGTTCAAGTTAATAGAAAAAATATTAGGTAATGATTTTTTTAAATCTAAGCCAGAAATTTATTTTCATAAAACGTATCCAAAAAATACTACTTGTGATACATCTCTAATTTTAAAATATGATACTACAGGAATACACAAAAATGGAGAATTTATTTTATTTAGAGATCCTATTATTTATAATAATCGGTTAGAACTATTTAAATATGTAAAGAAAAATTATGTGAGTGTTGATGAATACAATGATTTTGTTTTTTGGGTTACAGATTCAATTGTAAGAGAAACACTTTTTTTGGAATTAGAAAATGATAAGGAAGCTCATAAACTTTTAGAAATTCATGAATGTTCGACAGAATGTGTTTTAAACAGAAAAATTGCAAGAGAAAAATATTTCTTTGATTGGGATACTAAAATAGACTATACAAATCCGATATACATGCCAATTTTATATAGTTATTTGTATCTTAATCCACCGGAAAGATTTTATAGACAAGTTAAAATTGATCAGAGAAAATTGAAGTACTCATACAAAAAAGAATATAATGAGTTTCCTGCAACTTTTATTAATGATTCTAGAAATTTTAATATTGAAAATCATGAAATTGTTTTTCCAACTGTATTTAATCACAAAGATAAATTTCCTCAAATTTGTCACTTTGAAACCCCAATAATACCTGATTATTATTTATTAGCTTCAACTGATACCGCATTGTACTCTGAAAAATCATGTTTAAGTGAAATGTATGAATCACAATATAGTAAGTTTCCTGTTTTTGGCTTACTTGGTACTCAGGCAGATGCTTATTGTAATTGGATTGAAAAAAAAATTAATGCTGCTTTAAGCGAGTCTAAAATTAATTTAAAAGCATTAGTAACACTGCCAACTGAAAACGATTTAAGAAATTTTCACTCCAAAAAAATAACTATACCTGAATTTAATTATTCTGAATTATGGCAAATAAAAATAGAAGACTATAATAAATTTGTTAATTATGTAAGAGATTCGATTCTTCAAGAACAGTTGTTTTTTAGTTTAGAAGATAATTCAGAGGCAATAAAATTATTGGATTATAAAGAAATTTATTTTGATGAAATTATTGGATTTGATTCACTCAATATTGATGATAGATATTTTAATAGAGCTTTATTTTTTTTAAAAAAGCATGTAAATTTAACTGAAATTTGTGATGATTTAGGCTGGATTGACAGTATAACAGAAGACCAGCTTTATGATTACAGCTCATGGAAAAATTCAATAAAATATTGTGATTATTTATTGAAAAAAAATCTAGAAAATAATTTACTAATTTATAGCTTCTATCATAAAAATATAGGTGCTATGGGAGAAAATGGTTTTTTTGAATTTGATGAAGAAAAAGGAGTATATATAATTGATAATAAAGATGAAAGGAATAAAATTGCTGTTACAAAATATGATGAACAAGTAAGCGTGATAAAAGGTAAAAATTTGGTTTTATCTGAGACCATGAATGAATTAGGATCAAACTCAGGAGTGCGTTCAATTGAAAATCTAAATGAACATTTAATTGCTAGAAATCAACCAATTATAATATGTGATAATTATCTGGTAGACTCATCTGATACTTTTATGCATATCTCTTATGAAAATGCAATCGCTTACTATTCATGGAAATTTCCAAGATGGGAAATGAAAAATTCAAATATGAGTTGGCAAAGGTTTGTTTTACCTACTAAAGAACAATATCTAAAAATGCAAAATGGTGAAAAAATCATCATACCTTCTCATGAAGTAGATTACCCAACTGCATTATTCCGGTACGTTGTTCATTTTTATAAGTAAGCAATATTTTTAAAAAATCAAAATGAAGACACCACCACCAATTAGAAAAACAATAGCTAAAATCGAGTATTTTGTAATTGTTAATGATGAACAAACAGGACCGTATGATTTAGCAAAAATTGAGTTGCTTTTAGAATTCAATAATATAAATGAAAATACGTTGATTTGGAGAGAAGGAATGGTTGATTGGGATATAATCTCTAATGTTGAGGAATTTACCAATCTAATTTATTCTGGACGTATAAACGCTGTTGAGATAAATTTGCAACCTAGTGAGATAATTGATAAACAAGAGGAAATCAAAGATATTAAAAAGAACACTGCTAGAAAGGACTATGTAAAATGGTTTAGCATAATTAGTTTGGTAGGATTAACTATGAGTATTATAGCTGTTATTGGGGCTCTTAACCAGTATATTCACTTTGAAAACACAAAGGAAATTGATTTGAGTTATATTGGTTCATTTTCAATAGTTTCCTCCGCTCTAACAATTTTTCTAAGTTTGGTATGCACAATCTATTTTATAAAAAAGAATAGAAGTTTTTACAAAAATATCATTTCGTTTTGCTTAGGTACATCAGCTGGAGTAATACTAGTAACAACAGAATCAAACTATAAAGAATTTTGGGAACCATATTGGAAAAATGACGTCAAATTATGGGCTTTAGATACACTTGAAAATAAACCTGAACTTAGCCAAGTAACAGTTCGAGAAGGTTGGAGAAATCAAACAATTAATATTGATTCTTTAAAAACAATATTAGAATTAATCAATAGACCTAAAAAAGAAATTCAGATTGAATTTACTGATGAAAATATTAATAAGGTTGAGTTTAAAGAATCGTTAAATAAGAAAATCAAAACTCTTGAAAAAGAACTTATTCTTGTAGATAAAAAATTAAAAGTTGTAAATGATAAGATTGTTCAAAATGAACAAACATTAATAAAATATGGAAATCATAATCATCAAAAAGCTATTGAATCAGGTGAATGTAGTGGAGGATTCTGTTTTGCAAAAGGTTATGAGATGGAAGCACGTGATGAAAAAATTATTTTGGACAGAGAGTTGAAGAATTTGTCAATAAAAAGGGCTGAATTTTTAAAATTAATAAGGCAAAATAAATTATAATTTAATTTTTCATATTCTCTACTAGCAAATATTTTATATGATAACAATAAAAAGGAGGGTAACAAGTGTAAAATATCCGTATGACCACTTTGTTAATTTAATACAGAATAACTCAAGTGTAAGTGCATCAATACCTTATCGCTTGATTGGATATAAGAATTTTATTGTAAGTCCTACTATTAAAATATTTCAATCAAAAGTTGATGTTCGAATGGGAAAAGATACCTGTTCTTACTTACCTGACAGAAATGGAAATCTATTAGTTGAATATTATTACGAGGTTCATTGGTTTACCTTATTTTTAATGATAGTGAGTGTTTTATTAGTGTACGGTATTTTATTTGTTCCACTCATTTTATTAATACGAAGCGCTACCATTTCGAAAAGAATTAAATCTGTAGAAAAACATGCATACCAAGCGCTTTCGCAAATTCACCCCTTAGAGGAAAAGTCTACTATAAATTTTGAGGTTGAAAAAATCAAGAATGCAACTCTGTTAAATAATAAAACTCCTCCTCCACTTAAAAATAGTAGTACTCTAATTGAATATTTTATTGCGGTAGATGGAATTCAAAAGGGACCATATGATATAGAAAAAATTAAGATGCTACTTGAGTTTAAGAATATTGATCAAAACACTTTAGTTTGGAAGGAAGGCATGATAGACTGGGCTTCTCTCTCAACTTTTATTGAGTTAAAAGAATAATTTTTCAAAAAAGCTTTCCCCACTTAGACGAACAAATAAAAAAGGAGAAGTCCCAAAATAGCTAGGATTAATTTTCAAATTAAATAAAATAATTATGTCAAGCATTAGGCAATGTCATTACTGTGGAAGAACATTTGAGGATAAAGGAGGATTTAATGAGGCTCCGAGAGTTAAAAATAGTCCTTTTGGACAAGTATACGTTGTTTGCAGTATCAAATGTCAATATGATTTTGAAAACTTTGCAAATGAAAAATCTCATTCCAAAATTAAAAATAATGATGATGATGAGCCGGGACTTCTTGCTAAGATATTCTTGTTTTTTTTCTTGGGTTTTATTGCCCTTCTTTTTTATGCAGGATTATTTACATAATCCGCAGTTTCGCAAGTTATTCCGTAAGTAAAAATTTGTGAAAATATGCCCATTACTTTTTATTCTTATTTCAAATTTGTACCAAATACTTTTAACATGAGATTTTTCTGTTTTTTTCTGTTTTTTAAGGTTACTTTTTCGATGGTCGCTCAAGTTTCAGATTCAGTTTTGGTGTGTGATTCAAACTTCATTATGGATTATAGAATGATTTATGATGATTACACATCAGATTTGACCAATTTACTTGAAACAAAATTAGATGAAAGATATAATGTGTTTATCTCATATTGGGGCAATGAGGATTCCGCTCCAGAAGACATGTTAATTTCACTAACTATCGCTGGGTATATTGAATTTGAAACTTTTATGCTTGTATGTAAAGCTGAAGAATTATTTCAAAAAGGTCTTTTGGTAGAATATCTAAAAGATAAATTTAGTCAATAATTATATATTATAGTTATTACTATCACCTATTCAGTTTTACGAATAAAAACAATTTATTTATGAATGGATAACATTATTAATTAATTATTTCTTTCTCCTCTTCTCCTCCAACCACTTCGGAACATGGCTCGATTTCGGTTTCACATCGCCCAATAACTTCTCAGCCAAATCAGGTCGATTTGCTTTTTGTAAGCGACTTTTGATCCAATCTCTATTCTCGCGCTTATACCAAAAGAAAAAACGATTTTGATTCAATTTTTCCTCTTTTGTTTTTACGGTGTTAATTGGTTTCAAAGTGTATGGATGAACTCCTGAATAGTAAATTACTTCAGCAACTGTCATTGGTGTGGGCGTAAAATCTTGCACTTGTTCCAATTCGAATCCCATATCTTTGGTTTCTGCAGCCAGATTGGCCATATCTTCTTCCTCGCATCCTGGATGTGACGAAATAAAATAAGGAATCAATTGCTGATTTAAGCCGTGTTTTTCAGAAATTCGATCGTATTTTTCCTTGAACTTATGGAAATACTTGAACGAAGGTTTGCGCATGACACGCAATGTTGCGTCTGAAGTATGTTCTGGAGCTACCTTTAATCTTCCTGAGACATGTCGCGTAATTACTTGCTCAATGTACTCGTCATGATTTCCATCTTCGTTGTTTTTATTGAAATCATCCACCAATAAATCGTAGCGAATACCAGAACCAACAAATGCTTTCTTGACTTTCGGATGTTGATCAACTTTGCGATACAATTCCGTCATTGGTTTGTGTGAAGTATCTAAATTAGAACAAATTACAGGATGAATACAACTTGGACTTGAACAACGATTACAAATCGCTTCGTCCTTTCCTTTCATTTTGTACATATTTGCTGATGGTCCACCCAAATCTGAAATATAACCCCTAAATTCTGGGTGCGAAACAACTTCTTCTAATTCTTTCAAAATGGAATTTTCACTGCGCGAAGCGATGAATTTTCCTTGATGCGCTGAAATGGTGCAAAAACTACATCCACCGAAACATCCGCGATGCATATTGATTGAAAATTTAATCATGTCATACGCAGGAATGGCGCCACGCTTCTTGTATTTAGGATGCGGCATTCGCGTGTAAGGCAAATCAAATGATTCATCAATTTCCTTTTCCTCCATCGTTTTGTATGGAGGATTGATTACCAAAGTTTGGTTCCCAACATGCTGAATGATGCGATTCGCTTCCCATTTATTGGATTCAACTTCAACAATTTTAAAATTCGCTGCATATTTGATTTTGTCTTGCAAACAAACTTCATGACTGGCCAATTCAACCGTTTCCCATTGCTTATTTTTAGGCAATTCTAAAGATGAATCTTGTAAAAAAGCGACTTGTTTCAATGTTTTCAATGAAGAAAACGGAACGCCTTTTTTCAACAACCGCAAAATTTCACGCAAAGGTTGATCGCCCATTCCATAAACCAATAAATCGGCTTTGGAATCTACCAAAATAGATGGCATGAGCTGGTCTTTCCAGTAATCGTAATGTGTTACTCTTCGCAAGGAAGCTTCAATTCCGCCTATTAAAATCGGAACATCTGGATACAATTCTTTCAAGATATTTGAATATACAATGGTCGCATAATCAGGTCTGTGACCAGCTGATCCTCCAGGTGTATAAGCATCCGTCGAGCGCAAACGTTTATTGGCAGTATAATGATTCACCATCGAATCCATACAACCTGCAGTAACGCCGAAAAAATATTTTGGTTTACCGAATTTTTTAAAATCGCGTAAATCGTCTTTCCAATTGGGTTGCGCAACAATGGCAATCTTAAATCCTTCACTTTCGATGATACGACCAATTACAGCCGTTCCAAAAGCAGGATGATCCACATACGCATCTCCAGAAATCAAGACGACATCTAACTCGTCCCAACCTCTTTTTTCTAATTCTTTTGCCGTTATTGGCAACCAATCTGTTATCGGTCTTTCTTCCATTGGTACAAAATTACAGCTTTGAAGTGACAATCAATAATTCAATTTGTACAATTGAGTAAAATGGCCTTTTTCATGAAATTAATTCCTATTTTATCTCAATGCAACAACGGTCAAAGATTCATTTTGTTCAATTTCATTAACTTTACAGCATGAGTATTGTTGACATTCTTATTCTTATTCCACTTGGATACGCTGCTTGGAAAGGTTTTCAGCATGGAATTATCATCGAGGTTTTTACGCTGCTGGCTTTATTGGTCGGAATTTATGCAGGAATTCACTTTTCAGATGTGACTGCCAATTGGATGAAAAATTCGCTCAGTTGGGATTCTGAATATTTGCCTGTCATTGCTTTCACAATCACCTTTTTGGGAATTGGAGCGATGGTGTATTTCGCTGGAAAAATGATTGAGCAATTTGTGAAAGTCACCAATTTAACACCAATAAACAAAGCTTTTGGAATCGTTTTTGCCGTTTTGAAAATGACTTATTTTGTAAGTGTTTTCTTGGTTTTACTAGAATCTTACGATGAAAAGGGAGATTTCTTACCACCTTCAATGAAAGAAAAATCCTTGCTTTACAATCCAATATTAAAAGTTTCAACCACCACCATTCCTGCATTGAAAGAAAGTACCCTTTTTGTAAAAAACGCGTTACAATCCGACAGTACAGATTTGACAGTTGAACAAGTTTTGCGAGCTAAAGAAATCGCGGACAGCTTGGGAATTGATGCCGAAGATGGAAAAGAATTATACGATGTCTATCAAAAATACGGAAAAAAAGATGAATAAAATTGTAGCGATACTTTTGATGTTTTGGTTTGGAATTCAAACAGTTTCAGCGCAAAATCAGGCTTTAATTCAACTTGGAAGTTTGGCGCAAAAAGACAAATGGATGGACATTCATGTGCGCAAATCAGGCCCTTATTTTGGTGTTCAACGCGGTTTATATTGGGTTGGAGAAGTTGGAGGCGAAATGCAATTCAAAAAAGTGAAACTCGTAAAACCGGTAACACAAGCGATTCATACCGGAGTAAATTACAACTTCACACACAATGTGTTGGGCTACGACGCTGGATATTGGGTCAAATTTGGAAGATTCAACTTCACTTATGGTGGAAATCTCATCATGCGCACTGACTTCAAGCAAACAAGTGTTGGTTTTGCACCTGTGGTTGGTTTTAAATTGACTCAATTTCACATACAAACGGGATATAATTTCTTAACGCCTTCAAGTACAGTTAAATTGACCAATACCTATTTCATCGCTTTGCGTTTTGTATTGATTAACAAACGCGATTGGGACGTTGATACCAAAAAATCAAAAGACAAAAAAGGTTTGTTTCAGAAAAAATGAAGGTAGGAATCGTTGGCACTGGTCCTGCGGCTTTGATGGCAGGCAGTCAATATCTTTTGCAAGGATTTGAAGTGTCATTCTACGACCACAAAAAAGCACCTGCGAGAAAATTTTTAGTTGCTGGACATGGCGGATTTAACTTAACACATTCCGAATCAAAATCAGATTTTTTGTCTCGATATGACTGCGATGAAATCAAAAAATGTGTTGAAATATTCGATAATCAAGCATTGATCGAATGGTTAAAATTTATCGGAATTGAGACTTACAGTGGTTCGACTGGTAAAATTTTTCCTGTGAAAGGGACAAAACCAATCGATGTTTTAAATGCCTGGATTTCTTGGCTTAAAAAGCAAAATGCGACTTTTCATTTTGAGCATAAAATGATCGATTTTGATTCAAATTCAATTGTTTTTCAAACGATTTCCTCTGAAATAAAAGTCAATTTTGATAAAATGGTTTTTGCTTTAGGCGGAGGCTCTTGGTCTATTAAAATCAGCAAAAAACAATACTGAAGGACTTAAAAAAATGAAACTTTCCAAAGCTGCAATATTTCTTTTGAAATCTGAAACTGAAAAAGCAACATTTTTAGATCCTGAAAGTTTAGCGCAAAAAATCAAAAATTTGAGCTTGAAAATTAAATCATTGCGCCCAATGGATGAAGCGATTTCAACTTCAGGAGGCATTTCTTGGAAAGAACTAAATTCAGATTTGAGTTTGAAAAAATTTCCAAACATTCAACTTTGCGGTGAAATGCTCGATTGGGATGCGCCTACAGGCGGATATTTGCTTCAAGCAGCTATCGCTTCTGGATTTTGCGTTGGTGCAATTCGATAAAACTATCTCATTTAGCAAGAAAATCAGTCGTTTTTAGTTCATCTACATCAAAATTAATTGTTTGATACTATATTTGCAGAGTAAAAATTTTAAAAGCATGAATGATTCAGCATATTATTCATGGTAAATAAAGATTCATGAGAGAAGAAGTAAAGAAAATTGTAGAGGCAATGAGCAAAAATTTCGTTGCTCATCCTTGGCATGGAATTGAGGTGGGAGAAAAAGCTCCAGCAATTGTAAATGCATACATTGAAATTATTCCAGCGGATGCGATTAAATATGAAATCGATAAGCCGTCAGGACATATTATGGTTGATAGACCACAAAAATTGTCGAATCACATGCCTTGTTTATATGGATTTATTCCAAAAACATACTGTGATACACAAGTTGCTGCTTTCGCCAATGAAAAAACAGGACGAACTGAAATTACGGGTGATTTAGATCCATTAGATATTTGTGTTTTGAGCGAAAGAACATTTTTGCACAACAATATTTTATGTGAATCTAAAGTAATTGGTGGATTTAGAATGTTGGACGGTGGCGAAGCAGATGATAAAATTATCGCTGTTTTGAAAAACGATCAAGCATATGGAAACATCGAAGACATTTCTGAAATGCCGAAAATGGTCATCGACAGAGTGCGTCACTTTTTCTTGACTTACAAAGATTTAGATGGTGGTGCAAAAAATGTTGAGATTACACATGTTTACGGTAAAGAAGAAGCTTTTGAAGTAATCAAACGTGCATCTGCAGATTATACAGCAAAATATGGTGACATCAACGAAACATTGGTTGAATCTATTTTGAGTGCGTTGAAATAACATTAAATCGAAATAAATTTAGAGACTGTTCAATTGTTGAGCAGTCTTTTTTTTGCTTCAATTTTAAGAAAATTACTATTTTCGTTCAAAAGTATCGTATGAATTTCATTTGGGTTTTTATTGGCGGAGGTTTGGGCAGTATTTCTCGCTACGGAATAAGTCTTGGAACTCAAAAAATGTCTACCGGAATTTTGCCAATTGCTACTTTTACTTCAAACATTTTAGCCTGTATCATTCTGGGAATTGCTGTTTATGGTTTTAAGGATAAATTAGAATCAACCGCTTGGATTTCACCTTTTTTAATCACAGGTTTTTGTGGCGGATTTAGTACTTTTTCTTCTTGGAGCAAAGAAACAGTTGATCTCATTCAACAAGGACAATGGTTTTGGGCTGTTGCCAACATCATCATTTCAATCGCATTCGGCATCGGGATTTTACTTTGGATGAAATGGAGTGTTTGAAATAGAATCAACAAAGCATAATATTTCAGCACATTTCTTGCAGTATTTCCAATCTTTTTTTCCCTACCTTTGCACTTCAATAATTTAGACATTTATACATGAGTTTACTTACTGTTGGGAGTGTTGCTTTTGATGCAATTGAAACTCCGTTTGGAAAAACAGATAAAATTATCGGTGGCGCAGCTACTTACATCTCTTTGGCAGCTTCTTTTTTTGAAAAAAATCAGCGCATCGTTGCTGTTGTTGGTGATGATTTCCCACAAGCAATGATTGACACTTTATCTTCTCGCGGAGTGGATTTAGCAGGGTTGCAAATCAAACAAGGAGAAAAATCTTTTTTCTGGTCAGGAAAGTATCACAACGACATGAATACAAGAGATACGTTGATTACTGAATTAAATGTATTGGAACATTTTGATCCAATTATTCCGGCTGAATATCAAGGAACTGAATATTTGATGTTGGGAAATTTGAGTCCACAAGTGCAAAAATTGGTTGTTGAGCGTTTGACAGAACGTCCAAAATTAATCGCCATGGATACGATGAATTTCTGGATGGATATCGCTTTGGAAGACTTGAAGCAAACTTTATCTATGATTGATTTGTTAATTATTAATGATGAAGAAGCAAGACAACTTTCAGGTGAAAGTTCGTTGGTAAAAGCTTCAAAAGTGATTCGTGCGATGGGACCAAAATACTTGATTATTAAAAAAGGAGAACACGGAGCTTTGTTGTTTCACGACGAACAAATTTTCGCAGCACCAGCATTGCCATTGGAAGAAGTATTTGATCCAACTGGAGCAGGAGATACTTTTGCAGGTGGATTTATGGGATACATCGCAAGCACCAATGATATTTCGTTTGAAAACATGAAAAGAGCAATCATCGCAGGTTCTGCATTGGCTTCATTTTGCGTTGAAAAATTTGGAACTGAAAAATTGACTAACATTTCTCAATCAGACATGGAAAACCGCATTCAGCAGTTTGTTTCTTTGGCTAATTTTGAAATGACTTACCAAGTAGATTAAGCTTTTGAGCTATGGAAAAAACAGCGTTTATTGATCAATTAAAAGCATTCACTTCTCAGGAAGACGTTTTGTCGGTGAGTCGTGATGTGAATGAATTAAAAAGCAAATTTGAAGATTTTTGCATTGAAGAAGAGCGATTGAAACAAGTTGCTTTTTTAGAGTCTCAATCAGAGGGTGATACAGCTATCTATGAAAGAATGCCAGACCCATTGAAAGAGGAATTTTATTCAATTTACAATGCTTACCGCGAGCAAAAAACAGCGGTTTCCACAGCGAAAAAATTGGAGCAAGAAGCCAATATGCGCTTGAAAAAGAATTTGATCGAACGATTGAAAACCTTGATTCAAGAAGAAGAAAATATTGGCGTTGCAGTAGCAACCTACAAGGAAATTCACGAAGCTTGGAAACAATCAGGTGATGTAATCCGAGAAAAAAGACAAGAAATTCAGCAAGAATATTCTAAATTATTGGAGTCTTTCTTTTTCAATTTGAAGATTTACCGTGAATTGAAAGAGCATGATTTGAAACGAAATTTCCAAATTAAAACGGAACTAGTAGAAAAAATCAAAGCGCTAAATTCTTTGGATTCCGTGAAGGAAATGGAAGCGTCTATCAAAGCTTTGCAAAACGAATTTGATGAAACTGGACCTGTTCCGCAAGAAGAGTGGGAAAACGTCAAAAATGCTTATTGGGAAGTTGTCAAATCCGTTTATGCTAAAATTCATGAATTCTATGAAGGAAAACGCGAAGAATTGCGCTTAAATATTGAGAAAAAACAAGCGCTTTTAGACGAAACACGAGCATTTATCACTTCCATAGAAGAAGTTACTTCAACCAAAGAATGGGAAGAATTGACCCAAAAATTATTGCAATTTCAAGAGGATTGGAAGAAAATTGGTTTTGGTACCAAGAAAGAAAACGAAGAATTATGGGCTGCTTTCAGAATAGAATGTGATGCGTTTTTCGCTAAAAAGAAAGCATTTTTTGAAGGAATCCGTTCACAATTTGATGCCGTTGCCAGTCAGAAAAAACAATTAGTCGAAAAAGTACAATCTTTGAAAGATTCTACAGATTGGAAAGCTACTTCTGAAGCAATAGTTAAATTGCAACAAGATTGGAAAAAATTGGGAAATGCTGGTCAACGAAATGAACAACAACTTTGGAAAGATTTCAGAGGTGCTTGCGATGCTTTTTTCAATGCCAAACAAAAACATTTTGAAGAATCTGACAAATTGAATGAGACCAATTTAGCTGCTAAATTAGACATCATTTCGAAGATTGAAGCATATGAAGTAACAGACGATAAGAAAAAAGCATTGGACGATTTGAAAGAGTTTTCAAGTGCTTTCAATGCAGTTGGAAAAGTTCCTTTTAAAGAAAAAGACAAAGTGTACAACGCTTACAAAACGGCCATTGATGCACATTATACCAAATTGAAATTGGAAGGTGCTGAGAAAGAAAAAGCAATGTTCCAAGCCAAAATGGATTCTTTGAAAGCAAATCCAAATGCAGACAAAATGCTTGACCGCGAGCGCAAAGACATGCAATTGCAAATTCAAAATTTGAAGCAAGAAGTCAATCAGTACGAAAACAATTTAGGTTTCTTCGCCAAATCAAAAGGTGCGGATGCCATGATCAAAGAAATTGAATCAAAAATCAATGGTGCAAAGCGCAAAATTGAAGAATATCAACGCAAAATTAAGCTTCTGAACGAATGAATAAATTCGTAAATATATTATTGATGTTAATCTCGTTTCCAGCATTGGCTTTGACGGTTTATGTTGGATTCGATTTACCAATAGAATTCCTTAAAACAACAGGAAATAATTTGCCTTTCAAAGGTGAAATTTTTCTAGGATTTGGTGCTATTTTATTAATTGTTGGTGGAAGAAGATCCATGCGCCGTTGGATGGGGATGAGAATGGTTTCTCAAATTTCTCGTTTTCAATGGAATCAACCAATGGGAAAAACAAGAATTCGTCAAGCAAATATGTATTTGAACTTGGAAGCAATAATGCATTTGTTTTTGGCAATCGGAACATATTCGATTACCCATCAAGCATGGCCAATTTCAGCAGTGTATTTGATATTAGGGATAGACCACTTGCTTTTTGAAATTTACGGTACAAGTAGAAATAAATTCCGCGTTGGAATTACGAAAAATGCCATTGTTGTAGCCGACAGAGATGTAAAGGTAATTTACTTTTCAGGTTTAAGAAGAGTAAGTACGCAGCAACAAAGCTTATTTTTTGATTACATCAAAGAATTACAAATTGCCATTCCAATTGATGCGGTTGCAGCTGAAAATAGAACCTCATTTAGAGAAACCATTGAACAAATTGTAGACAGAGACAAAGTTTTCTTTTCAGAAGGATTTAAAGAATTTTAAATCAATTTAATCCGCTTTAAATTAAACATCTCTTCACTTTAATTGTTAAACTCAAACAACAATTAGCATGGAAAATAAAGGAAGAGGATTTGTATTTAAACCTTATCAAGCACCAGAACAATCACCATTTGATCGTCTTTTTGAGATTTTCACCGAATTAATTACCCACACTTCAGGCGATTTTGATGAAGCCATCGATTGGTTGCGGGTCTTAGATAAAGAATACAATCTAACGACTGCTGAATATACAATCGACGATTTCATTGAAGATTTGCGAAAAAAGCGCTACATCAAAGACAAAGAGGGAAAAGAGGGTGAAGGTGGTACAGAAATTACCGCCAAAACAGAAAGAGCGATTCGCAAACAAGCACTAGATCACATTTTTGGGAACATCAAAAAAAGCGGCGCTGGAAATCACGCAACCAAATACAGCGGCAAAGGCGATGAACAAACCGGAGAATTTCGCGATTACATTTTTGGAGATTCTTTGGAGCGCATATCAATGACAGAAAGTTTGAGAAATGCCCAAATCAATAACGGAATTGGTGAATTTCAATTGACTGAAAGAGACTTGATTGTAGAAGAAAGTTATTTCAAAGCGCAAATGAGCACTGTCTTGATGATTGACATCAGTCACAGCATGATTTTATACGGCGAAGATAGAATTACACCTGCCAAAAAAGTAGCGATGGCACTTTCGGAATTGATTAAAACGCGTTATCCAAAAGATTCGATTGACATTCTGGTTTTCGGAAATGATGCTTGGGTAATCGAAGCCAAAGATTTGCCTTATTTGCAAGTGGGACCGTATCACACAAATACAGTTGCTGGTTTACAATTGGCCATGGATATTTTAAGACGCAAGCGAAATACCAACAAGCAAATTTTCATGATTACCGACGGAAAACCAAGCTGCGTCAAAGAAGCAAATGGCGATTATTACATGAATAGCAATGGATTGGATTCATACATTGTGGATAAATGCTACACAACTGCCCAACAAGCGCGTAAATTGCATATTCCGATAACGACATTCATGATTGCGCAAGATCCTTATTTGAGACAATTTGTGCAACGTTTCACAGAAGCCAATCAAGGAAAAGCTTTTTACACAGGATTACAAGGTTTGGGTCAAATGATTTTTGAAGATTACCAAACCAATCGAATCAAGAGAATTAGAGGTTAAACATCAACAATATTAGCAAAATGACAAATATTCAAACACTCAGTGAACTAAAAAAATCAGGTTATAGAACCAAATCAATCAAAGAAGAATTACGAGACAATTTAGTCACACTTATACAAGCAAAAAAGCCAACTTTTGAAGGAATACACGGTTACGAAAATTCGGTAATTCCAGAATTAGAACGCGCGATTTTGTCTAAACACAACATCAATTTATTGGGTTTACGTGGACAAGCCAAAACGCGAATTGCGCGACAAATGGTGAACTTGCTCGACGAATGGATTCCAGTCGTGAAAGGTTCAGAAGTAAATGATGATCCATTGGAACCATTGTCTCGTTACGCCAAAGATTTGATTTTGGAAATGGGGGATGACACACCACTTACTTGGTTGCATCGAAGTGAAAGATTTGCGGAAAAATTGGCTACACCTGATGTTACAATTTCAGATTTAATTGGTGATGTAGATCCTATTCGAGCAGCCAATTTAAGATTGTCTTATGCGGATGAACGCGTGATTCATTTTGGTATGATTCCGCGTGCCAATCGTTGCATTTTTGTGATCAATGAATTGCCAGATTTGCAAGCGAGAATTCAAGTTGCGTTGTTCAATATCTTACAAGAAGGTGATATCCAAATTCGTGGTTTTCAATTGCGTTTCCCATTGGACATTCAATTCATATTTACAGCGAATCCAGAGGATTATACCAATCGCGGTAGTATTGTTACACCTTTGAAAGACAGAATTGGGTCTCAAATTTTGACGCATTATCCTGAAAGCATTCACATTGCACGAAAAATCACCGCACAAGAAGCCAAATTAGTTGGAAATCAGAAAGAGAACATTTACGTTCCATCTTTGGCAATGGATATCATCGAACAAATTGGTTTTGAAGCCCGTGAAAGTGAGTACATCGATGCGAAAAGTGGCGTAAGTGCCAGAATGAGTATTTCTGCTTTTGAAAATTTAATCAGTACCGCAGAATTGAGAAGTTTGCGTGCTGGAAATGTTAAAACAACAGTGAGATTGAGTGATTTCACTGGAATAATTCCTGCATTGACTGGTAAAATGGAATTGGTTTATGAAGGTGAACAAGAAGGAGCACTTTTTGTAGCTGAGCAATTAATCAATGCGTCAATCAAAACACTTTTCGAAAGCTATTTCCCTAAAGTGGAGAAATTGGAGAAAGAAGACGTTAAAGGACCATACCAAGATATCGTTGACTGGTTTTTTGAAGCTGATGAGGTTCATTTGAGTCAAGAAGCAGATGACGAAACTTATTTTGCGCAATTAGATGCGATTGAGCCGTTGGAAAAATTAATTCAAAAATACCAACCAAGAATTCAAAATGAAGACAAACATTTTCTGAAAGAGTTTGTACTTTGGGGATTGGTTGAAAGTAAAAAATTGAGTAAATCTGCTGCCGAAAGTGGTGTCAGTTACCGCGATCGATTCAGCGATTATATGAAAGGAAGCATTTAATATCAGGGATTTATTTACCCCAATTTTTCAATTCTTTTTCAGACAAAAAACTCCAGGCAATGAAACGACTCGTTTTGTTGCCTTGTTGCATTTCAACGATTTGATACTTCGTAATCGGCAATTTCTGCAACGACTTTACAATGCCGCGCAAGTTTTCCTTTTTAGAAACCAAGGTCGAAAACCAAGCGCAATTGTTGGAAAATAGAACACTTTCTAGAATCATTTGGCGAATGAAACTTGCTTCTCCGCCATCACACCAAAGTTCATTGCTTTGACCGCCAAAATTTAAAATGGGTTTGTTGTTTTTTTGACTCGTCAAATTCTTGATTTTTCGCTTCGTTCCAATTTCTGCATCCACTCTAGAAGCATGAAATGGCGGATTGCAAATGGTGACATCAAATAGATCTTTCGGATCAATAATTCCATTGAAAATCGCCTTGATATTGGTTTGTTGCCGCAATTCAATTTTACCTCGCAAAACTTCATTTGAATCTACAATCTTTTGTGCCGCTTCCAAGGCTTTTGGTTCAATTTCCGCGCCTACAAATTCCCAATTGTATTCTCGCACTCCGATAATTGGATAAATGCAATTAGCCCCAACGCCGATATCTAAACAATGAATCTTATTTTTCTTCGCAGGAAGTTCCTTGGTAATTAAATCTGCCAAATAATGCACATAATCTGCCCGTCCTGGAATTGGTGGCGTCAAGAAATCCGCAGGAATATCCCAATATTCAATTCCATAGAAATGTTTGAGCAACGCTTGATTCAAGGTTTTCACCGCCATAGGATCAAAAAAATCAATCGATTCATCACCAAACTGATTCACCTGCACAAAGGGCTTCAAACTCGCACAGCTTGCATTCAACGATGCAAAATCATAGCGCTCGCGGTGTTTACTTCGCGGATGCAAATTTGATTTGATGGGTGATTGGGGTTTTGGAGTGGGATTCATGAATGAAACTTAGCAACAAAAAATGAGAGCAAAAAAAAACAGAACTCCAAACATCATTTTCACTCTTTTTCTCGTTCCTACTATATGATTACCGAACTGTCGAATCAAATACTTATTTATACAAAGGTAATAAAGGATCAAAACAAATACCTGTGGAGCTAAATTTAAGATTTTTTTATAACCTTTGATTCCTAAATGATTTTTTTTGGAAAATATTGATTTGTTAAAGTTGCTTTTACCTGATTATTTGGTTGAGTATTTTGATGTTTTAAAAGTTGAGAAA
>CANFUT010000003.1 GCA_947450325.1 Flavobacteriia bacterium
AATGCACAACCAAAATAAAATCAAAATAAAAACCTATAAAAACAAATATCCCAGTAAACACGTGTTTACTGGGATATAATTTATTAATTTAGTCTTTAATAATCTGTATCGCTTATTTAGGACTAGTCAATAAAGGAATTTACTTTTTAGCAACTGGAATGGTTGCATCAATTTTCAAAACAGTAGAAACATCATTGTCTGCTTTTCCAACTTTGAAATCAATTCTATTAACAGAAAAATTCGCTTTAAAAATGTTTTTTTTGAAACTAAAAGGAACTGTAAAATCTTTTTTTACACCGTGCATTTCTAAGGTTCCAACAGCTTTGAAATCAGTACCAGATTTTTCAATTTTTGTTGAAGTAAATTTGATCGAAGGAAATTTTTCAGCATTAAACCAATCGTCTCCTTTTGCATGTTTGTTCATTAAACCATTTCCAGTGTTTATTGAGGCTACATCGACTATTAAATCAAATTTGGATTTTGCTAAATCAGCTGCATCAAATGCAATGGTACCTGTAAAAGTTTTGAAAACACCATTTACTTCTTTACTCGAAAATTGAATTTCATGTGTTTCTTTGATTTTCCAGTTTTGTAATGTTGTAAATGCAAACACCGCAGATAAAGTTAACAGTGTGATTGCAGAAAATACTAATTTTTTCATGATTGTTTTATTTGTAAATGATTGTAAATTTTGGAACTAGTATAATGAAAACTGGGTCCAAATAATTAACATTTGAACCCAGAATTTTGTTTGATAACTTTTTTGAATTGATCGATTAGTTTTGTCCTAATTCTAAGTCTGCAATTAAGTTTACTTCGTCACTCAATCCTGGAGCTGCAAAACCTGCACCAACACCAAACTCAGAACGTTTAACAACACCTGTAACTTTAAATCCAGCTACTGTTTTTTTGCTTTGAGGATTTTCAACATTTCCGTAATGAATTGCGTTCAAAGTAACTTTTTTAGTTACACCATGCATTGTCAAATCACCTTCGATTTTGTAATTTTTTCCTTTTACCAATTTAAAAGAAGTGCTTTTGAAAGTCAAAGTTGGGAATTTTTCAGTTTCGAAAAAATCTGCACCTTTCAAGTGACCATCACGCATTTCATTTCCTGTATTGATTGTGTTTACATCAGCTGAAAGTTCAACTACTGCATCAGAAAAATCTGCTTTTGAAGTAGTGATTTTAGTTTCGAATTTTCCGAAATTTCCGTTCAAATCAGAAATACCCATGTGTTTGATTGTGAATCCTAATCTTGAGTGAGCATTGTCAACTGAATAGCTAAATTGTTCAACAACAGTGAATGAGAATAATGCTACTACAGCAAGCATCAAAGTAATTTTAATTGTTTTCATGTTTTTTAATTTGTAAATGTTATAATTATTTTTTGTCCTTTAATCTAATTTATTGGACATTGCAAAATTCTACAAAATAAACTTACCATGGAAAGTATTTTTTATTTAATTTATTGTAAAAATTACGTTTATTGAATTTTTTTAATTTTTAATACAATTTGAAAAGAACTGTTCTATTATTTTTTTTGATTTTTATGTGAAATAAGTAAGAATTATAAATGTTTCAAATTCATTATATTTGTCATTCAATTCAATACTAATTTCAAGTTCAAAGATGGAATCAACTCAAATAGCAGCTAATAATCCAGCATTAAAATCGTGGATTGAAATCCCTTCAGGATCAGATTTCCCTATTCAAAATTTGCCTTTTGGCATCATTGAGTCAAGTAGCCTATCAAAAAGAGCAGCTGTTAGAATCGGAGATTTTGTTTTAGATCTCAAGACATTATACGTATTAGGTTACCTTGAAAATTTGGCTTTTGGACCCGAGGATTTTGACAATCCTTTTTTAAATAACCTGATGAAAAAGGGTAAAAAGGCAACACGAGATTTGAGAAATCGCATTTCAAAGTTGTTGAGTACTGAAAATAGTGATTTGAAGAATAACGAACACCATGTTGCACAAGTACTCATTCCAATTGATAAGGTGCAAATGTGTATGCCAGTTCAAATTGGTGATTACACAGATTTCTACTCAAGTAGAGAACATGCAACGAATGTCGGAACCATGTTTCGCGATCCTGCGAATGCTTTATTACCGAATTGGTTGTGGATTCCTGTTGGATACCATGGAAGAGCAAGTTCTGTGATAATTTCTGGTGAACCGATTCACAGACCAAAAGGTCAAATCAAACCAAATCCTGAAGAAAATCCAATTTTTGCTCCATGTAGAAATCTTGATTTTGAATTGGAAACTGCTTTCATCACCTTTGATGGAAAACCTTTAGGAGATTCAATTTCAACTGAAGAAGCGGAAGATTTCATTTTTGGAATGTGTCTGTTTAACGATTGGTCTGCAAGAGACATTCAAACATGGGAATATGTGCCATTAGGACCATTCTTAGCGAAAAACTTTGCTTCAAGTTTATCTCCTTGGATTGTAACTTTAGATGCTTTACAGCCCTTCAAAGTCGAAGGTCCAGATCAAGAACCTGCTGTTTTAAGTTACTTGGAATACAGTGGACAAAAATCGTACGATATCAACCTAGAAGTGATTATTCAAACAGAATCAGGAGACGAAAATGTTGTGAGTAAATCCAATTTTAAATACATGTATTGGAATATGGCGCAACAATTAGCGCATCATACCGTAAACGGTTGTAATATTCGTTGTGGTGATTTAATGGGCTCCGGAACTATTTCTGGTCCTACTGAAGATTCATATGGTTCTATGCTTGAATTAGCATGGAAAGGAACGAAACCACTGATGATGAAAGACGGTTCAGAAAGAAAATTTATTTTGGACAATGATACCGTTATCATGAAAGGTTTCAGCGAAAAAAATGGAATTAGAATTGGTTTTGGTGAAGTTTCAACCAAAGTTTTACCAACCAAATAATAAGTATAACTATTAAAAACATAACGCATGCCGAAATTAGTTTTGAAATCAGAATTTAGCGAAAACATTGAATTGCTTACTCAAATTGCTGAAAAACTTGGATTTGAAGTAACCGTTAAAGGAGAAAAGTCTAAGAAGAATGATAAGTCTAAAAAGAAAGAATCTCATTTTTCATCTAAAAAAGAAAAGTCTAATTCTAAAGAGGTTAAAGTTTTAGATGAGGATTTAGAAGATGATGAATTGTCAGAATCTGTAAGTGAAGATAGCGTGTCTTCTAAAAAAACAGCAAAAGTAAAAGTTAAAAATGCGGGCAAAGACAAAAAGAAATCAAAAGGTTATTACGAATTGGATGATGATTTCATGAAAGATTTCTAATCAATCACATTTCAGAGAGTTCTATATACCAATATTTTTTCATGGACATTACGCAAATCGATTTAGAAAAAGAACGAAAAGAAATATTGAACGCTTTCAAAGGTTTGCTTCGTGCAACCAAAAATAGAACGCGTGAAAATACCAAATTGATTCGCAAAGCTTTTGATGTGGCAGTAGATGCGCACAAAGACATGCGAAGAAAATCTGGCGAACCTTACATTTACCATCCCATAGCTGTGGCGAGAATTTGCGCTGAGGAAATGGGTTTGGGTGCCACAAGCGTGGTTTGTGCCCTTTTGCATGATACCGTGGAGGATACACACATCACCTTGCAAGATGTGGAAGATCTCTTTGGTGAAAAGCCACGTAGAATTATTGATGGTTTGACAAAAATTCCTGAAGTTTTTGATGAAAACGCCTCCATTCAAGCGGAAAACTTTAGAAAAATGATTTTGACGATCTCTGATGATATCAGGGTTGTATTAATCAAATTGGCTGACAGGCTCCACAACATGCGTACTTTAGGAAGCATGGCGCCTGACAAACAATTGAAAATCGCTTCTGAAACTAAATTTTTGTACGCTCCTTTGGCGCACCGTTTGGGATTGTATTCGATTAAAAGTGAATTAGATGATTTGGCATTCAAATACACCGAACCGGAAGTTTATAAAACCATCGAAAGCAACCTAAAATCGACACAAGATGTTCGAAATAGATTCATTCGCCGATTTACACATCCAATCAGAGAAGCTTTGTTGCATGAAGGTTATGTTTTTGATGTAAAAGTCAGAACAAAATCGGTTTCTTCTATTTGGAGAAAAATGCAGACTAAAGAAATTCCTTTCGAAGAAGTGTATGATTTGTTTGCCATTCGTATCATTGTTGACACGCCAGTTGAACTTGAAAAACCTGATTGCTGGAGGATTTACAGTATCGTTACAGATTTTTACCAACCAAGTCCTGAACGATTAAGAGATTGGATTTCAACGCCAAGAGCGAATGGGTATGAATCTTTGCACACGACAGTCATGTCGCCGCAAGGAAAATGGGTGGAAGTGCAAATTCGTTCCAAAAGAATGGATGAAATTGCTGAAAAAGGATTAGCAGCGCATTACAAATACAAAGAAGACAAATCTGAAGATTCAAAATTCGATCGCTGGATTGCTGAAATCCGTGAGTTGATGGAGAACCCAGAGTTGAGTGCGATGGATTTCGTCAACGAGTTTAAAATGAACTTGTTTTCAGACGAAATTTATGTTTTTACACCCAAAGGAGAATTGCGCGTTTTGCCAACTGGTGCAACAATTTTAGATTTTGCGTATGACATCCACACAGCGATTGGAGACAAATGCATTGGTGCAAAAGTGAATACCAAATTGGTTCCGTTGAGTTACCAATTATTGAACGGCGATCAAGTTGAAATTATCACATCTCCGAAGCAAAAACCAAGCGATGAATGGTTGCGTTTTGTGACTTCTGCGCGTGCAAAGCAAAAAATAAAAACTTCCTTAAACGATGAGCGCAAGGCGATTGCGTTGGATGGAAAAGAGATTTTAGAACGTAAATTGAAGCAATTTAATATTCGTTTTCAATTAGAAAATATTCAAGTGCTAGAGAAATTTTTCGGAATGCCGTCGCACACTGAATTGTATTTTAGAATAGCGAAAGGTAAGATTGACTTGAATAAATTGCGTGAAATCGAAAATGTCAATGGGATTTTGCAGCTAGAGAAGAAAGCAACTACGCCTAAAGACAAACACGAGTTGGATGTTTATCCTAAAATCAATAAAAAGGAGGATATTATAATTATCGGTGAAGATTTCAAAAACATTCAATACAAATTAGCAAAATGCTGTAATCCAATTCCTGGTGATGCCGTTTTTGGATTTATTACCATCAACGAAGGAATCAAAATTCACAGAAACAATTGCCCAAATGCGGAACATTTGATGTCCAAAATGGCATACCGTTGTGTGAAAGCAAAATGGAAAAAAGAAGATTTGGTTTCGCATTTAGCGTCTTTGCGTTTGATAGGAATTGACGATGTGGGAATTGTAAATAAAATCACAGAAATCATTTCAAATCAGCACAATGTGAACATGAAATCGATTTCATTTGAAGCCAATGACGGCTTGTTTGAAGGAAAAATCAAAGTGTTGGTTTACGACCGCGAGCACTTGGATTTGTTGACCCAAAAATTTGAATTGATCGAAGGTGTAAAACGCGTTGAACGCTGGGATTCAGAAGAAGAAGAGGAGCAACCGATTTTGAATTGATTTTTATTTCGAAATTTACTCAAAAAAAATCCCGCTGATTATCAAATCAACGGGATTCATATAAAATCTAATTATTTCAATTATTTACGCCATTACTTTCGGAGCAGCAGCTAAAATATCTGCGCTTGTTTCAGCGGCATATTGATCGAAGTTTTTAACGAATTGTCCAGCCAAATTGATTGCTGTTTCGTCGTAAGCAGCTTTGTCAGCCCAAGTTCCTCTTGGATTCAAGATTTCACTAGGAACGCCTTCACATGATGTAGGAATTGCCAAATCAAAAACTGGAAGTGTATCAAAAGCTACATTGTCTAATTTTCCATTCAATGCTGCAGTAATCATTGCTCTTGTGTAAGACAATTTCATTCTGCTTCCAACACCATAAGAACCACCAGACCAACCTGTGTTGATCAACCAAACTTTGATGTCAGTTCCTTCTAATTTTTCACCTAACAATTTAGCGTATTTCGCTGGGTGTAAAGGTAAAAATGCTTTTCCAAAACAAGCTGAGAAAGTCGTTGTTGGCTCTGTAATTCCCATTTCGGTTCCAGCTACTTTTGCAGTATAACCAGACATGAAGTGATACATCGCTTGTTCTTTTGTCAATCTTGAGATTGGAGGCAATACACCAAAAGCATCTGCTGTTAAGAAGAAAATATTTTTTGGAGCAGAACCAATAGATGGAACTGCAATATTGTCAATATAATCGATTGGGTAAGAAACACGTGTGTTCTCTGTGATTGTATTGTCAGAATAATCAGGAGTTGAAGAATCTTCTACAAAACCAATATTTTCTAAAATCGCGCCAAATTTGATTGCGTTGTAAATTTGTGGCTCTTTTTCAGCAGAAAGATCGATTGTTTTCGCATAACATCCACCTTCAAAGTTGAAAACGGTATTATCAGACCAACCGTGCTCATCATCACCAATCAAGTGACGATCTGGATCAGACGAAAGGGTTGTTTTTCCAGTTCCTGAAAGACCAAAGAAAATAGCAGTATCGCCACCTTCACCGATGTTTGCAGAACAGTGCATTGACAATACATTTTTCTCGTGAGGCAAAACAAAGTTCAACACAGAGAAAATTCCTTTTTTGATTTCACCTGTATAACCAGTACCACCAATTAAGATCATTTTTTTCGTGAAGTTCAAAATCGCGAAATTGTGTTGACGTGTTCCGTCGATTGCTGGATCAGCCATAAATCCTGGAGCGCATACAATGTGCCACTCTGGATCAAAATTTTCGATTTCTGCATCTGTTGGACGCAAAAACATATTGTAAGCAAACATATTCGCCCAAGGGAATTCGTTTACCACTCTAATATTCATTCTGTGAGCTTGATCAGCACATGCATAAGCATCACGTACATACAAGTCTTTTCCGTTCAAATATGCTTTTACACGGTTGTATAATGCATCAAATTGAGCTTCAGAAAATTTAATGTTTACATCGCCCCACCAAACGGCGTTTTCTGTTTTAGCATCACAAACAACAAATCTATCTTTTGGTGATCTTCCTGTGAATTCACCAGTTTCGATAGCAATTGCTCCCGTGTCTGTTAGCATACCTTGACCATTGAGAATTGTATCCTCCACCAATTCAGCTGGTGTAAGATTCCAAAAAATATCCCCTAGGTTGTTTAAACCTATGGAAGCGTTCAAATCGGTATTGTTTCCTCTTTTACCAAATTCGTTCATACTTTTTAAATTTTAAGCTTTCGCTTTGATTTCGTGATGCAAAATTACATCTATATTCTTTCGAAAAGCGATTCGGGTCAACTATTTTCCAACAGTTTATTAAAAAATGACCAATATCATGTTCGAATAACGTATTTTATAATAACATCATTGCATCAATTGCTTGTTTGATATTGGATCTAATTTCCAATATATTAGCATCAAACATATAACACGGTGCGCTCACAATTTTTAGTTTTTCATCGATTTGAATTCCATGGATATTTTTTTCAAATGTTTTGGCTCCAGCCGCTTTTAATCCTGCGTGAAAATCATTGATATTATAAGGTGAAGAATCAGTGCTGTTTCCAAGCGTCAACTCAACATGTAAATCTGAATCTTGTAAAGCTTTTGCAATCAAAATTGGACTCACGCAAAGTGCTGCGATTGGTCGGCCGGCATTGATACAGTTTACAATAAGCAACTTTACTTCTGGAAGAATAGTTCCGTTCGGACCATCAAAAGCCCAAGAGCTAAGATTTTTTGCGTTACCAAATCCACCAGGAATTACTAATGCATCCAAATCGCGAATTTCTACTTCATTGATATTTTTGACATTTCCGCGCGCAATTCTTGCAGATTCAATCAACATATTTCGGCTTTCAGCCATTTCTGATCCATTTAGATGATTGACTACATGATGCTGATTTTTATCGATTGAGATGCAAAAATATTCAGCGCCAGCTTCTTGAATTGCTAACATAGCTAAAACTGTTTCTTGAATTTCAGAGCCATCATATACGCCGCAGCCCGAAAGTAAAATGCCTATTTTTTTCATGGTGATTTTTTTGATTGCTCAAATTTATCTCTTTTTATTTAGACCTATTATTAATTAACCAAGAAATCAAAGAATGCAATAATAAAGGCTTAACTTTATTGTTATAGTTCAAAACAGTGTATTTAATTAATTTAAGAAAAAATGAAATTTTATTCCTCATTAACCATCGCTTTCTTAGCAACAATTTTAGTTTTCACTTTCCCAAGTTGCAAGAAAAATAAGTGTGGTGAAACCAAAGTAAGTTATTCTGGTGGTAGCAAAAGCCATAATTTTGGACAAAATTGTTTGACTTGCCATAAAAGTGGAGGAGAAGGAGAAGGTTGCTTTAATGTTGCAGGAAGTGCTTCAAACAGTGCTTTGACAAGTAATTTAACTGGTGGCTCAATTAAGTTGTATACGGGAGCTAACGGAACAGGAACTTTGAAATATACCATTCCAATTGATAGCAAAGGAAATTTTTATACAACTGAATCTGTGGATTACAGTGGTTTATATCCAGCAATTACAGGTACAAGTGGTGCTACAAGTTACATGTCAAGTTCATTGAATACCGGAGCATGTAATTCATGTCACGGTGTAAGCACAGGAAAATTATTCAGCAATTAAACAAAATTTAGATGAAGAATAGCAGCTTACAAACTGAAGTTGACGCTTCGTACTTATATTTAAAATTAGCTGAAAATGAATCTGATGAAGTTTTATCAGGCGTTTTTATGCAAATGAGTGAAATAGAAAAAAGTCATGCGGTTGCTTTCGCTGCTAAAATGAATCTGACTTTTGATGAAATTTCCAAACCGTCTTGGCGCGCCAAAGTTTTGAATCGAATTGGAAAAACTTTTGGTTACGATTATGTATTAGGTGCTTTGATGGATACTGAAAAGCAATTGGCAACTGCTGTAATTCAACACAAAAACAAAGCTAGTATTCCTATTTCTGGAAACGAAGATTCGCACGTTAAAATCTTGAAATCCATTTTGGAAAATGAAACAAGGGTTTCTGGACCACAATTGGCGAGATTTGAAAAACGACATAGATCAGTCGGTGGAAATGCGATTCGTGCCGCCGTTTTGGGCGGAAATGATGGACTTGTATCGAATTTCAGTTTGGTGATGGGAATTGCTGGTGCGACTCAAGGTCAAGCTGGCGTTTTAGTTGCTGGATTGGCTGGATTGTTGGCTGGCGCTTTGTCAATGGCTTTGGGCGAATGGATTTCGGTGAAAAGTTCGCAAGAATTGTACGAAAATCAAATGGCTTTGGAAATGGATGAATTGGAAACCAATCCTGAAGGCGAACGAAAAGAATTAAAGTTAATTTATTTGGCAAAAGGTATTCCCGATGAACAAGCGGAAGCGATAGTCGAAGAATTGATGAAAGATAAATTCAAAGCACATGACGTTTTGGTCAAAGAAGAATTGGGAATTAATGCTGAAGAATTAAAAGGTTCAGCGATTGAAGCGGCACTTTCATCTTTTGTTTTATTCGGTATTGGCGCTGTAATTCCGGTTTTGCCTTTCATGTTCACAAACGGAATGCAGGCAATCGTTTTGAGTACGATTTTCAGTGCGATTGGTTTATTTTTGATTGGAGCAGCAATCACAATTTTCACTGGAAAAAATGTTTGGTATTCAGGTTTTCGTCAGGTGTTTTTTGGTTTAGCAGCTGCAGCGGTTACTTTTGGAATTGGAAAATTGATTGGGGTAGAATTGGCAGGATAGAAACGATTAAATTCCTATCCCATACAAATCATTATTTTTTATTCTTAATATTCTCCAATTGTGTCATCGACATCATTTGTTGCATCGTTTTGTCCATTCCTTCGATGCTTCCGTCTAAGAAAATCACATTTCCTTTTCCTTGTTCAGCGAAGTTTTTAATCGCTTCTGTCCACATACTGAATAAAATCAACGATGTATCTAAATTGGATTCTTGCATTTGTTTGGCAGCTTCCGCCATTCCTCGTGCAACTTCTTCTCTAAATAAAGCAATTCCTTGTCCGCGCATTTGAGCCGCCTCTTTTTCCGCAGTAGCAGAGATTTTAATAAAATTTCCTTCCGCTTCAGCCGCTTTTGTTCTGGTGATTAATAAAGCTTGACCTTCATTTTCGGCAGCAGCTTTCAAGTTGTTACTCGCCACTACTTTCGCCATCGAACGCATCACTTCTTCGTCAAAGGTGATGTCGTTTAATTGTAAGTCAATCAAATGATAACCCCATTCTTCCAACATCATGTCTAATTGTTCCTTGACAGCTTCTACGATGTCACGGCGCAAAGACAATACTTCAGATTGCTTTTTCGTCGCTACGAAAGCTCTTACAGAACCTTCAATTGAACGAACCAAAGCTGACATCAAGTTTCTGTCATCCACAAACTTAAATGCGACATTTTTGATAGATTCTTCATTTTGGTTGACAACTGCATACAATAACATGGCAGTGAAATTCACATTGGCTTGATCAATAGTAACCGCCTGAAAACCTAGTTCAACACTTCGGTTTTGAATTGAAATTTTCTTGTAAACTTTTTCAATTAATGGAATTCTCACACTCAAACCTGGCGTTAAAATTCTTTTGTATTTTCCGAAAACGGTAATTACAGCTACAGTTCCTTGTTGAACAGTAACCACTGAAAGCACAATCAATAAAACTGCAACAATCAAAAAAGGCACATAAATTGGCATAAAATTGAATTTTAGATTTGAGTAAATGTAAGAAATAATTAGTGAAATATGAAACTAATTAAATTTCTCTCGTTTCCCTAATTGCCTGTAAAATAATATTTCCTGCTTTGCGAATTTCGTTTTCGGTAATATTCAAAGGCGGCGAAAGTCTGAAACTATAAGGATGAGATAAAAACCAAAAACTGATGAGTCCTAATTCCAAACATCTTTTGACCACTTTTTCTACGCGCTCAAAGGATTTCATGTCGAAAGCGAACATCATTCCAATTCGACGAATTTCAATAATTTCAGGATCTACTTTCAGCATATCGACTAAAAGTTGTCCTTTTCTTTCAACTTCTTCAAAATCAATTTCAGTTTGCATCACTTCTAAAAATGCATTTGCTGCTGCCGTAACGACTGGATGTCCACCAAAAGTGGTGATGTGTCCCAACATGGGATTGTAAGTGAATTCGTATAAATTTTCTTTCGAAGATACCAGCGCACCAATTGGCAAACCGCCGCCCAATGCTTTTCCAAGCGTTAAAATATCTGGAATCACTCCACTGTGCTCAAATGCAAACATTTTACCTGCGCGTCCCATGCCGCATTGAATTTCATCAAAAATCAATAGCGCGCCAACTTCATTGCATCTTTCACGCAAAGCGTTTAAAAATTCAGGATTTGAAACGCGAACACCAGCATCGCCTTGAACTGTTTCTAAAATTACTCCAGCTGTTTTCGTAGTAATTTGTTCTAAATCAGAAAATTCATTGTGTTTGATAAACCTGACATCAGGCAATAATGGGCGATAAGCAATTTTTTTAGTTTCATTTCCGGAAACGCTGAGCGAACCATGCGTGCTTCCGTGATAGGATCCTCGGAATGAAACGATTTCAGTTCTGCCAGTGATTCGTTTAGCCAATTTCAAAGCGGCTTCATTGGCTTCAGTTCCAGAATTTACAGGATAAACACAATTCAAAGAATCGGGGAGAAGGGAAGTTAAGTTTTGAGCAAAGGTAATATTTGAATCTTGGATAAATTCGCCATAAACCATGACGTGTAAATATTTATCCACTTGATTTTTAATTGCTTCAACAACCTTTGGATGGCGATTTCCGATATTGTTTACTGCAACACCAGCAATCATATCCATGTAGGCTTTGCCATTTTTGTCGTAAATGTAAATTCCCTCAGCGCTTTCAACTTCAATTAAATATGGAAATTGATTCGTTTGCCCCAGTTTATTTAAAAACAATTCTTCGTTGCTCATCGAAACAAGATTAAATAAAAACAGGAATCCGAAAAATCAGATTCCTGCTCAAATATAAGTTATTATTTACGGCTAATCGCTTTCAAAGCTGCTTCAACTACATTGTCTGTGTCGATGCCATATTTAGTCATTAATTCCATTGGATTTCCGCTTTCACCGAAAGTATCATTGACACCAACAAATTCTTGTGGTACCAACAAATTTCTCGTCAAAACTTGTGCTACTGAATCTCCCAAACCACCATTGATCATGTGCTCTTCAGCAGTTACAACGCATTTTGTTTTTGAAACTGATTTCAAAATTGCAGCTGCATCCAAAGGTTTGATGGTGTGCATATTGATTAATTCCACGGAAATTCCTTGTGCTTCCAATTTTTTAGCTGCTTCAATCGATTTCCAAACCATGTGTCCGCAAGCAATGATTGTAACGTCTGTACCTTCGATTAAAATATCTGCTTTTCCAATTACAAATTCAGCATCAGGTTTGATGAAAATTGGCATTACAGGACGACCAAATCTCAAATAAACTGGTCCTACATGTTCAGCAATCGCAATCGTTGCTTGTTTTGTTTGATTGAAGTCGCAAGGAACAACAACTGTCATGTTTGGCAACATTTTCATCATTCCAATGTCTTCCAAAACCTGGTGTGTTGCACCATCTTCACCCAAAGTCAATCCAGCGTGAGAAGCACAGATTTTTACATTTTTGTTAGAATAAGCAACAGATTGACGAATTTGATCATACACTCTTCCAGTTGAAAAAATCGCAAATGTTCCAGTAAAAGGAATTTTTCCTCCAATGGTCATTCCTGCAGCAATTCCAATCATATTTGCTTCCGCAATACCAGTTTGAAAAAAGCGATCTGGATTTTCTTTTTTGAAAGCATCCATTTTCAAAGAGCCAATTAAATCAGCACAAAGTCCAACAACATTTGGATTTTTTTGACCTAGTTCTTGTAATCCTTCTCCAAATCCTGAACGGGTATCTTTGTTCCCGAAAATTTCAAATTCAATCATTTTTTTTAAGTTATAAATTCAACGAATATGTTTTGTTTGAATAAATTTTAAATTCTTTTTCAAATGTAAATGCAGTTGATTTCAATTGTTTTTGTCTGTAAACAACCTTGTAATTTCCTGCCTGTAAATTCCAATTTCCTGACGTAGTTGTGGGATCCAAGTTGCAAACCCATTCCCAAACTCCAGCGGCGTTTAAAACGAAAATTTGCGCTGCCATTGGAGCTGCCAATTTGTAGTTCAAAGTTCCCGGTGCTGGAACGTCAATCGTGGTTGTTGCACTTTGCGTAACATCAATTGTTGTATAGATTCTTGGAAGTGTAAGTATTTCTACGTCATATTTTCCAACGATGTATTTATCTGAAATATTCGCTTGTTGCACATTCAATGTGACAGGTTTTCCTGTTTGCATGATGCGTGATTCGACTGTAAAACCTCGAGTTGCATTCAGCAATCGCACTTTGATGTATCCTTGTGGCGCATCGACTACAATGGTGTTGTGGATGTTTTTTTGAATCGTGATATTCTTTTTTTCAACCTTTGGAATCGTGTTGACAACCAAATCATATTTGAAATTAGGGTCGATTAACAAGGTGTCAGGATTTCCTAATTTGTTCAATGTGTGAACCATTGTGTACTTGATATTTTTGGTTCCAGCATGATACAAAAACATCGTAACGTCAGTTTCAACAGGTTTTCCATTGATGTCATTCAAATTGATTTGCGTCGTGCAGTTTACCAACGTTTTGGTAACGATACTTGTCAAAACATTTTTAAAAGCAGATTTTGTTTCTGCTTCTGCATATTCGCCGATGCATTTGAATTTTTCCAAATAAGATAAATCCAAACCAAGGCCAATCACGAACGGTGTTACATTTATTTCTTTGTCTTTCAGTTTTTTAGCAATTACGCAAGGGTCATTGTCACAAGCTTCCAAACCATCAGTTATCAAAATGATGATATTTCTAGAATTCATGTCCGGAAAATCTTCTGCTGCTGCTTCCAACGAACGTGCGATTGGCGTTGTTCCTTTCGCATAAATGGATGCCAATTTACTTTTTACAGCGCTGTAATTGTTTTTGGCAAAAGGAACTTCCAATTTTGTATCAGAACAATCTTGGTAAGTTGCTGTGATGGGCGATTGATGTCCATAAACACGCAATGCTATTTCTAGATTTGGTGTTCCAACCAAACTATCAACCGTTTTTGAAAGCAATTCTTTCGCAGCCTCAATTCTTGATTGATCGCCCCATTTTGCATTCATACTGTTTGATGCGTCTAGAATAAAAAGTATTCTAGTCAATCTTTCCTGACTCCAAGAAGAAGCAGAAATCAAAAGTATCAATATGAAAAACAGTTTTTTCAATCTATTTATATTGGTTTGAATGTACTTGTAACGACTAATTATCTGAAAGATACATGAATCGTTCCAAAAAAATCATTCGCTTAATAATCGCCTAAAGTTTCAGTCAATTGACCCAATGCATTTTCCAACTGCTCAGGATTTGGTGCAACACCATGCCATTTGTGACTTCCGATCATGAAATCAACACCTTGACCCATTTCCGTTTTCATGATAATGACAATTGGTTTTTTATTTCCTGTCATTGAAATCGCTTTGCGAAGTGTAGCTTTCAATTCGTCAATGTTGTGTCCATCCATTTCCAAAACTTCCCAGCCAAAAGCGGTGAATTTCGCATGCAGATTTCCCAAAGAAAGCACATCGTCAACGTCACCGTCAATTTGTCTTCCGTTGTAATCAATGGTTGCAATCAAATTATCCACTTTGTTAGCTGCTGCATACATCAACGCTTCCCAAATTTGACCTTCTTGCAATTCACCATCTCCGTGAAGTGTGAAAACCAAAGATTTATCGTTGTTCAATTTTTTTGCATTTGCTGTTCCAACTGCTACAGAAAGTCCTTGACCCAAAGATCCAGAAGCCATTCTGATTCCTGGCAATTTTTTGTCCGTACTTGGATGTCCTTGTAAACGAGAACCTAATTTTCTAAAAGTTCCCAATTCGCTCGCTGGAAAATAACCACTTCGAGCCAAAACACTATACCAAACTGGAGAAATATGTCCGTTCGACAAAAAGAAAATGTCTTCATTCAATCCATTCATTGAAAAATTGGAAGCATTGTGATTCATGATGTCAAAATACAAGACTGTTAAGAAATCAGCACAACCTAAAGAACCACCTGGGTGACCTGAATTTACAGCTGAAACCATTCTTAAAATGTCTCTTCTTACTTGTGAAGCAATTTTTTCTAATTCTAAAGTCTCCATATTTTGATTTATCGATTTTCTGCTACAAAATTAGCTTTTTTAAATCGTTTTAAAATGACAATTTCGACCTATATTATTGAATGGCTGAGATATCAACAATTTTCTTTCTATTTGTTTTTTTTGAAAATCATACAACTTTAGGTTTTATAGATATTTAGCTGTTTTATAAAGTGTATTCTATGTTGAAAAAAAAAGAGTTTCCTTTTCCATTTTAGGGTTGATTAACATGAATTATAATTTTCACTATTTTGATATCTACTTAAAAATGTACTTTTGGGAAAAATAAGAACACAAAGAAATTTCAACAGATGACAAATTCAATAAAGACAATTGGCGTAAACGGTTTTGGTAGAATTGGCAGATATTTTACAAAGTTGAGTTTGCAACAGCCAAATTTGAATGTGGCGGTCGTAAATGACTTAGCTCCAATTGAAACTTTGGCACATTTGTTCAAATATGACAGTGTTCATGGCGGATTGAAAGAAAACTTTACCATTTCAGGAAATGCTTTGGTTTTCGAATCTGGAAAGAAAATTGTTTTTACCCAAGAAAAAGATCCTGCAAATATTCCTTGGTCTGAATACGGCGTTGAATATGTGTTGGAATCAACAGGACTTTTTTTAACCAAAGAAAAAGCCTCGGCGCATTTAAAAGGAAGCGTGAAAAAAGTTATTCTTTCTGCTCCAGCGCAAGATGAAACGAAAACCATTGTACTTGGTGTGAATGATTCAATCATTGATTCGAATGATTTGATTATTTCAAACGCTTCATGTACCACCAATTCTGCCGCTCCTTTGGTGCAAGTTTTGATGCAGTTGGCAGAAATAGAAAGTGCCTATATTACAACTATTCACAGTTACACAACTGATCAACGTTTACATGATTCGCCACACAAAGATTTGCGTCGTGCTCGCGCTGCTGCTTTGTCAATTGTGCCAACTTCAACCGGCGCGGCCAAAGCGTTGACCAAGATTTTCCCTGAGTTGGAAGGCAAAATGGGCGGTTGCGGAATGCGCGTTCCCGTGCCAGATGGAAGTTTGACAGATTTAACAATGATTGTTAGAAATCCGCCGAGTGTTGAACAAATCAATGCTGCATTTTTGGAAGCTTCAAAAACCAATTTGAAAGGAATTTTGAGTTATACAGAAGATCCGATTGTTTCTATCGATATCGTTGGAAACACACACAGTGTTATTTTCGACAGTCTTTTGACTAGCGTGATTGGAAACATGGTCAAAGTCGTGGGTTGGTACGACAATGAAGCTGGATATTCAAATCGACTGATTGATTTGATTCAAAAAATCTAATCTTTTAATCTTCCTTATTCTTGAACGTGAATCCAAGCTTTGTCTAAATTATCCATCGCTTGATTTGCTTCTGCTCTCGTTGAGAATGAACCAATACTTACCAAAGAAATCCCTCCTTTCATAACAATTGTAGCGTTTGCGCCTTGTTTTTGCACAAATCTCTCTGCGTTTGATGAAACTGTAAATGCACCAACGATTACATGGTATTTTCCGCCGCTTGTATTTTGAATTGGAGTTGGTTGAACTTTCTCAACAACTTTCTTTTTAACTGGCGTTTCAATTGGCGTAACCGGAATTACTTCTTCTGGTATTTCTTCTTGAATTTCCTCGTCAACAGGTAAGTCAGAATTGCTCTCAGAATTAATTCTTTCATCTTCTGCAGCTTCTAATTCTTCCGCTGAATTGTTTATAATATCAATCGTATCGGAATTAATTTGTTTTTGCTCTTTTACTTCAGTATTATCTATAAAAGGAATGTATTTTTTCACTTGGTCGTAAAACATAAAAGTCAAAATTCCACCAGTAAAACCTAGACCTAAAAGCACAATCAAAATCCAAAAGAATGCGCCTTTTTTCTTTTTTTCTTTAACTACTTTCTCTTTTTTAGGTTTAACTTCTTTCGCTTTCTCGTTTACTTTCGATTCTACTTTTGCTTCAGTCTTTATTTCTTCCTTTGGTTCAGGCTTAACTTGTTTTTTCGTTTCAGTTTTAACTTGTTCCTTAGGCGATTTGTTTTGAGTGATGCTTGCTTTTATTTCTTTACTTACCAAAGAACTTCTTTTAGGTACATAAGAATTTTCAACTTGCACTTTATCTTCTTGTTGCGATCTTGAAGCAATTGGGTCGGGAGTAGCAGTTGCTGGAACATCTAAGAATTCGATTGTCGGTTCTTCCTTTTTAATTTCTTCTGGTTTGCTTTCTTCAATTGGTGTTTCAAAAGTGTTTATTTCGTTTACTTCAATTTCTGGTGTCACGCTTTCTGTTTGAACTTCTTCAACAGCCGTTGATGCTAAAATTTCATCAAGCGATTTGACTGCTGGTTCTTCGGTTTTGGTTTCTATTATTTCAACAGGTTCAACCGATTTTTCTTTCTGAACTTCCTCGATTGATTCATTTTTAGGTGAATCATCTCTATCAGGAACTTCGACTTCAATGATTTTTATTTGGTCTTCAGTTTCTTCTTCTTGATCTTCGTAAACCGCATAATCTTCAAAGAAAACTTCATCGTTTTTTTTGAAAAAATGGCCTAATTTTCCTAAATTGAAAACCAATCCACTATTAATTTTCTCTTTAATTTGTTCGACAAAATCTTTTACTTTCGCTCTGGCGTCAGCTTCAGAAATACTTTCTTTTTCAGCAACGTATTTAGCCAATTTTCCATCATCATAATTCAAATAGGACAAAAACATCATTTCACCAGTTTTTATACTTGTAACAGTTAACGCACCTAATTTTGGTAAAATTATCGTGTTTTCTTCCAATAAAACCTGTTTGATATAATTGTCCATGATTCAAATTTTGCCATGAAAATACAATTTATTTTTGAATTGAAAGGTGTTAAAATAAAACGCGTAATTTTCAGTTACAATCTAAGTTCATTTCAAGATTTACTTACTTTTGATAAATCAATCTTGAATCTCAAAAAAATCGTGCATGAAATTATTCCATGAAAAGCTAAACATTGTTTCCAGTCACATTCATTCTGGTGATTATCACTTGGGATTTAGAAAGTTAGTCGATTGTGTTTTAGATACGCAAGACAAAGCATTTTATAAACTGTGCATTGATTTTGCTGATTGGAACGAATCTGATTTGAGAAATGATGCTGAGTTTGTGGAAAGGGCGCTTGCTTTAATACAAAAATTAGAAAAAGCGACTTTCGAAATTAAATTGGATAAAAAACCGTTGTTGGTTGCCGAAAATGTCTCGAAAGTTTATGGTCGCAGGAAATTCAGATTGGGAGATATTTCGATTTCCATTCACGAGGGCGATGTATGGGGCTTGGTGGGTGAAAATGGCAATGGAAAAACCACTTTGTTGCGCATCTTGGCGAAAGATTTGAAATTTGACCAAGGAAATTTGCAATATCAAATCGACGAAAATGCAAGCAGCGATTATGATTTGAGAACAAAATTGACCTACATTCCACAACGAACACCCAAATGGTACGGTTCTTTGAAAACCAATCTGAAATTTGCAGCAACACATTACGGAATCAAAGGCGAGGAAAATGAATTGATCGTTTTGATGATGATTATTCGCTTCGGATTTTGGAAATATAGAAACCACAATTGGGATGAACTTTCTTCCGGCTACAAGATGAGGTTTGAATTGGCGCGCACATTTTTGAGATCGCCGAAATTGCTTTTGCTAGATGAACCATTGGCAAATTTGGATGTGCTAGCGCAACAATTGATTTTGGAAGACTTGAAAAATTTGTCGCAAAGTCTTTCCAATCCTTTGGGAATTATCTTGAGTTCACAACAATTGTTTGAAGTCGAGAAAATTTCTGACAAAATCTTATTCTTGAAAAATGGCGCTCCAACGCATTTGTCCAATGCCAACGAAGAAGAGGAGCAACTGACTGTTTTAGAATTAGATATTCTAGATTCAAGAGAAGAATTGAATGCAGCGTTGGATTCACTTGCTGGTCATGAAATCAAGTTTAATGGTGGAACTTATTTGGTCAGTATTCCAGTTAAAAATGGAATGAATCAAATTTTACAAGCATTGGTAAATTACAAGATTCAAATTAGGTATGTGAGAGATATTTCTCAGTCAACCAGAAGATTATTTATCTGATTTAAGCTACAAGAAATGAATAAATTAAAAAAAATAAATCAATATTTACTGGAAAATTATCCAATAACTTGGCATTCTAAGATTTTACAACTCCTTGTAGCTGGAATCTTTAGCTGGATAGTCTCTTTTATAAGTGGTTATCTTCTTTTTGGGTTAAATGAACTCAAATACGATGAGGTGGGAGATTTTTATTCTGACAGCAATTTCGTCAGTTTTCACGTGATTTATTGCTTGATAATCATTTGTATTTGGGCAATTTTTTATTATAAAAACAATGCAATCAAGAGTTTTTATCCACTTAGTAAATTGTATTTTGTAAAGTTGTTTAGTCAACTATTTATCGCATTTTCATTTCTTGTTTCTGCCTATTATCCCTTCACCTATGGAACAATTTCTAGAGTGAGAAATGAGCTCAAAATAAACGATACAGAAGCAAAAATCGCCAAGTTGAACTTAGGAGCAGCTTTTGTATTGAACGATAAAACCATCTACAAAATTGATAACAATAAAGAAATTGTCAATCAAAAGTTGAGTTCCATTTACTACAATGACATATCCAATGTTTGGGAGGGAGAAAACAACTACATGTACTATCCTCAAAAAAGGAAAGATACATACAGTGGATTGAATTTGTTTCTTGGAGATTTTGGTGATTTGCACGATTCACTTTCAACGCAAATTGACAATTACAAATATTTGTTTTTCAAAACAGTAGACAAATATGAAACCGCTGATAGTTGCGAAAGTAATTTATTTGTGACCGATTTTGTACAACTTCCGAATAGCAATAACTTGCATGTTTATGATTTTCAAAATTTGAATCCATGGGGTTTAGAATATGGAACAATTTACACACAAAAATCTAACAATAAAGCAATCACAGATCAAATTCTGCGCTGGTCAAAAAATCGTGAATTTGATTCTATTGAAATGGCAATAAATGATTTCATCGATGTTTGTAGAGAATATAAAATTGACTTGAGATTGGATCCCCAAGTAATTTTGAAATACCTGAAAATAAAGGATTTTCATCATATTGAAAGCATTACACGACAGTATGAAAATAATTATAATAATAGAATTGATGTAAGTGATTTTACTTATCCAGAGGATTACGATGTGATCATGAAATATGCAAACAATGACTTAGCTGTTTCGTCTAAAGACAATATAGCATTTTGTACAGCGCTAGAACGACAAGAAATTTACTTTTTTGAAAAAGAAGCAATTAGAAAGTTGTTGGAAAATTATGAAATGTCACATACCAATCGATTTGACAATGGATTTATGGGAATGTTTTTTCTTGGATTTTTCCTAGCTTTTTTATTCGTCTTGTTTGAATTTGCAAATATTGTAAGTATCTTAATTGCGATTCCAATTGGTGGTGCTTTGATGATTTTGGTTGCTTTAGGATTGATATTTATCAATTTAAGTGGGAGTTTTAATTATGATAATTATGATAATCATTCAAGGGAAAAGAATTCTATGATATTTGTTTTTTGTATAGTTTTAGCGATTGTAGGAACAACGATTTACGGCATTTTTTCGAAAACATTCAACAAAAAAGTGTTGAATGTTTTGGTGAGTATGACATACGTAATTTCACCGTTTTTTGTAAATCTAATTTTCGGAGTTTATTTTGTCCTTTCAGGACACAGCGTAAACACCAAATGCAACTCTGAGTATGTTTATGGTTATGCTTTTTTTGCGAATCCTTTGTGGATTTTGCTTTTCTCAATAATTGGATTATTCGCTTTCTTTTCGCTAATTAAAAAATACAAAGCCTTGGAAGATTGATTTTTATCACTTCGATTTTCTGAAAATCATTTTGAATTCGTCTTCCATTTTGAGAACAAGATATTGCATTTCGATCGAAAAAATTTCGATTTGATCTTCAATTCTTTCTGTTGTTACAATCAGTTGTTTGCAATCGTCACTTGTTCGCCAGTATCCATAGCTTGCTGAAGTAGAATCGCTTACATTTAACTTTCCAACAAATGTTCCGTCAGGAGAAAATGTCATGGTGATTTTTCCTTTGATATTAGAATTATCTGTGGTCGACAATTTCCACGATTGACCTTCGGTCTCCAAATTTTCACCTGATAAATCTTCAACGATGTTTTCAATTACCCAAAGGCCATACAGTTCTTTTTTGAAACTACAATCTGTACCCGTTTTTTGAGTTGAATTTTGTGCAACAATCAGATTTACAGTTGAAATAAACAACAGCAACAACGTAATTGATTTCATTCGATATTTATTTTTGGGGCAAAAAAAAGACGCCCGAAAGCGTCTTCAATATTTAATTAAATCTTACAATGATTTTCCAATTGCAATTAATTGCTCAGCCGTTTGATATCCAACCGCATATTTAACGATTTTACCTTCACCATTGATGAAAAGCAAAGAAGGATATGCTCTAACTGAATATTTTTGAGCAATCATTGGTCCGTCAGTACTTTTTTCCATTTCAACTTTCAAGTTGATAAATTTAGAATTAAATAAGCTAGCAACTTCAGGATCCAAGAACGATGTAGCAGCCATTTTTTTACATGGTCCGCACCATTCAGTGTATGCATCAATGAAAATTAATTTTCCAGATTTTTTAGCTTCTTTGATTGCCTCATCATAGCTATTTCTTTGAAATTCAATACCATCTTTTACAGTAACTGTTGAAGTTTCAAGCTTCGATTTTGATACAAAGGCTGTTGAAATCATTCCAGCAACCAATAAAAATCCAAATAACTTTTTCATAGTTTGTCTATTTTAATCAAGTAACGTGCTACTTTTGTTTTAGCACTTTAAAATTAATATTTATTTCATTACAATCAAGTCTTAAAATAAAAGTTACAAAACTTGTTGTTGATTTCCTCATTTCAAATACCGTTCCAAAAAATTGAGCAATTTTAAAATCACATATTTAACTGAGAGTTTGGACCTGATTTCAAAGGTTGAAAACTTTATTTCAGATTGGGTAAATGACGAAGATTTTATCGAAACCAAAACTTCTGGTTCGACCGGAATTCCCAAGGTGATTAAGTTAAATAAGGAAAAAATGGCTGCATCTGCGAAAATGACTGGAACTTATTTTGATTTCAAATCTGGTCAAAAAGCACTTCTTTGTCTTTCTCCAGACACAATCGGTGGAAAAATGATGATTTTGCGTTCCTTTTTATTTGGTTTAGAATTGTATGTGGTAGATATTAATCGAAATCCATTGGAGAAAGTTGATTTTAATGTAAATTTTGCTGCGATGGTGCCATTACAAATTCAAAGTATCATTGAGAAAAATCCAGAAAAATTAAATCTGATCAATCAATTGTTGATTGGCGGTGCAAATGTTTCTAGTCAATTAGAAGATAGTTTAAAGAAATTTGAAACCATTGCCTTTGAGAGCTTTGGAATGACAGAAACGATGTCACATGTGGCTGTGAGAAAGTTAAATCAATCTACTTTCCAGCCGTTTGAAGCATTGCCAGGAATTTCGTTTGAAATAGAACAAAATCAGTTGATTGTAAATGCACCACATTTAGGAATTAAAAAACTCAATACCAATGACATTGTCGACATTGTCGATGAAAAACATTTTTTCTGGCAGGGTAGGGCCGATTTTGTGATAAATTCGGGCGGAATTAAATTTTTCCCAGAGAAAATCGAACGAAAAATTAGTCATTTGATTGATTCAAAGTATTTTGTTTCATCAGAGCAGGATTCACTTTTGGGTGAAAAGATAATTTTAGTGATTGAGGGCGACGAAAATATTAGTGAAAGACAACAGTTAGTTGAAAATTTGAAATCTAAATTGGACAAATTTGAAAATCCAAAGAAAATTTACTTTTCCAATCAATTTGTTTTGACCGAAAGTGGCAAAATCAATCGAAAAGAAACTTTAAAAACGGTATTGATTTGAGTTATAAAGCGAAATATTATCAAGTTTTTGGCTTAACTGAAACGGCGACCAAATCAGAAGTAAAGCGCGCATATCGGAAATTGGCGATGAAGTATCATCCTGACCGAAACCCTGATCCGAAAGCGCATAAATTATTTTTGGATTTGACAGAGGCCTATCAGATTATAATCGATGAAAAACCAAGACCATCTCAAACAATTGCTAATCCCAAAAGAGCTGCAAAATCGCAAGAAGAGAGAATCAAAGAAGCGCAAGAAAGGTTAAGGAAACAAGCTGAAAGAATCAAAAACGAACAACAACTTTTCATTCATAAACTAACTACAGGATTAAAGTTTAAGTTTTTCAAAAAGATGGCCATCGTATCAACATTTTTAGCCATTCTCTTGATAATCGAGCCGATTTTACCTTCCCGCTTTTCAAATGATAAAGTCATTTCGTATTCAAAATTGTATAATGGTTTGGTTAAAAAAGATGTTAGAATGCTCAAAACAGCTTCCAATCAAACTTTTTTTCTTGAAGATCCGAATCCGAATATGTTGTTTGATCGCCCTGAAATTGTCATTGAAAGTACAATTTGGATGCGAAATCCAATCAGAGTTTGGTACCGAGGAATTTATGTATACCAAAGTTATGGAGTTGATTTTTCTATCATTAATCTTTTTCCGCTTGTACCGCTTTTATTGCTAATGCCGATTTACACTTGGAAATTTGCCAAAAGAAGGTATGGTTTTATTGTAATGCTCAATTTTTCGGTTTATGCACTTTCAATATTTGTTTTTTACATTTTGATTGCACAAAACAGGTGGCTTCATATCTTGACTTTTGGGTTTTTCTAAAAGAAATTGAATCAATTCAAAACCTATCTTTTCATCGCTCGATCCATATCACGTTTGTCGTCTTTTTCCTTCAAATCTTGACGTTTGTCATGCAGTTTCTTTCCTTGAGCGCAGGCAAATTCTAGTTTTGCCCAACCTTTCTCTGATAAAAATAAACGCAATGGAATCAATGTATTTCCTTTGACAGTCAAGAATTTTTCAATTTGCTTGATTTCTTTCTTGTTGAGCAATAATTTTCTGTCTGTGCGTGGCTTATGATTGTAGAAAGAACCATTTTCATATTCAGTGATATGCATGTTTCTTATCCAAATCTCGCTTCGGTCGCAGATACAATACGCTTCTAAGATTGAAGCTTTGCTTTTGCGAATACTTTTGATTTCTGTCCCAGTTAATTGCATCCCAGCAGTAAATACATCCAAAAGATGGTATTCAAATTTTGCTTTCTTGTTGCGAATGTTAACTTGTTTCTGTGACATGCTACAAAATTACTATTTTTAGTCGATATTAGATTTTACTAGGTTTAAATTCTGTTTTTGAGAAAATTTTCAACGTTTTAATCTAGTGTTTTGTTTAAAATTTAAAGTTTTTCTAATCTTTTGTTAAAAATTATTTGATTGATTTTGAGTTTTTTAAATCATTTGTAACGTTAAATATTCAATATTAACAATTGATGAATAAATCATTCCATATATTTGCAAACTAAAATTTACAAATAGAACACATGAAAACAAGATTATTTACATTCATATTTACCGGATTTTCGTTGACTTTAGCAGCTCAAACTCAAATTGCAAACGGAGGTTTTGAAAATTGGGGAAATACAAGTCCTGGAAATGCTGACGAGCCAACATCATGGTATTCAAATAAAACGGGTTCAACTGTTGCGTCAATCGGACCTCAGACTTGTTATCAAGAAACTTCAAATCCACATTCAGGAACCTATTGTGCGCGTTTGGAGACAAAATATTATGTTTTGGCTGTAGTAAATGGAAATTTGACAACGGGAGTTGTAAATGCACCAAGTCAAGATAAATCAGAAGGATATATTGGAACTGTAAATTACAGTTCAGCAACTGACGTTAGACGAATGGCTTTTATTGGTCGTCCTGACAGTTTGGTTGGATGGTACCGATACACACAAGCAACAAGTGGAACAGGAGCATCTGCTGAAAAAGCGAAAGTTGTCGCTTTCTTGCATTCTGGAGATTTCAATGATCCTGAATTGCCTGTAAATAGTAATCACACAGATTTAAGTGGAAATAAAATTGGTAAAGCGCTTTTCAATTCTGCAGCAGCAGACAACACAACTTGGAAACGTTTTTCAGTACCTTTTGTTTACACAAATGGAAATACACCAGAGTATATCATGTTGAGCATTACTCCTTCAGATAACCAAATGACAACTGCTCCTGGAATTATTGGTGCAGGAAGTAAACTTTGGATTGACGATATTGAAGTAATTTACAATCCAGCAAATGCTAGTGTGATTGAAAATGAGCAAAATAACTTCAATGTTTACAATTATGAAAACAAAGTATTCATTGATTTATCAGCTAAAAATGATAAGCTAGCTAAGATTCAAATTTTAGATATTACTGGAAAAGTAGTAATGGAATCAAAATTAGTGAGCAATCAAAAAAATGAAATTACTTTGTCTTCAGAATTAGTTGAAGGAACATACTTTTATCAAGTTTCTGGTTCAGAATTGCAAAAAACGGGTAAATTTGTTATCAGATAAATCATTGCAGAATTTTGAAAGCCCTGCATTTTTGCGGGGCTTTTTTGTTTTTTAGATATTATATTTTGCCTATGTTAATAAGATTATTATTGATTTTCACTTTAATTTCAAGTGTCTCTTTTGCTCAAAATGCAGGAATATTAAAAGGAATTGTTACCGAAGCGAGAACAGGTTCAACATTGTTTGGCGCAACGATTCAGATTTCTAATGAAATGTCAAAAGGCACAAAATCGGACATCGACGGAAACTACTTTTTGGAACTTGATTCTGGATACTATAAATTAACATGTGGCTTTTTAGGTCTAGGAAGTGATACTTTTTCAATTCAAATCTTACCCGGTCAGGTTACAATTCACAACATCAAACTAAATGATATTTCGCAATTACTAGAAACTGTCGTTGTTTCTGCTGGAAAATTTGAGCAAAAATTGGAAGAACAAGTGGTTTCGATGGAAATCCTAAAACCTGCACTGATAGCAAATAAAAATACAACAAGCATTGAAACTGCTTTAGAACAAGTTCCAGGCCTGTCTATTATTGACAATGACCCACAAATTAGAGGCGGAAGCGGATTTACTTTCGGTGTTGGAAGTCGCGTTGCGATTGTCGTTGACGGCATTCCATTGTTGAGCGGAGATGCTGGTCGACCAGAATGGAGCTACATACCGGTTGAAAACATTGAACAAGTTGAAGTTATCAAAGGCGCATCTTCTGTTTTGTATGGTTCTTCAGCCTTGAATGGTGTAATTCATGTGAGGAGTGCTTATCCAAGAAGTAAACCCAAAACCGTTTTCAATTATTCTGTTGGAAACTACAGCGCGCCAAGTGGAAACGCAGAAAGTTGGTACGGAAATTCCGTTCCGGGTTTCACCAATTTGAATTTTTTGCATTCTAGAATCATCAAGAAAAATTTAGATTTTGTTGTCGGAGGTAATTTCAATGTTGATCAAGGTTACATCGGACCGCCACCACCTGCACCATATATGCCGCAAGAGTTGAAAGACGCGTTGAAAATTACAGATTCAATTCCTACTTACACAAACAAAGACATGATGCGTGTAAGAGGTAGAATGAATTTCAATATTCGCTATCGCTCTAAAAAAATCAAAAGATTTAGTTACGGTGTAAACGGAAATGCCATGTACAACAAAACCAACATGGTTTTTGCTTGGTTGGATGATTCATTGGGACTTTATAGAGGTTATCCAGGTGCTGTTTTCATGCAAAAACAAACTTTGTTTAATATTGATCCATTTGTAAAATATTCTACCGCAAATGGAATTTCTCACAGCATCGTCACTAGAATTTTTCATTCAGACAATCAAATTTCAAACAATCAATCGAATCGTGGAACCATGTTTTATGGTGAATACCAAATGCAAAGAGATTTCAAGTCTTTGGATTTGAATTTCACAGGAGGAATTGCTAGCAACGTTTCGACTTCATATTCTGCTTTGTATGCATCAAGCGGTCAGGCAAATAATCGAAATGTAAATATTGCTGGTTATGTTCAATTGGACAAGAAGTTTTGGAGAATTTTGAACGTAACAGGAGGTGTTCGCTATGAATTTTTTAAGATGAATCACCAAGAAAGTGTGATGGCGCCAATTGTGCGTGTTGGTGCTAATTTACAAGTTACTAAAGGAACATTTGTAAGAGTTTCATCCGGACAAGGTTTTAGATATCCAACAATTACAGAAAGATATATCGCAACAAAAGCGAGTTTATTTGGTGTTTTCCCAAATCCAGATTTGAAACCTGAAAAAAGCAATAGTTTTGAAATTGGATTAAAACAAGGATTCAAAATCAGCAAGTTTTTGGGCTATGTGGACATTGCTGGATTCTATCAAAAATATGAAAATACAATCGAATATCTTTTTGGTTCTTGGGAGCCAGATATTGCATTGATTGGTTTCAAATTCTTAAACACGGGTGATTCTAGAGTGCGTGGAATCGATTTTTCTATTGCAGGCGCATCTGCAGAATCAAACAAGAAATTTGGAGTGACCATGTTGTTAGGCTACACATACATCGATCCTGTTTCGTTGACTCCTGATAAAGTTTACGCACATGATAAATCTTTGGGCGGTGTTGGTCAAGATTTGAGCTACAAAACCAGTAGTATTGATACAACGGGAAATGTTTTGAAATATAGATTCAAGCACATGGCCAAAGCAGATGTTGAATTTAGAATTTTTAAGTTCGGTGTTGGTGTCAGCTATAGATATTACAGCAAAATGCAAAATATCGATCGCGCTTTCAATGACATCGAAGTCTTGACAAGCAATACAAGTCCGTATTTGTATCAAATTAAAGCAACAAACTATTGGAGAAGTCATAATGGATATAATATTTTCGATGCTAGAATCAGTTACAAAATCAATGAAAAGCAAAAAGTATCTTTCATTTGCAATAATGTATTTAATGTAGATTATTCGCTAAGACCGCTTAAGATTGAGGCACCAAGAACGACTTCAATTCAGTATGTCTACACAATCTAAGTTGCTGACTTTTTGTCTTTTAAATTTTATTCCAGCTGACATAATTTCCGAATTATAGAAAAATTTTGATTTGGTTCAGGATTTGACGAACTTTAGTAAATCAAAATTCTACAAAATGGATTTTAATAAATTTACTATCAAATCTCAAGAAGCGATTCAACAAGCTCAAAACTTGGCTGAAACGAACGGAAATGGCGCAATCGAAACAGGACATTTGCTGAAAGGTATTTTCTTGGTCGATCAAGATGTTATGCCTTATTTACTTCAAAAATTAGCGATTAATTCTAAAAGTTTGGAATTGGTTGTTGACAAAATCATTCAAAGTTATTCCAAAGTTACTGGTGGACAAATGCATATTTCTCAGCCAGTAGAAAAGGTTTTGAATCAAGCTTTGGTTGAAATGAAAACTTTCAACGATGAGTTTGTTTCGATTGAAATCATGTTTTATGCTTTATTGGATAGCTCTGATGCCATTGGAAAATTCTTAAAAGACCAACAAATCACCAAATCAAAACTAAAAATTGCCATTATGGACTTAAGAAACGGACAAAATGTGACTTCAAATAGCCAAGAAGGAACTTATCAATCTTTAGAAAAATACGCCAAGAATTTAAATGAATTAGCCAAAGCAGGGAAATTAGATCCTGTAATTGGTCGCGATGACGAAATTCGCCGTGTACTTCAAATATTAACCAGAAGAACGAAAAATAATCCAATTTTAATCGGTGAACCTGGAGTTGGTAAAACTGCTATTGCTGAAGGATTGGCGCACAGAATTGTAACTGGCGACGTACCAGAGAATTTGAAAACCAAAATTGTTTATTCGCTAGACATGGGTTCATTGGTTGCAGGTGCTAAATACAAAGGCGAATTTGAAGAACGTTTGAAGGCGGTGATCAAAGAAGTGACACAAGCGGAAGGTGAAATTATTTTGTTTATTGACGAAATTCATACACTTGTAGGCGCGGGTGGAGGTGATGGCGCAATGGATGCAGCAAATATTTTAAAACCTGCTTTAGCGCGTGGGGAATTGAGAGCGGTTGGTGCAACAACTTTGAATGAATACCAAAAATATTTCGAAAAAGACAAAGCGCTTGTTCGCCGTTTTCAAACTGTGTTGGTCGACGAACCAAGTACGGAAGATGCGATTTCTATTTTGCGTGGTATCAAAGAAAAATACGAAAATCACCACAAAGTAATCATCAAAGATGCGGCAATCATTGCTGCTGTTGAGTTTTCGCAACGATACATTACGGAGCGTCATTTGCCAGACAAAGCGATTGATTTAATTGACGAAGCTGCTTCAAAATTGCGCATGGAAATCAATTCAAAACCAGAAGAATTGGATGAATTGGAAAGAAAAATCTTGCAATTAGAGATTGAAAAAGCGGCAATCATGCGAGAGCAAGACACCAAGAAATTGGAAGGCATCGGCAAGGAATTGGCAAATCTGATTGAACAAAGAGACGCTTTCAAAGCCAAATGGCAAGCGGAACGTGATGTCGTAGATGGAATCCAAAAAATGAAAGAAGACATCGAAAATTTCAAGATTGAAGCTGATAATGCTGAAAGAATGGGGGATTACGGAAAAGTAGCGGAAATTCGTTATGGTCGAATCAAAGATACTGAAGCAAAATTAGAGGAAGCCAAAGGAAAACTTTCAGGAATGCAATCGACTTCTAAAATGATCAAAGAAGAAGTAGATGTTGCTGAAATTGCTGATGTGGTTTCAAAATGGACAGGAATTCCGATCTCCAAAATGATTGAATCTGAAGTTTCTAAATTATTGAAATTAGAAGATGAATTAGGAAAAAGAGTAGTTGGTCAATCAGAAGCAATTGGTGCAATTTCAGATGCGGTTCGAAGAAGCAGAGCTGGATTGCAAGATGCTAAAAAACCAATTGGATCTTTCATTTTCCTAGGTACAACTGGAGTAGGGAAAACAGAATTGGCAAAAGCATTGGCTGAATATTTATTCAACGACGAAAATGCCATGACTCGAATCGATATGAGTGAATACCAAGAGAAACATTCTGTGAGCAGATTAGTTGGAGCACCTCCGGGATATATCGGTTATGATGAAGGTGGACAATTGACAGAAGCCGTTCGACGTCGACCATATTCAATCATTTTGCTGGACGAAATCGAAAAAGCGCATCCAGATGTTTTTAATATTTTGTTACAAGTTTTGGATGATGGTCGATTGACTGATAACAAAGGACGAACAGTGAATTTCAAAAATACGATTATCATCATGACTTCTAATTTAGGTTCACATTTAATCCAAGAAACTTTTGACGGTATCAAACCTGGTGAAGAAGACAGAGCAACTGAAAAAGCCAAAATGTTGGTGATGGAATTGTTGAAACAAACAATTAGACCTGAGTTTTTGAATCGAATAGATGAAACGATCATGTTTACGCCACTTACAAAGGATAACTTGAGACAAATTGTTCAGATACAAATGAATCAATTGACTGAATTATTGAAAGAAAAAGACATTCATTTACATGTAACTGCGGACGCTTTTGATTGGATTGCTGAAGCAGGTTATGACCCTCAATTTGGCGCAAGACCCGTGAAACGAGTGATTCAAAAACAAGTGTTAAATGAGTTGTCGAAAGCTTTACTTTCAGGCACAATTGATACTTCGAAAACAGTGGTCATGGATATTTTTGACACTAAAATTGTCTTCAGAAAACCAATTACTGAAGCTGAAGAAGTATAATGTCAAAATGTGACTGAGGTTTTTGATAAAATTATGTAACTTCGCATCCCTTTCCATTTGGAGAGGGATTTTTTTATTTTTAGAATGAAACTTTTTAGCTTAAACGCCGGAACATCAAGAGTTTTTGGACTCGATTTACTTCGATTTTTTGCCATCATTTTTGTTGTGGTTGGGCACAGCATGATTTTAGTTCCTAAGGATATTAAAAAACATGTAGTCAAGGAAGGTGAAAATTTGACAACGATATCATATCAATATTACGTTGACAAAAACCTGATTTCAAGTTCGAATGAAATACTAAATTTTGACAAGCAAGCTGATACAATCAAAGTTTCTAAAGAAAAACCTACACGTGTAACTAAAGTTTTGAAAGCTGGACAAACGATTGATATTCCTGTTGATGGTAAATTTAGAAAATATGTCAACGCGATTTTATTGGATGGTGTAGCGATTTTCTTCGTGTTAAGCGGTTTTTTAATTGGTGGAATATTAATTAAAATGCTAGAAAGAAATCCACCATCCTTCAGTTTATTGGTTAACTTTTGGAATCGTCGTTGGTTGAGAACATTGCCGATGTACTTAGTGATTTTAGTGATTTTGTTGGTATTTGCATGGTTCGTAAATCCCAAGATTTTCCCCGAATATTTTGGAAGATACTTTTTCTTCCTCCAAAATTTCAACAACCGACCTGAGCATTTCTTTGGAGAATCTTGGAGTTTGTGCATTGAAGAATGGTTTTATTTCTTTATTCCCTTGATGCTTTTTGGAGGTTTGGTTTTATTCAAAACAAAAGTAAAAACGATGTTTATTTGGGTGATTTCAATTGTGATTATTGGCGTCGTTGTTTACAGATATTATTTCTTCAATCAAGCTTCAATCCAAAGTGTTTTTCATAGTTTGAAAGATGGAAAACCATATTTAATGTTGGTAACAACAAGAATTGATTCAATCGTTTATGGAGTTTTAGCTGCTTTTGTGGCATTTTATTATCCCAAAATTTGGCAAAGATGTAACAGTATTTTCTTGGTTTTGCTATCGCTTTACGTGCTTTATTACTTGAAAATGCATTACCAAAAAGAGTACATCATTTGGTCTCCTTCGATCAATTCAATTTGTGTGATGGTCATGCTGCCATTCTTGGCCAATTTAAAAACGATGAGGTTTAAAATTTTCAAATTCGTTACGTTTATTAGTTTGATTTCATATTCCATGTATTTGGTGAATTTGAGTTTGGTGATTCATATTTTAATCAAATTTGGAATGCATGGATTGCTCAATGATAAATACATTCCAAGCGATACTTGGTACATTGAATATGCTGTTTATTGGGCTTATGTCATTGGACTTTCTTTTATTTTCTATCGCTTCATCGAAATCCCTTTCATGAACATGAGAAAGCACGAAAAGTAATTTTCTCTTAAAATCAAAACTTTGTTGCATGTCAAAAAGAAAACTTATTCTTCTATTTATTTTAGCGTTTTCACAGACATTCGCTCAAAAAAACGATTCTCTTTTTATTAGAAAAATTTATGATCAAGCTTTGTCCGAAGGACATTCTTATGAAGATTTAAGAAGTTTGTGTAAAGATGTAGGCGCAAGATTATCAGGTTCTTCTCAAGCTGAAATGGCAGTTGAATGGGGGAGAAACAAGTTGCAATCTTACAATTTCGATAAAGTTTATTTGCAAGAAATTCAAGTTCCACATTGGGAGCGAGGCACCAAAGAAAGCGCTTGGGTAAAAACCAAGGAAGGAAAATTGATTTCCTTGAAAATCTTGGCATTGGGTGGTTCTGTTGGAACAAATGGTACATTGAGAGCAGAATTGGTCGTTTTTCACTCGCTAGATGACTTGAAGAAAGCCAAAGAATCAGACGTGAAGGGAAAAATCGTGCTCCTAAATCAGCCTTTCGACGAAAAAATGGTCAATACTTTTAAGGCTTATGGCGCTTGTTATTCAATCCGCGGTGATGGTGCAGTGGAAGCCGCAAAATTAGGCGCAGTCGGAGTTGTTGTCCGCTCTCTAGGTTCTTCGCAAGATTTGCATCCACATACTGGTTCTATGCATTATGACGATAAAGTAAACAAAATTCCTGCTGCAGCGATTGCAACTGAACAAGCTGATTTATTGGATAATTTATCAAAAAAGGAAAAGCTTGAGTTCATTTTTGAATTGGATTGTAAATCGTTGCCTGATGTCAAAAGTTACAATGTGATTGGTGAAATTACTGGTACTGAGTTTCCCAATGAAATCATAACTTTTGGTGGACATTTAGACTCTTGGGATGCGGGAGAAGGCGCACACGACGATGGCGCAGGAATCATTCACAGCATTGAAGCGTTGAGAATCTTAAAAACGTTGAATTTCAAACCAAAACATACTTTGCGCGTGGTGCTTTTCATGAATGAAGAAAATGGCAATAAAGGCGGTTTGACTTATGCGACTTGGTCTAAAGAAAAGGGTGAAAAACAAATCGCTGCTTTGGAAAGTGACCGTGGTGGTTTTGCACCGCGCGGATTTAGTTGTGATGGAAGCAATGAGCAAGTTGCGCTTTTACAAATATTTCAAAAGACTTTCGAGCCATACGAGTTACATGTTTTTGAAAAGGGATATGGAGGTGTTGACATCAATCCATTAAAAAATTCATTTGAAGGGATTCCTCTTTTTGGATTTGTTCCTGATTCTCAAAGATATTTCGATTTTCACCATGCTGAAAGTGATGTTTTTGAGTCTGTAAATAAAAGAGAACTCGAATTAGGCTGCGCTGCTGTAAGTTCAATGATTTATTTATTAGATTCTTACGTTAAATAATTGAACATAAAAAATGTTTTTAGTATTGTTTGCATGTTAAGGTGTTGATAAAATCCAAAAACTTGATTTTTAAAATCCATTAAAATTTCGTACTTTTGTGGCATAAAATGGTGAAGTTATACGATTTAGTATTACAAAAAACGAACATTTATGGCACAAGACATTTTTGACAAAATCAGAAAAAACAGAGGTCCGATCGGACAATACTCCAAAGGAGTTCACGGGTATTTTACTTTCCCGAAATTAGAAGGTGAATTAGGTAACAAAATGATTTTCCGTGGAAAAGAGTGCTTGGTTTGGTCTTTGAACAATTATTTAGGTTTAGCAAATCATCCAGAAGTTCGTGAAGCTGACGCAAAAGCAGCTGAACAATATGGTTTAGCATATCCAATGGGTGCTCGTATGATGACAGGTCAAACGAGTGAGCATGAGAAATTAGAAAATGAATTGGCTGAATTTATGGGGAAAGAGGATTGTATCCTTTTGAACTTTGGTTACCAAGGAATGGTTTCTGCAATCGATTCATTGGTTGATAGAAATGATATCATTGTTTACGATAGTGAATCTCACGCATGTATTTTAGACGGTATGCGTTTGCATACAGGAAAACGTTTTGTTTTTCAACACAATGACATGCAGAGTTTTGATAAGCAAATGAAAAACGCAACAGCTTTGGCTGAAAAAACTGGAGGTGGAATCATGGTGATTACCGAAGGTGTTTTCGGAATGGCTGGTGATCAAGGAAATTTGAAAGAAATCATTGAATTCAGAAAATCTGGAAAATACAGTTTCCGTTTGTTTGTGGATGATGCACACGGTTTTGGTACATTAGGTGCAACTGGTCAAGGTGCTGGTGAAGCGCAAGGTGTTCAAGATGAAATCGATGTTTTATTTGGAACTTTTGCTAAATCTATGTCTTCTATCGGTGGATTTATTTGTGCTGAAGAAAGTATCATTGAATATTTAAGATACAACATGCGTTCTCAAATGTTTGCAAAAGCATTGCCAATTACTATTACAATTGGTGCGCGCAAAAGATTGGAATTGTTGAGAACCAAACCAGAATTGAAAAACAAATTATGGGAGGTAACAAATGCACTTCAAACAGGATTCAAAGATGCTGGTTTTGATATTGGTGCTACAAATTCTCCTGTAACTCCAGTTTTCATGAAAGGTTCATTGGCAGAAGCTACAAATTTGACTTTCGACTTGCGTGAAAACTACAATATCTTTTGTTCAATTGTGATTTATCCAGTTGTACCGAAAGATGTAATCATGTTGAGAATTATTCCAACTGCTGCGCATACTTTGGAAGACGTTAGCTACACAATTGAAACTTTCAAAACCTTGAAAAGTAAATTAGATGCTGGAGCTTATAAGTCAGACGAATTAGCTGCTGTTGAAGTAGATAATAAAAAAGCTTAATTGACTTTTAAATATTTTTTAAAGCCCGATTTATCGGGCTTTTTTTGTTTTTAGTAGTTTCCTAAATCAAAATGAAATAGATAACCCAAGATATTGCTACTTTTGAGTCATGAATAAACGTTTAAGTTTTCTGTTTTTATTAATTGGTTTCCTGGGTTTTTCTCAAGAGAAAAGTAAGATTCCAAATCTTGAAATTCCATTTCGTGATTCAAATGCGATAGTAATACATCATACTGCTTATAGTTTAGAATACTGTGAAAAACACGAACAAGCTTATTGGGTTGCCTACGAATTAACCAAATCTGAAACCGAGAAAAAATTTGAGCGAACGGATAAATTTATTGTAGATCTAAAAGTTTCTACAGGTACTGCAAATGCTGATGATTACGCTAAATCTGGTTATGATCGTGGACATTTAGCTCCAGCTGGGGATATGGCTTGGTCTGAAAAATCTATGGTAGAATCCTTTTATTATAGCAATATGAGTCCACAATTACCTGGTTTTAACCGCGGAATTTGGAAACGATTGGAGGATTTGGTCAGAGACTGGGCAGTTGAAAACGAATCAATTTATGTTGTTACAGGACCAATTCTTAAAAAAGACCTACCAACAATCGGTGTAGATAAAGTTTCAGTGCCAGAAAGGTATTATAAAGTAATTTTAGATTACAAAGAACCTAGTTTAAAGGCAATTGCTTTTGTTTTACCAAACGAATCCTCCCAAGAATCTTTGACAAAATATGTCGTTTCAATCGACAGTGTGGAAAAATTGACTGGGATTGATTTCTTTCCAAAGTTGGACGACAAAGAGGAAGCAAAAATAGAAAAAACTGTTTGCATTACTTGTTGGACTTGGAATGTTGTAGCACCAAGTTCAAATTCAACCAATAAATCTACTGTTAAGAAAACTGTTCAATCAGAGGAACGATTGAAAGTTTCAGTGCAATGTAAAGGAACAACGAAAGCAGGCAATCGATGTAAAAATAAAACCTTGAACGCGAGTGGGAAGTGTTATTTACATGAAGATCAATAATTTTTTAAAAAAAGTCAGATTTCTTAGAATTCAAGCGTAACAATTGTTAATAACTATCGTAATGGTGTTAATAACATTGAAACCATGAAGTATTTTTCATTAATTATTGGTCTTTTTTCAATTGGAATTGTTTTTGCCAATGTAGAGAAAAAATATACCCAAGAAGAATATGTTTCAACTTGGAAAAGTGTCGCTATTGGACAGATGATTCAATATAAAATTCCTGCGAGTATCACCATGGCTCAAGGAATTTTAGAAAGCGGTAATGGAAATTCAATGTTAGCACAACAAGCGAATAATCATTTTGGAATAAAATGTCATGATTGGTCTGGTGAAAAAATCTATATCGATGATGATCAAAAAGGGGAGTGTTTCAGAAGTTATACAAGCGCAACTGAATCTTTCGAAGATCATAGTAAGTTTTTGAAAGAACGCTCACGTTATTCAAGTCTTTTCGCATTAAAACCAAACGATTACAAAGGTTGGGCGCAAGGTTTGAAAGATGCAGGGTATGCCACAAATCCGAAATATCCACAATTATTGATAGACTTGATTGAAAGATTGAACTTGAACGAATTTGATGAAGTGGGAACTGAAACAGCAATTCCAACTGCTTTAATCGCAAATTCAAATTCTAAAGCTTCTGAAATTCAACATACTGTGATGTTGCATAAAAATAAAATTAAATACATTGTAGCTAAAAAAGGAGATACTTTTTACAGGATTTCTAAAGAGTTTTCTGTAGGACTTTGGCAATTATACCGTTACAATGATTTAGGTGTTAAAAAGGATGTCGTTGAAGAAGGTGATATCATTTATTTACAGCCTAAAAGAAGAAGATCTAAATCAGTTGAAACATTTTCTGTAAATAATCCATTGAGTTTAAGAATTATTTCTCAATTAGAAGGAATCAAACTTGAATCATTGATGGATAAAAATAATATTTCCTCACCAGATGAGCTTTTGCCAAGAGGTGAGAAAATTGCCCTCAAATAAATCGATTCGATCTCGATTTGCTACGAAAGTAGAGAGGAATTTAGTTTGTTGTTGTTTGTTTGAAGAGTCTTCTAGCGGAGGCTCTTCATCATTTTAGGTAGTTTAGAAAATGTCATTTTCAGAATATTAACATTTAGGATTCCAAGAATTTATTATATTTGTTAGCTCAAAAACAGTGTTTTTTGTAGCAGATAAGATACTTTTGAAATCTACATATTTGTAAAATTTATGAAGCCATCTACAGAATTATTTAAACTTGTAAAATCATTAAGTAAGTCAGAAAAGCGATTCTTTAAATTGACTTCTTCTTTACAATCTGGGGATAAAAATTATTTAAAGATTTTTGATGCAATTGAAAAACAACAAGTTTACAATGAGGAATCATTGAAAGTTGAGTTTAAAAATGAAACTTTTATCAAGCATCTTCCTTCTGAGAAAAACCATCTATATAAACTTATCTTAAAAAGTTTACGTTCATTTTACAGCGAACAATCAATCAGTAGTTTACTAAAACAGGAAATTAAAAATGTTGAAATATTATTCAACAAAGCACTTTATAAGGAATGTGAAAAATTCGTAAGTCGCGCAAAGGAAATTGCTGCTGACCATGAAAAATTCTACTATTGGTATGAATTGATTGCTTGGCAAAAGAAACTGCTTGAAGAAGCTTACGAAGAAGGAGAATTTTCTACGAATTTAGATGAATTAGTCGAAGAAGAAGAAATGGTGATTGCTAAGCTCCGAAATCTCGCTGAATATCAAGTAGTTTATTCTAAAATAAATCTAATTTTTCGAAGTGGAGGATTCACTAGAAATGAACAAGAAAGAAAAGTTGTAGATTCAATCGCTGATTATCATTTGATTAAAGGGAAAAACACGGCAATTTCGACGAGGGCAACCTCCATGTGTTACTATATCAAAGGATTGTGTGCAGCAACAACTAGAAATTATGAAGATAGTTTTCAGTTTTTTAATAAAACGCGACAAATTTTAGAAAATAACCCTAAAATAATGGAAGATTCACCACAGCGTTATGTGATGACTCTTTTTCACTTATTGAGATGTTACATAGATAATTATGACTTTGAAAATGCACAAAAATCGATTCAAGATTTGCGTGCTTTATTAGGGAAAAAAGGATTTAATTCTGTAGATATTACTGTAAGAATTTTTGCAAACTGCTACAATCAAGAGTTGAATTTGTTACATGCTATGGGTGAAATGCAAAAATCTGTGGATTTAATTCCTGAAATCGATCAAGGAAAATTAGCGTTTCAGGATAAAATAAGTAAAGAGCAAGAAGTAATATTATTGTACAACAAAGCATATAGCTATTTCGGAATTGGCGATTATAAGAAAGCACTTTCATTTTTGAATGAAGTTTTGAACGACAATGAGCAAAATTTAAGACAAGATATTTACAGTTTTAGTAGATTATTGAATTTGGTATTGCATTATGAATTAGAGAATTATGATTTTTTAGAGTATGTTATCAAGTCGACAAACAGATATTTATCTAAATATGAGCGTGATTACAAAATTGAAGATGTTTTAATCAAATACATTAGAAAATTATCTAAAGTTTCTAATCCCAAGGCAACACAAGAAATTTTTATTTCAATGAATCAAGAAGTTAATGTCTTGATGCAAGATCACCAAGAACGCGTAGTTTTGGAGTTTTTCAATATTGAAGCTTGGATTGATAGCAAAATTAAAAAGACTTCGTTTTCAGAATCAGTGAAAAAAATGCTTAAAAAGTAAGATTGTAGCAAATCACAAGTCCTTGAGTAATGGATGATATTTGTGTTCTACTTTCTGCAAAAGCGTAATAATTGTATTTTTTTGTTTGGTATTTATAAGCAATGTCAAAAGTGCTTCTTTTCAATTTTATTCCTGCACCAATGCTGTAAATTGTGCTTCCAGTTGTTCCATTTGCAACATCTTTTGAGTAAGGTTGGGGATAAAAAGCATAACCACCGCGAATAAAATATTGAGATTGAAATACAATTTCGCCTCCAATTCTAATATTAACTACAGACCTTAATAATTTGCTTGCTTCCTCATTTTGATATTTATAATTATTTGCTTCAGGCGCAAAATTGACATCTTTCGTGGATTTTAAATTGGCCCATTTATAATTAAGGTATTCTAAATCTACATTGATACAACCCCTAGTTCCAAATACATATCCCAAAGATCCGATCAATTTAGTTGGAGTTCGAAGTCTGTATTTGTAATTTGCAGTTGGTTTTGTTCCAGCAGGTAAAGCAAAAATTGAATCATTTTGATAAGTCGTCATGTCTGCTGACCATTCATCTGACAAACTATAAAAAGTTGGAGTATGCACACTTAATCCAAGTCTCATGGCATCAAACGGAAGATAAATAACTCCAACTTTCAGATTGTTTCCGCTTCCTTTTGTGCTTAAATTATATTGATAATTAAATGAATCTAAAGATAAAGAAGCATTTTCTAACTTTTCTCTATGTGTATAAGCTTCAGTATATCTAATCGTTCTAATTCCCCAATTGACACCTAAATACAATTTGTTGATATAATTTGTACTAAAAGAAAAAGAATATTCTGAAACGCCACCTTTTGTGTCAATCGTTCTATTGTGTGTCATGGTATCATTTGCGGTCAATCTGGGTACATAACTTCCATTTAAACCTGGATCAATAGCGTATGTTTCCCAAGCCAATGCTGTTGAAAAGGGGGATAATTTATCTGGAGATAATCCGTATCCGTCTGATGCAAAAACATCTAAAAGAGAATTGTATAATTTTCCTTTATAGTTAATATTGTTGGTAAAATTGTCAACTCGATTATAACAGAATCCAATTTGGTTGTATAAAAATCCTTTGTTTTTTGCTGAAACATCATTGACAATAACAATTCCTGCATTTGATGGTCTTACTGGATTTTTAGATGATTCAGTTGTTGTACCTTCAAAATAATTGCTGTTTCCTATGTGATTAAAATTTAATCCCATGTTGAATTGATTCGAAGAAAATCTTCCATAACCAGCAGGGTTAATGAGTGATGAGCTGATATCTGCTCCCAAAGCACCAAAAGATCCCGCCATAGCCTCAAATCTAGCGCTTCCCTGCAATTGAATGTTTGAATATCTAACTAAATCAACAACATTTTGACTAAAACTTAATGAAATTGAAATAAATAAAAATATAGTTAAGCAATACTTAATCATTGTATGACTGGAATCAGTTTGAAATAAATGAATTTTTGGAATTATCTTCTTCCGCCTCCTGTTGAACCTGAAGAAGGACGAGAAGTTGAACCTCCACCGCCACCTCCGGTTGAACCACCGCCAGTTCTTGAAGAAGATCCAATTGATCCACCTTCTCCGCTATTTCTCGAAGGTGTTGAAATTGAACCGTTATAACCACTTGATCCTCTTGACGAGGAAGAACTTCCAGAATTATTTTCTATTCCGTTAAATATATTTCCACCTCTTGATGGAGAACCTGAGGTATTACCTCTAGATACAGATCCTGAGTTATTTACACTTCCACTTTGAATTCTACCAGGTCTGTTGTAGTCTATGTTTTCATTGGTTCTAGACAAAACCTGAGTTTGAGTCGAAGAACTATTTCTATTGATGATTGGTTCTTTTCCAACAGGTTTAACAATCGTTCCGGAACTAACGGAATGAGCACTAGATAAAGGTGAAGTCGTACTTTTCAGCGTTCCAGGAATGTTTGATCTTGTGATTACGCCACCACCTCCGTTGCTTCCTCTTGGTCCACTGTGATGATATGGGTTTGATCCTCCTGAACCACCACCGTTATTATTGTTGTTGTTCCAATTGTTGTTGTTATTGTTCCATCCATTGTTATTCCATCCATAATTGTTTCCATAATAGCTGTTATTATAGAAACTAGAATAATAACCATGGTTGTAGTAGTTATAATTATTTCCATAACCACCGTAATACGGATTTCCAAAATAAGGATTCATATAACTCCATCCATAACCAGGATAATAAGCCCAATTCGAACCATACATTTGATATGGATTGTAACCAAATTGGTTTGGACGATAGCCCATGCCACTTAAAAAGAAAGGGTTAAAATTACTCATTCCTCCACCAGCAGAGTAGCTGATATTGTTGTTATTTCTATCTTTCTTGTATTTGTATGCGCTGTAATTTGTTTCGTCATCCAAAGATTCTCCCACTGGAATTTGAGAACTTTTCACTACGTAAACATCATCATCTGGAGTATTTGAAATACTAACGCAGGAATTCAATATCAGCGTTGATATAGCAAAAATTGAAATTGGAAATAAATATTTCATGATAGGTACATTTAAAACTTAATTATAAAGATAATCTTTATTTCTACATTTGCAGAAAATTTAACCTTATTTTAAGGTTTTTTAAACACAAAATTCAATAGCAGCAATGGCAAAGAACACAACAAGAGCGGAAGATTATTCAAAATGGTACAATGATTTAGTGAATCGTGCTGGCTTAGCTGAAAATTCAGGAGTTAGAGGATGCATGGTAATCAAACCGTATGGATTTGCAATTTGGGAAAAAATCCAAGCACAATTGGACATCATGTTCAAAGAAACTGGACATCAAAATGCTTATTTTCCCTTGTTTATCCCGAAAAGTTTATTTGAAGCTGAAGAAAAAAATGCTGAAGGTTTTGCCAAAGAATGCGCTGTTGTAACGCATTACAGACTAAAAACTGATCCAACAGATAAAACAAAACTAATTGTTGATCCCGAAGCTAAATTGGAAGAGGAATTAATTGTTCGTCCTACTAGTGAAGCGATTATCTGGAATACATATAAAGGTTGGATTCAATCATATAGAGATTTACCATTGTTAATTAATCAATGGGCGAATGTTGTTCGTTGGGAAATGAGAACACGCTTGTTTTTAAGAACATCTGAGTTTTTGTGGCAAGAAGGTCACACTGCACACGCGACCAAAGCCGAAGCAATTGCTGAAGCTGAACAAATGTTGGAAGTTTACACTGAATTTGCTGAAAATTGGATGTCAATGCCAGTGATTCGAGGTAAGAAGACAGAAAGTGAAAGATTTGCTGGTGCAGATGATACTTATTGTATTGAAGCAATGATGCAAGATGGAAAAGCTTTACAAGCAGGAACGTCTCATTTTTTGGGTCAAAACTTTGCGAAAGCTTTCGATGTAAAATTTGCTGACAAAGATGGTAAATTGGAGCATGTTTGGGCAACGTCTTGGGGGGTTTCTACCCGTTTGATGGGTGCTTTAATTATGACACATTCTGACGACGAAGGATTAGTTTTACCTCCAAAATTAGCTCCAATTCAAGTGGTTATCGTTCCGATTTACAAATCTGCTGAAGAACTAGAACTTGTTTCTGTCAAAGCAAATGAATTGGTGAAAAAGCTAAAATCAATGGGGATTTCTGTCAAATTCGACGACGACGATAATCGCCGACCAGGATGGAAATTTGCTGAGTATGAAACGAAAGGTGTTCCTGTTCGTGTTGCTCTTGGACCAAGAGATTTAGCTGAAGGAAAGGCAGAAATTGTGCGAAGAGATACCAAAGAAAAATCAACAGTAGAGTTTGAAGGAATTGAAAATTTGATTGCCCAATTAATGATTGATATCCAAGAGAATTTGTTCAATCGTGCGAATCAATTTAGAGCAGACAACATTCAGAAAGTCGATTCTTATGACGTTTTTAAAGAGAAAATCGAAAAAGAAGGTGGTTTTTATTTGGTGCATTGGGATGGAACAGCAGAAACTGAAGCTTTAATTAAGACTGAAACGCAAGCAACCATTCGTTGTATTCCATTAGATTCTGTCGAAGAAGACGGAAAATGTATGGTAACAGGAAAGCCTTCAAAACACCGTGTTGTAATTGCGAAAGCGTATTAAAATATCAAAATGCTGAATGAAAATTCAGCATTTTTTTTTGAAAAATTAATTAAGTTGGACTTCATTAAATCATTCTAACATATGGAAGCTATCGATAGAAAATCAATTTTAGATTTATTGCTTACTAAATCGGCATTAAAGCAAGATATTTTTCAAGACACACAAAAAGTTTTCTTGGATTTAAAGAAAGTATTATTTGAAGAAGTAAGCAGTTTAAAAGCTAATATTACAGATGATCGAATTCGGATGCAATACATCGACAAAGGTGAATTTGAGGCTCAAGTCTTCGTTGGAAGTGATGTTTTGCTTTTTCATCGACATACAAATGTCTTTTTATTGCCAGAATCACATCCGTATTGGGAACTTGATTATTTGAAAGAAAACTCAAATAAGGGCTACTTTGGTATCATCTATATTTACAATTTCTTAGCTCAATCATTTATTCAGGGTAGGATGGAAGACCCTGGCTATTTGATCGGAAGAATTTTTATTAACTGTGAAGGACATTTTTTTATCGAAGGTAAAGGACCTCTGGGTTCATCGTTTAAAGATCTTGAAAATAGAGAAATCAACGATGAAATTTTAAAGGAAATCATTTTGACTTCATTTGCTTATGCTGTTGATTTTGATTTATTAACACCGCCTTTTGAAATGGTCTCTCAAATTAATGTGCGACAAATACAAGCGATTAGCGCTAGTTTGTCTATGCAAACAGGAAAACGCTTAGGTTTTAAATTTGAAAAAGAAGAAAATGATTTTTTTTAAAAAAATATGTTTCAATATTTGCTATATCAGAAATTAGATATATATTTGCACTCCAAAAATCAACAAAATTTTTGATTTGGCCCATTCGTCTAGTGGTTAGGACGCCAGGTTTTCATCCTGGAAACAGGAGTCCGATTCTCCTATGGGCTGCAAAGAAAATAAACGTTCTTTACACAAATTTTTGGCCCATTCGTCTAGTGGTTAGGACGCCAGGTTTTCATCCTGGAAACAGGAGTCCGATTCTCCTATGGGCTGCAAGAACATAAGTTCAAATAACTTAAATAAAAAAACAATCATGGCGAATCATAAGTCAGCTAAAAAAAGAATCAGATCAAACGAAGCGAAAAATCTTCGTAACAAATATCAACACAAAACAATGCGTAACGCTGTTAGAAAGTTGAGAGCTTTAACTGTTAAGAGTGAAGCTGAGACATTGTTTCCAGTTGTATCAGCGATGATCGACAAATTGGCTAAACGCAATGTTATTCATAGCAACAAAGCTTCAAACCTTAAATCTGGTTTGGCTGTTCATATCAACAAAATTTAATTCAATTTTGAATTGATGAAGGGGGTTTTTACCCCCTTTTTTTGTTTTATGTAATTTCATTTTCAAATAAAATTTTTACATTTACAAGTGTTGAAAATCTTTTTGTATTCCATTTTTATGCTTCCTTTTGTTGTCGTTGCACAGCAAAACGTGCTTTTTTTGAAGCAGGATACTTTGAAAATTACAACTAGAACAGGAGGGAATTCAATAGATTCACTTGATTGGTATCACGCTGGGAATTTCACGCTTAATCCTGGTGGACCTTTGAATAACCCATTTGGATACTCAGGCTCTAATTATTTAAATGTAGCTTCCGTTTTTCAAAGTCAACTTACATTACCTAAAAAGCTAAAAAGTACATTCACAGCATTGCCTCACTTGGGTTTTATGTATTCTTTTGGCTCAGGGAGTTTACAGTATTTAAATGCTGAATATCAACAGTCTTTTCGAAAAAATACCCATTTAAATGTTGTTTATAATCGTAGTTCGATCACTGTAGGTAAGGGATTCATGAGAAACAACAGTTTTTCCAATGACGCCTTTCAGTTTTTATTTGACCACAAAGGAAAGCGATATAGCAATTTAATATATTTAGATTTCATAAATTCAAGACGCGCCTTGAGTGCTGGTATTCGAACTGATACCTTAATTGATGTGTATGGATTAGATTTTACGCCAGTTTACAAAGAAAATGCCAATTCAATCAATAGAAGTCTACAATTTGGTTCTCAACATTTGTTTGCTTTAAATTCCGATTCTTTGGTGCAGCATGGATTTATTTACAAGAACAAATGGAGTATTCAAAATCGTGTTTATACTGAAGTTGATACAATTTATGGGTTGTATAATCAGCTAAATATCGATTCAAATGAAACCCGAGATCAATTTCAATTGGCCAGAATTAATAATGCTGGGGGGTATTTTTTCAAAACACCTAAAATTAAAGTTGAAGCACTTGTTCAGCATGGATATTGGAGATTCCAAAATTTAGGAGTCAATCGCGATACAAATGAGCTTGAATTTCAAGGAAATGTAGCGTTTGATTTGGGAAAATTACATTTTCAAAATGATTTTAGCTTAAATTTACTCGGAGCACTTGGTGAATGGTCTGAAAAAGCTACAGCGAGTTTTAAAACGGTGAAAATTCAGCAATACGCGAGTTTTTCGACACTAGCAACATTGCCTTCACCTTTCATCAGACAGTATTTCGCTAACAACCATTATTGGAAGTTAAATCCACTGGAAACACAAGTGAAAACGGCATTTGATTATGAAGTACATTTTCCAAAATGGGCAAATTCTTCAGTTGGTTTTGGATTTAGAAATTTGAAAAACAACTATTTCTATGTTGATTCAATGTGGAGAAATGATACATTGAGTTCAATTAATTTATTTTCATTGAATCTTAGAAGTCATTTGAAATGGAAAGTGCTACATTGGCAACCACAAGTGATTTTGAATTCAAGTACTTCGAATTTTGATTTTCTTCCACAATTTGATTTGCGCAGTAAATTGTTTTTCAACAAAAGACTTTTCAAAGCCAAGAAATTAGATTTTATTTTGGGAGTTGATCTCAGGTATCAAGCCAATTACAAAATGCTTAATTACGACGTTACATTGGATTTATATCGTTTGTCAACGCAAAATGTTAGCCATCAAGCCATGTTTGAATTAGATTTCTTCACCGGTATTCAAATTGACGAATTCAGATTCTACTTCAAATTTGAAAACATCGATTATTTCTGGAATAAGCAAACGAATTTGCAACAAATCGGATATCCAATTTCGCCAAATATCATCAGATTAGGCTTTACTTGGGATTTTTTCAATTGATTTTTTTAAAATGTGCCTTTATTTCATTTCTAAGGCGTGTAAAGCGAATGAAGCAAGCCAATGTTCGCCTTCATAGTTTCCGTCCGTTATTGCCCCGATAGAATAGTTGAAATGCAAATCAGCAATTGCTTTCAGATGACCAAATTCTTTCGGATAAGTTTTTGCAAGGGAATAAAAGCACCAAGCTCTGCTGAAATTCAATCCATCTAAATGTACCAAATGTCCATCTTTACGGTCGGAAACTTTCGCTGTTTCCCAATTGAATGATTTGTTAAATAATGGTTTAGCGAATTTTTTAGCCCATGAAATGAACTCGTCTTTGGGTAAAATTTGCTGCATCAAATGTAATTCTTCCATGCAGGGAGATAAAAAGTCAGTTCCACTCGGTTCCCAAGAAAACGGACAATCTACATCGTTGCTAAAGAATCTTTTAGAGTGATCTTGAATAGAAAGCATCAAACTGTCATTTTTGGAAAATTGTGCATATTCATAAGCCAATGAAAGTCCAAAAGCGGTATTTGAATGTGTTCCAACTCTTTGTGGATAAACGAGTTTAGGTAAGAATTCAATATATCGTTCAATAATTAAGTTACTTAAAGGTCTAAGGTTTTCTGCCAATTCGTGAGCGTATTCTTGGTTTGATTTTTCTAATTCAAGTTGCAATTTAAGCAACCAAGCCCAGCCATAAGTGCGTTCGAACGATTTTTCGTGTTTTTTGTTTAGATAGTCGATTTCCGCCTGAATATTCGCTTTCGATAGATTGATTTGCATTTTTTGAATGATTTCTGTTCTGTTTTCCAATGCAGGAAATTTGTTTAGAAGGAAAACCAATGACCAGTGACCATGAACTGACGAATGCCAATCAAAGCAACCATAAAAAGCCGGGTGTAATTGAATAGGGGACAACAATTCGGATGAATCGTTGAGAAGCTGGTTGAGTTTGTTGGGATATTCTTTTTGCAAACATTTAAGTGGAAGTTTGGATAAATTGTTCGCGATTGAAACATCAAAGTTTACATCTTGAGCGAAAATATTTTGGGTTAAAATCGTTATCGAAATAATTGAAATATTCAAAAAGTATTTTGTCATCTGATTTGAATTTGATTTTTTAAAGATAGAATTTAATAATTGAATTCATTTATTTCGAAAAATTATTGAGTATTATTTTTATAGTTTTTTTTCGAATTTTTTAGATTTATAATTGCTGTATATTTTTGTTTAATAAAATGTATTTAAATTGTTTATTTTTAAATAATTATATTTAAAATACCCATTAAATTAATTATTTAGTTTTAAAATTTAAATTAATGCTTTATATTATATTATTTAATGTGTTGTATTATAATAAAATATAAGGTTTAATAATTAAAAAAAAATAATAATTTTAATTTAAATTAATAAAATAGTTTTAATTGCTAATTACATAGCTAATAAATCGATTATTTTTTTGAATGATAGAGATTCAAATAAGAACATTTTTACACAATTGAAATAAGTTAATTAACTTTAAATCCAAAATTGGAAATTATGAAATGGTTAGCGAGCGTCTTATTCGTCGGTTTGTTTTTTTCTTCGATGGCACAAGATGAAGAAACGGAAAATGAAGAAGTAGTAAAAGAAGTACCTTCGACCATGGAATTGGGATTTGATGGTTATTTGGGCGCGTCAAATTTTGGCGGTTCAGGTGGAATTGGTGCCAAGTTTGGATACAAAGTGAATGAAAATTTCATTCTTGGACCGTCTTTTAGAGTGCAGAGAACTTGGTCAAATAACATTGGTCAGAAGTTTGGCTATACAATTTATGGCGGAGGGCTTTGGGCACATGCACGTTTTGGTAATTACCTTTTTGCAGGAGCAGAATTTGAAATGTTGAAAAGTCCATTGAATTACATTTATGTAAGCAACCAAAGAACTTGGGTTCCAACACTTTTTTTAGGTGGCGGATTCTCTCGTGAATTCAATAAAACAGTTAGAATTAATGCTGGTGTTTTTTACGATATAATCAATAATACGAGCAGTCCATTTAGATTGAGCTATTTTATGAAGAAGGCAAATGGAACATTGATTCCTGTGATTTATAGAATTGGATTTTTCTTTCCGATAAATTAAAAAAGGCCTGAAAAAATTAATTTCAGACCTTTCAATTTCTCTTTTTAAGTCGTTTTACATTAACATTCCTCCACAAACGTGGATTGTTTGACCTGTGACATAAGATGACATGTCAGACGCCAAGAAAACAGTAACATCTGCAACATCTTTTGGTGTTCCGCCTCTTTTCAATGGAATAGAATTTCTCCAATCTTGCACTACTTTTTCGTCCAATGCAGCTGTCATTTCAGTTTCGATGAATCCTGGAGCGATTGCGTTACATCTGATATTTCTTGATCCAAGTTCTTGCGCAATGGATTTTGTAAAACCAATCAAACCTGCTTTTGAAGCTGCATAATTGGATTGACCAGCATTTCCGCTTACTCCAACTACTGAAGACATATTGATAATAGAACCTTTTCTTGCTTTCAACATCGGTTTTTGCACTGCTTTTGTAAGGTTAAATGCAGATTTCAAGTTGGTATTGATGACATCGTCCCATTGTTGTTCAGTCATTCTCATCAACAAAGTATCACGCGTAATTCCTGCATTATTGATTAATACATCAACAGTTCCAAAAGTTTCAACAACAGAATCCACCAAAATTTGCGCCGCATCAAAGTTTCCAGCATCTGATTTGAAACCTTTGGCTACTCCGCCATTTGCAGTTAATTCTTTTTCTAAAGCAAGTGCTTTTTCTTCAGATGAAATGTAAGTAAATGCAACGATTGCTCCTTGATTGACACATTCCTCAGCGATTGCTTTTCCGATTCCCCGAGAGGCGCCAGTGATTAAAACTACTTTGTCTTGTAATAATTTCATATTTGATTTTTAAGAATAGAATAAAATGAATCTTACTCAGATTTTATAACATTCGATTTTTTTTTCAAATATACATATTTCCTTTAAAGTCCCTGAATTGAAAATCAAAATCACCCCAAATTTTAAGCTGTTATTGATCTTTTTAAAATTTTTCACAAACAAAAAAAGCCATTATCCGAAGATAATGGCTCTTAAAAGTAGTGTTAGTTAATCTTATTTAACAATTGACTTGCTCAAAATTCCTTCTTTGCTAGAAATCAATAATGTGTATTTTCCTTTTGATAATTCATTCAAATTCAATTGAATCGCATTTGAATTTTGAATACTTGAATTCAAAATGTTTCTTCCTGAAACATCAAACAAACTTACAGTATAGTCACTCGTTTCTTTCAATTGAATATTCAAAACATCGCTGAATGGATTTGGATAGATCAAAGCTTCAATGGTTTCTATCTCATTCAATCCTGCAGAAGCGTTGTAATAAATTTGATCAGTTGAAGTAAAGTAGTTACCCAATGATTTTCCTGGGCAATACACAGCTAGTCCTAGTGAATAAACTCCATTCCCTGAATTTAAAGTATAATTTTGAGTAATGTAATTGATAGAATCAACTTGAGCAACAGCCCATGTAACTGTTACAATGTTTCCTGAGAAAGTATAACTTGAAATGTAAATTGAATCGATGCCATTGTAATTCAATTGGCAATTTTCTTGTAAATCACTCACTAAAGAATCTACAAAAAGTGAATCTCCGTAAGTATTGTTGTTGTAGTTATTTGATGGATTTGAAATGATGAAATTTACTGTAATTGAATCGCTGTTTGCATCAACTATAGTTGCTGAGTAAATTCCTTGACAAAGTCCTGAGAATGCTCCATTTGTTGTAGTTTGACCATTTGAAAGAATAATTTCGAAAGGCATAACGGCATTTGTTTGGAAGTCAACAATACCATCACAAGTTCCATCTAAAGAAACGTCAGTTGTATAAGGATACGCATAAATTGTGTTGCCAGAATTTGTAGCAGAATCTGATACTGTCCCTGTAAATGTTAATTGGCAACCGTTTGCATCCACAACGTTTACTGTATAGGTTGTATTTGCGCACAAACCTGAAATAGTTGGAGTTGTATAATTCGCTCCATTTCCGGTCCAACTATAACTGTAAGGCATCGTTCCTCCAGATAAAGCAACTCCAAGCAGTCCGTCACACAAAGCTGGAGATGTGGCTGCTTGAACCGTGATGCTTCCACCAAAGTTTGCACATGGATTGTTATTGGATGTAATAGTAAAATAATAACTTGTATCAGCATAAATCAAAGAACCAGTTAGGTTTACAGCGTAATTTCCTTCACATAAATTATTTATATTGGCTCCATCTGTCTGAATAATGTTGTTTCCAGACATCCATGTCCAAGTCGCATAAGTTGAGTCTGCTAAATAAGCTGCACCATCACAAGCACCAACAGAAGTTACATTTGTAGGATAAACTTGCGCATTTAAACCTTGACTGAAAATGGTCAAAATCCCAATAAATGCTGATTTTAATAAAAACTTTTTCATAATAATTCTTTTAAGTTATTCTAAAGACTTTTTCCAATTAAGAAAGTTGTCTGAGATTGAATAAATAAACAAAACAATCCTGTTAAATTTACTTTTAGACAAAACACAAGTATAAAATTAACTGATTTTTAATATAGTACCTACATTTTCAAGAAAAATAAAATTTTCATTTATTTTTCTATCAAGCATTGATTTACCAATTGGAGAATTCATTCCGATACAAAAAACAATTTGGTTCTCAATCTGAATTTTCCCAATTCCAGTTGAAAGGTAGAAAATTCCTAAGTCAGTTTCAATCAAAGCACCGAGTTCAGCTTTCATTTTAATTTTTTCTGGTAAAAGTAACTGAATAATACTTTTCATTAGTTTGGTTTCGCTCAAGATTTTACTTGCTTTCTCAACTTCAAGTTGCGCCATTGCCCGACCAGTTTCGTGTTTATCTCCAACCGAACCTTTAGTTTCTGAAAGGACTGATTCATTAGCTTCAACGAGAGATTGCGAAGCAGCGTGAATTTTGAGGTCTATTTGACGACAAAATTCATTGAAAACTTGTTGTTTTATAATCATTTGGATAAAAATAAGCAAAAAAAAAACTGCAACTTAATAATAAGTTGCAGTTTGAAAAATTTCGTTGAGCTATTAAAGCGCTATTTCTTCGTTTTTCTCATTTACAAAAGTGTATTGTAGTAAATTGTTGGCAGTTACACCTCTTACTGGAATCCATTTTTTGTATTTCAAAAACCATTTAAATCTTCTTGAAAACAATCCATTTTTAAAATATGCTTCTAAATATGGATGAACTAACAAAGTAACTTTTTTCTCACCTCTATCAGAAATTAAGAAATTTAAGTTGTTTTCAATTTCTTCAGCGAAAAGAATGGTTGCTTGCACTTCGCCAGTTCCGTTACATGTTGGACAAGTTTCTGATGTAATAATATCAGTTTCAGGTCTCACACGTTGACGGGTGATTTCTACAACACCGAATTTAGAAGGAGGCAAAATATTGTGTTTTGCTCGATCGGATTTCATATATTCTTTTAATTTTTCAAAAAGAATTTTGTTGTTTTCACGGTCATGCATATCGATAAAATCAATAGCAACTATTCCACCCATATCACGAAGTTGAAGTACTCTTGCGATTTCTTCAGCAGCTTCAATATTTGTAGCCAAGGCATTACTTTCTTGACCATCTGAACCTTTTCTGTTTCCACTATTTACATCCACAACGTGCATTGCTTCAGTATGTTCGATAATCAAATAACCACCGCTTGCGAGAGGTACTTTTTTACCAAATAATGTCTTTATTTGTTTACTGATTCCAAATCTTTCAAAAATATCAATTTTGGCATCGTAAAACTTGATGATTTTTTCACGTCCTGGAGCAATTCCAGAGACATATTCACGCATTTCAGCAGAAAGTGCTTCGTCATTTACATGAATATTTGAAAAATCAGCATTCAATAAATCTCTTAAAATTGAAGAGGTTTTATCGATTTCTCCTAAAACTTTTCGCGGTGGAGTCGCAGTTTTAAGATTAGTGTACATAATTCTCCATTTTTCAAGCAAATTTTTCAAATCTTGATCGATTTGCTCTACTTTTTTGTTTTCCGCAACTGTACGAATAATCACCCCAAAATTCTTTGGTTTGATGCTATCCATTAAGTCTTTCAAACGATCTCTTTCTTCAGGATCTTTGATTTTTTGAGAAATGGAGATTTTATCAGAAAATGGAACCAAAACTAAGTATCTTCCAGCAAGTGTAATTTCTGCACACAAGCGAGGACCTTTACTCGAAATTGGCTCTTTCGCCACCTGAACCAAAATTGGTTGAGATGAGGAAACAACTTCATTCATTTTACCGTCTTTAGGAATATCCTTTTCAGACTTAAAATAAAGAAGATCAGCAACGTTTTGCTTGTTCTGAAGCGTGTCTTTAGTAAATTTACTGAGCGAATTGAACTGTGGTCCAAGGTCAAGGTAATGCAAAAATGCATCTTTCTCATAACCAACATCCACAAAAGCAGCATTTAAACTAGGGACTATTTTTCGAACTTTGCCTAGATAAATATCACCAACAGCAAATTCGGTATTTCCTTGTTCTTCATGCAATTCAATAAGCTTTCCATCACGCAACAAAGCAAGCCATATTCCGTTTGGACGGGAATCGACTACTAGTTCTAAACTCACGAAAGCTTATATTAAGACATTAAAAAATAAAATAACTTAGCCAGCGAACTAGCTAAGTTATTCAACAATTATCTAAAAAGATTTATTTTTTCTTTTTGTGACGATTTTTTCTTAATCTTTTTTTACGCTTGTGCGTAGCCATCTTATGTCTTTTTCTTTTTTTACCGCTTGGCATAACTGTTTATATTAGAATGATAAATAAATCTTTTTCTTGCGCTTTTACCTAAAAAAAAGCACTCCTGCTTTTACAACAGGAGTGCAAAGATAAAAAATTCAAACGAATTGCATACAAAAGATGCAAAAAGTCTTAAAATTATTTTACAACTACTTTAGTTTTCACCTCTTCAACAAAAGTTTTTGCTGGTTTGAATGAAGGAATATTATGAGCTGGGATAATAATCGTAGTGTTTTTAGAAATATTTCTACCTGTTTTTTCAGCTCTTTCTTTTACGATAAAACTACCAAAACCTCTTAGGTAAACATTTTCACCTTTAGACAATGATGATTTAATAGAAGTCATGAAAGCCTCTACAGTTTTAGAAACATCATTTCTCTCAACTCCAGTTTCTACAGCAATTTCTGCTACGATGTCTGCTTTTGTCATTTTTTTTATTCTTTAAGTAAATATAATAATGTGATATTCAGTTGCAAAGGTAATTGACAGAAAGATTATATCTTTGTTTTTTTTTAATTATTTTCAAAAAAATCCCTCAATGGCTGATTTTCACCTATTAATTGCCGATTGGTACAGACAAAATGCAAGAATTCTTCCTTGGCGAAATACGAAAAATGCTTATTTCATATGGCTGTCGGAGATAATTTTACAACAAACAAGGGTAAATCAAGGATTAAATTACTTTTTGAAGTTTCAAAATAACTATCCTACAGTAAAACACTTGGCTGAAGCATCGGAGCAACAAGTTCTTGCTGATTGGCAAGGATTGGGTTACTACAGTCGCGCAAGGAATTTACATTTCACGGCAAAAATTGTCGCAAATGAATTTAATGGCGTTTTTCCTACTTCATTTGATGAAATAAAAAAACTGAAAGGAATTGGTGATTACACTGCTTCGGCAATTGCTTCTTTTGCCTTTGATTTGCCTCATGCAGTTGTTGACGGCAATGTTTTTAGAGTAATTAGTAGATTATATGATATCGAAACGCCGATTGATACAAATGAAGGTAAAAAGATTTTTGATTCATTAGCGAAGGAACTTTTAGGAAACAATCCTCCAGCTTTGCACAATCAAGCGATCATGGAATTTGGCGCATTGCAATGTGTGCCAGCAAATCCAAATTGTGAAATTTGTCCGCTCATTTCTCAATGTTTGGCTTTTAAAAACAAAACAATCTCTGAAAGGCCACAAAAAAGAGGGAAAATCGTTCCTAAAAACCGATATTTTCATTTTCTTCAATTTAATGATGGGAAAAATATCTTTTTAGAGAAACGAACAAATAAGGATATTTGGCAACATCTATTTCAATTTCCTTTGATTGAAACAGATGAAAATTCAGAAATTGATGAAATGAAGGCACATTTAATAGACAAATATAAAATCGCACCGATTTCAGTTTCAAATCAAATCAAACATATTTTGACTCATCAAAGAATATATGCACACGTTTGGAAATTTGATACTTTTCCACACGAAGATGAACGAGATGAAAATTGGATTAATGTGCATTCTAATGATTTGATAAATTATCCAATTCCAAGATTGTTAGATAGATATTTGTTGGAAGAATAATTGTAAATAAACTTAATAAAAAAAGCCCCGTTTCAATTAAGAATCGAGGCTTTTTCATCCAACAATTTATGATTTATTTGATGATTACCTTTTTGAACTGATTGTTGATGCCAACTAAATAAATTCCAGAGGCTGGAACATCCAAGTTGATTTCGTACAATCCATTTTCTCCTTTTTGATTTACTTTTACTGCTTGACCATAAGCATTGTAAACAACCAGGTTTTCAATATTAGTATTGCTACTGACATAAAAAATCCCATTATTTGGATTTGGAAAAACATTGAAATTTGCTTGATTTTCTTCATTTATCCCTTGAATACAATTGAAACTGTCGAACGATGCATCTGAAATAATGAAATTTCCTGTTCCATTTGGACATCTTAAAAATGAAAAGTCTGTAGTTTGTCCACCAAAAGTGATACTGTCTAAAACTGTACCGTTCGCATACGATAGAATTAATTGTTCACCGGTAGAAGATAGCTTGAAGTTAGTGTGAATGCCACTTTCTAAAGTATCACCATCCGCCCAAATAACCAAAAAGCCGTTTGGAGCAATGGTTATATTTTCTGCAAAAGCCCATTTCAAAGGATTTATATAACTGTCAGACAAATACAAGTTATTTAAACTTAAATAGTTGTTTGTATTGTTATATAATTCAATCCAATCTGCAAATTGTCCACTTGCATCCGCCGCAGTCATTGAATTTGTCGCCATGAGTTCATTGATTACCAATTCTCCAGCATTGATGGTTGGAATAACAGCAAACAATGAGTAAAATTCATGTTCTGCACGTTCTGGAGAGAACATTCCGGCACTATTGTTTTCTGCATAGATGTAATATTGAACGTAAGATGCATTGACAGGCAAACTAGCTCCATAAACATTATCGCCAGCTGCACCATCATTGTGATTTCCATCGTCAAACATGCTGATTTTTGTGAATTTATCACTTACAGAATATCTGTAACCTAAATACACAGCATCACTATTTGTATTGGTAACATTTGCGGTGATTGTAACGCTGCTATTCAAAGCTGGAGTTGTTGATGAAGGAGTAATACTTGAAATCGTTGGCGGAGTCGCAGTGAAATCTGCTTGCGACATTAAATAAGTATTTCGTCCATTCATCAAGTTTGTGATTCCAGGGGCACTTGTCATTCCACTTGTTACGTCAGTTGTCAAATTGTTTTGATATTGGGTATAAGTATAAAACTTATTTACATCAGCGTTTACAGTTGTATTAATGATGGCTTGTAACGCCTGAGCACTAGTGTAGTATGAATTATTTCCGAAGTTTTCGTTTAACATTGTTCTCATGTGCGCAACATACATTTTTTTGTAAGTTGGAACACTTAATAATTGTTGAATCAATGGCCATTGTGTATCAGTAGAATGCAATGTATGAGACATTTGTTGTTTTGTGCTAGTTGAATTTAAGTTAACTGTACCAGTCTGACTAAAAGTACCAAATGATTCGTTCAAATCCCAAATCACTGGATTGAAGCGGTTATTGTGATCTTGGTATAAATAGTAGTTTTGTGTAAAACCACCTAAATAACTGTCTAGGTTGACTGTTACATTATCAAATGAAATCATCCAAAGTGATCGGTCAACATCCAATACTTTCTCAACAGAGCCGACATAATTTTTAATCGTGTCGCACAATTCGGTCAATTCTTTCCATCCATTTGTCGAATTCATTTCATAAGCTGCGTAATAAGAAGCGCTGTCTGTTCCCAAATAAACTAAATTAGGTTTTGCAGTACTTCCAGGACCAGCGCCGCCAATTGGATTACATTTGAAAAATGCTTTGTCATTTGAATAAAAATGTTCAGCAACGAATTTTTTAGAAACAGACTCAGAACTCACATAAAGTCCTATCATAGTACCATTTACTTTGACAGTTGCGAAATTCGAAAGCGGGGCATCCATATATTGTCTCAAAATGGAATATCCTAAAACTTCTCTAATAAATGATGGATCTTTGGCAACATTGCTTAGTTTCAAATCTGTATATCCTTGATAATCTTGATTTTTGTAGGTATCAAGTTCAATGTGAAATGGATTTTTAACTTGGTTTGCATTGTAAGTACTATTTCCTTTATACTTTACTCCGACGCTATCGAAAATAACGCCATTGATCGAAACTGATTGTGCCATGATGTAGCTATCACTTCCAGTAGTGGCCGTATCTAACATATAATCCCAATTTGATTGAGAAAAAGTAATTTCAATGTTTTGAATGGTATTGATATCGTAGAGATTTTGAGCAACCACATTTTTTCCCGCAAAAAGGATTACGACTAAAAAACTCATTTTCCATTTACTGAAAATGAGTTTTTTGTTTGATTTATTCACTGTTTTCAATTTTGACATAAGAATGTATTTTTTGATTGGACGATTAACCTAATGAAATCACTCAAATATATTAAGAAATTGTGAAAAATATTTTAAGTAAAAATTAATAGAAGTGAGTTAGAAACGGAAAGTAGTATACATCAGTTTGGATGAATGATGTTTTTCTCGAGTGATTTACCAAATATGTTTCAGATTTCTTATCTTTGTTTTAAAAGTTAGAAATTATGGCTGGAACAGTAAATAAAGTTATTCTTATTGGAAATTTAGGTAAAGATCCTGAGGTCAGAAGATTGGAAAATGGTGCTGTTGTTGCTAGTTTCTCAATCGCTACCTCTGAAACTTACCTTGATAAAAAAACTGGCGAAAAAAGAGATAATACAGATTGGCACAATATAGTTGTTTGGAGAGGTTTGGCAGAAGTTGCCGAAAAATTCATCAAAAAAGGGATGAAAGTTTATGTTGAGGGTAAATTAAGAACGCGTTCATGGCAGGATAAGGAAAATGTTACCAGATACACAACAGAGGTGGTTGCCGATGAATTGAATATTTTAACTTGGTTAGATAACAATCCAAACAATCAAAATCAGGAACAAAAACCTGTTTATTCAAGTCAAGAAACGCCGATGCCACCAGTTCAAGTTGAAGATTTGATGAACATGGACGACGACGATTTACCATTTTAAAATAAAATGATTTTCTCTTCATTTCTTTTTGCTTTTATGCCCGCGGGAACAATCATTGTTTACATCATTTTGATTTTTGTTTTGCTCATTTTTTCTGCATTAATTTCAGGTTCTGAAGTTGCTTTTTTCTCACTTGGACCCCATGAAAAAGATATTTTAAAGGGAGAAGATTCAAAAAATGCTCAACTCGCTTTAAAACTGTTAGACAAACCACAAGAATTGTTGGCTACAATATTGATAATCAATAATTTTTTGAATGTCGGAGTAGTCATCTTTTCCAGCGCGTTGCTTAATAAACTTTTTCACGATACGGGAACGTCGACTTTTCATTTTATTATCGAGGTATTGTCGATCACTTTTATGATTTTAATGATTGGTGAAGTCATTCCTAAAGTCTATGCAACCAAAAACGGATTGTTGTTCGCCAAATTGATGGCAATTCCATTGAATAGTTTAAGTTCAATTCCACCATTTTCATGGTTGAAGAGTTTTTTGGTAAATGGAACAAGAATTATTCATAAATATGCCAAACATCGTGGTGTTTCAATTACTTCAGATGAACTCGAACAAGCTATTTTACTCACAAAAGAAGAATCAACTTCCGAAGAAGAACAAAAAATATTAGAAGGAATCATCAAATTTGGGAATACAGATGTCAAACAAATCATGCGCTCACGAATGGAGGTTGTTTACTTGGAAGAGGAATTTGATTTTCATACGGTTTTAAGCAACATTTTGGAAGCAGGATATTCACGAATTCCAGTTATAAAACAATCTTTTGATGAAGTTGAAGGAATTTTATATGTAAAAGATTTGTTGCCTCACATCAATGAACGTGCTGATTTTGAGTGGGTAGAATTAATTAGAAAACCTTTTTTTGTACCTGAAAACAAAAAGATTGATGATTTGCTCAAAGATTTTCAAGAAAAGAAAATGCACATGGCAGTTGTAGTTGATGAATATGGTGGTGGAAGTGGAATTGTCACTTTGGAAGATGTTTTAGAAGAAATTGTAGGCGATATTACCGAAGAGTTTGATGAAGATGTAGTCGGATTTAAGCAAATCTCCACCAATACTTATATTTTTGAGGGCAGAACGGCCTTGATAGATTTGTATAAAGTATTAGAAATCGATGGAAAGGAATTTGAAATGTCAAAAGGTGAATCCGATTCAATCGGTGGTTTCATTATTGAACAGTCAGGAAGAATTCTTAAAAATAATGAATTCATCAAATTTGAAAACTACAAGTTGATTGTCGTTTCTTCAGATAAAAGGAGAATCAAGTCAGTCAAAGTAATTATTACACAAAATTAAAAGTCTATATGAATAACTTTAGAATCAAATTATTGAAAACAGGAACATTTTTCGTTCTTTTAATTTTGCTTTTATCTTGCAATGAATCAATTAGTATTCCTAAACCGCCAACATACTTGCGACTAAATTTACCTGAACATGAATATGTTTTATTCTCAGAAACTTGTCCTTATGAGTTTGAAGCTGCAAAAATCTTTAAAATTCGAGCTGTAACGGATGAAAAAGGTCAAATGACTTGTCACAAAGACATTGATTTGGGGCCATTGAATGGCGTGATTCATTTTTCTTACATCGATATGGAAAACCCATTGGCTGACTATGTCAATTTTGCAATTAATAAAGTGGATGAACACAAAGTGAAAGCAACTGCGATTGAGGATACGAATTTTATCAGAACAAATGATCGAGTTTTTGGGACATTTTTTGAATTGCAAGGCGATGTTGCGTCTCCGTTTCAATTCTATCTGACAGATTCAACCAAGCGATTTATAAGTGGTGTTGTCTATTTGAATTCAGCACCAAATTATGATTCATTGAGACCGAGTTTGGAATATTTGAAAGTAGACTTGTATAAAATGATGAATAGTTTCAAATGGAAAAAGTAAATCGCAACCACAAAGAAATCTAGATTCGTTAATTTATTTAAAATATTCAATTCATTTGTGTAATTTTAGTCTAAACTATTAAAATTATTTCTATGAAATGGATATTGACTCTCCTTGTATCTCTCACGTTTAGCGTTTTTTACGCTCAAAATTATTCCCGTTGTAAAATTTTTACAGATTCCAAAGGTTTACAAAAATTAGCCGAATTAGGTGTTGCAGTAGACCATGGTACAACCAAATTGAATACTTTTTTTATCAGTGATTTTTCAACTTATGAAATGCAAATAATGTCTGAAAATGGTTTTCAATTTGAAGTGTTGATTGAGGATGTACAAAAATTTTATGTCGAAAGAAACAAAGGAAATCAAGCAATAACCGAGAAAAATGCAAGTTGTAGTTCAACTGCTTCTTCAGGTTTTACGCCAGTTGTGCCAACACATTTCAATCTCGGTTCAATGGGTGGTTATTTTACATACCAAGAATTTTTGAATGAGATAGACGAAATGGCTGCGACTTACCCCAATTTAATTACAATCAAAGCACCGATTTCAACCTTTCAAACCGTTGGAAATAGACCGATTTATTTTGTGAAAATTTCTGATAATCCAAATTCGGATGAACCAGAACCAGAAGTTTTGTATTCGGCTGTTCACCATGCAAGGGAACCGGCAGCACTTTCTCAGTTGATTTTTTACATGTGGTATGTACTTGAAAATTATTCAAGTAGTGAAGAAATTGCGTATTTGTTGAATAATACTGAGATGTATTTTGTTCCGATGGTAAATCCTGACGGTTATGTTTACAATGAAACAACCAATCCAAGTGGTGGAGGAATGTGGAGAAAAAATCGCCACAGTTTTGGAGGAAACACTTATGGTGTAGACAATAATAGAAATTATTCTTACGGTTGGAATACAACTGGCGTAAGTGCAACAGCTTCTGGAGAAACGTATCCTGGAACAAGTGCTTTTTCTGAGCCAGAAAATCAAGCAATGAAGTGGTTTTGCGAAAACAGAGATTTTCAATATGCCTTCAACGCGCATACATATGCTGATGATATTTTGTTTCCAATCGGAACAACAACGGCTGAGTTTGCTGTAGATCATGATTATTTCAATGCTTTTACTTCACACATGGTGAAATACAATGGTTATACGAATATGAAAAGTTCGACACTTTATCCAGCCTCAGGCGATTCCGATGATTATATGTATAAAGTTGATTTAACTGTAAAACCACAAATTTTTGCAATGACACCAGAAATTGGAAGTAATTCTGATGGTTTTTGGCCAGCCCAAGCAGACATTACTGGGATTTGTCAAGAAATGACTTTCCCTAATTTAATTCTATCTCATTTGACTCATCGCTATTTCGCTGTTGATGATGCTGATCCGACAACAATCGAAACGATGACTGGTAATTTTTCTCACAACGTTGAACGTTTAGGAATTGAAGACGGCGACGTAATAGTTTCAATTACACCAATTGCAGGAATTCAATCAGTGGGAACGGCGGTTACTTACAATTTGGCTCTGATGGGCACACAAACTGGTACTATTTCGTATGTTTTGAACCCTAGCATTCAATTTGGTGACGTTATCAAATATGTTTTGAATACAGACATGAACGGTTGGATTAGACACGATACAATCACGAAGTCTTTCGGAGCATTGACACTTCAATTTGTCGATGATGCAACCGCGACAACGAATTGGACAGGAAATTTCAGTACAACAACTGCTTCGTATGTTTCTCCATCGACTTCGTTTACAGACAGTCCGACAGGAAATTACTCGAATAGTGCAACTAAAATTTATACTTTAAATAATCCAGTTGATTTAACAAATGTAAGTGGAGCAGGAGTTACTTTTTATGCAAAGTGGGATATAGAAGCGGATTATGACTATGCTAGAATGGAAGTTTCAACTGACAACGGCGCAAGTTGGATTGGTCAATGTGGACTTTATACGAATGCTGGAAATAGTTCAAATGGAAGTGTTCAACCACAAGGAGAACCTTTGTATGATGGAGTTCAAGGAACTTGGATTTTGGAAGAAATCAATTTGAGTGATTATATTGGTCAAACTATTAATATCAGATTTATTTTGAAATCCGATAATGGTACTGTTGGCGATGGTTTCTACTTTGATGACTTTAAAATCTCATACAATACGATTATCAATAATGCTGGTGTTAATGAATTAGTTTTAGAAATTAAAACTATTCCAAATCCTGCAAACGATCAGGTGTACATTTCGTTCGGAAATCCAATAAATCAAGGACAAATTGTTTGGTTCGATCAATCAGGAAAACAAGTGGGAATGCGACAAATCAATGAATTGACGAATAAAATAACGATTGCTACAAGTGATTTAGAGCAAGGAATTTATACTGTTCGTTATATTGCCGAAGGAAAATATTCAAAAGCAACAAAAATGGTGATAATCCATTGATTTATAATTAAAATTTTAACAATTAAGAATAGTCCGGTATGAAAGCATCGGACTTTTTTTATTGTGTTTTTTTATGTTTTACAGAGTTGATAATGTTGGTTTTAATTGCTACATTTGAGAATAGAGTAAAACATTAAATCTAAAATAAAAACCAATGGATTTTATTGATTATTACAAACTTTTAGAAATAGACAAAAATGCTTCTGAAGCTGATATTAAAAAGGCTTACAGGAAATTGGCTAGAAAATATCATCCAGACTTAAATCCAAATAATGAGGATGCGAAGAAAAAATTTCAACAAATCAATGAAGCCAACGAGGTGCTTAGCAATGCAGAAAACCGCAAGAAATATGATAAATATGGAAAAGATTGGCAACATGGTGAAGCTTACGAAAATGCAAGAAAATCGCAAGGAAATAATCAGAATTACTCCCATCAAGGTCAAGGATACGATAATGGAGATTTTTCTGACTTTTTTGAATCTATGTTTGGTGGAAGTGCTAATCGCGGTGGCAGGCAATCTAAATTCAAAGGTCAGGATTTGAATGCAACTTTAAACCTCGATTTGAAGGATGTTTTTGAAACACACAAAAGAACCATCACTTTAAATGGTAAAAGTATGAGATTAACGATTCCTGCGGGAATTGAAAATGGTCAGACAATTAAAATTACTGGTCATGGCGGGGCAGGAGTGAATGGCGGACCAAATGGAGATTTATTTATCACCTTTGAGTTGACTAATCATTCCAATTTCAAACGCGATGGAAACAATTTACTTTTGACAATAGATTTGGATTTCTATTTGGCAATTTTAGGTGGAGAATTAATGATTGATACGTTTGATGGGAAAAAAGTCAAATTGAAAATCAATGCTGAAACCCAGAATGGTTCCAAAGTGAAATTAAAAGGAAAGGGCTTCCCAATTTATAAACGAGAAAATGAATTTGGGGATTTATTAGTAACTTTTAATATCAAAATCCCAACGAATTTAAGCATAGTGGAAAAAGAATTATTTACGAAATTATCAAAACTCAGAAATCATGGAAATTGAAAAATACTTTTTGGTAAATCAATTTTGTGTTTCACATGAAGTTGAATATACTTTCATAGAATCTCTTGATCAAATCGGGTTTATCGAAATACATCAAATTGAAAATCAGGACTACATTCATTTAGAACGATTGCCAATTTTGGAAAAGGCAATTAGATTAACGCAAGATTTGAGCTTAGACATCAACGAATTGGAAATAATCCTAGATTTATTGGAAAAAATTGAAAACCTGCAAGAAGAAAATAAACTGCTTAAATCGAAAATAGAAATGTATCGAAATATTATTTCTGATTAGATTTCCATTAGCATCCAGATTGGACAACTAAAATGTCCTGTATTTCCTAGAGGTGCATTCAAACTTTTGAAACCCATGTGCGTGTATATCGAAACTGCTTTATCGAGTTCAGGCATGGATTCGAGATATATTGCTGAATAATTCATCTTTTTAGCAAATTTGACAGCTTCAGTCAACAACAATTTTCCAATTCCAAAACCTCTAAAATCTTTGTCGATATACATTTTGACTAGTTCGCAAACACCTGCGGGTAAACCATCTGTTGGGTAGATTCCAACACCACCAACAACTTCGTCGTTTACTGTTGCTACAAAATAACCGCAATTTGGTTTTTGAAAATGTTCAAAAAGATGGTCTGTACTTTCATCAAAATATGCCGTTCCTGGTTTTGCAGCGCCATGTTCTAATAAAGTTTCACGCAATATTTTAGCAATTCTTCCATTGTCTTGAAATTCAATTTCACGGATTTCAGCCGAAAATTCCTTCAGTTCAATTCTATTTGTTGCTTTCATTGATTTTCTTGATGTCGAAAAATATCTTGTCAATCGTCAAGTATTGTCCATTCGGTTTTGGACCGAGCGCTGGAACATTTACTATATAACCATAAGCGTCAAGTAAAACATACAAGGGCAACGATTCAACGTGATATGCTTTGAAAATTGGGTCATCTGCTTCTAATTCAAATGTTTCCCAAGGCAAAGATTTGACAGTTTCCAATTGTTTTTTGGTCAATTTATCATTTTTTACAAAAACAGAAATGATGTTTACATCACCACTGTATTTAGCATAAATTGGAAGCAATAGCTCCAAGTCTTTCGCTGATTCTCTAGTAGAAGGATCGAAAAAATGGATATACAAATGTTTTTTGGAATAATTTCTCAAAGAAACGGATTCACCTAATTGATTTTTAATCACAAAATCAGGAGCTTTTGAGCCTGGAACCAATTCTGTTAATCTGTAAATCATATTTTTAGCAATAATTCCATTGCTTTTGAAAATACTAAATTTGGCAACGCTATCAAGTACACTGATAATATTGGTTTGAGGAAATTCACCCGAATAAAATACATCACTCAGTCCTTTGATCATGATCAATTCTCGCAATTTTGTATTTCCAGGTTTCATTGCTGGAGTTGGATTTTTTACAACGGTCGGTCGCAAGGTATATTCATCTCCCAGCGCCCGCATGATGAGCGAAGGACTGTTTTTAAGAAGCCCTAAATACACGCGATTGTTGACTTCCATTTCCAATCGTGAAAAGATATTTTCATAAAACGAAGCAATATAGTCCATGTAAATATCTGATTCATAAACTACAGGTGCGTTGTTTAGGAAGAAATCAAATTTTTCATATCTGTTTCTAGTACCTTTAAATTGAATGTCATCTAAGCTCGCTATAGAGTATTTTACGTAGGTTTTGAAAAATAAACTTGTGTCTAATTTGTAAGCATTTTCTACATTCATTTTGAACGTATCTAATTTCATAACAAACTCTAATCCATTGATTTGCTTTGTGTAAAAATACGTACCAAGAAAGTTATTTGTCCATTTGTCAAAACTCAGGATTTTGTAATTGATATCAGTTGAATCTAATTCTAAAAAACTGATTTCAACTGAATTTCCATCTGGTCGATAAGCGTCGTATTTATTTTTAGAAGGCATAAAAACTTCGTATTTTGCATTCGGTTGAATGTATAAAAAGCCTTTATTTTTATTTGATTTCAAGATTACTTTCTGCGTTTTTTCATTAAAAAAAGAGAATTTAAACGTGCTATCAGCTTCAACCATTGTTGTTGCAATCAAAGCTTCTCGCATAGAGAAATAATCTTCAATCTCGTACAATTCAATTTTTTGTCCAACGTATCCTGGTGCGTAACCTTTCACTTCAGTAGTTTTTTGACTGAATGCAGGTTGCGACATCGCCAACAAAGCGATTGAAATCAATATAAATTTTATTTTTTGCATATTTAGGAAACGAGTAAATGACATTTTGTTACAAACTGTTCAATAATCCCGCCATTTTTAGCGATTTCACGCACAATGGTTGCGCTAATCGCAGAAACGTTTGGATCAGTCATAAAAAAAACAGTTTCAATTCCCGCTAAATCGTTATTCATTTGCGCAATCGCTTTTTCATATTCAAAATCTTTCGTATCGCGTAAACCTCTTAAAATGAATGTTGCATCGATGTCTTTGCAAAAATCTACCGTAAGTTTCTGAAATGAGTTGACAACAATTTTGGGTTCATTTGCATAAATCGATTCAATTTGATTAATCCTTGAATCAAGGGAGAAATGCGGTGTTTTTGTTGTATTAAAACCAACCCCAATCACAATTTCATCAAAAAGTGGGAGTGCTTTGCTAATTACGCTTTCATGTCCTTTGGTGAAAGGATCAAATGAACCTGGAAAAAGTGCAATTTTTTTCATGATTGTCAAATTAACTATTTGCTTCATTGGTGTTTAACTCAATTATTTTAGTATTGACTAAAAACGTAAAATATACATTTCCATATTGCTTGGTCAATTCAAACTGAGGGAAATGTTCCAATTTTGTGTGTCTTCCATGTTCAATAATCACTAATCCATTTTCATTCAAGAGATTTCGCTCAAAGATTGTTGTAACCAACGATTCATGAATTGGTGAATCATACGGAGGATCAGCGAAAATTAAATCGTAGGTTTTGCTCGTTTTTTTCAAAAAATCACGAACATCCGCCCTAAAAACTTCTATGTTTTCCTCCATTTTAACTTCTTGCACCAAGTTTTTAATGAATTTCACGCAATTGAAATTTTGGTCAACTGCAGTGATGTGTCCACTTTCTCGGGAAGCAAATTCCAAGGTGATATTCCCAGTTCCCGCACAAAGATCTAAAATAGCTAAATCAACTAAGGAATATTTGTTTTCCAATACATTGAAAAGTCCTTCTTTGGCATAATCAGTCGTTGGCCTTGAAGGAAAACCTTTAGGTGCTGAAAATCTTCTTGATTTTAATATTCCTCTAATTATACGCAAGTTTGTTGGTATTTAAATGGTAAATTTTTTGTCTCAATGACTGAAACTTTTTGCAAATCTTTCAAATGCTTGATTTGATTCAAAATATTTTCTTTTCGATTTGAAGGCGTATCGACAGAATTATACATGTACAATTGTAAATCTTGTTTTAGTAGTTCTTGTTGTTGTAAACTGAATGAAAGGTAATACAAAACGTCTTCTTCGTGCAAAGATTCAAAAGTATTGTAAAAAAGCAAATTTCCTTGTTTGATCATCAATATCAAGCAATGTTGTTGATGTAAAACGATGTGAACACTTGTTTTAAAAGTTGAATTTGAAAAAATCCCTCTCAAGAAAACAGATCCTTCATGTTGCATTACAATTCTGGGATAGCGAATCACAAAAAATGATTTCGCCCAAAGCGGAATTTCAAAAACATTTACCAAAGAAAGTTCAGCAATGCGATTGTAATCGACATCATTTGAAATCATTTCTTTGGTAAAACACGCTTGGAAAATAGATTTTGCCGAACTTGAACCAAAAACATTCATAGGAACAAGTGTCGACAAAGGACTAAACCATGACAAGGAATAATCATCGTATTCTTTGTTTACAAGTCCTTTTTCAGTTAAAAAAGCTTGAATTTGTTCTTTATATTGAAAATCTTTCTTTCCTTCAAATACGATTGCCCCAATTTCAATTACTGATTGGTCAATCATTTCCACAACATTCAAAGAATGCTCAGAAAGTACAAAAACGAGGTGTGATTTCGCCATAATACAAAGCTACACTTTTTTAGAGACATAAGATATTAGACAGTAGACATTAGACAAGTGATTTTCAAAATTAGAACTAGATTTCTTTTAAATTTCAGATAAACGGTGTTGAATTGATGACAATTTTGAATTCTTCAGTCTAAAGTCTTTAGTCTAATGTCTTTATTCTAAAGTCTAAAATCTTAAAGCGAAGCGGGTCTTTATTAATTCTATCTTTGCAATGTGAATCCACTAGAAAACAACAAGCGTTCATTTTCTCAGGAAATTGAGCATCAATTTGGTTTTGAGCCGGTTGGTGATCAGGTTTCTGCGATTAAGAAAATGGTGGATTTTACTTTTGACCAGACAAAAAATGGTGTTTTCATTCTTTCAGGTTATGCCGGAACAGGTAAAACGACATTACTTGGCGCTTATGTAAAAGCACTGGGCAATTTCAAGAAGAAAACAATTTTGTTGGCACCAACTGGTCGAGCAGCCAAGGTTTTATCAAATCGTTCTAAAAAACAAGCGCTCACAATCCACAAAAGAATTTATAGAAAAGAAACTGTTGCTGGGGGAGGAGTTCAGTTGGTTTTGGCTCCGAATTTATCGAAAAACACCATTTTTATTGTTGATGAAGCGTCAATGATTGGAGATTATAGCATGAATGACGATGGATCGATTTCTGGAAGAAATTTATTGCAAGATTTAGTCAATTATGTGTTTTTTGGTGATGGAAATCAATTGATTTTTGTAGGTGATGAAGGACAGTTACCGCCCGTGGGAAGTGATTTTTCTCCTGCTCTGAATTTAGAGTATTTGAGGAATTATTATCCAGAATTGAATTTGACAGTTTCGAAATTAAAAAAGGTACTACGTCAAACCGAAGATTCTGATATTTTATTGAATGCAACAAGGTTAAGAAATGCACCTGAAGGTAGTTTTCCATCGATAAAATTGACCCAAAAATTTGATTTAGTCAGCATTCATGGGGGTGATTTACAGGATGAATTGGAATCTTCTTATTCGAATTTTGGTTCGGATGAAACGATTATCATTACACGTTCAAACAAAAAAGCAAATCAATATAATCAGCACATCAGGAATCGAATTTTGTGGTTTGAGGAAGATTTGTGCGGCGGCGATATGTTGATGGTAGTGAAAAACAATTATTTCTGGCTGGAAGAGAAATCAGAAGCTGGATTTATCGCTAATGGTGAAATCATAAAAGTTTTGAGAATCACGAAGCGAGAGGAAATTTATGGTTTTCAATTTGCAAGAGCACGAGTTCAATTGGTTGATTATCCAGATATGGGAGATTTTGAAACCATGTTGTTGGTTGATACTTTAATGTCTGAAACGCCTTCGTTGCCTCGCGACCAAATGAAAGCTTTGTTTTTTGCTATTGAAGCAGAATATTCGCATGAAAAAAACAAAAAAGTGCGATACGAAAAGATCATGAAAGATCCTTATTTCAATGCACTTCAAATAAAATTTGCCTATGCAATAACTTGCCACAAATCTCAAGGTGGACAATGGGCTTCCGTATTTTTAGACCACGGATATTTGACTGAAGAATTACTTGATAAATCCTTTTTTCGATGGCTTTATACAGGTTTTACAAGGGCATCAGAACGACTTTGTCTGGTCAATTTTGATTCACATTTTTTTCAAAAAAACAAATAGCAAATTCTTTAATCTTCGCTTTTTAGCTTCAATTGATTGATTTTAAATGAAGCTTTTCCAACTGTGATTTTTGTTTTGGCGATTTCATTGTTTAATCGATCAATGACAATTTTTGCCGTTGGTCTATCTAAATAAGTCCCTGCTAAAACATTGAGTTCGTCTTTCAATTGCATTAATATCTCCACAGCTCTAAAAGCACTTAAAATTTGATTTTTAGACAAATTATATTTCTTCATCGCAGTCAAAATTTCCTCATTAGAAATTTGAAGATTACTCGCAACTGGGTCGGTATAAGAATTTATTTCAAGTAAAGTTTTTCGATTCAAATTGATTATAACTTCAGATTTTCTCAAACGTTGGAAAGTGGTATCCATTCTTGCAGCCAATCTTTCCTCTTCGTTTTCACCTGGATAACTTGAAAGTTCAACAGCTTGCTTGTCTTTAATTGTTTTGACACCATTCCATTTTCCAATACCTTGACCACGTGAAATTATAGAAAAAGGAATTTTTTTGTCGGTCAAAGATTCAAAAAATTGACGAATGGCGACACTGTCTTTTGCTTCCAAAAGATTTCCATTCAAATCCCATTGGTCAGATGCGAAAACATCTTCTAAATTCAAATGAATTCGCGCGTCGTAATCTGGTTTCGCATCGCAAAGATTGATGTGTAGCATCACTTCATCTGCTTCGTCAGAAAGTGCGCTATACGGAATGGCAATTAATCTGACTTCAAATTCTTGGACAATGGTATCCGCTTTGAATTGAAACTCTTGCGTATTAATGTCAAATGTCGTTGAATCGCTGAAAGTATATAATCCATCTTTTTCAGTAAAAGTAGCCCAATGTAAACCAATTGCTTGGTTGTAATCGTCTAATCTTCTTTGGTATTGTGCTTGTAAATCGATGGCATCAGCTTTGTCTTTTTTCAAGTCGACAATTTTCTTTTTGATTGCATCCAATTCACCGTATTGCTGAACGAGCAGTTCTTGTTTCGCTTTTCGATCTTTTTTGCCAGAATTGGTTTTGTCTACCACATGATCTGAACCGATTTTTTTACTTTTTGAACTTGTCGAAATAGGGGAGTATCTTAAATCAGAAATTTCTTTTTCATTTTTTTGAATTTTCAAAATCAATTCATCTTTTTTCTTTTCGTAGTATTCAATCCAATAGTCAAAACCACGTTTTCCCAAAATCATTTCATCTAATTTGGCAATTTTATCGTTTTTCAAATTATTGATGATGGATTGAAATGTTCCTCCTTTCACAAAGTTTGAATCTGGGGAAAGAAATCGCGTTTCTCCTGAACCAAAAAGGTGGTAAGAAATTCCGTTTTTTTCAATTACTACAGTTGTTTGCTTTTCAGCGTTATATCCCCAAACGTCTAAATGAATATTGGTTAATTTATTATTTCCGACTGATTTTAAAGAGGTTGATGTAAAACGTAAGGTTTCGATTCCTTCTTTTTTCTTTTTTTCTGCGGGTCGAATTTTCATTTGATAAGGAAAAAGTCCCACTGCTTTTGGAAGTCCTTTGTTCCATCTACCACGTTCATCTTTTTCTCTTTCTTCCAATAAACCTGATGTTGAACTTCCATCACCCGCGGCTACCAATATATTTGTGAAAACTTCTGCTTCACCACCAAGTGCTTGAAAAAAGTCTTTGGTTCTTATTGCAACATATCGATTTACCGCTTCATTTATTGCTTCTAAAGTGTTATATTGATCTTGAAGATCGAGAAAATGGAAAGTACCAACCATCGCTTTTTTGTCGTCGAAGCTCAAGCTTGGATTTAGTAGATTTTCTAATTTCGGATGAGGTACATTGGCGCCGTCATCATTTTTGAAAGCCTTAATTGGCAAAAGACCAATTAAAATTTCTTCGAATTGCTTGTATTGCGATTGATAATTTGCCAATTCTTTTTCGCCCAATCGTTTAGCTAAAAGAACTTTATTTAATTCCCACAAGGCCATTTTGTTGGCAGCTTCAGTTATCAGACCTTTGGGAGATTTGGCTATTTCAGAACTGCGTATGTAAAGCAATTCAGGATTATTCATGATAACGGTTTCTACCGAATCAAAATTAATTTCTTTGTTTGGAAAGCGAATATCGGGACCTTTGTATTCAAAATATCTACCAAAATTATTTTCTAAAATGGGGCTTTTTCTGACTACGTGAAATAAATATGCTTTTTCTTCAGCAGTTAAATCGGAATTTTCTTGAGCAAAAACACCCGTAAAAAATTGAAATAAAATGATTAGCGTAATAAATATCTTCATGCAGTAAATTTAATTTTTTCAAACGTGCGAACTATTGACTCTGATAAATCAATCTCAACAACGTGATGTTAACTAAATACAAACGGTATCAGATTACTTTGTTACAAAAGTTAAAGCAAAAAAAAACCGCTTCCTAAAAAGCGGTCTTAAAATTTTATTGTGTGAACTAGTTTTTAGAGAATTTCTCAACTTTAGAAACACCATTTACAGATAATTCAAGGAAATAAATACCTTTTTGAATATCATTCAATTGAACTGTCATTCCAGAAGTTACAGACTCAATCGTTTGAACAGTTTTTCCAGTTTGGTCAATAATTCTAGCCGTCGCACCGTTGAAATCACCTTTGATTGTCAAACTTTCTTTTGCTGGATTAGGATAAACACTGAAATTGATTTTTTCATTTTCGTTAACAGAAACAAAATTATCTGGTTGAACAGAACTTAACACAACAGTAAATTCAGTTAATGGATCAACTGAACCGGTACCTACAATTTTAGCAGTAGTATGAGTGAAAACTGGCATATTACCTGCACTTAATTGATAATATTCATACTGAGCGCGAATCAATTGAATGTCACCAACAATCGGAACATTTGAATTTAAAGTATCGATTGTAACACAACGAATAACACCTGTTAACGTTGTTGCTGCGTTCAATTTTAAAGTTCCTTCACCATCAATTTTTGAAAAAGAATTCCCTGTTGCGTCAGGATTTTGAGGTAATCCTGAAAAAGAGAAATAAAGACTTCCAGCAAAAACATCAGTCAATTCATTGTTGTATGCAAATTCATAGTTAGCTAATTTTTGTGCATCTGTGTTGAAAATTGCTTTTACTTCACCAAAAGTCGGTTCATTGAAAACGAATCCAGGCGAATTTCTTTCTGTTGATGTTGATGACCAGTAAGTTGTAAGGAAATTTTCTACTACAATTGCTTTTGTCGCACTCGGGAAATCTGCGGCGTTGGTAGTTGTTGTAGGGTCAACAACTGTTAAAGTTCTTAATTGACCTTGAAAACCAGCGATGTCTGAATAATCCCATGTCACACCTGAACCAGTAACATTTGCATAATTTGTAGCAAATGAATCACATAAAAACAAATCAACCGTTGTTCCAATGATTGGTTCATTTGCTTCAGTCAATCCTTGACCAAACGATGTGCTTGCCATGATTAAAGAAGCGAAGAGTAATTTTTTTTTCATAGTAATTTTTATTAAGTTGTTTACAATACTATTTTGATTTGGTATTGAGCAAATATTTTATTTAAGCGCTCCAAAAATACAAAAAATCATTTAATAATTTCATTTTTAGGGATTCAAAAAACGCTTTTAACATTGATTTTTAAACTAATTAATTAAACAAACGCACTTGTTTGATTCAAGGTTGGATTTACAAGTGATAAATTGTTTCATCGATACATTCATTTTTGTTAGAAAGTTTGAAGTTGCGTTATTTTTCTAATTTTGTTTCAAACTAATTAGAAAGCTAAAGATGGGTTTTAACACTTTGTTTAGAAAAAAAACAGTCCAAGATATTTTACTTCAAGTAGAGAAAAATAATGCAGATGGGCATGGTTCACTAGGAAGGCATCTAGTTGTTAGAGATTTGGCAGCATTTGGAATTGCAGCAATCATTGGAGCTGGAATTTTTAGCACCATAGGAACGGCGTCACATGATGGAGGACCAGCTGTAATTTTCTTGTTTCTATTTACTGCTATTGCTTGTGGTTTTGCTGCTTTTGCTTATGCAGAATTTGCTTCAATGGTGCCAGTTTCGGGAAGTGCCTATACATATTCGTATGTTGCATTTGGAGAAATTATCGCTTGGATTATTGGTTGGTCATTGATTATGGAATATGCCATTGGAAACATTACGGTTGCGATATCTTGGAGTGATTATTTTACTGGAATGTTAGACGGTGTCGGTTTACATTTGCCTCAATGGATTCAAACAGATTACCTTACAGCATCCAATGGATATGATCAAGCAATGGCTTTGATGCAAGGTGGAAAGCATTTTGAAAATCTTGATTTTAGCCTTCAGACAGCGCATCAAGCGTGGTTGTCTGCACCCAACATTTTTGGTTTTCATTTGATTTTTGATTTACCAGCATTGTTCATTATTGTACTGATAACTTGGTTGGTTTATCGAGGAATGAAAGAAAGTAGAAATGCAAGTAATGTGATGGTTATCATTAAATTGGCTATTATTCTTTTAGTAATTGCTGTAGGGATATTTTATGTCGACACTGAAAATTGGAGTCCATTTGCACCGAATGGCGTTTCTGGGATTTTGAAGGGAGTTTCCGCTGTATTTTTTGCATATATCGGATTTGATGCTATTTCTACAACTGCTGAAGAATGTAAAGATCCGCAAAGAGATTTGCCACGTGGAATGATGTGGGCAATTATCATTTGTACTGTTTTATATATTGTCATATCATTGATTTTGACGGGTTTGGTTTCTTATAAATTACTGGCTGTAGGAGATCCATTGGCATTTGTTTTTCGCGAAATCGATTTGAAATGGATGTCAGGAATTATCGCAGTAAGTGCCGTTATTGCCATGGCTTCCGTTTTGTTGGTTTTTCAAATGGGACAACCAAGAATTTGGATGAGCATGAGTCGCGATGGTTTGTTACCAAAGAAATTTTCAAAAGTTCATCCGAAATATAAAACGCCGTCTTTTTCAACTATTGTTGTTGGATTTGTTGTTGCTGTTCCCGCGCTCTTCATGAATTTAACGATGGTTACAGAGTTGTGTAGCATTGGAACATTGTTCGCATTTGTTTTGGTTTGCGGTGGAGTTTTGGTATTGCAAAACAAAACAGATATTCCAAGAGGAAAATTTAAAACACCATATGTGAATGGAAAATTTGTGCTTCCTGTTTTGGTTGTTGGTACAATCATTTTGATGTTTGTTGAGTTCAAAAAAGAATCGACGAATTTTGTATTGAACAAACCAACATTAAAAGAAACAGAAGAAGTTATTTCAGATTTAACAAATTCGGAAGTTCAAAAATTAAATTTCGCCATTTTGAAAGTAGATAGTGTTGGATTGAACCGAGTAGGATCGGATTTGTCAGCGTATTTTGAGCAAGAATCGAAAATTGATTTTAAAACGGCTTTAGAAGCAGTCGAAATTAAAAACAGAAATTTGAAATTAACGAATCTTGATTCAACCTCGAACTCTAAATTGTCTCACTTTTTAATTGGATTTGATGAAAAAGGATTCAAATTAATGGATCAAAATGTGAAGCTGTATTTTGAGCAAGGACCAAAAATTGCTTTTAAACAAGTGCAAGAAATTGTTAATCTTGACAATGCAAGATTATATAACGCTGGTTTTTCGCATTTTGCTCACAAAATTCCAACCTGGATTTTTATTGTTTTCACGTTGTTTATAACAGTGGTTACGATTCGAAAAAATTTGTCATTGATTCCATTGCTAGGATTGTTGTCTTGTTTATATATGATGAGTCAAATTCAATTGTCGAATTGGATTTATTTTACTGCTTGGTTATTAATCGGATTGTTGATTTATTTTGGATATAGCAAAAAGCATAGTAAATTAAATAAACTCGCTGAAAATTAATCATTTAAAATGATGATCGTGGTGCAAAAGAATTATTGAAAATCATTTTAAAAAGTGCTATTTTTTCTGTACTTTTGCACCTTAAATTTCCAAAAATATGTTTGAAAATCTTACCGATAAGTTTGAAAGAGCGTTTAAAGTTTTAAAAGGTCAAGGACAGATTACTGAAATCAATGTGGCAGAAACATTGAAGGAAGTAAGAAGGGCTTTATTAGATGCCGATGTCAATTTCAAAACAGCAAAAGATTTTACCGTTAGAGTAAAAGAAATTGCATTGGGAAGAAATGTATTGACTGCTATTTCTCCAGGGCAATTGATGACAAAAATTTGTCATGAAGAGTTGGTGGAATTGATGGGAGGAAATGAAGAAGACATCAATTACCAGGGAAATCCAGGAATTATTTTGATGTCTGGACTTCAAGGTTCTGGTAAAACAACCTTTTCTGGTAAATTAGCGAATTATCTTAAAACCAAAAAAGGCAAGAAACCATTATTGGTAGCTTGTGATGTATATCGTCCTGCAGCAATTGACCAATTGCATGTATTGGGTGATCAATTAGGGATTGAGGTTTACTCAAACAAAGAAGAAAAAAATCCAGTTGAAATTGCGAAAGCGGCAGTTATTTATGCTAAAAGCAACGGTTTCAACGTAGTAATTGTCGATACAGCAGGTCGTTTAGCGATTGATGTTCAGATGATGAATGAAATCGAGCAGGTTAAAAATGCGATTAATCCAACGGAAACTCTTTTTGTAGTTGATTCCATGACTGGTCAAGATGCTGTGAACACAGCTAAAGCCTTCAATGAGAAAATCAATTTCGATGGAGTTGTTTTGACCAAATTAGATGGTGATACTAGAGGTGGAGCTGCGTTATCAATTAAAACTGTTGTTGATAAACCGATTAAGTTTGCAGGTACAGGAGAGAAGATGGATGCGATTGATGTGTTCTATCCAAAAAGAATGGCAGACCGAATCCTAGGAATGGGTGATGTTGTTTCTTTGGTAGAAAGAGCGCAAGAGCAATTCAACGAGGAAGAAGCTAGAAAACTTCAGAAAAAAATCCAAAAAGACCAATTTGATTTCAATGATTTCTTAGGACAATTACACCAAATTAAAAAAATGGGTAACGTCAAAGATTTACTTGGAATGTTACCAGGAATGGGCAAAGCGTTGAAAGATGTTGATATTCAAGATGACGCTTTCAAACACATAGAAGCAATTATTTATTCAATGACTCCAAAAGAAAGAGCAAATCCAACGTTGTTGAATGGTCAAAGAAAAAATAGAATTGCAAACGGTAGTGGAACTTCAGTACAAGAAGTAAACAAACTTTTAAAGCAATTTGAGGATACTCGCAAAATGATGAAAATGATGAGTAATCCTAAAAATATGATGGGGATGATGAAGCAATTAAAAGGAATGAAAGGTGGAATGCCAGGAATGTAATTTTAATCAATAATTATTTGAAAGTCTAGTTCTTTATGAATTAGACTTTTTTTTGTGTATAAAAAAGTGGTAATATTTAGTTACCACTTGATTCATTTTTTTTTGAATTAAATATAGCCTACTAAATCATACGCAATATAACCAACCCATTCTTTGATTAAGAAATTCCATTCGGTAAAAGTATCAACACTTGGAACAAGTAATTGATCCCAATAAAAAGATCTTTCTGGACCTGTATATAAATCTGTTGAATACGGAACAACATTTACATTTTCACGCTCAAAACAAGCCATTGCACGTCTCATGTGATTTCCAGAAGTGATCAACAAACAAGAATCTATTTTTGGAAATGAATCAAGCAATAAATTTCTTGTTTCCAATGCATTTTCATGTGTGTTTTTAGAAATTGATTCTACGATAATATCTTTTGCGGGAATTCCCCATTGAACCAACACTTCTTTGAATTGTTCAGATTCATGTAAACCTCTATCAGAAAGATAGCCATTGTCACCTGAAAGTAAAATCTTTTTTATTTTCCCTTTTTTATATAAACTAATTGCTTGCCATATTCTATCACCACCTCTTCTTATACTCAAAACTCCAATATCGTTGTTAAATTCTGCCATTCCTCCTAAAACAATTCCTACTTGATAGTTTCTTACTTCATCAATTGGAGTACCATGCACTTCCCATTGGCGACAAAATTCATTGAATATAAAACCATTGCTAAAGAAGAAGAAAATGATAATTCCAGCCATTCTAGCCCTTCTTTTGTAAATTGAGTTTGGCCAATAAAAAAATATTCCAACACAAACAATAAACCATAGAAATGGGGAGAGGAACACCAGCAGTAATTTTGATAAGATGAAAAACATTTTTAACTTTTAAGATAAAAAAAAACCGCTCAGAATACTGAACGGTTTCAAATTTAGGTATTTAAAATTATTTTGCAACAGAAAAGCTTCTTTTTTCTTTGATACGAGCAGATTTCCCAGTTCTTTCACGGAAGTAGAAGATACGAGCACGACGAACAGCACCTTTTTTGTTAACTACAATTTGATCTACAAATGGAGACGAAATTGGGAAGATTCTTTCTACACCAATGTTACCTGACATTTTACGTACAGTAAAGGTTTCAGTAGCACCATTTCCACGACGTTGCAATACAACACCTTGAAATTGCTGAATTCGCTCTTTCGCGCCTTCTTTAATTTTATATGAAACTGTAATAGTATCTCCACTTTTGAAGTTTGGGAAGTTTTTTACTTCTACTAGTTCGTTTTGAAGCTCTCTAATGATATCCATGACTCTTAATTTCTATTTATCTGACCGTAAATCGGGGTGCAATATTACGAATTATTTCTTAAAAAAATAAATCCTTCTAAATCTTTTTAATAAAAAAACATATTTTATTTCCAAAAGTAGGGAATTAAAAGGTTTTTAGTTAAAAAAAATGTGATTAATTCTTTTTAAGGTTAAAATAGCAACCTAATTATAGATTTATTCGTCTTAAGTTCGTCAAAACATATTTAAAATTATGAAGAGTACTTTACTTTGTCTGTTTTTATTAGTCTCTGGCTTGTCATTTTCTCAAGATTTGCAGAAATATGACAGCAGATTAATGAAAAATCATGGAGATACAATTATGACTATTTATTCCAAAAATCATAATTATTATAATTTTCTTTTATTCGAATTAGATTACGGATATGAAATAAAGCTTAAAGCTGATGTTAATGCATCAAGTTTTGCAAGTCTAAATAGTTTTAAAAATTCAAGTGGTATTTCTTTGAAAAAAAGTGATATAGTAAAAGGAACTTTTAATTTTAAAGAATGGGGAATTGTCCTTAAGCAAAATGAACCTACGGTGCTAGAATTAGATGAACTTCATGTTCTCTACTTTTTTGACAAAGTTTCCAATAACATACGATTCGGTAAAAGTCCACTATACACAAAATAGTCATTTATGAAAAAGTTTATATTCTTATTATTTGCATTTGTTTCATTTCTTTCCTTAGGACAAACTCCTATAAATGTTACCTCAGCAATAAATAATACTTCTGTAAGTACTTGTAATGGATTTATTATCGATTCAGGCGGACAAGGGGGGGCAGGATATTCAAATGGAGAGAGTATTACTTTCACTATTTGCCCAGATGTTCCAGGTGATTATATGACTGTAGTTTTTAATTTATTCAATTTGAATTTGCAAGATGATAATCCTGCACCGAATCAAACGAATGTCGATTACATGTATGTATATGATGGAAATAGTACAGCTGGAAATTCGTTAGGTGTTTATCAAGGCACCGAGTTGCAGGGGGTTGTGATTCAAGCTTCTCCTCAAAATACAACAGGTTGTTTGACATTTACATTTGTTTCAAATTCAGTTGGTACTGGCTCTTTTACAGCATCAGCAATGTGTGAAACACCATGTAGTGATCCCGTTGCAGGAGGCGTGATTTTGAACGGAATTACTTCTGATAGTATTCATGTTTGTGTTGGTGAGACTGTAAATTTTCAAAATGCAGGTTCATTTGCTCAACCAGGATTTTCAATTTCTGATTATTCTTGGGATTTTATGGATGGTACATCAGCAAATGGACAAAATGTTTCACATTCCTACAACATCCCAGGTCACTATCGTGTTCAGTTGTTTGTAACAGATAATAATGCAGATAATGTATGTGTCAATAATAACTTAATTGATTTACAAGTTCTCGTTGCCACCATTCCTAGTTTTATTGGATTTATGAGTGATACTACGATTTGTCTTGGTGAGTCTCTTGTTGCCAGTGCAACTCCAAATGATTATGAAGTTTTATGGAATGGCTTTTCTGGTTATGAAACAATAAATGATGGTTGTTTATTAGATACACAGTTAGGTGTTGCGCAAAATATTGATATTTTGCAAACGGGTTTTGCTGCCGGGACAACAATTACAAATGCTTCTCAAGTTCAGTCTATTTGCTTAGAATTAGAGCACTCATTTATGGGAGATTTAGTAATTTATTTAAATTGCCCTAACGGTCAATCGATTATGCTTCACCAACAGGGTGGAGGCGGAACACAACTGGGAGTTCCAAATCAAGCGGATAATGTTGACTGTTCAGATCCTTCAACACAAGGTACACCTTATAATTACTGCTTTACTCCTTCAGCAACTCAAACATGGGTTGGCTGGGTTAATGCAAGTGGATTTGGAGGCACTTTGCCTGCAGGTAATTATCAACCAATTGGTTCCTTTTCTAGTTTAGTGGGGTGTCCTACAAATGGAGTATGGACTTTGACTGTAGTTGATAACTGGGCAGCTGATGATGGAGTTGTATTTAGCTTTGGGTTGACTTTAGATCCATCATTGTATCCGAATTTAGTTCAATTTACACCTCAAATTGGTTTAGGTGCCGATTCATCTTTTTGGAATATGCCTGCACCATTTGCATCGAATGTTTCCGCCAATGGTGATGCAATGACTATTTCACCAACAGCGCCAGGTTCCTATACATACACTTATACAGTCGTAGACAATTTTGGTTGTACAAATGATTCTTCATTTGTCTTAACAGTAAACGATAATCCTTTACCAAATGCTGGAAATGATATAATTGTTTGTGGTGGAACTCCTGAGCAATTAAATGGATCTATTTCTGGTGCAGGTGGCGGTTCACCTTGTCCTTATACTCTTGATTTAGTTGATTCATTTGGAGATGGATGGAATGGAAACAACTTACTTTTTACCGTAAATGGAACAACAACAAGTTACACTGTAAGCACCGGGGCAAATTCTGTATATACAGTAAATGTGCCACATGGAGCTTCAGTTACTGTTCAATTCCAAGCATCTGGAAGTTGGACAAGTGAATGTGAATATCAAATTATTGATCCCAACGGTACTGTTGTTGTTCAACAAGGACAAAATGGAACAACACCTCCCACGACAGTAGATTCATTTACTGCAGATTGTTTTGGAGGGTTTGAATTTGTATGGAGTCCATCTGCGGACTTAAATAATCCCAATATTCCAAATCCGATTGGAACATTTTTATCTCCACAAACATTGACTTTAACTGTTTATCCAACTGGACATCCACTTTGTGCAACTACTGATCAATTAAATGTAACTCTTTCAAATTCTGCTTATCCTGGTGCTGACTCTACTTTTACAATTTGTTCTGCGGGCACTGCGACTGATTTATTTCCAGTTCTTGGTCCCGGTGCAAGTCCAAATGGATATTGGGTTTATGGTGCAACAAATACACCAGTTACGATGCCTTATGATCCACTCACAATGAATCCTGGACAATATAAATATAGAGTTGATAGCGCGGGTTGTATTGCTCAAGCAATAATTACTGTTGTTGAAGTTAGTACATCCATTACCACTGTTGTTCCAACAAATGTAAATTGTAACAGTGCGAGTAACGGAAGTATTGTAGTAACAGGATTAAATTTTACATCGTATTCTATTGATGGAGGTCCTCAGTTTGCTGCTACTTCGCCAGCTACTATTGCTGGTTTTGCTGCAGGAAGCTATACTTTGGAAGTTTTTGGCTCTGGTGGTTGTTCTGATACTGAACCATTCACTATTACAGAACCTGCACCTTTGCAATTGGATTTTTTTTCTCATGATACTTCAGTTTGTGTGGGAGCTTCGCTAAATATTAGTGCGTTAGGTTCAGGAGGAAGTACAGCGTATACTTATACATGGACACAAAATGGAAATTTATTGGGAATTGGGTCATCAATAACGGTTACACCTCCGTTAACTAATAATTCGTATTGTGTTACTTTAACAGAGGCTTGTGGTTCGCCTGCTGTGGATACTTGTATGACAATTGTAAACCCTCTCGAAATATTCCCAGTTCTAGTTCCTGATACAACTCAAGGATGTTTTCCAGTTGCAATCAATTTTACCAATACAACAAATTCGGCGGAAATTGCAACAACAATAGTAGATTTTGGAGATGGACAAATAATCAGTTTTCCAGGTACTTCATCGTTTAGTCACATTTACACACAACCTGGAGTTTACACAGTTCATGTTGAGGTGACATCTATTTTTGGATGTTTATATGATTCAACATTTACAAATATGATTGAAGCGTTTGATTATCCAGAAGCTAATTTTAATATTTTGCCAAATGATGTTTCTTTCTTTGATCCAAACGTATTGCTTGAAAATGAAAGTTCATCGAATGTTGTTTCATATCAATGGACAATTTCTTCTGGAAATCCTTCTACTTCAGTTTCAGAAAATGTAAATGCGAGTTTTCCTAATGATGTTGAAGGTGCTTATCCAGTAACTTTGTTGGTAACAGATCAAAATAGTTGTCAGGATACAGTTACAAAAATTGTAAATGTTATTAGTGAGGTAGTATTGTACGCGCCAAATTCATTTACACCAGATGGAGATGAGCACAATCAAACTTGGAAGATTGTTGTTGATGGGATTGATTTATACAGTGCTGAGATATTAATCTACAACAGATGGGGTGAATTGATCTGGGAATGTCATGATGTAAGTGAAGGCTGGGACGGAACCTATGGAGGTAAAGTTGTTCAAAATGGAACTTATACTTGGACATTGAAATTTAAAGACATCCACTCAGATAAGAAATATGAGTTTAGCGGACATATTTTATTAATTAGATAAGCTCAATAAATATTGCAAAAAAAAAGTGAAGTTGAAACTTCACTTTTTTTTTGCAATATTGTTTTTATTTCAATTTTCTTCTTTTCATCTCTTTGGTAATCAAATTTAGCTCCCTGCTTGTTTGTCCAGCAACAGATGTATTTTCATCCGCTCTTCTTAAAAGATAAGGCATAACTTCTTTTATCGGTCCATAAGGCACATATTTAGCAACAAGAAAATGATTACTTGAAAGATTATAGGAGATATGATCGCTCATCCCTAAAAGTTGAGCAAAATATAATCTTTTATCATTTTTATCAAGTCCTTTTTCTGTGATCAGTTTTGCTAGAAAAGCAGAACTTTCTTCATTGTGTGTTCCTGCACACAAAGCTAGGACGTCAATATTTTCAATAATAAAAGTCAATGCATCATCGTAGTCTTTATCGCACGATTTTTTGTCAGGTTGAATAGGAGAGGGATAACCTTTTAAAATAGCCCTTTCTCTTTCCTTTTCCATGTAAGCACCTCTAACTAACTTTATTCCGTAATGATAATTACCTAACCTAGCAGCATTTGTTGCTTCTTTGAGGAATTGAAGTCTATCATGTCGATACATTTGTAAAGTATTAAAAACTATTACTTCTTTTTGATTGTATTTTACCATCATTGAAACTGAAATACGATCAATAGTATCTTGAATCCAAGTTTCCTCTGCATCAATAAATACGGGAACATTTGATTCAAAACCTTTCTTACATATTCTATCAATTCTATTTATAACATCTTGAAATTCTTTTTTTTCTACCTCAGATAATTCATTTTCGATATTATTTACCTTTTCAAGAATTCCAAATCGGGCGATACCAGTAACCTTAAATACAGCAAATGGAATTGCGGGATTATTTTTCCCTTTTTCAATTGTTGCGATAATTTCGTTGGTTGTTTTTTCGAAATCTTCAGCAGAAGTTTTACCTTCAACTGAGTAATCTAAAATGGTGCCGATGCCAAAATCATTTAACTGCTTGATTGTGTTGGTACATTCGTTGATCGTTTCTCCACCACAAAATTGTTTAAAAATCGTTGCTTTTACCATACCATTTATAGGTAAATGAGCTTTGAAAGAGGCGTTTGTAGCCCATTTTCCAAATTTTACAACAGATGGATTACCCACCATTTTGAAGAGCCAATATGCTCTTTTTAAATCTTTATTAGACTTGCTTTTAAAAGCAATTTCGGTATTTTCGAAAGAAATCATATTACAAAAATAAGTTATTTTGACATTTTTCATCTCTTGGATTAAAGAAACTTAAAAAAATCATTTACTTTGACAACAAAATAAGATTAACACTTTTTAAATATGATTCAGAAAATAGAAGCAATAGGGTATGATATCGAAATTGGTTCATTGTTAAATTCTTCATTTTCAAATGTATTAGAAAAATATTCGAATTCTAAAAAAATAATTTTAGTAGACGAAAATACACATGATCATTGTTTAGAATATTTGTTGACTGCTTTTTCAGGATTAGAAGATGCAGAAGTAATGATGTTGCCATGTGGCGAAGAAAACAAAGTGATGGAAGTTTGTTTTCAAGTTTGGGAAGCTTGGTCAGAATATCAGATAGGCAGAAATGATTTAGTAATTAATTTAGGTGGTGGTGTTGTTACGGATATAGGAGGTTTTATGGCTTCTATTTTTAAACGCGGTCTTGATTTTATTCAGATTCCAACTTCTTTATTAGCCATGGTTGATGCATCAGTTGGTGGTAAAACAGGGATCGATTTAGGAAGGTATAAAAATCAATTGGGTGTTTTTTCGAATCCAATAAATGTATTTGTAGACCCCGGATTTTTATCGACTTTACCATTTAATGAACTCAAGAATGGTTACGCTGAAATGTTAAAACATGCTCTGATTTCGGGTAAATTGCATTGGGAATCATTGAAAGATATTGATTTTTCGGATAGGGAAAAAATGCATGAACTAATTTGTCAATCTATTGAAATTAAAAATCAAATTGTTAATTTGGATCCATTTGAAAAAAATGTGAGAAAAAAATTAAATTTTGGTCACACATTTGGCCATGCATTTGAAGGTTTTTTTATCGGTGAAGAAGAGTTTTTGTCCCATGGACATGCTGTTGCAATTGGGATTTTGGCAGAATCATTTATTTCTTGGAAGCGAAATATTTTAAGTGAATCTGATTTTATTGAGATTTCAGAAGTGATTTTGAAAAATTTTGAATTGCCAAATATTGAAAATTCGTGGATTGACCCCATTTTTCAACTAATGTTAAATGACAAGAAGAATTTTGAGCAACAAGTGAAATGCGTTTTGTTAAGTGATATTGGGGAAAGTGTAATAAATCAAACATTAGATTTAGATGATCTTAAACTTGTAGTAGAATTTTTCTCAACGCTGAAAGTTTAGTTTATGAAATTCAAATTAATTTGGTTAATCAGATTCCCTCTAATGTTTTTGGAGCTTTTTTGGAGTTTGTTAACACTTTATATTTTTATCGCACTTTTTGGGATGGTTTTTCAAATTGGAGATGATTATGTTGCTAAGAAAAAAGGAAGAATTGTTTATATAAGAACAGACGGTATTCATACTGATTTTATTGTACCGGTTCATTCAGATATTCAAAACTGGAACGAAATTGTTCCCTGGAAAGATTTAAGAGGCACTGACTCTTCATTCAAATTTGTTGCATTTGGATGGGGAGATCAAGGTTTTTTTCTCAATACTCCTGAATGGAGTGATTTAAAATTTTCAACAGCATTTGATGCACTTTTCTACCGTGGTAAAACAGCAATTCATGTGGTTTTTCAGTCGGAACCTACACCGGGGAAATTATGTAAAAGGCTAATTATTTCAGATAAACAATATATCAAATTGGTCAATTATATAGAAGATTCCTTTGATGTTGATGAAAGCGGTTCTACCATTTGTATCAAAGATCGTGGGTATTGGGATTACGATGCCTTTTATGAATCAAAAGGAAAATATAGTTTGTTTTTGACGTGTAACTCATGGATAAATGGAGGGTTGAAAAAATCAGATTTACCGGCGTGCTTGTGGACGCCTTTGAGTTATGCTATTTTTGATAAATATGAGTGAATTAATTCTTGAATCTCTCGTTTTTACTGGTGCTTAAATGATTCTAACGGATAAAAACAGCTAAGGGAATACCGTCAAAATTGCAACTATAAATCAATATTCAATATCTAAATTGAACGTTTTTTGCAATGTTAATAGGTTTGTGTTTTTTCTAGCCAAAATTTCAAATTTATCTCTGCCTGTTAGGTGTTTGTTATTTTCTTCTTGATTTTCAATAATTGAAAAATCAATAGTGATGGACCAATTTTGCAATTTATTTCGAAGAAAATCTAGAAGTGAGGCATAAAAATGATTTTTCATCATATCGATTTGAATTTGATTATCAAATTCTTGGTGAATATGATTTATGGCAGGTAATTTTGGATCTCGTTTGGTTAGCGCCAAATTCATTGAATCTGCTCCCTCAATGCCATCTTGCTTAATTTTGTAAGCATATTGCCTCCAAACCATTTTGAGTTCATCTAAGGAAAATGGCTTTTGCGGTCTATTTGAAATATCTTCCGAATTATTTAAGTCTTCGTCATTAGAATTGTCCTTTAAACTTTGTTTAATCGACAAATTATTGGTGTTAAGAACTCCTGTTGGAGTTGAAAAAGATTTGACTTCTTTTTTGAGAGAAATTGGTCGTTCCTGAGGTTCAGAAGGTTTGGTTTTACCAGGATTTACTGAAGGTCGCAGTGTTTGCCCCGAAAATGGAATAATTTCTACTGGATCAGTTAATCTTTTTTTTTTTCAAGCTCATTCTTAATCGAACAAAGCTGCATCAATGCGAGTTCAACTAATAATCGTTGATTTTTTGAAGCTTTATATTCGATATCTGTTTTACTTAAAATACCCAAGCATCTCAAAATATATGCAGATTCAAAAATTTTCGATTGTTCAATAAACCTATTTTCAACGCTTTCACCTACTTCTAACAATTTTGCGGTTCTAACATCTTTACAAACAAGTAAGTTTCTGTAATGATCAGCTAAACCTACAATAAAGTTGTGACCATCAAAACCTTTTTCTTGTATATCATTAAAAAGAAGTAAACATCCAGGAATGTCCTCTTTCCAAGAGTTTTCTACAATTCTAAAGAAATAATCGTAGTCAAGAATGTTTAAATTCTCTAAAACAGCATTTAAGGATAATTTATTTCCTGCAAAACTTACAATTTGGTCGAAAATTGAAAGCGCATCTCTCAAAGCACCATCAGCTTTTTGTCCTATCAAATGTAATGCTTCACTATCAGCATCAATGCCTTCTTTTTCGGCAATAGATGCTAAATGAATTGCTATATCTTTAACCTTTATTCTATTGAAATCAAAAATTTGACATCTAGATAAAATAGTTGGAATGATTTTGTGTTTTTCAGTTGTTGCTAAAATGAAAATAGCATGAGCAGGTGGCTCCTCTAAAGTTTTCAAAAATGCATTGAAAGCAGCATTTGAAAGCATGTGTACCTCATCAATTATATAAACCTTATGGGTTCCAAGTTGGGGTGCAATTCTTACTTGATCAATTAAATTTCTTATATCTTCAACCGAGTTGTTTGAGGCTGCATCTAGTTCGTATACATTTAATGAAGCTCCTTCATTGAAAGATTTACAAGATTCACATTCATCACATGCTTCGATATTTTCTCTTGGATTAAAGCAATTAATTGTTTTTGCTAAAATACGAGCTGTAGTTGTCTTTCCTACACCTCTTGAACCACAAAACAGAAATGCTTGAGCAAGTTGATGACTTTTAATCGCGTTTTTTAAAGTTGAGGTAATAGATTTTTGCCCAACAACTGTATCAAAAGTTTGTGGTCTATATTTTCTTGCTGAAACTATGTAATCCTCCATCTTAGACACAAATTTAAGAAGACTTTTAATATAAAGTGAAATTGTTGATAAATCACTGCTTCAAAATTGAAACATTAAATTTGAGATTCAAGTTTTTTATAATGATATTCCCATCTTTTGTAAACGTAAGGCGAAATTTTCGATTGTTCATTGTCTCTCAGAACTACAATATTATCTTCACTACTGTAGTACCATGAAAATTCATAAATTTTCATTTTTTGACCGTACGTCGTTTTTTCTAGACCAGAGATTGTTTGAAAGTTGAAACCCTTCGATTCAAGAAAAAGTTTTTTGACCTTATATTTTTTACAATTTTGACCAAGCAACACGCATAATATCGCATAGTTTTTGTTTAAAATTTTCGTTGTTGTAGCTGATGCTGTCTGACTATGTTTTCTTAATTCCGAATGGTATTTATTTTTGCAATGAATATCGCAAAAGACTTTATCTGATCGTCCAAATAACTTTTTGTCACAAACGCAGCATTTTCTTTCATCTCTTTTAAAAAGAACATTTTCCATCTTAGTTGTTTATTAAGGTTATTATCCTAATTTAGCGAATAATATCTTTTGAATCCAAATTTTTTTGTTGCATTTAAGTGTTTTTATCCGTTAAAATCATTTACACCCCTATAAATATTGGAAAAAATAAATGTGTTTTTCGAAAACTTTAAACTAAACTTAATCGTAATTTTACAACATTAAAATTTCAAAAATGAATTACGAGGTTGGTGAAAAAGTTGGATTTCTTTTTGAAAAAGGAGGTGGTACAATTCTCAAAATTAGTAGCGATAATAAAATCACAGTACTAGATGATTCGGGATTTGATAGAATAATGGAAATATCTGAAATCGTAAAAATACATTCAAATGATTATCAGCTTGAAAGTTTTACCAATAACATCAATGACGATGAATCGCTCAGTACCGCGAATTATTTTGTTTCTAAAGAAAAGTTAGATGGTAGTAAAAGATCTTCAGATGTTTGGGAAATAGATTTACACATTGAAGAATTGTTGGATTCTCATATTGGTTTATCGAATACTGAAATTTTAATAAAGCAAATGACTGAATTTAGGTCGTTTGTAAAAAAGGCTCAAGAAAAAATGATTCCTAAATTAATTATAATCCATGGGGTTGGGGAAGGTGTTTTGAAAAATGAAATTAGGACATTTTTAGCTAAGAAGGATAATGTTGAATTTTTCGATGCTTCCTATTTGGAATACGGAAAAGGTGCAACTGAAGTTAGATTATATCATTCCAATAAAAATTGATAAATGAAAATATTATTATCTCCTGCCAAATCTCTTGATTTTAGCAAAAAAGCAGAGACTTTCGAATTCACTGTTCCTGTTTTTTTAAAGGAAGCAGAAGCTTTAGCGAAAAAAATGAAAAAAAACTCAGTTAAAAAACTTTCAAAAATGATGAGTTTATCGACTGAGTTGGCTGAGTTGAATCATTTAAGATATCAAAAATGGGAATCTCCAAACCAACCCCTAGATTCCAATAAGCCTTGTATTTATGCTTTTTCAGGAGAAGTATACAGAGGATTTGATGCAGAATCGTTGAGTTTGGATCAAATTAAATTAGCACAAGAGAAAATTCGAATTTTATCAGGACTTTATGGAATACTAAAGCCATTAGATTTAATCTATCCATACAGGTTAGAAATGGGGACAAAATGGGAAATCACTCCAAAAATAAACAATTTATATTCTTTTTGGGGTTCAAAAATCATAGATAATTTGAATAGAGAAATTGATGAAAGCAATGAAATTATCAATTTGGCGTCCCACGAATATTTTAAATCGATTGTAACGAAGAAAAGTAAATACAAGATTATTACACCAATATTTAAAGAGTTAAAAAATGGTGAATATAAAATTGTGATGATGTATGCTAAACATGCAAGAGGAGCAATGGCCAGGTACATCATCACTCAGGATATTAAAACTGCAGAAGAATTAAAACTCTACACCATTGATGGTTATCAGTTTGATATCAATCAATCAACAGATACTGAATTTGTATTTACTCGGTAAATTTTAAAACAGTCTTTTGACTTTCAGATAGATGTTTTTGTTTTTCCATACTTTGTATGGGACAAAATACCAATCCAGACCATTGTTTTCAGAAATAGCTACGTAAGGTTTCCTTTCGATAGTTTCATTAAAAAAGTCTTTTGATTCAGCCATAAAGGCTATTTGAATGCTGTAGTCTTTTTCCTTGATTTGACGAACTTCAATATTACTTACTCTCTCTTTTCGAATGTTTTTCTTAGAGAATGTTTTTTTGAAAATTTCATCACCTTTTAGCTTTATATGCTTTACATAGGAAGGATGAGTTTTCGAGATTACCTTGAGCATTAAACCTCCATTCACGGCTTTTAAATAATTAGCAGCTTGAGCATTAAAATTTGTTTCTTGAGTAGCAGTAAGTGAACAAGAAAAAAGAACAAGCACTAAAGAAAATGCAATTATCCATTTATTCATACATCAGTTTTTTTTATTTCAAGATACTAAAATAGTATTAATATTTGAAAATGAAGTAAATATTGTATTTTTTTATTTTGGATATGAATTTTTTTGTCGACAAACCATTGAATTATATCGTTAAACGAAAAATTATTAGTGAATTTAGTCTACATTTTTAAGCCATTCATCTTCACTTATTTTTACATAAAGTCCTTCAAATAATGATAACATATCTTGGATTTTTAAAATTTCCGGATATTGTTCAGCAAGGATTACATAATGTTTTTTTTTAGATCCAACGAATTGTATTTCTTCAAAATTTCTATCGTCAAGTATTTTGTATAAAGACTTTTTATTTGATAATATTCTGTATTGAGGAAACTGGATAATATTTTCTTTCATACAGCGAAAATACTAAATGTCTTTTGAAAATATGTTGTTTTGGAATTTGAATGATTTACGTTTTCAAAGCTGAGTTCGGAGAAAAATATCAAGTTTTTGTCTTTAACTATTGTATTTTTACGAATTAAATTTTTTCTATTTCAACTTCAAATAATAATTGAAAATAAAATGACAAAAAAAGAGAAAGCTAAATATATTATCGAGGAACTAGAAAAATTATATCCCGAGACACCTGTTCCATTAGATCATACTGATGCTTACACGCTGTTAATAGCAGTTTTACTCTCCGCGCAATGCACAGATGTTAGAGTTAATCAAATAACTCCAACTCTATTTAAGCGAGCAAATAATCCTTTTGATATGATAAAATTATCCGTCGAAGAAATTAAAGAAATAATTCGTCCCTGCGGTTTGTCACCGATGAAATCGAAAGGAATTTACGGATTATCTCATATTTTAATAGAAAAATATGGTGGAGAAGTACCTCAAAGCTTTGAAGCATTAGAAGAATTGCCTGCTGTAGGGCACAAGACAGCAAGTGTTGTGATGTCTCAAGCCTTTGGAGTCCCAGCGTTTCCAGTAGATACCCATATTCACAGACTTTTAATTAGATGGGGGATTACAGGTGGTAAGAATGTTGTAGAAACAGAAAAAGACGCAAAAAGGTTATTTCCTCGAGAACTATGGAATAAGTTGCATCTGCAAATTATCTTTTACGGAAGAGAATATTCACCAGCAAGAAGTCCGAAATTTGATGTTGACTTTATAACGAGAACTATTGGCACTAAAAAGGCGATTTCTGAGTTGGTTTAAAAAGTGATTTTATTGAAAAAATCAATGAAATCAATTGGTTAAATGATTATAACCGATAAAAACGATTAACATCATATTGTATTTTTGATGCCGAATTTACTACGAATTTTAAACAATGAAAATTAATGTTCTTAGCATCAATTTCCTCAATTATTAATAGCTAAATATTGACAATAGATTTCTTTTTTGAAATCTAGAAATGAATGGTGCCGTGTATCTAAATGATTCTAACTGATAAAAACCAATAACAATTTCAACGAACACTTCGACTTCTCCCAGCCCTTCCTCCAGAACTTTTCGCAGCACTTCCACTTTTAGTATTTCTCGCCCCACTTCCAGCTTTAGCCTTTCCTGCACCAGTCCGTTTATCTTTGCCAAAACTAGAAGACTTACTAAATTGTTTTCCAGACGGTTTCTTCGAAGTTGGTGTTTTACTACTTCCAACTACTGATTTTTTTGTTTCAGTTGTTTGCTTTGAATTTTTGAGTAAGTCATTCAAATTCTCTAATTCATGTTTTTTCATTTCGCGATACTCGCCCAAGGGAATTCCCTTTAAATTTAAATTCATGATGCGAACTCGCTCAAGCTTTAACACTTCATATTCAAAATGCTCACACATTCTTCGGATTTGTCGATTTAATCCTTGAATTAAAGTAATTCGAAAAACAAATTTTGATTCAATAGAGACCTTACATTTTTTTGTATGAACTCCTAAAATTGGAACACCTGAAGCCATTGCTTTCACAAATTGATCTGTAACAGGTTTATCAACTGTGACTAAATATTCCTTTTCGTGCTCATTTCCAGCCCGTAGAATTTTATTGACAATATCGCCATTACTTGTCAAAATAATCAATCCTTGAGAATCTTTATCCAATCTTCCGACTGGAAAAATTCGTTCGCCATAACTGATATAATTGATGATATTGTCTTTTGTGCCAGCTTCAGTAGTACAAGTAATTCCTGGTGGTTTGTTGAAAAGTATGTAAATAGCTTCCTCTGCTGGTTTGGGTTCAATCGCAATTCCGTTGACTTTCACCACATCTCCAGCTTTCACTTGATCGCCCATTTTGGCGCATTTACCATTGATAAAAACGACTTTTGATTCAATAAATTTATCGGCTTCTCGTCGCGAACAAATTCCGCTTTCGCTAATGTATTTATTTAATCGGGTGGATGTACTTTCAATCATTTCACAAAGGTACTTCTAATTGATTATTTTGTTCTTAATAAACACATCGAATGTTACGATTTAATTATAAAATCGAACTTGTTTGATATACAACTGCCTTGTTTTTTCATCCAATTTAAATTCAATATCTAAACCAAATGATTCATAATTAGTAAGATGTGTTTTTGATTTCACATAGAAAAACCGCTTAATGATATCCAATTGTTCTGCGAGATTTTCAATTTCTTTTTCAGTCATGACCAGCTTTTGATGATTCAAGCTTGAAAATGTAATCACTTCAATCGTATTTTGAAAACTACTATTAATGTCTTTTGGTGAACAAATAAACTGATCACAAGTTATCCCTTTGGGTGGATCAACCACACTGATATCGCCAATTTGCGCATTAACAACAAAGCCAATATAATTATCTCGATAAAGATTTTTCGTGATTGCAACGCCATTGACAGCTTCGTTAGGAAATGAGCGATGAACCAAAATCCCCATTGAAACCGAATGTTGATTAATTCCAAAATAAGATCGTTCCAAGAATGCTTGATTTGACCATAAACTTGCCCAAACTTTTAAAATGCCTTTTTCAATTGTTTTCGATGTGTCTGTTAAACTCACCGTTTTTGAATCGTATAATCCAGCGCCTGAAAATCCTTCCGCGTCTTCGGCGTTGGTGGATGACCTGAATCTAAAAGTTTTGAAGCCAGATTTGACTAGTTTTTGCCTTACTTCTGCAATCAATTTAGGATCCAATTTGGTCAACAAGATTTCTTCACGAATCATTCCTAAATAGGCATTCAACTTTTCAGGTGTATTTTGATATTTTTCCGCAAGTTTGATTAATTCATCAACCTTCGTTGATTTCAAATGTTGTTCATAATAATAAAATGGAATCGCAAATCCTCCTTCAGGAACTTTAAATCCATGACTTTGACTCAATGAATTTAAAACTCCAAAATTGGCTGCTTTGTTTCCTGCAAAATTTGCAGAACGGAAATTCAGATTTCTAACATCAACTAACGAATCAACTTTCAAGTTTTTGGTTAGTACGACTTCTTTTTGTTGTTTTGGATTGATGCTATGATTTTTTTGTACGATGTAAAATGTATCTTTCAAAACACGAAATTCTACCATTTTTAGATCATTTAATCTCATTTTTTCATCTGAAAATGCAGATTTGTATGCACAAATGGGAATTTTTCTATTTTGTCCCAAAATCGATAAATGACTCAGCGGTGTTTGAAATTCAGTAACGATTATTCCGGAAACCAAAGGCAAATACATCGGCGTATTTTTGATCACAATAATATCAGTTGGCAAAAGCGGACTTTCCAATGAATCTAGGTTTGAAATAAATCGCAATTTTCCATATGTTTTTCCTTGGCTTACTGATTGAAAACTGATATTTTCATAAATTTCTTCAGGTAAAATAATTGGAAATTTAGTACTCAATTCCTCTTTCTTTTCTAGCAATCGAGCAGTGTTTAATAAAAATGATAATTTATTTTTTATGAATGTATTAGCTGCAATTTCATCATATAGTTTTTTCATATAACCCAAAGACATTTGGTCATATGGAGATAAATCAACGAAATAGCGATTCAACGTTTTACTGTAGTTCAAGTTCGCTAATAAGTATGCTCGATCTTCTGAAACATCATAATTTGCTCGATTAAATTCTCCTAAATCTGCTTTTTCATTTAAATTAAACTGACAAAATTCGAAGTGATATTTGTAAAAATTAGAATTGATGAAATATATTTTTTCAGTTTTGAGCTCATAAATCACTTTAATTGAAGCAATATTGCCGTACTTTGAAGACAACGGTGCGCCACTTAACATCGCAAAATCTTCTTTTGTATCAATTTTATTTAAATATTGTTGAGCTCCAGAAGAGCAAGAAGTGAAAAGAATAAGTACGAGTAAAAATCTAAAAATCATTGTTGAACATTTGTTAATGAATACTTGAAACGCAATAGTCATACAAAAATTATGATACCGTAAAAGTACGCTTCCAGGTACAATTTTGTCTTTAATTTGTTCAATTTAATTTTGACCTTAAATTTTCTTTGATATCGTTTTATTCTTAACTAAATTTGAAGTTATTATAAATGTTTCATTTCAATTCATACCATGAAAATATTTCTAACACTTTTCATTTTCTTACCCTTAAATTTATTTTCTCAAGTGTTTTTGAATGAGGCATCTAATGCAAATAACTCGACTTTTGTATTGCCAAATGGAACCAATCCAGATTGGATTGAATTGTATAATTCTTCCAATTCAAACATTAATTTAGTTGGTTTCTTTTTATCTGATGATTCAACCAATTTGCAAAAATGGACTTTCCCAAATCTAAATTTACCGCCAAACGGATTCGTTACGATTGCTGCTACTAGTAACTTAAATCAATCATCAAACTATTTCTATGAGACTGCAGTTTTTGCAAATAGTACTTGGAAATATCTTATTCCAAATTCAAATTTAGTACCAGATTGGAATAATCTTTCCTTTGATGCTTCCACGTGGAATTCGGGACAAATGAGTGTTGGTTATGGAGATGAAGACGATGTAACTGAGATTTCAAATCCTACAACGTCAGTTTATGGCCTGATAAATTTTTCTATTTCAGATACTTCAGTCATAAAGAAAGCCATTCTCGACATGGATTTTGACGATGGTTTTGTTGCGTACTTAAATGGAATTGAAATTGCCCGTTCGGGATTAACTGGAATTCCTCCAAGCTGGGATGAATTGGCAGTAGATCATGAAGCTAGTCTGATTCAAGGTGGAAATATTTCTTCATTTGAAATTGACCCATTGATTTTAAAATCAGCAATGAAAAATGGAACGAATGTTTTGGCAATTGAAGTTCACAACAGCTCAACCAGTTCTTCTGATTTGACAATGTTGCCATTTTTGAGTTTCGGTTACCAAACTCCAACGAGTTTATTTGGTGGAATTGTTCATCCGTATTTTAATACCGTATTTCCAAATTCGACATTGGAAACGAATTTCAGTATCAGCAACGACGGTGAAACAATTTATTTATCTAATCCCGATGGAATCATTGTAGACTCACTTATTGTTCCTGACTTAGAACCTGATATGTCTGTTGGGAAATTTTTAGACGGAGTTCAAAATAGCAAGCTTTTTACTTTTCCAACTCCTGGAGCAAGCAACAATCTATCAATCGCATACGAAGATTTTGAAAATACACCAATTATCAATGTTGATGGACAATTTTTTCAAGATTCGATAAAAGTAACGGTGACAAATACAAGTGTTTATGGCGGGGAAGTTTACTATACTTTGAACGGTGAAACACCGACAATTAACTCAAATCTTTATTCAGATACAATTAAAATCACAGACAATGCGATTCTGAAAGTAAGATGTATTTCATCCACCGATTCAATTTTACCGAGCTTAATTGCAACGGAATCTTATTTGTTGTCAGCTGATTATGCACTTCCTGTGATTTCAATCACAACTGATTCACTCAATTTATATGGTCCTGATGGAATTTTTGATAATTACAATACCGATTGGAAAAAGCCTTGTGTCATTGAGTATTTTGACATTGATGGAATCAAACAATTTGAATCTCGTGCTTCGATAAAACCTGACGGTGGAGCAGGAGGAAGTCGATCAAATCCGCAACACAGTGTTACAATTGAACCATCGAACTTACTTTACGGGGAAGGAAAATCGATCAAATATCCTTTAATTCCTGAAAAAAGTTTTATCAAAGAATTTGATGCTTTTTACCTCCGAAATGGAAGTAACTATTGGAATCAATATCCGCAAAAAGATGCAACTTTCATGCGTATCATGCGCGAAACATATGCAAATTCACAAGCATATTCTCCTGTTATTGCCTATGTAAACGGTGAGTATTTTGGGGTTTATGAATTGCGTGAGAAAGCAAACGAAGGTTATTTTGCAACCAATTTCGGAAATGACAAAGACAGTTTAGACTTACTTTCTGTTTCATATTTCTATGGTGCGGGAATTTTGAGAACAGTGAAAGGTTCAGACTCTACCTTTTACACAATGAAAGATTTAATTACGACTTACGATCCAACTGCAAGCGATTATTTTTCAGTTTGTAACAAGCAGTTAGACTTATATAATTTCACAGATTATTTGGCAGGAGAAAATTGGTTTGCCAATTATGACTGGGTTTACAACAACATGAAAATCGCTAGAACGCAATCTACTGACAACAAATGGAGATTTTTTCTTCAAGATATGGAACTTGGTTTAGGTGGTTGGAGTGATTTTAATTCCAATATTTTCGACTATTTTAGAAATAACAATCAACCAAATCCATATTGGGAAATTTTCAATGGGTTAAATCAAAATACAGAATTCAAAAATTATTTTGTCAATCGTTATGCTGACTTGATGAATACCACCTTTCAACCAGACTATTATTTGCCTATCGTCGAAAGTATGTATCAACAATTATTGCCTGATTTGCCGAAACATTTTGAAAAATGGACGGGTGATCCAATTGGTGGAATGAATAATTATTTAAACATTAAAAACAATATTCTATACCAATTTGCAAATCGAAATCAAGCAGTTAGAAATCAAATCGTGAATGAATTTGCTTTGGTTAAACCAGTTACAGTTTACCTCAATGTTGAACCTGCAGAGGCGGGATATATCAAAATTTCAACCATCGTTCCTAATCAACTTCCTTGGACTGGAGTTTATTTTGATGGCGTTCCGGTTGAAGTTACTGCCGTTGCAAATCCTGGTTTTACATTTAATCATTGGAAAGCGAATACAACGTTGGCTTCACAGCAATTGGACTCTGCTAACTTCAGAATCAATATCGGAAACGATGATTCTTATATCGCTGTTTTTAACGGCATTTCTGAACCACTTTCTTTGACCATTTCTGAAATCAATTACAATCCAGATCCTTCAGTTGATGGTGGAAATTGGATAGAATTACACAATTTTGGAACAACTCCATTGAATTTGACAAATTGGTCAATCAAATCGAAAAATTTCTGGGATAAATATGCTTTTGAAGATGGCGTTTCCATTCCATCAGACGGCTATTTGGTCATTTGTGAAGATACAAATTTGTTCAAAAATACGTATCCAAATGTGACGAATTTTGTGGGTGCAACTGGTTTTCCTTGGAGCAACAAATTTGATTCTATTCAAGTATATGATGCGCACAAAAGACTGGTTATCAACACAACTTATACCGATGAAAAACCATTTCCAATTTGCGCAGACGGATGGGGTAGAACATTGGAAAGTCAGTACGTAAAATCAGTGAAAATAGATTCAAGTAATTGGTTTTGTGGATGTATTGGTGGTTCACCCGGAGCGAAATACACTCCTTGCAACGAACAACTTTTAATTTCGGAAATCAACTACAATAATATCAGTACAGTTTACAATGCTGGAGATTGGATTGAAATCAAAAACAATTCAAATCAAAGCCTAGATCTATTGAATTTTACTTTCAAAGATTCTAAAAATAAACACATTTTTGATTTCCCTTCAATTGTATTGAAACCAAACGATTATTTGGTTTTGACTAATAGCAAAGAGTTATTTCAAAAGCGTCATCCTGAAGTTGAAAACGTGATCGGAAATTTTGATTTTGGTCTTTCTAATAAAGAAATTTTGAGATTATTTGATGCAAATGAAACCTTGATTTCAAGTGTAATTTATCGAAATGACGATAATTGGCCAGTGATTCCTTCCATAGAAGATTTCACTTTGGAATACAATTTTTCTGTTGGATTTATTGATCCAAATAATCCATCGTCATGGTTTGCAGGTTGTGAAGGAGGTTCGCCGGGTCGCGCATTTGAAAATTGTCCTGTTTTGACTGATGGTGATTTTTGCAACATTTATCCAAACCCAACGAATGGAAGTTTTACAGTCGCTTTTCAAAATGATAACAATTCAAGCAACAAAACAACTGTTCAAATCATCGACATGAATGGAAGATTGATTTTTGAAGAAGAAATCTACGCCATTGAATCTATGGTTGGAAAAGAAATCAATCTAGATTTCGCAAGAGCCGGAATGTATTTTGTGAAAGTGATTCAAGAAAGTAAAACGCAGCAATTGCCTTTGGTGAAGATTTAAGTTGTTTTAGAGAAATCATTTTAATTTGAAGTGCGCACGACTGGACTCGAACCAGCACACCACTGAAGGCACCAGCCCCTCAAGCTGGCATGTCTACCATTTCACCACGTGCGCAAAATCCAAAATTGGATGCGCAAATATACGTATTTCAACGTGATTTTATTGGAAAACCTGAAAATGATTCAAAAAAACACCCCGCTCAATCGATTGAACGGGGTTCTCTAGAATGATAACTTTAAAAGTTAACGTGGAAAAAAATCATCAATGAATCAAAATGGAGGAGGGCTTTTTGGTTTTTCAGTTCTTAATTCAATTAAATATTTTTCTTTCTGTTTACTGTTTAATATTTTCAAAATTCTTTGGTGATGTTTGAAAAGTATCATTTCAAAACTAGGTTGCGTAATTGTCAACGAATCACAGTTTCCATTTTTGCTTGTTAAACAATCCATGTTCTGTTTGTGTAAATTTTGCGTAATTGATTTAATAGAGTCAATCTCTTTTTGATGTTGATTGAAAAGCAATTGTAGTTCTGTTTGTTGCTTGGAATCAAGTGCTAAGATATCATTGAGTTTTTCAACTACATGTTTTAAATGCATTTTGTTATCTGGTCTACGTTTCGGAGCGAAAACAATTAGTCCTATCAAAATAAGGTTGAATATTCCAAAGATGAAAAATCCGCGCTTAAAAAATTTCGGGGTAAAATTCATAATTCTTGATTATAGTATTGATTGTAGTAATTTGTTGATTCTAAGTATTCAGAATAGGCACTTTCTTTTAGTTCTTTCGAGGTTTTTACATTTGTACTCAATGCTTTGAAAGCTATAAATGTATTTAACACAACGATTGTTGTTAAAAATGCCCAATTGAATTTAATTACTTTCGATGGTTTCAAATAAGGAATTTTACTCAAAACACGCGTTTCAAAAAAATCAGGAACTGTTCTTTGCTCCCAATTTTCAAGCACATTGAAGAGATTTTCTTCATGATTATTTGAATTTTTTGTTTCCATTTTGATTGTTAGATGTTTTTTTTATTGTTTTCCCTCATTTCTGGAAAGTATGCTATGAGCTTTTCTTTCAAAATTATTTTTGCTCTGGCTAAAATTCCTTCGACTGCTTTTTCACTGCATTCCATGATTTGCGCAATTTCTTTCTGACTCATTCCTTCCATGTATTTCAATACAAATGCAGTTTTGTATTTATCCTTCATTTCGTCCAAAGTGTCTGCAATTATTTTTGCATATTCTTTGTTTTCCAAATGCTCATAAGGTGTGAAATCATTGTTTGCAGGAATTTCTTGCGACAAACCGAACAACGACAAAAGTCCTGTGGATTTTCTTTTTTGCCTGTTTTGTGATCGCAAATAATCCAAACATCGACTTACAGTAATTCTATAAATCCACGTTTTTAAACTACTTTTCTCTTCAAATTGCGCGATTGAATTGAAAATAAGAATAAAAACTTCTTGCGTTTGATCTTCTGCAATATCCGATTGTTTTAAAAAGGAATAACAGGTATTGTAAACCTTATTTTGATACAATTTCACCAACTTTTCGTAAGCTAACGAATCACCTGATTTTAGTGATTGAATAAAAAGTTGTTCTTCCGTTAGCATCGATTTTATAAAGAATTTACATTTGCTTTAACGCTTATAGTGCGAAAAAGGTGAGGGGAGAAGCAATAAAAAAGGACAACTTTTTCAAATTGTCCTTGTAAACAACTTTATTTTTTGATTTTAGAATTCTAAAATAGTTTTTTCAATAATCGCCACACATTCCATCAATTGTTCCTCAGTCATCACCAAAGGTGGAGCAAAGCGAATGATATTTCCGTGCGTTGGTTTGGCAAGTAAGCCATTGTCTCTTAGTTTCAAACATAAATTCCAAGCAGTTTCGCTGTCAGGAGAATCATTTACAATAATCGCATTCAACAATCCTTTTCCTCTCACTTTAACAACCAAATCTGATTTTTCGATGATTCTTTGCATTTCACTTCTGAAAATATTACCCAATCTTCGTGCATTTTGAATCAAATTTTCATTGTTGACAACATTCAACGCAGCAACAGCAACCGCGCCAGCAATTGGATTTCCTCCGAAAGTTGAACCGTGTTGACCTGGTTTGATCACATTCATGATTTCATTGTTTGCCAAAACAGCAGAGACAGGATAAACACCGCCAGACAATGCTTTTCCAAGAATCAAAATATCTGGTTGATTGTAAGTTGCTTGTTTCTCGCATTTGTTTTCACAAGTACAATTTCCGCAAACTGCCAATAAACTTCCTGTACGCGCAATTCCTGTTTGGACTTCGTCAGCGATAAAAAGTGCATTGTATTTCGAGCAAAGTGCCCGTGCATTTGTCAAGAAATCTTCATCAGGCGTGTAAACTCCAGCTTCACCTTGAATTGGTTCTACTAAGAATCCAGCAACATTTTCTTGTTTCAACGCTTCTTCTAGGGCTTTGACATCGTTGTATGGAATTTTGATAAATCCTGGAGTAAACGGTCCAAAATTATTTTTCGCATCATTGTCACTTGAAAAGGAAACGATCGTTGTCGTTCTTCCATGGAAATTGCCCTCGCAAACGATAATTTTAGCAGCGTTTTCAGCAATTCCACGTTTTTCGTAAGCCCATTTTCTACAAAGCTTGATAGCAGTTTCAACCGCTTCAGCACCTGTATTCATCGGTAAAACTTTGTCAAAACCGAAATATTCAGTGATGTGTTTTTCATAAACTCCCAAAACATCATTGTAAAATGCGCGTGAAGTCAATGTCAACGTTTTTGCTTGATTAATCATTGCATCCACGATATCAGGATGACAATGTCCTTGATTTACTGCTGAATAGGCAGATAAAAAATCGTAGTATCTTTTTCCTTCAACATCCCAAACGTAAACGCCTTCACCTTTTGTTAAAACAACGGGTAATGGATGATAATTGTGTGCTCCGTGTTGGTCTTCCAACTGCATCAATTCTTCTGAAGTGTAATTTTCCATGGTAGAAATCATCTGTAATTATTTTTGATTTAAGTTATTCATCGCGGAGAACAACAATCCTTTCCTCTATTATAATAGGAGAGAAATCATCCCAAAAGTGTGTCAAAGATAATTTTTAAAAGTTGTTTGACAAAATTGAAACACATAAATCTCTGCGTGAATTATTCAAAAATGGGATTGAAAATGGTTGATTTTTATTGAAAATACCCCCGTTGTATTGTTTATATTTATAAATTAGCGCTTTAACCCCAAAATGAAATTTTATGAGTGATTTTTTAGATTTAGAAGTAGTAGAAACGGAGAAAAAATTACCTCCTTTTTTAAAAGTGTTGTGCATTTTAACATTTGTAGGTGCAGGATTGGGTATTTTAGGAGCAATCTACGCTATGTTTATGCAAGGATTTACTTTGAGAATGTTAGAAAATTCAAGTAATGCTTACCAAAGCAATCCCTTCTTTAAGGCTTTTGATAATAGTGCATACATTGCTGCATTAAAAAAATGGGGACAAATCAACAATTTATTGGCGCTTTTGGGGTCAGCTTTATGTTTATTCGGCGCTTTGATGATGTGGAAATTAAAGAAAAGTGGTTTTTTCTTATATGTTGGAGGTCAAATTTTACCATTTATCGGAATGTATGGATTGATGGGAGGATTGATGCCAAATAGTTCTGGACCACTTGCTGGATTTGCTGTCATTGGACAAGTAATTGCTATTATTTTTCCACTCGGGTTTATCATTATGTATGGTGTGAATTACAAACATTTGAAATAGAAATTGCTCGAAATTTTTTTGCATTATCAAAAAAAAATATTAACAATTTTTCACAAAGGTGTATTTCAATTAAAGTATTCTTCTATATTTGCACCGATAACTATAAATAAATCATTATGTCAGAATTAAATGTATCTAACGCGCCTCAAGGAAAAGGAATGGCCGTTACAGGTTTTATCCTATCATTGGTAGGTATTCTTGTTCCTTTTAATGTAATAGCTGTACTTATGGGCTCAGCTGCTTTAGCTTATTTTGGGCTAATTTTGTGTATTCTTTCAGTAGCATTGTCTGCAATGGGTATGTCAAAACTTGGAAAAACAGGTGGAAAAAAAGGCTTAGGAATTGCAGGTCTTGTAATTGGTCTTGTTGCAACAGTTTGGACAGTATTGGGTGTAATGCAGATTGGTGAAGCAATTGATGCCCGTAATAAATTGGGTGGAGAATTTGAAAAAGGATTGATGGAAATGCAAAAAGACATGAACTAATCTTTTAATTAATTTAGAGTCTGGTCAATTTGGCCAGACTTTTTAAATTGGTAATTGTTATGCTCATACCTTTTTTTAACTTAATATATCCTAGCATCTTTGTGTTCGGATTAAGCATCTCTGCAAGTACTGCTGAAACAGGTTATGGTACTTTGCAAGATGCAATGAAAAATTGAGAATATTTATCAAATATTTTTAAATCTTCAGAAAATATCTGGGGATTTTTTATTTTAGTACAAAATCATGGAAGAAATTTTAGACAACAAAGACACCAGATCAATGTTTAGTGGTGAAAAACCTTTACCCAATTCAAATGCAATATTGGTTTTAGGGATAATTTCACTTGTTACGTGGTGCTTATATGCAATCCCTGGAATTGTTTGTGCGATTATCGCTTTGGTGTTGTTTGCAAAAAACAAAAAAATATATCAGGAGGACCCTATGAGTTACAATACATCATACAAAAATGCCAAAGCTGGACAAGTTTGTGCCATCATTGGCTTGTGTTTATCAGCTTTGTTCTTAATATACATTATTTTCTTAGTTGTTGCCCTTGGTTCAATTTTCTCATCGATGGGTCGCTTTTAAATGCTCGATTGCTATTGGAAATATTATCTTGGTATTGAATGTCCAGGTTGTGGATTTCAACGTTCATTTTTGGCACTCTTCCAAGGTAATATTTACGAAAGCCTAAAACTTTTCCCTGCTACAATACCTTTAATACTAACCTTATTAATTGTTGCTTTCCACTTGAAATTCAAATTCAAAAACGGAGCAAAAACCATCACTATTCTTTTTGGTTCCTCTGCAATCATTATGGTTGTTGGTTTTGTTGTGAAGATTTCCACCCATGGAATACACTAAAAAAGATCCGCTACGCTGTTAGATATTAGATTTTAGAACCGTTGCTGCGCAACTATTAGACTAGATTGTTTTTGTTGCTAGGCAACTTTAAGATTTTTGCTGTTTTTGCGAAAATTTTAAATTTCTTGAGTAAATCAAGTCTTTTGTCTGTGGTCCATTATCTAATGTCTAATAAAAAAAAACTATCTTTGAATTTCTCAAAAAAACAACATGGCAGACGATAAAAAAGTTATATTTTCCATGGTGAACGTTTCCAAAACGACACCTCAGGGAAAGCAAATTATTAAAAATATTTACCTCTCGTTTTTTTACGGGGCGAAGATTGGAATCATTGGTTTGAATGGTTCTGGTAAATCAACCGTGATGAAAATCATCGCTGGATTGGACAAATCATTTCAAGGTGATGTGGTTTTTTCTGATGGTTATTCTGTTGGATATTTGCCACAAGAACCAGAATTGGATCCAACTAAAACAGTGAAAGAAATCGTGATGGAAGGCGCACAAGAAACGGTGGACGTTTTGCGTGAATACGAAGAAATCAATGCTGCTTTCATGGACGAAGAGGTTTTGAATGATCCAGACAAAATGGACAAGTTAATCGCTCGTCAAGGTCAAGTTTCAGATCGAATCGATGCTTTGGACGCTTGGGAACTAGACACCAAATTGGAAAGAGCGATGGATGCATTGCGTTGTCCGCCGGATGATCAATTGATTGATTCTCTTTCTGGTGGAGAACGTCGTCGTGTGGCTTTGTGTCGTTTGTTGCTTCAAAATCCAGATGTATTATTACTGGATGAGCCAACAAACCACTTGGATGCTGAATCGATTGACTGGTTGGAACAACATTTACAACAATACGCAGGAACTGTGATTGCAGTGACACACGATAGATATTTCTTAGACAATGTTGCGGGATGGATTTTAGAGTTAGACCGCGGTGAAGGAATTCCTTGGAAAGGAAATTATTCTTCTTGGTTGGAACAAAAAGGAAATCGTTTAAAACAAGAGGAAAAAACGGCTTCGAAACGTCAGAAAATGCTGGAACGCGAGTTGGAGTGGGTGAGAATGAACCCGAAAGCACGACAAGCGAAAAGCAAGGCACGTTTGACGAATTACGATAAACTGCTTTCAGAAGACATGAAAGACAGAGAAGACGTATTGGAAATTCCAATTCCAAATGGACCTCGTTTGGGGAATAATGTGATTGATGCAGAACATGTTGCCAAATCTTTTGGAGATAAATTATTGTATGACGATTTGAATTTCAAATTGCCACCAGCTGGAATTGTAGGTGTTATCGGACCGAATGGTGCTGGTAAGACCACTATTTTCAAAATGATTATGAATGAGTTACAACCAGATTCTGGTGAATTCAAAGTCGGTGAAACAGCAAAAATTGGATATGTAGATCAATCTCACAAAGACATTCATCCTGATAAAACAGTTTTTGACGTGATTTCAGATGGAAATGAATACATTGAAATTGGAAATCAAAAAATCATTTCACGAGCCTATATTTCGAAATTTAATTTCGCAGGTTCAGATCAAAATAAAAAAGTTGGTGTCCTTTCCGGAGGAGAAAGAAATCGTTTGCATTTGGCGATGACATTGAAAACGGAAGCAAATATTTTATTACTCGATGAGCCAACGAATGACATTGACGTCAATACTTTGCGCGCATTAGAGGAAGGAATTTTGAATTTTGCAGGTTGTGCAGTAGTGATTTCCCACGACAGATGGTTCTTAGATCGTATTTGCACACATATTTTAGCATTTGAAGGAGATTCGCAAGTACATTGGTTCGAAGGTTCTTATTCAGATTACGAAGAAAACCGGAAGAAACGTTTGGGCGATTCGGCACCAAAAAGAATCAAGTATAGAAAATTGACGAAATAAAATTTAGATTTGAGAGGTATGATGAAAATTGTACCTCTTTTTTAATAATAGAACACATGTCACAACCCAATAATCCACTTCACGGAATCAAATTAGAAGAAATGATTGTCGCACTCGAAAAAGAAATCGGTTGGGATCACATGGGTTATTTAGTTCCCATCAATTGCTTTTTGAAAGATCCAAGCGTGAAATCAAGTTTGACTTTCTTGAGAAAAACGCCTTGGGCAAGAAAAAAAGTGGAAGATTTGTATTTAGAGCGAATTGTTAGGTAATTAAGAAAGTAGAATTAAGAATGCAGAATTTGGCAATAATCCCATTTAATTCTTAATTCTGCATTCTACATTCTTAATTCATTCTAAATCCAATCACATTCGGCAAAGCCCAAAAATGATCATTTAAATCGTTGGGATAAGTTTCTGAAACATAACTTCCAATTTTTTCAATTTTTCGATCTCCAAAATGAATATACAAACTCGTTTGAGGTCCGCCTTCCATGTAAATGGCATTGTTTAATTTAAATGGAAAACCTAGCATAAATTCAATCATTTCATTGTGCGTATAGGGCGAACGTGAAAAGATGAAATAGATATTTCCAAGTGCATCAACCGCGGTAACCAACATGCTGCAAGATTGATTTTTCTTGTTCCAACTCAAAGGTTGACTATTGCAATCAATCATTCTCAAACCTTGCGCATAACAATGGTAATCATCTTTGACATTTTCCCAATTTTCGCATTTTAAATCCAAAACAGTAAATTTCCATTTCAGACTGTCCTTCGGATTAAACGCAATCATCGCATTGTAATTCGGATACAAATTTGGATTATTGACATGTTCGCCCGCTTTGAGATATCCTTTGCTCAACATTTTTTTTGCCAAATCATACATTCCAGCATTGACCACCACATTCAAATTGTATTTTTCAGCCCATTCACTTGCAGATTTCGATTTTTTATCTTCTTCGGCAGTTGCAGCGTGCATTTCCAATTCAAAATCTTTTGGATTGAGCTTTAAAATGCAAATGCGAGAATCGTTGATTGCAGATTTTTTCGGTGCTTCCATTTCCATGTATTCCGCTCCTTTGGCTAAATTTTGCCATTTTCCAAGAAGTGTGTCAGGTTCAATTTTTGCTGAATCTGCTGGTTGTGAACAAGCTGAAAGTGGCAATAAAATTGAAAGTATGAAAATGTATCGCAGTCTAAATTTCATTCCAATCGAATTTTTTGGTGTGGATTGGAAACAAATCACACAACTCTCCTGAATAGTAAAACTGATAGCCAATCATTCCAAATGAAATTGGTTTTTCCTTGATTTTAATCACAGATCCACCCACTTTTGGGTCTTTTTTTGGAACTGATTGTGGAAATCCAACATTGAAAAGCGTTGATAAAATTTCTGGACGATTGTCGATTGGAAATCCCCTGCGTTCCCATTGGTGTTTCACTTGTTTTAAGAAAACAGCGGCGTACATGTAAGAATAATAGTGATTTCGGAATGAAATCAAACGATCAATTCTCTCTTGTGCAGGATTGTCCGTTTTGAAATCCAACAGCTTTTCATATTTCTTACCTAAATAATAGGCGCTTGTTGAATCTTTTAAATGTTTTTCAATCGTTTGCGCTGTCAATTCTTTGATTCCAGTAACACCCAAAGAAAATTTAGATTCAACAGACAATATTTTCAAAGGACCAATCCATTTTTTGTAAGCTTCACGATCCGAATTGAATAAGCGCATTTGTTCGCCAATCAAACAGCAAACAATCAATCGAGATTCCACGCCAGACATTTTCGCAACAGAATCAATTACTTTTTTGTCTTTTTCAACCGCAATTTTGAAATCGTCCCATTCTGAAGTATTCATCCAATGATAAATGCTTTTGCTCGTTTTTCCTTCAACAGGTTGGTATTTGTTTTCACGATATTTAATAACTTCCAAATAATAAGGCGAAGTTTTATCTGCCAACATATCCACAGATTCAACCATTCTCAGCGCTTCAGTATAATCGTGATTCGATTCTAAAGAAGCCAAAATGTGTTGCGCATTTTTTGGATAATACTTTTTCAAAATCAGAATTCGATTCAAAGCTTCGTATTTTTCAGCAACCACAGCCAAACTGTCTTTATCTGATTTTACTTGGTATTTGTCGCTCATCACTTGCAAAACACGGCTATTTCCGTCCACAGCGCCAGATTCATTGGTCCATTTGAAATAAATGGCGAAATAAGCAATCGTTAAAAACGCACCAATGAGTGCAAAGCAAATTGTAAAAAAGTATAATGGAATCTTAATCCATTTACTGCGAAAAAAATTTTTCAAAGGAATTTCATTTTGTTAACGGCGCAAAATTAAGGTTTTCAATTCTATTTGCCAACATTCAACGCTTTTACGTCTCCTTCATGAGTTACGATGAAATATTCTTTCGTTGTTTTGGTTTCTACAATTGGAGCTGGTTTTGGCGTTTCGTCAGCATAAATGCGAAAAGTAATTTCATACATCACTTGAATCACAGGTTCCACAATTTCAGGATTGGTAACAAAATCAAATTCTTTGTCAAAAATTGGTTGATAAAATTGCGTTGTTGATTTTTCTGTTTGCGTTACAGCAGCTGATTTTTTCAAATTCAACGAAGAATTCGAGTAGGCTTGATAAGATTTGTAGCTTTCGATCGGATAAGTAACTCGATAACCATCAGCCAATTGTTTTTTCATGGTAGTAAAATCCATTCCCAATAAATCTTGGCGCATTTTGATTTTTTCTTTTAAAATTAATTGGGCTTTGGTAGCCAAATCTTTGCGCACTTGTTCCATGTTACTTGCAAAATAATCTACGCGAATCAAATCATACACTTCAGAACCTGAACAAGCTGCAACGATTTCTGTCAATGAATTTGGATTTTTATATTTTATGTGAACATTGATTTTCATTTCGAATCCTTTGGGAACTTCGTTGTACGTTTTCTTATTGAACGCTTTTTTGGTTTCCTCAAATTCGTAGCAAGGAACAAATGAAATCATATCGGTATAAAACTCAATTTCTTTCTTCAATTCAAACGGTTTTTTGATTTGATTGATTCTTTCATCCATTAAACGTTGAATTTCTTCTAAATTTTCACCTGTTTGCGTAACACTGAAAATGGCGACATAACTTTCTGCTTTCACATTGGTCAGTCCTTTGATATTGATAATTATATCGTTTGTGTTAATGCGCACATCGATGTTGCTTTCATTCAAATGGGTTTGTTGCAAGTAATTGATATTGCCAGAAACTTGTCCAAAAACTCCTAATGAAGATGCAATTAGACTTAATAATAAGATTGATTTTTTCATAAAATTTGTTGTTTGGTGGTTTAATACATTGGTGACAAAGAAAGGTTCATTCGCGATGTAAAATGGCAGATTAATTTCTGATTGAAAAGTCAAAATCAAAGTAGAATCACTATTTTTGTTTCTAGTTAATTTGTATTCATTTCGACTCGATTTATTCGGGTTATAAAAAATAAGAAAATGTCAATTAGAAACTTAGAGCCGAAAGCATTGTGGAATCATTTTGCAGATTTAAATGCAGTTCCTCGTCCATCTAAAAAAGAAGAGCGAGTGATTGAATTCATGGTAAATTTTGGTAAATCTTTAGGACTTGAGACCATTCAAGATGCCATCGGAAATGTAATTATCAAAAAACCAGCAACTGCAGGAATGGAAAATCGTCCAACAGTGGTTTTGCAGTCGCATTTAGACATGGTTCATCAAAAAAACAGCGATACAGTTTTTGATTTCGACACGCAAGGAATTGAAATGTTGGTTGATGGAGATTGGGTAAAAGCAAATGGAACCACTTTAGGCGCTGACAATGGAATAGGTGTTGCTGCAATCATGGCAATTTTTGCTTCAACTGACATTGCTCATCCAGCTTTGGAAGCGATGTTTACAATTGATGAAGAAACAGGAATGACTGGCGCAATTAAAATTGATCCAAGCAATTTCAAAGGAACCGTTTTATTGAATTTAGATACAGAAGATGACGATGAATTGTCTATCGGTTGTGCGGGAGGAATTGATACCAACACAACTTACTCTTACGAAGAAGAAAACACAGATGCAAATCACGTAGGCTACGAAATCAATATTCGTGGATTGTTAGGTGGACATTCAGGAATGGACATTCACCGCGGAAGAGGAAATGCAAATAAATTGATGAATCGTATTTTGTATCAAGGAGTTTCTTTGATGCATTTACAAGTAGCATCTATTGACGGTGGAAGTTTGCGCAATGCGATTCCAAGAGAATCAACGGCAGTTGTGACCGTTTTAAAAGACAATGCCAAAGCTTTTGAAGCATTTTTAGCTTCATTTTCAGAGGAATTGAAAGTTGAATTAAGCACGGTAGAAACTGCGTTGACGATTGAATGGAAATCAGTTACAACGCCAGCAAAAGTGATGAAACCTGAAGACACAATTAAGGTGTTGAATACTATTTATGCAGTTCCAAACGGTGTTTTTAGAATGAGTCCAGACATGGAAGGATTGGTTGAAACTTCTTCAAGTTTGGCGCGAATCATTTTGAAAGAAGGAAAATTTATTACACAATCATTGCAACGTTCAAGTGTTGAAAGTACAAAATCAGATGTTGCCAACGCAGTGAGAGCAGCTTTTGAAAATATGGGTTGTGCTGTAGTGCAAAATGGAGATTATCCAGGATGGAAACCAAATCCAAACTCAGCAATTTTGAATTTAATGGCAGATTTATACCGCAAAAGATACAGTGAAGAACCACAAATCAAAGCTTGTCACGCAGGATTGGAATGTGGAATCTTAGGAAAGCATTTTCCAAATATGGACATGATTTCTTTTGGACCAAATATCCGTGCGGCGCATTCTCCGGATGAAAAAGTACAAATTTCTTCAGTGCAAAAATTCTGGGGTTATTTGTTAGAAGCTTTGGAATCAATTAAATAAAAAATATTGAAAATTTGAATCGCGGGTTAGTTCTATTTACTAATTCGCGATTCTTTTTTTTGAAAGAATCCTTAAATTGCAAACATGTTTAATCCAGAAGAAGCTCGAAAAGAATTGATCGAATTGGCTAATACTAAAATGTATTATGGCAAGTACAAAGGGAAATTGTTGATACAGATTCCTGAGGAATATTATGTGTGGTACAAAGGCAAAGGATTTCCGGATGGTAAGTTGGGAAGGCAAATGGAACAGATGCTAGAAATTAAAATTAACGGATTAGAAAAGCTTATTTACCCTTTGATCAATAAGTAGGCATTTTTTTGGAAAATAATTTTAAATTTTTTAAATTCAACCTTTAATTGATACCTAACGTTTTACAATAAAAATGAAAATATGAGACTACTAACTACTTTTATAATTTTCGGACTATTTTTTTTCGGAGCAAATGCTCAAAAATGGGGTGCAAATACCTTTAGTCAATTCACCAATGAAGCTTTAGATGTTGAAATTGACAATGCGGGAAATTCTTATATCACAGGTTATGTGACGGGTGAAACAGCTTTCAATACAAACAACGTAATTCAAAATGCTGCAGGAAATGGAGACATTTATGTAGCAAAATATGATCAAAGTGGAAATTTAGTTTGGTATAAAAAATTTGGAGGAAATTATTCTGATCGCGCGTATGATTTAGCGATTGGTCCAGACCAAAACATAGTTGTTACAGGTCAATTTTTTGGAAGTGTGACATTTGGTTCAACAACTTTACAATCAACTTTAAACTCAAAAGACATTTTTCTCGTCAAATTAGACCCAAATGGAGATGTGATTTGGGCTTTGAAAGAGGGTGGAAGCATGGCAGAAAATGCTTATGGTGTAACAGTTGATCATCAAAATAATGTAATTTTGACAGGTCAGTTTCAAGGAAATGCAACCATTGCAGGTTCAAATTTCACGAGTATTATTGATCCAATAACCAATTTGCCTTCATTTGATTTATTCATTTCGAAATATGATTCTTCAGGAAATCCACTTTGGGGTTTAAATGGAGCGGCTAAAAAGGAAGATCGTGGGTTGGCGGTTGCTGTTGATAGTCAAGACAATATTTTTGTGACCGGTCAATATTCTGACACCTTGCTTTTTGCAGGAAATTCATATAATAACAATGGTTATAATGTCGGATTTGTTACTAAAATTTCTCCTATAGGTCAAGTTCAATTTTTCAATAATTTAAGAGCAGGATTTGTATTACCTTACGATTTAGAAGTCAATAATGCAGATAAAGTGGTTATTACCGGTGATTTTTTAGGAAATATGAATTATTACCACAATAATCAAGCAAATTCAATACAAAACCAATACACTAAAAAGATTTTTATTTTGACAATTGAAAATAGTGGTTCTTATGTTTGGAATTACACTTTAGGCTCAGAAAGTGATATTTCATCCACCTCAGTTTCAGTTGATCCTAATAATAATGTTTTTGTCACAGGATTTTTTAGTTGTGCTTTAAATCAATTACATGATTCTGTTCCAGCTCTATGGAATTCTGTCGGGTTTAAAGATCCTTTTGTTTTGAAAGTCTCAGGGCAAGGGAATTTCATTTACGCCAAACAATTGGGAGGAAAAATGGATGATGTTGGTCATGGAATTGCAGTCAAGTCGGTTGATAAACCAATACTTTGTGGTGGATTTACTAAACCAATGAATATCGCTCCAACTTCAACTGCTTCGGTTGCAAGTGCAAATAATAATTATCAATTGAGAGCGCTATCCGCTGAAGTTGGACAATTTTATTTTACAGGAGATAGCACCAGAAATTCGTTTTTGTTAAAATATATTGACGTCAATTACGCAAGTTACAATTACTACAATATCCAAACATCAGATAGCTTGATCGGATTTATTAATAATGATATAGATACAATTCATTTCTGTAACATTACTAGTATTGGTTATAATCCTTTAACTTGGAATTTTTATGGACCTTCATATTTTTATTCTTGGAATAACGGTATGAGTCATCAGTCAATAGATGTAACTACTACTGGTGATTTTTCTGTAACCGTTAATCGAAATGACGGCTGTGCGACGGATATTGATAGTATTTATATGATTGCTGATCCAATTCCAGTGTTGCCATTGTTATCAGATGATGTAGTTCAATATACCAATCAAATAGCCAATCCGCCGACATATCATTATGGAAGTTATCATTTTTGTTATCCAAATCCGATTGTTGTAAATTATACAAACCTAGCACCAGGGACAACAATGACAACTTTGGAACCTGATGATAATTTGATTCCGGGAATTGGTCCAAACACACATTCGCTATACGGAGCATATATAATCACTGTTGATAATGGAATGTGCCAAAAGTCAGGCGCTTTTGACATAGAATACGATTATTCTCCTCCACATGATACCATAGATCCTCAAATTTCTAGTACGAGTCCATTTGTAAATGATTCAATAACAATATGTAAAGGTCAATCAGTTAATTTTTTCGCTTACGACCTTATGACTAATCCTTTAGGGAATTATCAGCCATTTCAAGAACCAGTTGTTACAGCCTATTTTACGGTGAATGGAAATGTTTACATGGCAGGATATGATTTTAGTATAGGTTTTGATCCAATTGTTTCTGGAAACTATCTTGTAGAATTTGATATTATTTTAGGTTATAATAATTTATGTGGTATTGATACTTCTCATTTTCATGCTCAAAGAACATACTATATTGAGGTTTTACCACTACCAAATTTCAATGCTACAATTATTGGGGACAATCTTCTCTGTGAAAATGGTTCTATTTTTCTAACTATTTCAAATACAAATTCCAATTTAAATTGGTCTGGTCCGGGGATTTCGTGGGAAAGTGTTTCGGGAGATAGTATTGAAGTAAATCAGCCTGGAACTTATACATATTCAGGAATTTTGGTAGATCCAGTTACAGGTTGTCAGAAAGAAATAATAATTAACAAAACAATTACATTGAAAGTTGCTCCAAATATTTTGTCAAATCCACTCGACGGAATAATTTGTCCCAATGATACTGCCTTTTTATCATTACCAAGTATTTATCAATCTTATCAGTGGGTTGGTCCAGATGGTGATACAATTTCATATTTAAATACTTATGAAGGTATGAATCAAGGATTTTATTATTGTCATGTAGTGGACAATCAAGGATGCAATCTAACAACACCACCGTTTGAATTAAAGGAGTTTACAACGCCGAGTGTTTCAATTTTTCCACAAAATTTTATTTGTGAAAATGAATCAGTAACCATTTCTATAAACTATACTGGATCACCTAATTTTCAATGGTCACCAATCGCAAGTACAGCAGACGAATTAACCGTTAGTCAGCCTGGAACTTATAGTGTTACCATACAACAATGCGGAATTACATTAACAGAAAGTATAACAATTGTAGACGCTTCTTTTAATCCGATAATTTCTGCAACGGATACACTTATTTGCTTTGGTGAAGAAATTGCAATTACAGGCAATATAAACAATGCTGCTTATCAATGGACTAATGGCGAATTTTCCTCAGGAGCTTTGACAGTCAATCAAGTCGGAAGTTATAGCGCAACTGTGACAAATGATTATGGCTGCGTTGAGCAATCCAATACGATTAATGTTTCCTCTGTTGCAGGTTCTTTTCCACCGCCAATGGATAGTTTAGTTGTTTGTGTTGGTTCAGATGTAAATTTGATTGATACGAGTAATTTTGATTTAAATTGGTATGATTTGGATACTAATTTCTTGCAAACTACCTCGTTGTTAACAATTCCAACAATTCTACATGATACAGCATTCTTAATTGCTTATTCAGTTGAATTTTGTCAACCAACTTACAAACACATTTTAGTTGATGTTGTTGATTCAATTTCAGCTTATTCTTTGTCTGCAGACACCATGATTTGCGTAGGTGAAAATATTTCTTTGTTTTTGGATCATGCGCCAACGGCTAATTTTGAATGGTTTAATGGTAACTCGACTAGTGATGAGGTTGTTGTAAATCAACCAGGTTTTTATACCATTTCCATTCAAGAATGTGGTTTTGCAATCACTGATAGTATAGAAATTCATGATGCGAGTTTTGACGCTTTATTGATTGCTTCAGATACATTGATTTGCAATGGAGAAACCATTTTTACATCAACAATTCCAACAGATCCAACCAATGTAGTTTGGAATTCGACGACTCAAAATCCAATTGTTTTGGACGTTACGCAACCAGGAATTTATTATGCAACAGTTACCAATGCCTACGGATGTTCAGATCAGTCGGACACAATTACTATAACCTTGGATACACTTTCACTGATACCTTATGTTTTTGACGCAACAATTTGTGCAGGAACTGATATTGTTTTGCAAGATGCCTTATTAAATACGATTAATTGGTACTCGCAAGATACAGTGCTAATTTCAACTTCAAATCAATTTCAAATTTCGGGATTAATGAATGATACATCATTTATATATTCGCAAGTATCAGAAGTTTGCATGTTGACCTATCAAACTGTGAATATTATTGTAGTTGATTCAATTGTTGATCTAGAAATTATTGGTGATTCCATTTTATGTCCAAACGAACAAACGTATTTCCATGTAAGTTCAAATGAAATTGTGACTTGGTCCATACCAACTCAAATTTTAGGAACAACTAATTATATGTCTATTAATCAAAATGTATTGCAAAGTTCGCCTACAATCACAGTAAGTTTTTCAAATCAATGTTTTTCAGGCACTTTTACGGATTCAATATTTTATGTACAACCCGATTCTATCAGTTTTGAAAATGATTCAATTTTGGTTTGTAAATATGATACGATTCCTTTATCTGTTGTTGAAGACGTTACGAATGTCACTTGGATTGGGAATTTCGGTTCCACAGATGGATTGACTTTGCCACTTACTACCCAAATTGGCAGTGGAATGATTACCGCCATAGCCGTTGATTTGAATGGATGTACAACAAATCCAATAACGATGATGTTGACGGTTTCTGCGTTAGATTTTACGATTACAACTAATTCGGGAAATTATTGTCTAGGAAACGAAGGTTTCATTCAAGTAGCTACCAACGCTGATAGTTTGATTTGGAATACGCCTAATGGAATTACCGATACAACTTATATTTCGTTTATTTCCAATCAAAACAGCAGTGGATTTTACGAAATTTCTGTTTGGGATACACTTGGGTGTCAGCTTGATTCTAGCATTGGAATCGGTTATAATCCTGTGCCCGTTTTCAATTTAAATTCTGATACTTTGATTTGTATAAATGATATTTATACATACGTATTTCCTTCAGATACAATTGAGTATACTTGGTCGGTTTATGGGCAAACAACCAATATTCCAATTACTGGAAATCAAGAGCTAATTTTAACTGCAACTTCTTTAGCAGGTTGTGTTTTTTCTGATACTTTGTTTGTAATGACAGCCGATTGTGAAGATGCCTTGCCAAATTTTGTCACATCAAATGGAGATGGAGTGAATGATTATTTTTACATAGATGAAGCACTCATTTATCCAAAGAACCATTTATATCTATTCAATAGATGGGGTGAAAAAATATTTGAACAAGAAGGCTATCAAAACACTTTTGAAGGCTCACGATTCAGCGAAGGAGTTTATTGGTATGTTTTTTATCAAGATCCGATTAACAATCCAAAAAAAGTGAAGCAAGGATTTTTGCATATTTATCATTAACAATTAAAAACCAATGAGAAAATTATTTGTTCAATTACTTTTCATTCTAATGACAATTAATTTTCATGCACAAAATGTAAGAGGTTTTTATGTGAATGGTTTTAATTCTATTTTGGGAAATCAATCAAGAGAAGATAGCTTGCTGCGATTTGCTGAAAACAATGGGTTTAATTATTTGATTTTGTATGAAGTTCATTTGGTACACAATGCAAATCCATTGACAAATGTCAGTTCATCTCAAACTTTTGCCAATTTTATCTCCAAGGCAAAAACGCAGTCTGGAATCAATCAAATCGGTGTCGCTGCTGAAAATTATTGGTTTTTTAGCAATGTGATTGCTGTTTATAATCAGCAGCACACAGCTTTAAACGAAAAAGTCGATGTTTATAATTTTGAATTTGAATTTTGGATTCCTACCTCTGTTGAATCTGCAGCTTATTATTGTACAACCTATCTGCAACCAAATGCTTTAACTTGCGACACTGCTGGCGCATTTCAATTTTATATAAAAAATTTACATCAAATCGATTCTCTCTCTAATGCAAATGGACAGCTTTCTGAAGCTTATTTTGGATTTTTTAACGCTGGTCAAGGGAATCAAATCGTGCAGACAGGAGTTGACAGAGTTTTGTTGAGTATTTATCTTCCAACTTCTAATTATTCCGCAAGTTATCAATACAATTATGTGAAGCCCAGACTTCAAAACTTGGCAACTTCTCAAATTCCAATCAAAGTGCTACCGATTTATAGTGCTGAACCCAATTTTATGAAATCATGGGTTGATACAAATCCATTTTTTGAGCCTTTTACGACAATTGAAAACAGTCTACAAACTGAAACAGCTTCGTGGAAAAATTACATTAGTTTAGAAGGAATTCAATGGTTTGCTTACAGTTTTATGCCAATGAAAAATTTAGATCTATCAGTTGGTGAAAACCAAATTCAGAAAAAAATCAATTGTAATATATTTCCAAATCCAAGCACGCACTTCCTTCAAATTAAACTAGAAGACACTCAAAATGAAGCGCAGTTTTGCTTGTATGATTTAAGTGGAAAATTGATTGCTGAGCAGGATTTTAAACAAGAAATTACTGTTTCAACGAATGAATTTCCAATTGGGCTATACTTGTTAGAGGTAAAATTAAATGACTCAGAATCTAACTTCAAGTTGATTATAGAGTAGCGCATTATCTTGTGATGTTTTGTTAATTCTAGCTTCTTGCAGACTTAATTCAGTATTTTTGGATTTTAATACATACAATTACAATGGATAATATTTTCAAAAGCAAAGTGATTTGGGCACAAATGGATGCCAACAGACATTTAAGACATTCTGCATATGCTGATTTAGCTGCACAAGCAAGAATAGAATTACTCGAAGCGATCAATCTAAGTATGGAAACTTTTGCTAAGCTAAAATTAGGTCCAATTTTGTTTAGAGAGGAATTAGTATACCTGCGAGAAATAACTGGTTCCCAAAATATCGAGATAAAAACAGTGATGACTAAAACAAGAACAGATGGTTCAAGATGGTCGATAAGACACGAAGTATTTAGAGAAGATGGAATTAAGTCAGCAATAATTAATGTTGATGGCGCTTGGCTCAATATGGTCGACAGAAAATTAACATCCCTTCCTGAAGAATATGCTGGACTTTTTCAGCAAGTACCAAAAAGTGAAGATTTTATTTTAGAAGAAATTTCTAAATAAACATAAAAGGCTGTTCGATTGAACAGCCTTTACTTTTGCAATAATTCGTTTATCTTAATAGATTCACACTTCCCATCAACAATTTTCTTTCGTCTGACGAGATCGTTTTAAATTCTATTTTCCAAGTGTAAGTATCGTCTTTTACAATTCCTTGAGTTCCGTTATATGTCCCATCCCATCCGTAATTGACGTCATTTGATTCAAATACTATTTCTCCCCATCGGTCGTAAATTAGCATCTTATAATCATTTGGATCAAATCCTGAAGTGAAAATTGGTTTAAAAACAGGATTGTGCTCATCTTGATCTGGCGTAAATGTGTTTGGAATGTAATAAATTAACTCATCTTGAACTTCGATATTCACTTTGGCAGTATCACTACAACCATCTGCTGAGTATGCGATTAATGTAATCTGATAACTAGCAGCAAATTCAGCAGGGAAGGTGTGTTCTGGATTTTCAAGAACTGAAGTTCCCGATGCATCCCCAAAATTCCATGAATAGGTGTTTGCACCCGTTGATGCATTTACCATATTTGTTGTAGTTGCTAAAATTGAAAGCACAGATGGATTAGCAGTAAAATCGGCAACTGGATTTGGGAAAGCACAAACCATTGCAGGATAAGTTGTTTGTCCAATACATCCATTTGGAGTTGTTGCTATTAATGTTACATCATAACATCCAGCAGCAGTGTATATAGCTGATGCTGAATTTGCATTAGTTGATGTGGTTCCGTTTCCAAGTACCCATTGATATGTATTGTTTGTTGGGTTTGAGTTTGTGTAAGTAACAGTTAATGGAATACAACCACTAGTTATTGAAGGTGTAAAATCAACAATTGGAGTAGGAACTACAGTTATTGTCATTTGATCTGTCCCTGTACAACCTCCTGCATCAGTTCCTACAACAGTGTATATCGTTGTTGTCGATGGAGCAAAAGCAACCCCATTTGTTACACTGTTATCCCAAGCATAAGTTAAACCTCCAGTAGCGCTGCAAACTGCAGTTGCACCCGAACAAATAGTTAAATCTGCTCCAGCATTAATGCTGGCACCAGGGTTTACAGTAACTGTAATTTGATCAGTTGAAGTACAAGTTCCTGTTGTTCCAGTTACTGTATATGTTGTGGTAGCAGCTGGAGTAAAGGGAACACCATTTGTAACAGCTGGATCACTCCATGTATAAGTTGCTGCATTCGTAGCATTGAATGTTACCGTTTGACCAACACATATTGTTTGATCTGGTCCTGCATTCACTGTTGCGGAATTAACTACAACAGTCGTGCTAGAAGTACACGTTACTCCATTTAAAGTGGTTGAAACTGTATAAACGTAACTACCAGGAGTGTTTACAATAAATCCAGTTGGATTTTGGAGATTTGACACAAAACCGTTTGGACCAGTCCATGAATAAGATGTAGCACCAGTAACAGCAGTTGCAGTAAGATTAACGGTTCCCCCAACACAAATTGGTCCGTTGTTTCCAGCGGTAATTGAACATCCACATGAATTTACCGTGATTGTTGTATTTACAGTAGAAAGTGAACCAGGACAAAGTGAAGATGTTGAAGGTAATGTAGAAGTTGCAGAAAATGTATACGTTCCAGGAGAGGGAGGTGTCACAGTAACGTTCGCTCCAGAACCTGATAGATATGGAGAGGAGCCCCAAGTATATGTACCATCTCCACCGGATGCGGTCAAATTAACACTTTCTCCAGGACAAATACTTGTAGTTGATGCTACTACAGAGAGAGGTGTGGATACCCCAGTATTTGCACCAATAATATAGTCACATACATCACCAGCGTTTCCGTCAATCATTATGTAATAAGTCTGACCAGGAGTTAAACCCGTTGCTGAAATATTTGCAGGTCCTGCAGTAGCAGTTCCAGGATTCCAACAATTGTAGCTAGTTACTGCCCCTGCACAGGGTTGAGCAGACGAAAAAATCATAATCTGAATTCCATATCCATCTTGTGAACTTGTTAACCAAACATCGAATGAAATGGAGCTTGAAGACGCTGTAAAAGATAGAAACGAATTATTTTCTATAGAGCCACAAAAGTTATTATTTAAACTATTCCAATAATCTGCAGTATAACTAGACGAAGTAGTTCCACAATAGCCGTTTAAATCGCAAATTGGAGTTGCTTGATCACACGTGTTTCCTGGTGCTGTATTACCAACACAATTGGGTGCAGGGGAAGTTGGTGTCCCTACATCATAAGGTCCGGTACTTGCAAAGAGTGTAAGACTCGATGAAACAAAAACTAAAATTAGGAGCAAATTTTTCATAAACTTGGATTTTAAGAACTTATGAAGTTAATTAATTTTTAATTAAATGAACTTGTTCAGTTCTAAGGGGTTTTACAATCGTAATAAAACACTCATTTTCGGTATTCTCTAGTATTTGAACAGTAAATCTTTCACGATCTTTTTTAGGATCTTCATTTCCAGGGAAATATTGTTCAACTTTATAACCGTCCGTAGTTGATTCAATGATTTTGAAGTATTTTAAAACTTGATTTTCTTTCAAAATTTGAAAGGTATTTCCAACGATTACAACTTGATCGTAAACATTAATAGGTTGACCTTCTATCTGTTGGACATTATAAATCCCAGTTAAAGGAAACACAAAATTTGTTTGAGCTTTTATTGCAGACGAGCTTATTAATAATACAAGTAGCACTAGTAATTTTTTGATTCGCATAATTTATAATCTATTATTAAACAAATGTAATTATTGCTTTGACGTATAACTTTTCTTAAGGTTGTTATTTTTCATTAAAAAAATGATTAAAAATCTTTGTTTTTAATCATTTTATTAACTATATATTTAATTGTTAATTATTTGACGAAATTTATAATTTTATTTCATTTCAGTTTTTAGATAAAATTAATTTATTAAACTATCTTCGTTTAAAATTAATTATATGACAATTTATCCTTTAAATACGGGGAATTTTAAATTAGATGGTGGCGCAATGTTTGGTGTTGTTCCGAAAACTTTGTGGTCTAAAACAAATCCAGCTGATGAAAACAACATGTGCAACTGGTCTATGAGAAGCATGTTAATTCAAGATGGAAATAAATTGATATTAATTGATGCGGGAATAGGTGACAAGCAATCTGAAAAATTCTTTAGTCATTATTACATGAATGGCAACGATTCGCTTTCAGGAAATTTAGCGAAACTTGGATTTTCTAAAGATGATATTACAGATGTTTTCTTAACTCATTTACATTTTGACCATTGCGGCGGAGCGATTCAGTGGAACAAAGATCACACTGCTTTTGAACCAGTTTTTAAAAATGCAACTTATTGGAGTACAGAAAATCACTGGAAATGGGCAACAGAGCCAAATCCCCGTGAAAAAGCCTCATTTCTTTCGGAAAATATTTTGCCAATCCAAGAAAGTGGACAATTGAAATTTGTTGACAGAACCGGCAATTATACCCAAAATGTATTTTCCAATTTTGATGTGTTGTTTGTTGATGGTCATACAGAAAGCATGATGATCCCACACATTCAATACAAAGATAAAACCGTTGTTTTTATGGCTGATTTACTGCCAAGTACAGGACATGTTCCATTGCCTTATGTCATGGGTTATGATACACGCCCCTTGATTACAATGGCTGAAAAAGAGATTTTTTTAAATGAAGCTGCAAACAAAGAATTCGTTTTATTCTTGGAACATGATAGTGTGAACGAATGCTGCACCTTACAGAATACCGAAAAAGGAGTTAGACTTAAAGATTCATTTGCTTTTTCAGAATTATTTTGAATTTAACGATGTTTTAAAAAGCTATGAATTTCAGAATATTAAAGTATTTATTGGTTTATCTTACGCCGTTGGCTGTCCTCAGATCAATTTTGGCTGATGGTTGGTTTACTTATTATTCTGTAATTGTGATGTTTATTTTGATTCCTTTGCTCGAACTTTTTGCGAGAGGTTCTGAGAAGAATTTGTCGAAAGCGGAGGAGGAAATGGCTTTGAAAGACAAAATGTATGACTTTCTCCTTTACAGTTTGGTTCCAATTCAATACGCAACTTTGGTGATATTTTTATTCAGGGTCTCTGAAGGAAATCTTTTATTTTACGAGAAATTTGGAATTGCCATTTCTTTCGGAATGTCTTGCGGGATTTTGGGAATCAATGCTGCGCACGAACTTGGACATCGCGTCACTTGGTATGAACAATTGATGAGCAAGATGCTCTTGTTGACAACCTTGTACATGCACTTTTTTATTGAGCACAATCGCGGACATCACAAAAATGTTTCCACTGACGAAGATCCAGCTTCAAGTCGCTTGGGAGAAATGGTTTACTTATTCTATTTCAGGTCGATATATGGTAGTTTTGTATCAGCATGGAAACTAGAGGCTGAACAATTGAAAAGATTGAAATTACCTTTTTGGAGTTTGAAAAATGAAATGATTGTTTATCAATTATTGCAAGTTTCATTGATTTTGTTGATTTTCTATTTGTTTGGATTAGAAACCACTATATTTTTTCTGATTTCTGCAACCATTGGGATTTTGCTTTTGGAAACGGTTAATTACATTGAACATTATGGATTGAGAAGAAAAAAGAAAGAAAAAGGATATGAGAGAACACTTCCAATTCATTCTTGGAATTCAAATCATCCTGTGGGACGCATGGTTTTATTAGAACTTTCGCGTCATTCTGATCATCATTTTATCGCAATTCGAAAATACCAAATCCTCAGACATTTTGATGAAAGTCCGCAGATGCCAACTGGTTATCCTGGAATGTTAGTATTGGCAATGGTTCCACCGCTTTGGTTTCGTGTGATGAATCCTAGAATTGAAAAATACAGAAATTCCATTGAAGGAAATTCATTGTCTTAAACTTAATTATTTGAAATGATGAATAATCAATTTGATTATGATTACGTAATTATCGGAAGCGGTTTTGGAGGCTCTGTTTCTGCACTTCGACTTTCTGAAAAAGGCTATAAAGTATTGGTAGTAGAGCAGGGAAAATGGTTTAATCAGCCTGAAGATTTTCCTAAAACCAATTGGAATTTAAAGAAATGGATGTGGGCCCCGAAAATCGGTTTTCAAGGGATTTTTAATTTAACATTTTTTCGCCACGTTGCTGTGTTGAGCGGTACTGGAGTAGGTGGAGGTTCATTAGTTTACGCGAATACTTTGCCTATCCCAAAATCTGGTTTTTTTAATTCTGGTTCGTGGCAAGGTTTGGTAGATTGGGAAAAAGATTTACAGCCATTTTATTTAATTTCAAAGAAAATGTTGGGCGCTGAAATGCATCCTTACATGAGTAAGAGTGACAAAGTGATGCAAACGCTGGCAGAAGAAATGGGCAACAAAGATGACTTTGAGAAAACAGAAGTTGCTGTTTATTTTGGCAAACCTGGAGAAACTGTTTCAGATCCCTATTTTGAGGGTAAAGGTCCTGATAGAACTGGATGTAATTTATGCGGCGGTTGCATGTTAGGTTGTCGTTTCAATGCCAAAAACACATTGGATAAAAACTATCTACATCTTGCACAACAATTAGGCTGTGAAATCAAAGCCGAAACCATTGTATATGATGTAATTCCGTTGGATCAAGATGGGAGCGAAGGCTATCAAATCAAATTCAAAGAATCACTCAAAAGTTTCCCGAAAAAAGGTTCAGTCACAACCAAAGGTGTCATTTTTGCTGGGGGCGTTTTAGGTACCATGGATTTACTGTTGAAATTGAAAGAAACTTCCTTGCCCAATCTTTCAGACACATTAGGAAAAGGAATCAGAACCAATTCTGAAAGTTTGATCGGCGTCACCACTTTTGACAAGAATACTTCGTTTTCGGAAGGAATTGCCATTGGTTCGATTATAAATATTGATGAAAATCGACATGTTGAACCTGTGAAATACCCTGATGGCTCAGGATTTTGGCGTATTTTTATGGCGCCGATGGTACAAGGAAAATCTGTTGGAGTTCGCTTTTTTAGAATGATAAAAGATTTGATTTCACATCCTGTGGACAATTTTAAAGCATTTTTAGTGGATGATTGGAGCAAAAGAACTCACATTTTGCTTTACATGGAAAGCATAGATTCTACTTTGCAAATGAAACGAACAAAGTTAGGTTATAAGAAAACCAACATTGAAGCGGGAGCAGCACCAACAGCTTTCAATCCAATTGCCCAATCGATTGCTAAAAAAGTTGAAAAAATCATTGATGGAAAAGCAATGGTTATGAGCAGCGAAACGCTTTTTGGAATTCCCACAACAGCGCATATTTTAGGTGGTGCTTGCATGGGTAAAGATGAAAATGAAGGTGTGATTGATTCTAATAATCACGTTTTCAATTATCAAAATATGCTCGTGTGCGATGGCAGCATGATTTCAGCGAATATTGGTGTAAATCCAAGTTTGTCAATTACTGCAATTACTGAACGCGCCATGAGTTTAATTCCTGACAAGAAATAAGTTAATTTATTTGAAATTTTTCTTCGATGCTTGGACTTGAATGAATTCTATTTTACCATTTGGAATCGATGCGTAAATAATACCATTCTTTTGGTGCATGGCAAAGTAATTTCCGTCTTGAAATTTTTCCCAAGTTTTCCCTTTGTCTTTCGAAATATCAATACCAGTTGTGCCGCAGGCATACAAATTTCCTTCATAGAAAATCACGCAGGAACGATAGCCTAATGCTGGCTTCTCTGAACGCATCCAGCTCAAACCGCCATCGATGGTGAAAAAACTCGTGCTTTCAGAATTTTTAGGCTGTGTATAATCGCCGCCAACAATTACCATTTCATTTGGATTGATTGCACATAGTGAAAACGGACCGCTACCATTTGATTTCGGATAATTTAACTCGGTAATTTGCCAAGTTTTTCCTGCGTTTGTTGATTTAAAAAATCTACTTGTCATTCCACCGCTCACAAAAACAAAAGTAGAATCGTTTAAGCAATGAACCGTCGATCCGCTTGCTGCAAATCCAGCTTCTCCTCTTTCTGCTTGCAATTTAGGCGAAATTTCCGTCCAATGCAAACCAAAATCAGCGGTTTTATAAAGCGTAAAAAATCCATCAACTGGATCTCCCATTAAAAATCCAACACCAGATGGTAGGATGTCCATTCCATCCAAAAATATTGCTTTATTTGAAATAGATTGTGTTTGTTCTTTTCGATTTTTTAAATTCAAAACGACACTAGAATCATTTGATTGCATGGCAACCAAGGTTTTCTTTCCCGTTAGGGCAATGTCTCTAATTTCAGCAATCGGTTTCTTCGAAATTTGTTTTGATTTGAAATTTTTAAGGTTCACTTTGTAAATGAAACCATCAGAATTTCCGACGTATAAGTTTTTTGAATCACTTGTAATTGCGCGTGAATAGGTTGAATCAGAAGCATATTTAAAGTTCGGATTTTCCCAATGAGTAGGTCTGTAACGACAACATGATTGAAGAATCAAGATTCCAAAACAAAAAGCGAAAAATGTAAAACTATTTTTCATGTTGTGACGGGATAAATTTTGCTTCAAATTTTGACTTTTGTTCCAATTTAAGACTTTCTAAATCAGCTGGTACATCGCGTTTCCATCTTTTGTGAGACCAAAGCCAAAATTGTGGATTTCGAATGATTTCTTTTTCCAATAATTTGGTGTGCATTTCAGTGATTTCTCCCCAACTTTTGGAGGATAAATTGTCTGTAATCAATTTTAATTCCATGGAATAATGTCCGCGTTTTACTTTGTGCAAAACGAAAAACACAACTGCTTGTTGGTATTGATGCGCCATTTGCTCACAACCAAACAAAACCGCCGTTGGTTGATTCAAAAACTCCATCCAATAAGCTTTTCGTGCGTCTCCAGGTGATTGATCTGATAAAATCAAAGTCGCAAAAACGTCATTTTTCATTTCCTCAAAAGCAGTTCGCACATTTTTTGAGTTTAAAATTTTCATTCCGAAGCGACTTCTTTGCTCGTTGATTTTTTTATCCCAAAAAGCGCTTGTCATCGGCATTCCTATTCCTACAGCTTGGTGTTTGAACAATAAATTTTGCCCCGTAATCAACCATTCCCAATTGTTGTAATGACCTGAAACGAGTAAAACACTTTGATTTTTCTCAAAAAGTTCGGTCATTAATTCAGGATTTTGAACAGTCAATCTTCTGCGCAATTCATTTTCTGAAATACTTAAATTTTTAACACCTTCAGCCAATAAATCAGTAAAATGTCTATAAAATTGATTTCGTATTTTCTTGATTTCACGACTCGATTTTTCTGGAAAAGAACGTTTTAAATTTCCTTCAATGACCTTTTTTCTATACGGAACAATGGAAATGAGAAGTAAAAAGAAAAAATCTGTGAATAAATAGATAATTCGCAGTGGAAGCAAAGAAATTGGATAAACTAAAATATAATATGCGATTTTGGCGAACATTATTTATACTTATTGGTCCATAGTTTTTGGATAATTTCTGCAATTTCTTGCTCTTTTTTGCTACTTCCTGCTTTGAAAAAATTAGTCGTTTTGATGGCTTCGGGAAGAAATTCTTGTTGAACAAAATTTCCAGGAAAATCATGCGAATACAAATATCCATCTCCGTAACCCAATTCATTCATCAGTTTGGTTGGTGCATTACGAAGAGGCAATGGAACTGGTAAATTTCCAGTTTCTTTAACGATTTGTTGCGCTTGATTGATGGCCATATACGCTGCATTTCCTTTAGGAGAAGTTGCTAAATAAATCGCACATTGTGACAAAATGATTCTAGATTCAGGCCAGCCAATCGTATTTACCGCTTGAAAAGTATTGTTAGCCATCACCAATGCTGTTGGATTTGCTAAACCAATGTCTTCACTGGCTGAAATCAATAATCTACGCGCTATAAATTTAGGATCTTCACCGCCTTCAATCATTCTCGCTAACCAATAAACTGCACCGTTTGGGTCACTTCCGCGAATCGATTTGATGAATGCAGAAATGATGTCGTAATGTTGTTCGCCATCTTTGTCGTACATCGCCAAACTCTGTTGTGCAGAATTTAAAACCATTTCATCAGCAATGACGATTTCAGATTTATTGTGGTGAATACCTACAATAATTTCAAAAACATTCAACAGTTTTCTTGCATCTCCACCTGAAATTGCCAACAAAGCATTGGTCTCTTTTAAATTGATTTTGTATTTTTTTAATTCAAAATCTTCAGCAATAGCTTGTTTGAGAAGTGCTAATAAATCTTCTTTGGAATGAGATTGCAGTGTATAAACTTGACATCTTGATAACAATGCTGAAATCACTTCAAAGGAAGGATTTTCTGTTGTTGCACCAATCAATGTAACAATTCCTTTTTCAACTGCACCTAACAAAGAATCTTGTTGTGCTTTCGAAAAACGGTGAATTTCGTCAATGAATAAAATAACTCCTTTTTGCTGAAACATTCCTGCATTTTCAACGCGATGAATGACTTCACGCACGTCTTTCACACCAGACGAAATAGCAGAAAGAACATGAATTTCCCTTTTCAGTTCATGGGCAATCAAAAAAGCCAATGTTGTTTTTCCAACTCCTGGCGGTCCCCACAAAATCATCGAAGGAATCATTCCAGCGTTCAATGCGCTTCGCAACGATGCTCCTTCTTTTAAAATATGTTGCTGACCAATGTACTTGTCCAATGTTTTCGGACGCATTCTTTCAGCAAGTGGAGATTGTATCATCGTTGAATTGGAATTTAAAATTCATAAGCGCCCAAATCTGGATTCGCCATATCTCTAGGATTTCCGTCAATATCGAAAGGAAAGCTCAAGCTGTATAGGGGATTTCCTAAACCGTTTATTGGAGATGAAGCAACAGGTTTGAAATTTCCTTCAGAAACATTGGTGAAAATTGGATCTATATTCCAAACAATTTGGTCTTGAAACATGGAATTAGTTGACGGAGTTTCTAATTTAATTAAACAACGTTTGAAAGCAATGTTTAATAGCGTTGGATCGTTATTCGGATTCACAGTATCGAAAGCAATTTCACTCGTTTGAGAACCGTAGATGATAGAGTTTTTAATTTCTCCAAAACCAATTCCACTGGCGATTCCATCATAATAATTTCTGATTCCAATTGCTGGAGTTTGGCCAGTACTTCCAAATCCTAATAAATCCGAGTGATTGATGTCGTATGACCCACCACGTAAAAGGAAAAGCGCATGAATACCATTTTTCGAAACAATACAATTTTCCATCTTTATTTTAGGACTGTCATACAGAAAAACTCCATAACTCGCATTATTGGAGATTTTTGTGTTCGTTACTGTTACATTAAATTGATTCGGTAAATTGGCTTCATTGTTCGCAGTCAAATGTAAGCCAGCTGTGCCATTTTTGATGATTGCGTAATTGATTGTCGATGGCAAAGATTTATAAAAGTAGATTCCATACCATTGACCCGCAACATCTTTGTAAAACTGTTCCAATCTATCTCCTTGAAAAACAACTTCGTGGTCTTTCGTTCCATTGACGTTCAATGTTCCTTTGTACACAAATAAGATGCTATTTTTATGTAAATATACTTTCGTGTCGGGTTTAATATTTAAGATTTCGGCGGAATCTACATAGGCCCGATCATAGATTACATGTGGTTTATCGTTTGCCCAAGTACCAAAATTGAAGTCTTGGTAATGAAAATAAGCATCTTGTCCCCAAACAGCTAAATGCACATATTGATCTTTTCCATTGGTTCGGAATCTGATTGAATCTTCAATGACCAGCGGAGAATTTTGTCCATTTACATTCAGTGTTACTTCAACAAATGCAAATAAACTGTCTTTGGCCAACACTTGAACATTAGTGTGTTTGTCTCCAGAAATTCCATCAATGTTTATTCTAAATGGGGAATTTGCACCACCAACTAGTTCAATTTCATCAATTGTGACTGTTTTATTTTCTTTATTGTAAATTTTGAATTGTTGTGTTGTTGAACCAACGGTTGTAAAAACAGTGTCAAATACGAGTGTATCGACTGAAAATTCAAGATTTCCTTTTGAAAAACCGTTTTGCTTTTTACAACCGTAAAAGCTACTCAATAGCGCAATGGAAAAAATAACAGAAATATATCGAAAGAAACTTTTCACTTTATTAATTTTGGTTCAACAAGGAACGCTACAAAGAACGGTTTTATTTCAGAATATGTCAAGAAACTTATTGAAATCTGATGGTTTTTCGAAAAATAAATGAAAATACTTAAAATAATATGCATACTTTTATTGAAAATCATTGCAGATAAAAAAACTTTCATTAAATTTGCACTCCTAATTTTGAGAATAAATAGATTTTAATATATACAAAAATGAGAAAAGACATACATCCAGAAGATTACAGATTTGTAGTTTTTAAAGACATGACAAACGACTATGCATTTCTTTGTCGTTCTTCTGCTGCATCAACTGATACTGTAACTTGGGAAGATGGTAATGAATATCCTTTAGTGAAATTGGATATTTCTCACAAATCTCACCCGTTCTTTACTGGGATTGTTAAGTTTGTGGATACTGCAGGTAGAATTGATAAATTCAACTCTCGCTACGGTCGTCACAAGAAATAGTCAATCGTTCAAATTATTTAAAAGCTCTCTTTTTGAGGGCTTTTTTTATGTTTTGTTGATTTATAAATCTTAATATTGATGCAATCTATTTGATTTTGCACGTTTATTGAAGTAGAAATACAATGATGGTTAAAAATACATTTTACGTTTTTCTTTTTTATTTCTTATCAGTTTTTTCAGTTTCTGCTGGTAAAATTGAAAAGGGATTTGCTTGTTTGAAAATTTACAATTATTTCGAAGCCAAGCAATTATTTGAAAAATCACTCAAGAAACAACCGGCTGCAGCGCAATACGGATTGGCAATTATTTATGCTAGAAATGACAATCCTTTTCACAATTTGGATTCAGCATTTTCTTTCATTCAACGTTCTGAAAAATTGTTTCCATTGCTGGGCGAGAAGGAAAAATCAAAAATGAAACTCATAGAAGTGGATTACGAGCACATTTTATCGCTTCGTCAAAATATTTCCACTCAATATTTTAAAATCGCCAATCTTCATCCCTCAGAAAATGGATTCCAATCATTTTTAAATCAACATCCTTGGGCAATCGAAAATACAATTGCTGTTCATCGCAGAGATTCACTGGCTTTTAATCTTGCTACTGAAAAAAATACAAGTGTAGATTTTCAAAAATTTTACATCAAATATCCAAACTCGGAATATGCCAATGATGCAAAAAGTGCTTTTGATTTGAGATTGTACCAAGAAAAAACTGTCAACGGAACTTTAGGTGAATTGGAACTTTTTTTAATCAATTTCCCGAACAATCCTTACAAAGGTGATGCAGAAGACCGCATCTACACTTTGTCAATTGAAAAACAAAAGATCGAAAATTACGAAGCTTTTATTAGAAGATTTCCAAACAATAGAAATCTAGAAGATGCTTGGAGAAAACTGTATCAATTGTATATGTACGATTACTCAGAAAAGCGAACCGTTCAATTTTTGCAAGATTATCCAGATTATCCTTTTAAATCGGAAGTCGAAATGGACGGGGCACTGTCGTTGCAGCAATTGTTTCCATATAAATCCGGAACGCTTTTCGGATGGATGAATGACAAAGGCGAAATCGTTTTTTCTGCTGAATATGAATCTCTTGGACTGTTCAGTGAAGGACTTTCATTGGCTGCAAAAAACGGGAAGTATGGATATGTTGACAAGTCAAATAATATAGTAATTCCATTTAAATTTGATGCTGGTTTTGATTTTGAATCGGGAAGGGCAATTGTTGAATTGAACGGAAAGCTCGGGATCATCGATAGAACTGGCAAATTGTTGTTTGATATTGTTTTCAACGATTTAGGTCAGTTTTCAGAGGGGTTGATTTATGGGTCAAAAGATTCTTTATATGCCTATTACGATAAATACGGTTTGAAAAGATTAGACCAAGATTTTGAAGAAGCCTTTTCTTTTTCAAATGGAATGGCGAAAGTAAAAATCAAAGGAAAAGAAGCATTTGTAAATCCTTATGGGGCATACATTGTACCGCCAATTTATGACGAAATAAGTTTTTTCACTGATTCACTTTTGATATTCCATGAAAATGAAAAATATGGAATCATGAATTTGAAAAATGAGATAATTTTGCCTGCTGTTTATGAGCAAATTGGAAATTTATCTCATGGAAAAGCCATCATTGTTAAGAACAATAAGATTGGTTACATTAATGAAGATGGCATGTTGGTTTTACAACCATCGTTTGAAGTTTTTCCAAATTACATGGAAAATGCACAGTTTTCTGGAAATTACGCAAAAGCTAAATCCAAAGATAAGTATGGGATTATTGATGGAACAGGAAAGTGGATTATCCCTGCAACGTATACAAATTTGGGAAATGTCTCAAGTTTAATATCCTTTCAAAAAGGTAAAAAATGGGGATTTATTGATTTGACAAACAAAATAGTCATGAAATCAACATACGATGAAGCAACTTCCATTTTGGATGGTACTTCATTTGTTTTGATTAATGGTAAGCAAGGTTTAATCAATGCAAAAGGTGAATTTATCATTCCTGCCGAATATGATGAAATTAAGAAATTCGAAGAAAATTACTTTTTGGTTTCTCAAAATCTTCAATGGGGCTTATTTTCAGCAAAAGGATCAGTGATTGTTACGCCAAATTACGATTTTATTAAATTGATAGACAAAGACTTGATGGTGATGTCAAATTTGAGTGAAGTACATTATTACTTCACAAAAAGTCAACAAATTTTAGTGCCTCAAGTTAAAAGACCTTAAAAATGAAGATACGCGATTTAATACGATCTTTGGCACCGTCTTTTATGTTAAATGCATACAGACAAAAGCAGAAAGACAAGCAACGACAATTCTTACAAAATCAAAAGTCAAAAGGAGAAATTTGGACGAAAAGAGATTTAGTTTATCAATTAAAGTCAATTGGAATCATTGAGGGAGATGTTTTGTTAGTTCATTCAAGTTTGTCAAAAATTGGATTTATTGAAAATGGTCCCAAAGATTTTGTGGATGCTTTGTTAGAAGTTGTTGGTTCAGAAGGACATATTTTGATGCCAAATTCACCCAATGCTTCTTTTCAGTTAGAGTATATTCAGCAATTGTCAGTTTTCGATGTGCAAAATGATGCTTCCAAATTGGGTGCAATCACAGAATATTTTAGAAAATTACCAAACGCCATTCGAAGTGAACATCCAACAGAACCAGTCTCTTGCATTGGTACAGATGCAGATTTTTTTGTTGGTAGCCATTTTGGAAATCTCACTCCTTACAATGTAAACAGTCCGTTTTACAAAGTCTCACAGCGAAAAGGTAAAATCTTGTATGTTGGTGTTACTTTAGATAATGCTGGAACCAATTTACATACATTGGAAGATGCGATTACTGATTTCAAGTTTCCAATTTACCATGAACAAATTTTCGATGTGAAAGTCAAAAGCATGGATGGAACAGTGAAATCAATGCAAACTAAAGTACACAATCCAGTTTGGTCTAAAAAAAGACAATGTGATGGACTTTTACCGCTTTTTGTAGAGAAAAATGTTGCAAGAAAAGTCAAAATTGGTCATGCGGAAACTTGGTTGTTTGATGCTGAGAAAATGTTAGAATTAATGATTGAATCTTATCAATCGAATGGTGTAACAATGTATACACCAAAAGGAAGTTGAATTTTCGAGTGATTTAATAGAAGAAAACATCTAAACAATTAACTATATTTTTCTCATGATTCGAAGTATTGCAATCATAAAAAATCAGACTCTAAAATCAAAAATAGAAGATTATTGTGCACAGATTAATTTCCTTGATTTAGAGTATGTTTTTATTTCTTTTGAAGATTCAATTCTATTTTTGAGAAATCATGAAGTTGATTTAATTTTTATAGAATCAAAAATTGCTGATAAATCAGGATTTGAGTTTTATTCAAAATATTCTTCAAATATTTTCGCAATTTTTTTTGGTGAGGATAAAATTGATGCTTTTGAAGCATTTGAAATAAATGCAATCGATTTTTTAAATGTGGAAATGGAGTATAAAAGATTTCTACAAGCGTTAAATAAAGCAAGGCAAGCGATAATGTTCAAACGTCAACTTTTAAAATTTGATAAGAATTTTATCCATGTTCGTAGTGAATATAAATTGATTAAAATTGCATTTTCCGAGATCAACTATATTGAAACGTTAGATGACTATTTGAAGATATATTTATTAGGTAAAAAGCCCATTTTGACATTAATGAGTATGAAATCAATGGTTTCAAAATTGCCTCTAGATCAATTTATTCGAGTTCATCGTTCATATATTGTACCAATTAATCGTATTGAATCAATTAGAGGAAAAATCATAAATTTAGGAATCACTGAAATTCCGATTGGGAAAAGTTTCGAAGAATCTTTTTTTCAGAATTATCTGAGGGATGTATATTAATTTCAACTAAGATTGATTAAATTTTTCCTCACCAATTTATACTCCGATTGATTTGTGTTTTTTACCGATACTTTTCGACTAAATAAAAAATACTTACGTTAAAGCTTAAAAACGGTAATTATGCAAATAAATAAAAACATTGCGATTAGTGAATCTGGATTTATTTTTAATCCATCTAACGGAGATTCATTCTCAACAAATCAAGTTGGTTTAGAAATTATTCGTTTGTTAAAAGATGATAAAGGAAAATCTGAAATTGTTTCTGAATTAGTAAATAAATTTCAAACAGATTCAGCTACACTCGAAAAGGATTTAGGTGATTTTTTCTTGATGTTAAGAAATTTTCAATTATTGAATGAGTAACGATGGAAAAAAGAAAAATTACTGTTGCTGTTTCTGGGCTCAATAATATTGATAGTCCGGGACCTGGAATTCCTGTTATTCGCGCTTTAAAAGAAAGTTCATTTTTTGAGGTGAGGATAATTGGTCTTTCTTATGAAAATTTAGAGCCAGGATTATACATGCGTGAATTAGTAGATAAATCTTATTCAATTCCTTTACCGTCTTCAGGGACAGCAAGTTTATTAGAACGGTTGCGCTATATCCACGAAATGGAATCATTAGATGTAATTATTCCGAATTTTGATGCAGAATTGCATAGTTTTATCAAATTGTCCTCTCAATTAAAATCTGAATTTGAAATAGAGACATTTTTACCAACACAAGAACAATTTGAGTCTAGACATAAGTCAGTTCTATATAATTTTGGAGTCGAAAATGAAGTAAAAGTACCGTTCAGTAAGATGATTTTTACAGCAAATGAAATAGGGTCATTAAAAAATGAATTTACTTATCCATTGGTTATAAAAGGTAAATATTATGACGCTTCCATTGCTGCTACGCCCGAACAAGCCATTAATTATTTTCATAAAATTAGCGCCAAATGGGGATTACCGATTATCGTCCAAGAATTTGTTAGTGGAAATGAAGTAAATGTTACAGCGATTGGAGATGGGAAAGGGAACTGCATTGGCGCTGTGCCGATGAGAAAATTATACATTACCGACAAAGGCAAAGCTTGGGCAGGTGTCTCACTAGACGATGAAAACTTGATTAAAATTACGAATCGTGTAATTGGAAATTCGAAATGGAAGGGAGGATGTGAATTGGAATTTATTAAATCAAAAGAAGGAGAATATTATCTACTTGAAATGAACCCTCGTTTTCCAGCTTGGGTATACTTAGCCGTTGGTTGCGGACAAAATCATCCAGAAGCTTTAGTAAGAATGGCTTTGGGAGAAGAAATTACGCCGTATGAATCTTACGATGTTGGAAAATTATTTATTCGCTTTTCTTTCGACCAGATTGTTGATTTAAAAGATTTTGAAAAAATTTCCACAATTGGAGAACTCTAGGCATTTACGTTAAAAAAATATTAATTATGATTCAATTACCATATGAGAGACCTTTTATTCAAAAATTGAATACCGGTAGCATGAATAAATTTGGAACAAAAACAGAATTCGCACCAGTTACACATTTAGAAAGTGTTGCGGTTAGTAAAATAATTGAAGAATATGGTTCACCCTGTTTTGTTATTTCAGAAAGACAAATTAGAAAAAACTACCAAAATGCAGTTAGAGCTTTCAAAACAAGATATCCAAAAATTCAATATGCATGGAGTTACAAAACCAATTATTTAAGCGCGGTTTGTAATGTTTTCCATCAAGAAGGGTCATGGGCTGAGGTTGTTTCTATTTTTGAATACAATAAAGCGATTCAAAATGGCGTGGATGGAAGTAAAATTATTTTTAACGGTCCAGATAAATCAGAAAATGATTTGGCGCTCGCAGTTAAAAATAAATCAATGATACACATCGATCATTTTGATGAGCTTTATATGCTAGTTGCATTACTTGAGGGTACTGATCAAAAAGCAAAAGTAGCTATACGGGTAAATATGGATACTGGAATTTATCCGATGTGGGATCGATTTGGATTCAATTATGAAAATGGCCAAGCTTGGAATGCAATAATTAAAATTCTAGCGCACAAGGAATTAGAATTAGTTGGATTGCATTGTCATATTGGAACATTTATGCTTTCTACTTCAGCGTATGCTACTGCTGCTTACAAGTTATGTGATTTAGCTATAAATATTAAATCCAAATATGGATTAGCAATTCAATATTTAGATTTAGGAGGTGGTTTTGCTTCTTCTAATACTCTGAAAGGTTCATATTTACAAGGCGCTGATATCATTCCTTCTGTAGATGATTATGCAGAAGCAATTACATCTACTGTTCTAAATTCGAGTTTTAATAAAGATGAATTACCAACTATTATTTTGGAATCGGGAAGAGTGCTTATTGATGATGCTGCTTGGTTAATTGGAACAGTTGTTGCAACAAAGCGTTTAAGTGATGGCAGAAGAGCAACAATCATGGATTTTGGAGTAAATTTATTGTTCAATGCGTTTTGGTATGATTATAAAATTTCTCCAGCTCAAGAATTTACGCACCATACAGAAGATATGGTTATTTATGGTCCATTATGCATGAATATTGATTGCATCAGAGAAAATATAAATTTACCTCTGCTAAACAAGGGAGATCAAGTAGTTGTGCATAAAGTTGGAGCATACAATATGACACAATGGATGCAATTTATACAAATGAGGCCAAAAATTGTCCTAATTGATATGAATGGAAAAACACATATTTTAAGAGAAAATGAATCGTTAGAAACAATGATTGAATTAGAAAGAATGCCTGATCATCTTAAAAATATTAATTCGAAAGTTTAATAGTTCATGAAGTATTGGCTTAATGGAATTTTAAATAGTTACAGTCAAATATTTTATTCATTGAGTAAAGTTTTGGCTGTGACTGTATTAGTTGTAACGTTTTTTACTCCTTATCTAGGATTTACAGGGGTTTCTGCAGTAATTTTAATTAATATTTTTGCACACACAATTGGAATAAATCGAAAATTAATCGAAGAAGGATTATACGGTTTTAATGCTTTGTTACTTGGATTATTCATGGGATTTCAATTCGAAATCAATTTCACATTTTTGATTTTGTTTGCGGTTGCAATATTTATGTTATTGATTATTTCAGTATGGTTACATGGAATATTTCATAAAAACAAGTTGCCTTTTTTATCTTTTCCATTTTTAATTGTTTATTGTATAATCTCTCTATCTGCTGGAAATTTTTCAAATATTCGATTAAATGATGAACATATTTATATAATTAATCAGCTGGCACTGAAACAGCAGCAACCTCTATATCAATTTATTCATCAATTTGATAATTGGTCAATTTCGCCAATCTTTTTGATTTATTTCAAAACATTGGCTGGTACTTTTTTTCAAACAAGTGTTTTGGCAGGTGTCCTAATTTCAGTTGGTATTTTGTATTTTTCAAGAATTGCATTTACATTGAGTATTTTAGGCTTTCTGTCTGCATATTTTTTCTACTCGGTTTTTGGTGCAGATGTAAATGAATTGAATATTAATTTAGTTGGGTCTAATTATATTTTTATGGCGATTGGTATCGGTTGTTTTTATATCATACCAAATATTTACAGCTATCTGACTGTTTTTTTACTTACGCCTTTGCTACTCATGATTATGATTTTTTTGAATAAAACCATGCAAGTGTTTCAATTAAAATCATTTACACTTAGCTTTAGTATTGTCGTTACATTATTTTTGCTTTTTCTGCAGCATCGATGGCTTCATCGTTTTTTACATTTAGTAACGATTCAGTATTATTCAGCTGAAAAAACCATTTATAAATATAGAACTTCATTAAATCGTTTTAAAAATTCTCATTTGGCAAAAGTATATCTGCCATTTTGGGGAGAATGGTTTGTTAGTCAAGGTTATGATGGAAAAATTACCCATTTAGGTGAATGGGGAAAAGCGTTGGACTTTGTAATTATTGATGAATCTAATCAAACATACCAGGCAAATGGTAGTTTGCGAGAACATTTTTTCTGTTACAACAAACCAGTTTTAGCGCCACTTGACGGTTATATTTATGAAATAATTAATACCGTTGAAGAAAATGATATTTCAGGAGTCAATACTTATGATAATTGGGGGAATACAATTGTAATGAATCATCTGAATGGACTTTTTTCACAGATTAGTCATTTTAAAAAAGATTCATTCAATGTTTCAGTTGGGGATTACATTACGAAAGGAACTGTAATTGGGAAATGCGGAAATTCAGGTAGATCTCCAGAGCCACATATTCATTTTCAATTGCAGATTGATCCAAAGGTAGGCGCAAAAACAGTGTCATATCCAATTGCGTATTTTTTAGAAAAAGTGAATGAAAAATATGAATTAAAAATTTCTGAAATTCCAAATGAAAATTCTTTAATAGCTTCAGTTCAGGTGCAACGTTTAATCGCTGAAAGTTTTGATTTTATTCCAGGTAAAAAACTAAAGTTTACGTCAGCTGATTCTGAGAATCCAATAGAATGGGAAATTTTTACTGATTCGTTAAATCGAAGTTATATTTACTGTCATTCTACAAAGTCTATGGCTTATTTCGTCAATGATAGCACTATGTTTTATTTCTACGATTTTGAGGGAAGTAAAAAATCTGAACTTTTCTTTTTTTATTTGGCAACCTGTCGAGTTTTGCTCGGCTGTTATGAAGAATTAGTTATAGAAGATACACTTCCATTGATTCATTTTAATTCAAATATATTTTTGTGGATTCAAGATTTTTTTGCTCCATTTTATTTGTTTACAAAAGCAAATTATAAATCTAAATACATAAACATTGATAATTTATTAGAACCGAGCGAAACTACTTTATCGTCTAATGTACAAGCATCCTTTTTGGGGTTAAATTTTAGAAAAATTGATTTTTCGATTACTTTGAAAGATAATAAAATTCATTCTTTTGAATATCAAATCAAAGGAAAAACAAAAACATGGTTATGTTCAGATTTTTAAGTTTAATCTTTTTGATTTTAGCCTTTAATTTGAGGGCGCAAAAACCTGTTTCTTATTCTCAAATAGATAGTATTTCTTATAATTTTTATTTAAAAAATGATTTTAAAAATCTTCGAAAAATAATAAACATTGCGCAAAAAAATCAAATTGATTTCTACTATTTGCACATGAGAGCAGGAATAGTCGCTTATAACCATCACTATTTTGAATATGCACTGAAGGAATTTAGATTCGCTCAAGAAATGAATCCTGCGGATCCTGATTTGCAAAGATATTTATACTATACTTTGGAATCATTAAATCGGACAGAAGATGCACGTGAATACGCTAATTCGCTTCCAGAATCAATCCAGAAAAAAATAGGATTTAATAATCAGGATTTACATAGCTTTTCACTTGGAATGATTGCAGCCGTTAATGATAATATAACCACAAATGAGAGAAAAAATTTTATTAACCCCGATAAAAAGAGAGCAGATGTAGTGCTAAATGGAAATTTACTTGGATTAAATTTAGTCTTGGAAAAAACAAAAAATTATCGATTACATCTTTACCATAAATTATCTCTTTTTCAAACTCACTCAATGGGAATAGAGCAAGTTGATGTTAATTTTCAGCACCAAGAAGTGCCTTATACAAATATTCAATTTCAATACAATTTTGGACTTTTAAAAGTTACTAAAAAAGGTGTTACTTTTGGCACAGGGATTGGATTTTTTAGAACAACTTATTCAGATTTATTAACCAAACAAATGTCGAATGGTAAAGTTAACTTTACAGATTTAGTTACACATTACAATTCAATTTTAATTGCGGGTTTGATTGGTAAACGATTTGAAAGGTTTTATCCAGTTTTAAATTTTCATTTTAGCAATTTATATGGTTATAGCCAGTTTCAAGCCGAAGGATTATTTAATTTTTATCCACTTGGAAATTCAAATTTGTTTCTGACTTCTGGCTATTCAGTGATTAAAAATGGGCAAGTTAATCAATCTGTTTTTACTCAAAAGATTTTTGCTAAATGTTCAAAATGGTGTTGGTTAGAAGCAAAGTATTCTTCAGGTAATCATTTGAATTACATGTCGAATCTAGGTTTTTTGTCTTTCAATACTGCCGACGCAGTTTTACAAAATATTGGTTTAGATATCCATTTATACACTAAGAAAATGGAGTTTGTTATCGGAATGTCCCATCAAACAAGACAAGCAATTTATGATGTCTATTCTGCATCTTCTGTTTTTCAAACTATAAAATTCAATTATTCAAATAATAATCTAATAACATCAGTAAAATGGAATTTTTAAAAAAAACAATCACTTTGTTCGCATTATTTCTAGCGACACAAACTTATGCTCAAGAGAGTAAAGCAATTCAAATGGCTTTTTCTAAAAGCTATTTAATGGAATCTAAAAAATTGTATGACGAAGCAATCTCTTCACTCAAAGAAATTTATGATGAAAAATCATATACTATGAATGCTCGTCTTGGATGGTTGAATTATATAAACAAAAACTACATTTTATCAATTTCATATTATCAGAAAGCCAGTGAATTGATGCCTGCAGCAACAGAGCCATTATGGGCAATTTTAAATCCTCAGATTGCTTTGGAAAAATGGGGCGATGTGGAAAAAACGTATCTTTCAATTCTAAAATTAGATTCAAAAAATTCCTTAGCGAATTATAAGCTAGGATTGATTTATTATTACAGAAAAAATTATACAACTGCGAAAAAATATTTTGATATTTCCTTGAATATGTATCCATTGGATTATGATTCACTCATTATGAGTGCATGGACAAATTATTTTTTAGGCAATTCTACAGATGCTAAAATTTTGTTTAATAAAGTATTATTACTTTATCCGACCGACGCTTCTGCTTTGGAAGGTTTAGGTTTGATAAAATAGACTTGAGCATTAAATAATTTTAATTTTTATTTCCTTTCAGAGAAGATGAATTCATCTTCTCTTCGTATTTTTGGGCAAAATTTTCAATCATGAGTAAATTCAATTGGACAACAATCAAAAATTATACAGATATCAAATTTGATTTCTTCGAAGGAATTGCAAAAATCACCATTAATCGACCAAAAGTTTACAACGCTTTTCGTCCAGAAACTAACATTGAAATGTTGGATGCCATGAACATTTGTCGTGAGAGAAATGACGTTGGTGTTATTGTTTTAACTGGAGAAGGTGACAAAGCATTTTGTTCTGGAGGAGATCAAAATGTGAAAGGAGTAGGAGGATACATTTCTGAAAATGGCGTACCTCGTTTGAATGTATTGGATTTACATAAAGCCATTCGTTCAATGCCTAAGCCTGTGATCGCAATGGTAAACGGATATGCAATCGGCGGTGGTCACGTTTTACATGTTGTTTGTGATTTATCAATTGCTTCAGAAAATGCAAGATTTGGACAAACAGGGCCAAAAGTTGGAAGTTTTGATGGAGGTTTCGGTTCATCTTATTTAGCACGTTGTGTTGGACAGAAAAAGGCCCGTGAAATTTGGTTTTTGTGCGAACAATATACTGCCAAAGAAGCTGAAGACATGGGAATGGTAAACAAAGTTGTTCCCTTTGATCAATTAGAAGAAACGACTGTTCAATGGTGTAGAACTATAATGAAACGCAGTCCTTTGGCAATCAGAATGATTAAAAGAGGTTTGAATGCTGAATTAGACGGTCAACATGGATTGATGGAATTGGCTGGCGATGCGACTTTGATGTATTATTTGACCGAAGAAGCGCAAGAAGGAAAGCATGCATTTTTGGAAAAAAGAGATCCAAATTTTCAAAAGTTTCCAAAGTTCCCTTGATTTTTTGATTAACAGTAATTTACATTTTTATCAATAATTCATGGCTTTGTCAGATACAATTAACAAAAATTCTCCTATTTCAAACATTGAGAAAATTTTCAATTACAAACCTGCTGAAATCAATCAGCTGTTGATTAAATGGGGTACAAATTTGTTGATTACCGTCATCATTTTTGTAGTTGGTTTTTGGTTGGCAAAAATGGCTGCTAGAACAGTTCGAAAAGTATTACAAAAAAGCAATACTGATGAAGGTTTAGTCACTTTTTTGACCAGTTTAACTTCAATGGTTTTGAAGGTTTTAGTTGTTGTAACTGGAATCAATCAGCTAGGAATTGAAATGACTTCTTTTGTTGCCATTTTAGGTGCTGCAGGTTTGGCTGTAGGTATGGCGTTTTCCGGAACACTTTCAAATTTTGCCGGCGGAGTAATGATTTTGGCTTTCAAACCTTTCAAAGTCGGTGATACAATCAAAGCGCTAACGGAAACAGGAACGGTGAAAGAAATTTTGATTTTCAATACTTATTTACATACTGCTGATAACAAAGTGATTATTCTACCAAATGGGCCAGTTGCGAATGGAAATATTGTCAATTTTACGCGTGAACAAGTTCGCCGGGCTGATTTTAGTATTGGAATCGACTACGGAAATGATCTGAAATTGGTGAAAGATATTTTACACAAAATTATTTCAGAAGAATCCAGAATCATCGAAGAGCCAGCACCTTTCGTTGGAGTTGGTGATTTGGGAGTCGGAACCGTGCAAATGATTGTGCGTGTTTGGGTTAAAACAGACGACCATGCTTCGGTTACATTTTTTATTAACGAAAAAATATACCAAGAATTTGGTGACGCTAAAATTGCGATGCCAGCACTTTCTTAATTTTTTTCTATGAGCGATTTACAAAATCATCCACTAATTCACAAGTACATTGAATTCAATCAATTTGGAAAATTGATTGGGATGAATTTCGAAGTTGTTTCTGCTGGAAATATTGAATATTACCTTACAATTGATTCAAAACATTTGGCTACTCCTTTAGCTGCTCACGGTGGAGCTATCGCTGCTTTGTTGGATGCATCGCTTGGTGTTGCAGGTTTAAGCGCAGTTTGTGAAAATGAAAAGGTGGTTTCAACTTTAGAGATGAGCACACATTTTTTATTGCCAGCTTTGTTGGGCGAATCTTTGATTGCAAAAGCAAATGTTATTTCAAAGGGAAATCGAATTTTAGTGATTGAAGCAAAAGTTTTTAACCAGAAAAATCAATTGATTGCAACTGGAAATGGTACTTTTAATGCTTATCCTAAGGAAAAAGCGGGGTTGTAAATGTGCATCGGAATATCGGAATATTCCGATTTTCATTCACTCCAAATTTCATTAATTCCAGATTGAAAATATATTCTCGATTTTCGTACTTGTGATTTTTCAAAAACAGGTTTTCCTTCTTCATTCAATCTCGGATAATGGGGTGTATTTCTTTCGACACTTTTTGGTAAAATCAATAAATCATGCGCAAATCGATTTTGAGTTGCATGTCGAATATGCTCACTGTCAATACCAATTTTAAAACTCGAATTCTGCTTTTCTAGAAAATTTCGATAGAATCCAAATGCAAGAATGCCGTGGCTCGTTTTTCCGTAAGGCAAATTTTCAAGGCTTCTAAAGCCGCTAGGGCATTTAGGTAAAGGAGTTTTATTCCAAAATGAATTCGCTGTTTCTCCCGTCCAAAGATTTAAGTTGGTGAAAAATTTCCAATCTTGGTATCGGTAATTGAGCTGTATCGTTCCAGTTCTAAATCGATCTTTTTGTTGACCACCAAATACATCATTTTCAAAAAGCAGGGAAAAGTATCGAAGATGTAATCCCCAACCTCCAGACCTTTGAGAAGTTCCCGCTTGGTCAAAATACCAAATATAATTGTAGCCCAGCGCATTTGAAAATTTTGTTTGATGATTTAAAGCATCGAACTGAAAATCAGGAGATATATTCTTCTTTCCAGCCATCAACATTAATCCAGCTGCATTTCGATTTTCCCAAAAATGGGTCCGGTTTCCTAAACTCGTAAAGTTGTATTTCAATTGTGAAGAAACGTTGAACTGATAGAAAAAATCTGAGTAATAGATATTTCCTGATATTCCGAGCGCATTGATGTGTGATCCAAATTGAACAACTGCTCCCAATTGAAAACCAATGGATGGATTGGTTTTGAATTGTCCTAACAACATTGGCAGGTTCCAGCAAATAAAAGCCGAAATCATTACAAAGCGTTTTCTACAAAACAATTTTAGCGCCATTCTAAGCAAATTTAGGATAATATCCACACATCAATCCGCTGAAACAAAAATAAAGCCATCTATACGGAAGTTGAAAAAAAACTCGATGAAGCGTTTATCTTTGTTGATATGCAAACATCCAAAATTCTTTATTGGGGTGCTCAACTCGGTGGTTGGTTGGTTTACGCAATGTTGACGATTCTCGCTACGTATGCCGACAATCCAGCTAAAATGAATTCAAAATTTTGGATTTCATTACTGTTGATGCTCGCTTCAGGATTAATTGTCACTCATTTAATGCGCTTATTTTTATTGAAAAGAAATTGGCTAAGACTGAAATTTGGACCGCTAGTTCCAAGAATCTTGACAATTTCAATAGTAAGCGCCACGATTTTTGTCGCTTTGATTCATTTGACTTCTTGGTTGGTAGAAAAAGAAAATATTTTTGTCAATTCAGTTTTCAATCTTGAACTATTGATTGATGTATTTAGTACCACGTTATTGATTATTTTATGGAATGCAATCTATTTTACGTATCATTTCTTTAAAAAGTCAATCGACCAAGAACTGCATAATTTGCAATTGCAATCAAGTCAGAATGAAATTGAATTGAAAACTTTGCGCTCACAATTGAATCCGCATTTTTTGTTTAACTCACTGAATAGCATTCGTGCTTTGATTGATTTAGAGCCAGTTAAAGCGAAGCAGTCCGTTACGACTTTATCAAATCTACTTCGAAACTCGTTGGTTTTAGGTAAACATGAGTTCATCACTTTACAAGAAGAATTGCAAATTGTGAAAAGTTATCTTGAACTTGAAAAGATCAGATTTGAAGAAAGATTAGAAGTTTTTTGGGAGATTGATGAATCATTGAACGAAATTTTAGTGCCGCCGTTTATCTTGCAAACGCAAGCTGAAAATGCAATAAAACATGGAATTTCAAAAATTGTTGAAGGAGGAAAGATTGTTATTTCAACAAAAAGAATTGATGAACATTGGATTGAACTCACGATATTGAATTCTGGCGAATTGGGATTTCAAGTAGATACAGGAATTGGAATAGAAAATTCAAAACGAAGATTGGATTTACAATACAATGGCAATGCACTTTTTGATTTATTTCAAAGCGAAGAGCATGTTATTTGTAGTATAAAAATGAAAATATGAGGGTAATTATTATCGATGACGAAAGATTGGCAAGAGAAGAATTAAAATCACTACTCAGTCAATTTAGTTTTATAGAAATTGTGGATGAAGCCAAAAATCCAGAAGAAGGAATTGCAAAAATCAAAGAACATCAGCCAGATTTGATTTTTTTAGATATTCAAATGCCAGGAATGAATGGTTTCGATATGCTGAAAAAGTTGGACGAAATTCCAAAAGTTGTATTTGTAACAGCTTATGATGAATTTGCCCTAAAAGCATTTGAAGTAAAGGCCTTAGATTATTTATTAAAACCGGTTGATCCAGAAAGATTAAAAGAAACACTTCAGAAAGTGCAACAACCTGAAGAAGAGTTTTCTACTACATTGAATTCTTTGCCAGCGACCAAGGAAAAACTGTTGCAAGCAGGAGATAAAATCTTCATCAAAGACGGAGAAAAATGCTGGTTTGTTGATATATCAGATGTTCGCATGTTTGAATCTGATGGAAATTACGTGAAAGTTTATTTCGATAGATTTAGACCATTGATTCTACGTTCTTTAAATAGTTTGGAAGACCGTTTAGATCCAAAATTATTTTTCAGAGCAAATAGAAAATTCATTATCAATTTGAATTGGATAAGTAGCGTTGAAAATTGGTTCAACGGCGGACTACAAGTCAGTTTGAAAGACGGCGAAAAAGTTGAAATTTCACGCCGTCAAGCTATAAGATTTAAGGAATTAATGAGTTTGTAAATTGTTGATTACACCAAAGAAATGTGGTCTTCATGAATGACTACCAATCTTTGTTTGTACAAATTACCCAATGCTTGTTTGAATGTTTTCTTACTCATGCCTAAGGTGTCACGAATTGCATCTGGATCGCTTTTGTCTGTTAAGCGCAGCTTTCCTTCGTTTTTTTCTAAGAATTTTAAGATGATTTCACTATTTGGCTCAATTTTTTGAAATCCTGGTTTTTCTAAAGAAATATCCAATTTTCCATCCTCACGAACTTTGGTTACATACCCTTTACAACGTTCACCACGTTTCAAAAATCTGAAAATATCGCTGTTATATATTAAGCCACTGTAAGTATCATTTACAACAACATTTTTTCCTAAATCCGTTGTTTCGCAGATTAATACATCAACTTCGTCTTTTTCTTTTACTACAATTAATTCTGTTTCAAAAAACTTTTTCACCTTCGCAGAAGCTACTAATCTTTGTGTTGCTTCATCGAGATATAAATAAACAAGGTAATATTTACCTTCTTCCATTTTCAAACTTTGTTCTTTGAAAGGAACAAGCAAATCTTTTTCTAATCCCCAATCTAAAAAAGCGCCAAAATGAGTTACTTCTTTTACCTTCAGAAATTCAAAAGAATTAAGTTCGATCATCGGCTTTTCAGTGGTCGCAACTAATCGATCTTCTGAATCAAGGTATAAAAAAACTTCTATTTCATCACCGATTGATAAATCAGGAGTTAGATATTTAGTTGGTAACAAAACATCATTGTCTTCATCATCGCCCAAATAGGCGCCAGGATTGGTGAAACGTAATATAGTAAGTGTATTGAATTGACCGAGATGCATCATAATTTTTCGTAAAGCACAAAGGTAGGAATAAACGGGGAAGGTTTATCGATTTCTTAAATTGGATTTTCTAGTGACAAAAAAAAGGTTATCAAGTATTGAACCGATAACCTTTGCAATTTATTAATCTAGTTTTTAAAAATAAGAACTTGATGCTGATTTTGAATTAATAATCGCGCAAGGCAAGTTCAATTCATTTGTCATCAATGATTGCGCAAATTTGTCAAATTGAGGCAACAAACTTTCTGTATGATATGCCAAAGCAATTAAATCACCTTGATTAGCTTTGGTGTAGTCAATAATTTTCTTTTGAAACGAACCGCTTCCATCGATGTGCGTTACATGTGAAGTCAGTTTTCTATCATCGTATTGATTTTTAACCAATAAAATACGAGTAGCCATTTTTTTGCTTTGCAATGGATCTGTTACTTTTTCAGTCACAATGTGTAATTCTGCATCAAACATCATGGCTAAATCTCCAGCAACATTGGTAATTTGAAGACTTTCTTTCGTCAAATCAATTGGAACAATAATTTTCTTGATTTCGATCAATGGTGTTTTTTCTTGAACAACTAAAAATGGGACATTTGAGCTGGTAATCACTTTCATGGCGTGACTTCCGAACAATTTTTGCATTCCCACTTGACCGTGAGTTCCCATGATAATTAGTTGGGCATATTCTCGTTTGGCAATTTTACCAATGTCTTCGAAAATGGTTCCTACTTCAACCAAAGAAGTCAATTCAACATTGGTTTCTTTCGGGAAATTATTTAAAATAGCATCTAATTTTTGCTTAGCTGCTGCAACTTTACTTTTATCAGAAACTATATGTACGACTTGAATTTCTGTTTTGACGTGTTTACCAATGTGCATGGCATATCTCAAAGCAACATCACCAACACTAGTGAAATCATGGGGTACTAAATATAAATTATGACTCATAGTTTATTTTTTATTCAAAAATAACGAAAAATAATGTTCAATGGTTGATTTTGAATCACCAATGAACAAAATGTATCTTTGGATGATTAAATGTATTTTTTTGCTAAATAATTGATTATCGACACAATGAAATTTTAACGCTTAACTTTTTTATTTTCTTCTTGTGAAATAAAGCTTTTATTTTATTGTACTTTTTGGCTTTAATCGCAATATAGCTATAAGAATCAAACACATCAATGATTCCAATTTCAGTTGCTTCGCAATCCATTTCTTTCATAAAAAAGCCAGCGATATCCATTTTGCGAATCTTGTCTTTTCGTCCGACGCTCAGGTACAAAGTGGTCCAACCAGTTTCTTGAAAATGTCCAATTGTTTCGGGAACTTTTTCATTCTTGATTTCTAGTGAATTTGTGTATTCCGGTAATGGTTCATCTTCAGAGTGAACTAAATATACTTTTCCATCTTTTTGCATTCTTGCAGTACGTCCATTTCTGTGCGTGAAATCCTGCATAGTATGTGGGAATTGATAATGAACAACATAACTGATGTCAGGAATATCTAATCCTCGAGCTGCTAAATCTGTACAAACCAACAAATTTTCACTTCCATTTTTGAATTTAATCAACGCGCGCTCTCTTTCCGGCTGTTCCATTCCTCCGTGAAATAAAACATTGCTTTTCCCATATTCGATTAAGTGCTTCGAAATTCGCTCAGTTGCTTCACGATGTGAACAAAAAATCAACGTTGGACTTGGTTTCAAAGTAGCTAAAAATGACACCAGTGCAAAAAGTTTATCGTGTCCCTCAGCTTTGATTCCATGATAAGAAATGTCTGGTTTTTCTGCTTCTAAGAAATCATGGGTTGTAAACGTAAAACCTTTGATAATTTCAGGCAGTTCATCAATTTTCGTCGCGCTGATTAATTGTATAGATTTAATATCATTTCCATAAGAGTAAATTTCATTGATTTCTCTTAAAAATCCCATTTCAAGGGTTTTGTCGTATTCATCAATGATCAGATGTGAAAAGCCTTTCAAGCCTTTAGTTTCTCTTCGAAAATGATCCAACATTCGTCCTGGCGTTGCAACAATCACTCTTGGATTTTGCTCCATTTGCTGCGCTTCATTTTTATAGGAATGGCCACCATAACATAAAACAGTTTTGATTTCTGTTTTCAATGAACTCCAATTTTTGGCAACTTGATGCGCCAATTCACGCGTAGGGCAGAGAATTAAGATTTGCTCATTTTCAGGAGCTTTCTCTAAAATTTCGATTAATTTGATTAAATAGGCCAATGTTTTTCCGCTTCCAGTATTGGCTAGCAATATCGAAAATGGACTTTTGTCTTGGAAATAAACGGATTGCATGTCAGTCGGACGTTCAAGTCCTGCATTGACAAAATATTGATTGTAATTCACGCCACAAAGTTAGGAATAAACCTCAATGATTTTTATTCAGTCAATTTCAATTCAGAAGTAAAGCGTTTATTTCCCCAATTCTTCTACACGTTTTTGGCGTTGCATTGGGTTTTCTTTGTCTTTTTGTTGCTGAAACAATTGAAATCTTGTAGGTTGTACCGCAGTTGGCCAAGAATTATTATCTAAATCACAATCAGCTGTTTCTAAAAATGGATCTATTCTTATTGATTTCACTTTTTGGTCTAAAATCAAAACTTTTGACACTTGTGTTTCATCCATTCGCCAAATTTCAGCAGGAATTCTAATAACATCCGTTTTTCCATCTTCAAATGTCACTTGAATAATAATAGGAGAAACCAAACCTCCTTTGTTGCTGATTTTTAATTCATAGAATTCTTTTCCGCTATTCAATAGTTTTAATTCTTCAGGAGACATTTTTTGTTTTAACTCTTCGTATTGTTTTTTATCCAATGCATCTGCCTCGTAGATTTTTCTTTTAGCATAAAAATCATCAATGGTTGGATCCATTTCATTGACCGTTTTTTCGATGCTTGTTTTGTTTCTTGTATCTCCAATAAATTGATCTTTTTGAGCAACTTTTTCTTTGTTGATTTGCTTTTCAACTGTTGGGTCTTGGGTATTTAATTCAAAATGATTGACATCATCAAGGGAAATATCCACAAATTCAGTAGAGTAGAACCAGCCTCTCCAAAACCAATCTAAATCTACTGCAGAAGCATCTTCCATTGTTCTGAAAAAATCTGCTGGTGTTGGATGCTTGAATTTCCATCTTTCGCAATACATTTTGAAAGCGTAATCAAAAAGTTCACGACCCATGATCGTTTCGCGCAAAATGTTCAACGCAGTGGCAGGTTTTCCGTAAGCATTATTTCCAAATTGATAAATCGACTCAGAATTGGTCATAATTGGAGAGATAAACTTCGGATTTCCGCGCATGTAATCTGTAATCATGTATGCTGGACCGCGACGAGATGGATATCCGCGTTCCCATTCTTGTTCTGTCAAATATTGAACAAAGGTGTTTAAGCCTTCATCCATCCACGACCATTGTCTTTCGTCAGAATTTATAATCATTGGAAAGAAATTGTGTCCAACTTCGTGGATGATGACGCCCCACATTCCGTATTTCGTTTCTTCTGAATAAGTTCCATCTTCTTCCGGACGACCGCCATTGAAGCAAATCATAGGATATTCCATTCCAATTTGTTTTGAATGCACAGAAATGGCAACTGGATATGGATAATCTACAGTAAATTTTGAGTAAGTTTTCAAAGTATGTGCAACCAATTTCGTAGAATATCTCTCCCACAAAGGATTTCCTTCTTTTGGATAATAAGACATCGCCAAAATAGATTTTCCGCCAATTTTTACTGATTGCGCATCCCACATGAATTTTCTTGAACTTGCAAATGCAAAATCTCGCACATTGATTGCTTTGAAAATCCAAGTTTTGGTTTTTGAAGTGCCTTCTTTTTCGTTTTCTTCAGCTTCCGCTTGCGTCACAATCAAAACAGGTTTATCAGAAGACGAAGCAGTTTTCATTCTCGATTTTTGCTCAGCAGTCAATACTGAAGAAGCATTTTGTAATTCCCCAGTTGCACCAACGATGTGATCAGCAGGAACAGTGATACTTACATTGTAATCACCAAAAGGAAGAGTAAATTCTCCTTTGCCTAAAAATTGTTTGTTTTGCCAACCTTCAACGTCATTGTAAACACACATTCTTGGGAAAAATTGTGCAATGGTGTAAAGGTAATTTTTGTCTTTTTGAAAATATTCTAATCCAGATCTTCCGCCCACTTTATCTCTGTCGTTGACATTGTACCACCATTTGATTTTGAATGAAATACTTTGATTTGGTCCCAATGCTTGCGGCGGATCTATGCGCATCATCGTTTTATTGATGAAATATTTCAGATTTTGACCGTTTGTAGATTGAACATATTCAATTTTGAAGCCACCGTCGTAATAGAACATTTTTCTTTTTACATCATTGATGCTTTTGAAATCTTCCATTTTTTCGACTTCAATCAATTTTGTATCAGAATTTTGTGCGTATATATTTTGGTCTAATTGCAACCACAAATATTCTAATTTGTCTGGAGAATTGTTGGTGTAAGTAATGATTTCTTCTCCACGAATGATTTGTTTTTCATCATCCAAAACCAAATCAATTTTATAATCTGCTTTTTGCTGATAATAGTGATTTCCTGGTGCACCAGCAGCAGTTCTAAATTCGTTCGGAGTAGGTAATTCAATATCTAATTGAGCAAATTTAGTTTGACCAAAACTAATGGTACTAAGAACTAAAAGACTTGAAGAGAGAAATATTTTCATGGAGTTAATTTTTCAAATGAATGACAGATGATTTCTGATTTTGCAGAAAAACAGCCGTTTGTTTATTATTATTTTGAATAAAAGTTAATTTATTTTGTTGTGCTTCAAATACATCCATCATTGAACTAAATGTGATGTTAAGTTGATTATTTAAAGTAATATTTTCAGCTAATAGGTAAATCTGAATCATTCCGTTTGGTGAAATTTCAAAACCTAACAATTGAAAATTTGCTTTTTGACTGTCAAATTCTACTTGAAATGAGTTCAAAATAAATTCTTCAACTGCGATTTGAGCCAATGTATCTTCGGTTAAGTATTCTAAGCTTTTGTAAATTGATTTATTTTTTATTAAAACATCTTCCAAATCATGCGCTGAAAGTACAATTGTTGTCTCCAAAGTATGGTTTATTTCATTGTATTGCATTTCACCAAAACCAAAATAATAGTTGTGAGACCAAGCACCAAAGCTCAGTAAAAAACTGGAGAGAAATAAGAAAATAAATTTCATGACTTCCCAAAAATAAGAAAGAATTTAAACAAAATTGAAGTTAAGGTTAAAATGTAATTGCATTTCTTTTGGAATCCTTGCTACCTTTACTTTAAAATTATAGTATAAATGACTAGAACAGCGGTAAGAAAGTACTTAGTAAGTTTATTTTTTGCATTAATGGTTTTTGCAATTGGAACTTGGCAACATTTTGAATGGGCACTTAGTTTTGTTTTGGCATGGAATGTATTTGGTATTTCCTATCTAATTTTCAATTTGATTCTTTTTTCAAAATCGGATGTGGACCAAATTCAAAAACAATGTTCGAAAGAAGATGTAAGTAGTTGGATTTTGTTTGCGTTTGTGGTTTCCGCATGCATGATTGGTTTACTGAGTGTTTTGAGTTTTATGAATAACACGAGTGTTTGGCAATCAGGATCAATAATTGGTTCTATTTTATGTATCTCAGCAGTAGGTTTTTCTTGGTTGATGGTGCATTTTGCATTTGCAGTTCGTTATGCACATTTATTTTATGGTGATAATAACAAACAGTTTTCAAAACATGCTAAAGGATTGGTTTTTCCTGAGGATGATGTTCCTGATTATTTTGATTTTGCCTATTTTTCAATCGTTATTGGAATGACCTTTCAAGTTTCTGATGTCGTCATCACTTCAAAAGGAGTGCGAAGATTGGTTTTAATCCATTCGATTATTGCATTTGTATTCAATACTGTAATCATCGCTATGACCGTTAGTCAAGTTATTGGGATGAATAATAAATAGATGAATCACAATCTTTCCAAAGGTGTTTTTACTCCATTTACAAGTGAATAGCAGGCCAATTTATCTTTGAAAACAGCCGTTTTGAATATTGATTTTTTGAGCAACATGCGAACGCATTCTTGAATTCCTTCAACTATTGACGGATGTGGATGAATTAGTTCCGAAAGAACTTCTATTCCGACATTCATTTTTATCAGTAGACCAACCGCTTGAATCGCCGAGGAAGCATGTTCACCAACCGCTCGCATTCCCAGAATTTTCATTTCCTTATCATTGGTGACAATTATTTTGAAAAAACCTTGGGTTTTGCGCATAGCAATCGCTCTAGCAATAACCGAGTAGTCAATTTTTACAACTTTGACAGGAATGTTTTTCTCGATACATTGTTGTTCATTTAGTCCAACGGCTGCTACTTCTGGATTTAGAAACATGATGGTACAAACATTGTCGTAACTGATGTGTTCCTTTGTTTTTTCAAAAATCTTTTCAACCGCATGTCTTGCTTCGATTTCACCCATATTTACAAGCGCAATTCTACCTGAGACATCACCTACTGCATAAATATTTGGGATATTTGTTTGGGTATCGTTGTCTCCGATATGCATGCCTCGTTGTGACATTTTTACACCGGCATTTTCTAGACCTAGATTTTCAATATTGGGAATTCTCCCTACTGATAGCAGTGCTTTTTCAACTTGTATAACTTCATTTTCTTTGTCTGAATAAGAAAGTTCATATTCAACTAGATTATCTTTGATTTCCATTCTTACAAGCGATGCATTGTGATGAACTATCACACCATTTTTCTCCATGTTTTTGCTCACGAGGTTAGAAATATCTTCATCCTCAAAAGGTAATATTCTTTCTTGTCTATCAATAATATAAACTTTGGTTTTTCCAAAATTGGAGAAAATAGTTGCGTATTCACATCCAATTACTCCTGCCCCCACAATTACAAGGCTTTTGGGATAATCTTCCAAGTGTTCAATACCTTCACTTGTCAGAATAATTTTTTCATCTACTTTAATATTCGGAATAGCTCTTGGTCTACTTCCTGTAGCTAAAATGATATTTTCTGCCCAAATGATTTTTTTTTCACCATCGTTTTCAATTTCAATCTCATGATCAGAAAGTAATTTTGCTGTACCTCTTTTATAGTCAAATTTGGTATTTGTTGTTTCGTTTTGAAGTAAGGAAATATGACATGAGTACTGAAATTTTCGTTCAAAAACAGCTTCCTCCAGAGTATTTTGTACATCTTTCCATGGAATTTCATATCTATTTCTTTCTGTTGAATTTCCAATGGTGTCATTGATGTCGCTGATTTTTTTTGATAGTTCCCACATGGTTTTAGATGAAAGTGCACCATTGTAAACTCCAGCGCCGCCGACTCTAAACTTTTCAATCAAACAAACGCTTTTATTAAAATCAATTCCACGCATAGCTGCTGAATATCCAGCGGGCCCTCCACCAATTACAACCAAGTCAAATTTTTCCATCTAATTCCAATTTTCAGGCTAAAAGTAATAGCTTTCATGTTGATTTTACATTTTTAGGTTAATTTTCTAAATTTGTAAAATGATTTACAAGGATTTATTGACCAAAGCGAGTGAAGAACTTCAGGACAACAAGAAATTGGTTCAAAAGTTAAAAAAATCAAATCACAGGGAAGTAGACGATTCTTTTCACAAAGAACACGATAAAGTCTTTAAGAAAATTGATTGTTTAGCATGTGCTAATTGTTGTAAAACGACAAGCCCTATTTTTCGCGACATAGACATCAAAAGGATTTCGTCGAAATTAAGAATGCCAATTGGAAAATTTATTGATTCTTTTTTGAAAATTGATGAAGACAAAGATTATGTGCTAAAACAATCACCTTGTGTGTTCCTAAGCGGTGATAATACCTGTGATATTTATGATGATAGACCTTTAGCATGTAAAGAATATCCGCATACAAATCGTAAAAACATGTATCAAATTTTAGACCTTACGTTAAAAAATTCTCAAATATGCCCTGCTGTAAGTAAAATTTTCACAGAATTAAAAGTTAAAAAGTAACTTTAAACCAACTTTTTTTGTTTCTTTTACGTCTTAATTTTACTAGAAATTACAGATCATTGAAAAGAATTGTAGATTATAAAAATTTATTTAGTTTATATTGTTTTTTCAATGAAAATCAAAACAAATTTTAGCTTATGAAAATCATCTTTCTCCTAGGTGTATTGTGCTTATTTTTAAATAATTCATTTGCTCAACGAGCCAAGAATGGTACTTATGCAGCAACAACTTTAAATACAGTTGTAAATTCATACACTGCAATGACAGTTAATGCAACAGCAAATCAAACTTCAATTTCAGTTTCAGACGCGGTTTTGACTAATTCAATTTTAACCGCTTCGCTAGCTCAAGGTGATTTGTTGCTAATTGTTCAAATGCAAGGAGCTTCCTTGGATATCGATTTAACAGCAACTGTTGATTGGGGAGGAAGTTATACTTCTGCTATTGGACATGCTGGAGATTGGTATAATTTCTTAGATCAATGGGGACAAGTAACCAATTACAATCAAGCTGGAAAAAATGAATATGTTCAAGTTGCTTCAGTATCAGGTACGACAATCAACTTAACTTGTGGATTAAAAAATAGTTATGCAATAAGTGGAAAAGTTCAAGTTATAAGAATACCAAGGTTCAGTCAATTAACTATAAATTCTGCTGCCAGCATCGTTCCAAGCGCTTGGAATGGAACAATTGGTGGAGTTGTTGCGATTGAAGTTGATGGAAATTTGATAATAAATTCTGGAGGAAAAATTGAAGCAAATGGAAAAGGTTTTAGAGGTGGACAACAAATTGACAATGTATCAACAACTGCTGGTGCAGGAAGTGTCAACGATACGCCTTATCCCGCAACTTCAAATGGCGATTTAGCTTCTGAAAAAGGAGAAGGAATTGGCGGATATTCATCTGAATATATTGCTCTATATTCTAGATATGGCGTATCTGCACCAGCAAACGGTGGAGGAGGAGCCCATCACCACAACTCTGGTGGCGGAGGTGGATCAAATGTTGGTTCTGGAACTTACACAGGAAAGGGTGTACCAAATCCAACTTACAATTCTATTTGGAATTTAGAGGCTGTTCCGATTGGAGGAGTGAATAGTGCCGGAGGAGGAAGAGGTGGATACAGTTATTCTAACTCCAATCAAAATGAAGCAACAGTTGGACCAAATCAATTGTCTTGGTCTGGAGATTATAGAAGAAATAACGGTGGATTAGGAGGTAAACCATTAACATTTGATGCAACTCGAGTTTTCTTGGGTGGTGGCGGTGGTGCTGGTGATCAAGATAATAACTATGGTGGTGCTGGAGGTACTGGCGGTGGAATTGTGATGCTGCAAGTTTTTGGAACAATCACTGGACAAAATGCCACAACTAGTACAATTGAAGCAAATGGAGCAAATGGAATCGCTGCGAATGCTACAAATCAAACAGCTACTTTAGCTCAAAAAATTGGAAATGATGGCGGCGGCGGCGGCGGCGGCGGCGGCGCAATTATTATCTCAAACAACGGAAATGTTCCAACTGGAATTGGACTTTTAGCCAAAGGAGGTGCCGGTGGGAATCAAAATTTATCTGTTGGTCCATTGCAAACTGTTAACGAAGCTGATGGTCCTGGTGGCGGTGGAGCAGGTGGACAAATTTCAATCACCGCTGGAACGCCTACAACAGATATTACTGGTGGTATTAACGGAATCACAAGTTCGACCCAAGTAAATGCCTTTCCTCCAAATGGAGCCACTTCAGGTGGATCAGGATTGTCAAATACTGGAGTTAATTTTTATGATTTAACTGTTCAAAATGCTTCAATTTGTGGGTCTGGAACTGCAAATTTGTCAGTAGCAGTTGTAGGAACTTTACCCGCTGGTACATCGGTTGGTTGGTATACCAATCAATTTAGTGGATCGCCAGTGCATACAGGATTGACCTTCACAACTCCAAATTTGAATTCGACAACAACGTACTACGTTGGCATTTGTCCAGGAAGTTTTAGAAAACCAGTGCAAGTTACAGTAGGAGCAAATCCTGTTATTTCCGGTACTGCAAGTATAACAAATGTAAGTTGCACAGGAAATGATGGCGCAATAAGTGGGTTGATTGTTTCTGGAGGGACTCCAAACTATACTTTTTCATGGAATGGAAATCCATCAACTTCTGCAAATTTAACAAATGCTAACGCTAGTTCGTATACATTAACCGTGACTGATGCAAATGGTTGCGCCGCAACGAGCGGACCATATACTATCACTAGTGCAGGAGGTCCAGTGATTAACGCTAGTTTAGTAAATCTTGTAAATCCAACTTGTGCTGGAGCAAATGGTTCAATCACAGGAATAACACAAACAGGAGGGGTTACAACGTCTTGGAGCAATAGCGGTGGAACAAATATTAATGCAAATAATTTGAATGCTGGAAGTTATACACTTACAGTAACGGATGCAAGTAACTGCTCAGCTACGGCTGGACCTTACGTTTTAACAGCACCTACTGGACCAACGGCTGATGCGACAAACATTATTATAAGCAATGAGAATTGTGGAAATGGAAATGGTTCAATTTCTGGAATTACAGCGAATGGAGTTGGTTTAACTTATAGCTGGTCGAATTCAACACAAACAACTTTAGATATTTCAAACCTTTCAGCAGGAACTTATACATTAACAGTATTAGACAATCAAGGTTGTTCTATAACTAGCGGGCCGTATGCAGTTGGATCTAATCCAGCTCAAACAATAAATGTTTCTGGAGTTGTATTAACACCAGTTACTTGTGCTCAAGGTAACGGAGCAATTTCTGGAATTCAAATTTCAGGTGGAGTTGCTCCTTTAAGTTATTCGTGGACAAATACTACACAAACAACTTTGGATATTTCAAACCTCAATAACGGAACATATACCTTGACGGTTTTAGATGGAAATGGATGTACTGCAATCTCAAATCCATTTACAATCGTATTTATACCATTACCAACAATAAATGATGTAAGTATGATAACTACAAATGTATCTTGTACAGGGAATGATGGAACAATTTCAGGAATTGTTGCAGGTGGAACTGGACTTACATACGCTTGGAATGGAGTAAACGGAACGTTAGATCAAAATAATTTGGCAGCAAATTCTTACACTTTAGTAGTTACAGATATTAATGGTTGTACTGTAACTAGTGGTCCATATATTGTCGAAGGAAGTGTTCCGTTGAATATTGATATTTCAAATATTACTTCAGTAAATTCCGCTTGTAATTCAAATACAGGTTCGATTTCAGGAGTTGTTATAACTGGCGGAATAAATCCTGTATTTACTTGGTCAAATGGGATCACATCATTAAATCAAACGGGCTTAGGAGCTGGAAATTATACCATTTCCTTATCTGATGATCAAGGATGCACAGATTCTGAAATTATTACGGTTGGCAACAATTCAGGACCGTCTATTAATTCTTCAGCTGTAAATGTGATTCAAACTTCATGCGCATTGAATAATGGTGAAATTTTAGGATTGGTCGATAATTCAGGAACAGCAACTTTTAGTTGGATTGGTACATCTGCGTCTACTTTGAACATTTCAGACTTAGCACCAGGAATTTATACTTTGACTGCTACTGGAACAGATGGTTGTGTGACGCAATATGGACCAATCACAATCAACGGTTCAACTTCACCTACAGCCGATTTTTCATTTGCTCCGTCAAATGTGTATCCTGGAGATTTAGTTCAATTTTCTGATTTGTCTTCCAGCGATGTTGTGTTTTGGGGTTGGTCAATTGATACTTCTAGTCTAGCAGTTGAAAATCCGAGTTATATTTTTGTAACAGAAGGAACATATCCAGTTATATTAGTAGTATTAGATGCATCAGGTTGTATGGATTCAATTATTAAATTTATTGATGTCTACAATGTATTGACAATTCCAAATGTTATCACGACAAATGGTGATGGAAACAACGATAAATTTGAAATAAAAGGTTTGGAAAAGAACACTTCTGTTGAGATTTTGAATCGATGGGGAGAAATTGTTTTTAAATCTGAAAATTATTTAAATGATTGGAAAGGACAAGATTTGAACGGAAACACCTTAAGTAACGGGGTTTATACCTATTATATTAAAAACGCTAAGGGAGAAGTTAAACAAGGTTTTGTGCATCTTATTGATCAATAGATGTAATTGAATAAAAAAAAATAGTATTTTTGTTTTAATAATTAAATTCTTTTGAAGTACTCTACTGAAGATATAATTGATACTGCATCGAAATTGAAATTTGACTCTATTCGGGACCGCTATGTTAAAGAAGACTCTTTATCGATAGTAATGTCTCATTGTGGCGTTTTTTCTCAGGATTTGGTAAACAGTTTAGGAGAAGGTGCAGAGGAAATTTTGATAGCTTCAAATGAAAAAAGACAAATGATCAGAAGGATTTTTTCTGTACTCATTGAGGGACTTCAAAATATCAAAATTCACGGAGAACCAAATAAAGAAGATGTTAAATCTGGTATTCTTGTTCTTGCAAAAGGCGAAAATTGCTACAAAATAACTTTTGGAAATCTAATTTTAAATGATTTAGTGTCATCAATGGATGACAGATTAACTGAATTGAATACTTTAGACGAAGTGGAGTTAAAGGAAAGATACATGAAAGTATTGAGTGAAGGTATTTTATCAAATAAAGGTGGAGCTGGATTAGGTTTTATTACCATGAAAATGAAAGCTAAATCTAACCTGAACTTTCATTTCCAGAAAGTTTCTAAAGAACTGTCCGTTTTTACTTTCGAATTAGTTATTCAACGTTTGATTGAAAACGCGTAGTTCTAATCAAAAATCACAATTATTTATGATTAAAGTTGCGTTCGATAAATCGTATGCACATCCCTTGCCAGAAAATCATCGTTTTCCAATGGAGAAATATGATTTGTTAGCTAGACAACTTTTACATGAAGGCACGCTAGAAGAATCACATTTTTTTTCTCCAGAAATGTTAGATGACAAATGGACTTTAGAAGTACATGAAAAGGATTATCTCGATAGATTAAAAGAATTAAAACTTTCTCCAAGAGAACAAAGATTATCTGGATTTCTGCATTCAAAAGAATTAATTGAAAGAGAATATAAAATCATGGAAGGTACAAGAATGTGCGCTGAATATGCAATTAAATATAACAGTGTAGCTTTGAATATTACAGGAGGAACGCACCATGCTTTTTCAAACAGAGCGGAGGGATTTTGCCTTTTAAATGATCAAGCAATCGCTGCAAATTGGCTGTTGAAGCAAAAATTGGCAGGTCAAATTCTAATTATTGATTTAGATGTTCACCAAGGAAATGGAACTGCCGAAATATTCAAAAATATCCCGCACGTCTTTACTTTTAGTATGCATGGAGAACACAATTATCCATTAAATAAAGAAAAATCGGATTTGGATGTTCCACTTTATAATGGAATGAATGATGAGGTATATTTGAATTTGTTGAATGAAAATTTAAAATTAATTCTTGAGAAGTTTACACCCGACTTTATTTTTTACCAGTGTGGAGTTGATATTTTGGGAACGGATAAATTAGGAAAACTGAACTTGACTTTAGATGGTTGTCGAAAAAGAGATGAAATTGTTTTTCAGTTAGTTAAACAATTAGACATTCCGATTGTTTGTAGTATGGGTGGAGGGTATAGTCCTGATATTAAGTTAATAATTGAAGCGCATGCTAACACATTTAGATTAGCAGTTAAATATTTTGAATGATGAAGTTGATTTTTAAAATTATTATTGCTGTTTTTGTATGTTTAGTATTAGGCGGATTATCAGGAATCGCAACTGTATCTGAAATTAAAAACTGGTATTTACAGTTGAACAAACCTTCCTTTAATCCTCCCAATTGGTTGTTTGGTCCTGCTTGGTCAACGTTGTACACCTTCATGGGAATTGCGTTCGCATTGATTTGGGATAGATTGGAAAAAGCAAATACCAAATTACTTTCGGCAAATGCAATTAGATTCTTTTTGATTCAATTTGTTCTCAATCTTCTATGGTCAAGTATCTTCTTTTCTTTGCATTTAATTGCTTTTGCTTTGATAGAAATGCTTGTTTTATGGGTATTTATTTTATTGACAATTTTACATTTTTATAAAATAAACAAATTTGCAGGAATTATTTTAATTCCTTATATACTTTGGGTTTCTTTTGCAACTTTACTTACAGCTTCAATTTTGTATTTAAATTGATTTCAAGAAAGTTTAATTCACCTTTTTGTCCATCAAAAAATGTTGTAATACGTCAAACAATTTGTACGAAGGTTCTATCAATCGATAACCTAAATTAAGATAGAAATCGACTGCGTAGTCTCTTGCATGTAATATAATTCTACTTACGCCTAACTCTTTACTTTTTGCCTCAGTAGCTAACATTATTTTCTTTCCATACCCTTGATTTTGAAGGTTAAATTCAACAGCTACAAATCTGACTTGTGCGACATTATCTTCTGTCAAATCTAATCTTGCAATGGCTAGTATATTGTTGTTTTCAAAAAGAGCAAAATGAATTCCTGTTTGGTCGCCTTCATTTTTTTCAGATCCTCTTGGTTGATTGAGTGGTTCGCGAAGTACTCTGAATCTTAAATCATAATAAGCTTCCCATTCGGATTCCGTAATTGGTGTTCTGATTTCTACCATGATTTAAATGCAATTGAACTTACTCTCTTAGTATTAATATTTTCTATTATTTCCTCTCTAATGAAAGATTTGGCTTGATCATCGTCAAAAACCTCTTTCAAATCTCGTATTTTGCCACATGGTACAAAATGATTTTGCATCCATTCTAGTATGTTTTTTGAGTTGAAATGTTGTATTTTTTCTTGTAGTATTTCAAACAATTGAAATCGATTGACAACGCGATTTTGATTGGTTGAAAAATGATTTTCTTCTGGCAAATTTTCTAATCCCAAATAATGGCATAATTTTAAAAAATGGGTATCACTTCCGATGGCAAAAGTAATTTTTTGATTGTCTGAAGTAGTGAAAATCTCTCCATATGGAGCAATATTTGGGTGTAAACTTCCGATTCTTTGAGGAATGACGTTTTCCATTAAAAACCCTGAAGCTTGATTGACTAAACTACAAATAGCCGCATCGTACAAAGAAACATGGACCGTTTTACCAAGATTTGTTTGCATTCTATCAATTAACGCAAGAAGAATTCCTTCTTTTAACTGATGAGCAGCTAAAACATCGATTAATGCAATTGGCATTTTAACTGGACCACTTTCAATGGTTCCATTCATAGACATAAATCCGCTTTCGGCTTGTAGAATTAAGTCGTATGCAACTCTATCAGATTCAATACCAAATCCAGAGATTTTCCCATGAATTAATTTTGGATTTAATTTTCGTAAATTTTCATCAGTCAGATTAAATTTCAGGTCGTCGCCTTTTTTGAAATTAGTCAATAAAATATCTGCATTTTGAATTAAATCAACAAATTTTGAATGTTCAAGAGGATTTTTTAAATCTAGAGATATGTATGTTTTGCCATAGTTAATACTAGAAAAATAGGATGAAACAGGATTATTTTTGTCTTCAGTAGCTAATTTCCAACTTCTCGTGACATCAGGAAAGTTTGGGTTCTCAATTTTAATTACTTGTGCGCCAAGTTCTGCAAAAAACATTCCAACGGAAGGTCCCGCCAAAACAGTTGATGCATCAATTATTTTAAGTTTAGAAATCATTGTAATTATAAAGATAAAGATTTGAGCAAGTTTTGGATTTATATTTTTAGTCCAGCGACGCAAATATCATCCAATTGTTCCAATTTCCCTTTCCAGGAATTAAATTCATCAAAAATTAATTTTGATTGATTATCACAATTTTCTTTGATGTTTTTTTGGATAGTTTCAACGATTTTATTTCGTTTGATTTTTTTGCCATTTTCACCACCAAATTGATCAAAAATCCCATCGGTAAATAGATAAATCATCGATTCATTTGGTAGAATAATTTCAAACTGCTCGTGTTTTAATTTTGTTTCGGAAAAGCAAATTGATTGTTTAGTAGCTTTTACTTTCTGCAATTTATAATCATCCTCAGGAGATGCATAATAAAGAGAGATGTTGGCTCCAGAGTACTTTACAAGAGAAGTTCCATTTGAATTCTTTTTGACAGAAATTAATCCTATTTCCATTCCATCTTTGATGGTGTTGAGTTCTTTTTTAAAGTGATCATTGAAACTTTCATTTACTTTATCTAAGATTTCTCCAGGCTCTCGCAATTCAAATTTATCAACAACTCTTTTTAAAATTTTATATGAAATAATACTTAAAAATGCACCAGGGATTCCATGACCAGTGCAATCACAGACAGCAAAAAGAATTTCATTTTGAGTGTTCATACACCAATAAAAATCACCGGCAACGATATCTTTTGGTTTATATAAAACAAAGGAATCTTTGAAAAAGCTTTTGTATTCTGATTCTTCAGGCAAAATTGTTTTTTGAATTCTTTCCGCATATCTGATACTATCCAGAATATCTTTATTTTTAGATTCGATTTCTTCTGTCTTTTTTTCTATAAGTTGCTGTAAATTTTGGTTCATAAATTCCATTTCTTCTTCAAAAAGATTTCTTTCATGAATTGAAAATCCGTACGAAATAAACTCAGAAATTTGAAACAAAAATGAAACTTCAGAAGCCTCCCAATTTCTAGATTGATCCGTTTCTTCCTGACAAAGAACTCCAATTACTTTTCCTTTGTGAAATATGGGAACATCTAAAAGTGAATAAATATTATTTGGAATTAGATATGTTTCTTTAAAACAGGATGTTGAAGGATGAGTAAAGGCATCTTGAGCGATAATGTAGGGATCATTTAGCATTGATTCAAAATAAGCTGGAAAATCTTGTTGTTTCAGTAAGATTTGATTTGGATTCGATTCGAAGGTTTGAAATCTCTCTGATTCGTTGTAATAGAGTTTATCACAGAACAATAATTTTTCCTCTTCGTTGTATATCCAAAAGCTTGAACGAGAAACATTTAAAGTCTCTGAAATTAATTTAACACAAAAAGTTGGAATTTCATCTACTTTACCTGTTTGAATGATAGGATTTCTAGATAGCTTTAATAGTGCATCTTTTAATTTATTATCCTTTAATTCTTTGTTCTTATCATTGGTGATATCGACATATGCACCTTGCAATAAATAATGATCAATTTTATCTTCTACGGTACCAGTGAGTTGAAACCATTTAATTTCACCGTTTGGTTTTGTTAAATAGCCATCAACTAATATTTGTTCATCGTTTGTGAGTGCTTTAAGTATTATTTTTTTGAAATGATTTTTGTTTTCAGTATTGATATTCTTAAGAAATAAATCCCAATTTTTAGTTAATTCTAAATCAGTAAATCCAAAAAACTGTTCGCAATTTTCTGATATAAATAAACATTCTTCACTGAAATCTAGGTTTATTTTAATTTTTACTAAAACCCCAGGAAATGATTTATATAAGTCAAATAAATGCGATAATTTACTGTTTTTTCTCATTTAAAAAATTAATTAATTAAACAGTTAATTGTAATTCTTTCAAAGAATTTACCCACTTTTTTGCAGAATCTAAATCATTAAACATTTTGGAAGGTACTTTTGGCTTTTTGATTCTAAAGTAAAAATTTACTAGTGATTGTAAGTAAAGTGAATTTACAACAAACGCATCAGCTAAACGATATTTATTGAATTCATTTTCAGCGTAGTAATTTCTTGATTCATAGTTTGAATCAATGTTATTTGTTAAATCAATAATCGCAAAGTATTTTTGATGATTTGTGAAATTAACAGCTTCATTTAACAATAGTTCCATCATTGGTTGATCTACAATCAAACCAGTATTAAACTTGATAGTTAAAATTGAATTTTCAAATTCATATTTTGCCAAGTCTGTTTCTAAAATTCTATTTTCAATCATCAAAAAGAATAGCTAATATTCAAATATACAATTAAAATTTGATTGAAATAATTATTTTCAGAAATTATTTGAGGGATGAAAAAACCAAGAATCTAATATTGAATTACAATATTATTTTTACAAACTTTCAACTTTCACTTTTGCGTGACCGAAGCGAATGAAATTCAGTTGTTTTGCAGCTTTTAGACTTAAGTCAATTAGACTTGGAGACGACTTACTTAAGCGATCATTTATTTTTACAACTACAATTGAATCGTTGCTTAAATTTACAACTTTGACTAATGTTCCAAAAGGTAAAGTTTTATGAGCGGCGGTTAAATTTTCTTGCTTAAATATTTCTCCAGATGAAGTTTTGCGCCCATGAAATTTATTGGCATAAAAACTAGCGCGACCTGTTTGAGAATACTCTGTTTTTGGGATAAAACTACAGCCAATAAAAATTAATAGTATCAATAATAATTTATTCATGTCTTGAATTGGACTGCGAAGATACGTCATTGTTGAAAGGTTCTCAGGTTTTTAAGGAAACATTAACATTTCATTGTTAATATTTAAATCGTTTTTGATTGTAAAATTTGGAATAGTAACTTGCCAAATATTTTTGTTGTTTTCCTTTAAAATAAAGACTATTCTAGTATTTTTACGAAGTCTATATTCAAATAAATTTATGAAAGTTAAAGAATTCGTACTGTCAAATTCAGGATTAAATGAAAAGTCAATTGTAAACACGCTTCAATTATTAAGTGAAGGTTCTACAATTCCATTTATTGCAAGATATCGAAAGGAAATGACCGGTGCGTTAGACGAAGTGGAAATCGCTTTAATTCGTGACTTAGCTAAAAAGCATGAAGAGCTAATTGCAAGACAATCAACTATTTTAAAAGCGATCGATGAACAAAATAAATTGACAGATGAATTGAAGTCTAAAATTGAAAATTGTTTTGAATCGAATATTTTGGAAGATTTATATCTGCCTTACAAGCAAAAGAGATTGACAAAAGGCGAAAAAGCGAAAAAATTAGGTCTTGAGCCTTTAGCAAAAATGATTATTTCTCAACGGGGTGGAAATCCATTTCAAATGGCTGAGAGATTTGTTAAAGGAGATGTTGTTGACGAAGATATGGCAATCGAAGGAGCAATGGATATCATGGCAGAATATATGAATGAAAACGTGAATTTCAGGGTTAAAATGAGAACGCTGTTCCAAAGAAAATCTATTCTGTCATCCAAGATAATGAAGGGCAAAGCAGAAATTGGAGATAAATACAAAGACTATTTTGAATTTTCCGAACCGCTTTATAAAATTCCTTCACACAGATTTTTAGCTTTGTTTAGAGGTGAACGAGAAGGTATTTTAGGAATCAAAGCTGCGCCAAGCAAAGAAGAAGCAGTCGAAATAACTGAAAGATATTTTGTTCGTTCAGCTGACGAATGTGGAAATCTCGTTGCGCAAACATGTAAAGACGCATATTCAAGATTGATTTATCCTTCACTTGAAAATGAAGTTATCAATGAAGCAAAGGAAAAAGCGGATAAAGAAGCGATTAAAGTATTTACAACAAATTTGCGTCAGCTTTTACTTGCTCCTCCGTTAGGTGCAAAGCGAATTTTGGCGATTGATCCGGGATTTAGGACTGGTTGCAAAGTTGTTTGTTTGGATGAATCAGGAAATTTACTCAATAATACAACAATTTATCCTCATCCGCCTCAATCTGAGAAAGACAAATCGTCCGCAAAAATCTTCGAATTAGTTCAGGCGTATAAAATTGAAGCGATTGCTATTGGTGATGGAACAGCAGGAAGAGAAACTGAAAATTTGATTAAGCACATTAGATTTGATAGAGATTTGGAAGTTTTTTCTGTAAGAGAAGATGGAGCGTCGATTTATTCTGCAAGTGCGATTGCACGTAAAGAATTTCCAAATTATGATGTAACCGTAAGAGGTTCTGTATCTATTGGACGCCGACTGATGGATCCTTTAGCAGAGCTTGTAAAGATTGATCCTAAGTCAGTTGGCGTTGGTCAGTATCAGCATGAAGTAAATCAAAATTTGCTAAAAAATGCCTTGGATGATGTGGTCGTTTCAGCTGTTAATGCTGTTGGCGTAGATTTGAATACAGCATCTGCATATTTGCTGAGTTATGTTTCAGGACTTGGACTTTCTTTAGCGGAAAATATTGTTGAATTTCGACAAGAAAATGGTCCTTTTAAATCGAGATTAGAACTTCGTAAGGTTAAACGATTAGGTGAAAAGGCATTTGAGCAATCTGCTGGTTTTTTGAGGATTATAGATGGATTAAGTCCGTTAGATAATTCTTCTGTTCATCCAGAAACATATAAAGTTGTTGAGAAAATTGCTAAAAATTTAAAAGTTCAAATTCCTGAATTAATTGGAAACGAATCGCTATTAAATTCAATCCGAAGTCAAGATTTTCCTGAATTGGATAAGTATACATTTGATGATTTAATTTCAGAATTGAAAAAGCCTGGACGAGATCCAAGAAAAAAGGCCAAAGTATTGGAATTTAGTAATGCAATTAGAACTATTTCAAACCTTAAAATCGGGATGAAATTACCTGGAATTGTTACCAATGTTACCGCATTTGGAGCTTTTGTTAATATAGGTATCAAGGAAAATGGTTTAATACACAAATCCAATTTAGCAGATGTTTTTGTTGATGATCCCGCACAATTTATTTCTCTTCATGAGCATGTTGAAGTAGAAGTTTTAGAGCTAGATATTGAAAGAAAAAGGGTAGGGCTGAAGAAAATTTAATTTTTCATAAGTTCAGGATCTTCTGTCATATACTTCATAAATTTTGGATTATAGAACCATCTTTTAAAAAGCTTATTTGTTTTAGCTATTTCCGGTTCAAATTCATACACATCTTCAATCTTATTTGGGTAATTTGTTATTTTGCCTTCGTAAACCATAATGTTTTTTACGTTACAAATAGAACCTTTGTCATATTCAAGGAAATAAGCTTCAGGCTTACTTTCGTTCAAGTGATCAAAGATTTTGACTTGAAAAATTTCTTGAAGTACATCCCCATAAATTGAATAATAATTTTTAAACGAAGCATTCAAAATTCGGTATTCAATTGTTAGATCTTTATATTTTTCAGAGGATAAATTTTCGAATTTAACTTTAAGTTTATTTATTGGACTTGAAGGAACTGGAACTGGAACTGAAAATTTATCTAGTTTACCATCATAGAAAATGAAATAGTTATAGTCGCCTATATATCCCATTTCTTCGATTTGTTTTTTGTTTTTCAGATTTAAAGCCTTCTTTTTTGCAAAATCTAGTCTGTTTACAGTAATGATAGCATCTTCAAATTCATCGTCATTAAGCTTATCCTTAAAAATTTCAGTGTTATATTTTTCAGTAGCATCCATTGATAAAGATCCAGTAATATGTCTTTCTTTTCTTTCTTCGAATGTTAGTTTTTCAGCATTGTTATCTTCGGAATTAATTGTTTCTTCAGTTTGTGAATCACAAGACAATAAACTAAAAAAAGCTACAATCGAAATAATAAAAATATAATGACTTTTCATAGTGCAAATATATAATTTATCTTTTTTTAAACTTTAATTTAACTGTTGATTCTTCTTTTTGATTTCGTTTCCAATATTTTATTTTTTAATAGTTTTAATTCCTTTTAATCATTTTTTAAACTAATTTCGTTAATTTGTTGTAAATTGTTCCAAAATTTTAATCTTCAAATTACTCATTTATGCATTTAAGATACTTAAATTCAAATAATAAGAATTCAATTTTGTTAGTGTTTTTTACTTTTATCGGAGGGGTCTCCTTTACACAAATCATGGTAAATCCAAACACAAATAAGTCTATTGAGTCTACAAATATTACTCAAGAACAAGAAGAATTAATTCAAAAAGAGTTGAAACAAAACGAGAAGATCAATTTTCCTGTTTTCATTAACACAGGAAATGCTGATTTGGATAATGAAAATTATAAAAAAGCAAAAGATGCATGGGTTTTGGCTAACCCAGAGAAATACAAACAAATGATTTCGACAAATTCTCTCATTGTCATTTCTAAAGAAGAATTTCTCAAACTTCCTATCGAGAGACAAAATGAAATCACAGGCCATCCTGAAAAATATATTTTGAAATAAAAGATTTTAAAAGTTCTACAAATACCAATTTTAGTATGTTTAAATTATACAAAAAACAATTCGGTTTATTATTTTTTATTACTATTTTGAGTTTCAATTCGAGTTCATTAGTTGCTCAGTGTGCTTACGGTAGTAATGTTACTCAAAATCCTGCAACTGTTTTTACGCCTGCGTGCACTGGTGTGGCAGAAACTGTATCTGCTTGTAACTTCGGAGGAGATTATTTCTTGATGAATGTAATTTCAGGAAATACCTACATTGTTGCAACTTGTGGCGGTACTTGGGATAGTCAAATTACAATCTATAATGATGCGACGCAAGTTCAAGTTGGTTATAACGATGATGGTTGTGGACTTCAATCTACTGTGCAGTTTGTAGCTGGTTTTACTGGGGTAGTTAGAGTACTCGTAAATCAGTATAACTGTACAACAAACTCAACTTGTATAACAACCAATGTGACGTGTACTTCACCACCAGTCAATAATGATTGTGCATCGGTTGTTCCTTCAGCTTTGACTTCACCTGGATCTTTGACATTTACAGGTACCTCCGCAGGATCTACTGATAATACAGTTGGAGGTACATTGGGAAGTGCTCAAGTTTGGGAAGCTTTTACTATTACTGAATGTGCGACAGTTACTATAAATACTTGTGGTACAACTCCAGTTTTTACTCAAATGTTTACTAGTATCTCTACTGCATGTCCAGCAAATTATCCATCTACATTTATTAATTCAAATAGTTTAAACTTTACTACTTGTGTGGATGGAAATGGGACTGCTGTTTTTAATAATTTGGCTCCAGGTACTTACTATGTTCCTGTTGTTGGTGCAGCACCAAATAATCACGCATACACATTGAATATCTCTGCTGTAGATTTTATCGCTCAACCTGACATTACTCCAGCTAGTGCGACTACCTTTTGTGTAGGGGGATCTGTACAGTTAGATGTTACACAGGCGATTGGTCCGGATGTTCAGCAAACTGTTACTGGTGGTGGTTCTATTTCAATTCCTAGTTCAGGAAATGCAGCGCCTTTTCCTTCAGGGCTTACTGTCTCAGGTTTTCCGGTGTCGGGTATTTCAGTGTATTCTGTCAATATTAATGGTATATCTCATACGTTTCCAGATGATATAGACATGTGGCTGGTTTCGCCGTCAGGACAATCTGTAATGTTAATGTCAGACGTTGGCGGATCAAATGATTTTACCAATAACAACTTCGTTATTCAAGATGGAGCTGCAGCATTCTCCAATGGAGGAGCTAATCCATCAGGTACTTATTCACCAACTGATTTTAACGCAGGTGATGCAGGTGCTCCCGCAGGATATACAACTACCTTAGCTACATTCACTGGAGACATGAATGGATCTTGGGGACTTTTCGTTGTAGATGATTTAGGTGGCGATCTAGGTTCTGTGACTTCATGGTCCATCACTTTCAACGTCCCAGGTCTTCCTTTAACATATACTTGGACTCCTTCGACAGGTTTAAATGTAACCACAGGAACTACAGTTATTGCAACTCCAACAGTTAGTACAACATATACTGTAACAGCTTCAACATCAAGTTCAAGCTGTACAAATACACAAACGATTGATATCACTGTCAACCCCAACGTTACGCCAACTTTCACTCAAGCAGCTGCGATTTGTTCTGGAGGTGCTCTTTCAGCGTTGCCAACAACATCGAATAATGGTATTACTGGAACTTGGTCACCCGCATTGGATAATACAGCGACCACGACTTATACATTCACCCCAACAGCTGGTCAATGTGCAACAACAGCCACGATGACCATTACGGTTAATCCAAACGTTACACCGACTTTCACTCAAGTAGCTGCAATTTGTTCAGGAGCGACATTGCCAGCGTTGCCAACAACATCGAATAACAGTATTACGGGTGCCTGGTCACCCGCATTGAATAATACAGCGACCACGACTTATACCTTTACCCCAACAGCAGGTCAATGTGGTACTACAACAACTATGACCATCACTGTCAACCCCAACGTTACACCAACGTTTTCTCAAGTCGCTGCAATTTGTTCGGGAGCTTCACTTTCTGCACTGCCAACACCTTCTAATAATGGTATCACAGGAACCTGGTCACCCGCATTGAATAATACAGCGACCACGACTTATACCTTTACCCCAACAGCAGGTCAATGTGCAACAACAGCCACGATGACTATTACGGTTAATCCGAATGTTACACCAACGTTTACGCAAGTTGCACCAATTTGTCTAGGAGGTACTTTGAATGCGTTGCCAACACCTTCAAATAATGGAATTACTGGATCATGGTCACCAGCACCTAATAACACTGTGACAACTTTATATATATACACACCTACGGCAGGTCTTTGTGCAACAACGGCAACGATGACCATTTCAGTTAATTCCAATACAGTTCCGACATTTACCCAGATAGCACCAATTTGTTCAGGTGGATCATTTACACTTCCAAATCCATCAACGAATGCGATTACGGGAACTTGGTCACCATTAGCTAATAATACAACGACCACAACTTACACATTTACGCCAACAGCAGGACAATGCGCAGTTACAACAACAATGACAGTTACTGTTAATCCAAATGTTGCGCCGACGTTTACTCAAATCACGCCTATTTGTTCAGGTGGATCATTCACTTTACCAAATCCATCAAACAATGGTATTACGGGAAGTTGGTTGCCAATTGCTAATAATACAACAACGACAACTTATACTTTTACACCAACGGTAGGTCAGTGTGCAAGTACAGGAAATATGACAGTGACAGTTAATCCGAATGTTGCACCAAACTTCACTCAAATCGCACCTATTTGTTCTGGTGGAGTGATAAACCTTCCAACGACGTCTCCAAACGGCATCACAGGAACTTGGTCACCAGCAGTAAATAATACAGCAACGACAACTTATACCTTTACACCAACAGCAGGTTTGTGTGCAACAACAGCGACGATGACAGTGACAGTGAATACGAATGTGACACCAAACTTTACTCAAATCGCTCCAATTTGTTCAGGAGGATCTTTAACGCTTCCAACTACATCTCCAAATGGCATTACGGGAAGTTGGTCGCCAGCGGTGAATAATACAACGACGACTAATTATACATTTACACCAAATGCAGGACAGTGTGCTGTCACGACAACAATGACATTGACTGTGAATACGAATGTGACACCAACTTTCACGCAAGTAGCGTCGATTTGTTCAGGAGGCGCTTTGAGCTCATTGCCCAATCCGTCTAATAATGGAATTACAGGGGCATGGTCACCCGCATTGAATAATACAACAACAACGACTTATACATTTACCCCAACAGCAGGTCAGTGTGCAAGTACAGCCACGATGACAGTGACAGTAACGCCAAATGTAACGCCAACATTTGCGGCAATCGCCCCAATTTGTGCTGGAGCAAGTTTGAGTGCATTGCCTTTAATATCTATCAATGGTATTTCAGGAGGTTGGTCACCAGCGTTGAATAATACAGCGACAACGACCTATACGTTCACACCAACAGCAGGGCAATGTGCTACAACCACCACACTTACTATCTTTGTAACACCTAGCACTACTCCAATATTCACGGCAATTGCACCAATCTGTTCAGGAGGAACATTTAGTTTGTCAGCTGTTTCCAATAATGGTATTTTTGGTTCATGGACACCAGCATTTGACAATACGGTGACGACCACCTATACTTTCACACCTTTGGCTATTCCAGGACAATGTGCATCAACAACGACGATGACCATTACGGTAAATCCAAGTGTCACACCAAGTTTTACACAAGTATCACCGATTTGTTCAGGAGCAGCGCTATCAGCATTGCCAACACCATCTAATAATGGAGTAACAGGAACATGGTCACCAGCTTTGAATAATACGTCGACAACGACTTATACATTTACCCCAACATCTGGACAATGTGCCACAAGTACAACGATGACCATTGTTGTCAATCCGAATGTGACACCAAACTTCACTCAAATCCCAGCAATCTGTTCTGGAGGCGTGATTACTTTGCCAGTTGTTTCTCCAAATGGAATCGTAGGAAGCTGGTCACCAGCACCAAATAATACAGCGACAACTACTTATACTTTCACTCCAACTGTAGGTCAATGTGCGACTACAACGACCATGACCATTACAGTGAATGCGAACGTTACGCCAACCTTCACTCAAGTAGGGACTATTTGTTTTGGAGCAAGTTTCACACTTCCAACACCATCTAATAATGGAATTACAGGAACATGGGCACCGGCGCCAAACAATACTTCAACAAGTTCTTATTTGTTTACCCCATCAGCAGGTCAGTGTGCAACGAATGCTTTCATGGGAGTTACAGTTGTTCCAAATGTGATTCCAACATTCAATCCTATCGCACCGATTTGTTCGGGAGCTAGTTTGACATTGCCAACTTCTTCAACGAATGGAATTAGCGGAACATGGTCACCAGCAGTTAACAATACAGCGACCACGACTTATACATTTACGCCATCGGCAGGGCAGTGTGCAGTAACAACCACATTGACAGTGACCGTTACACCAAACGTTACACCAACCTTTACGGCAGTAGCACCAATTTGTGCGGGAGCAACTTTGTCACCACTTCCATCACCATCAAACAATGGTATTACAGGAACATGGTCACCGGCATTAAATAATACAGCAACGACGACATACACATTCACCCCAACGGCAGGGATTTGTGCAACGACTCAAACATTGACCATCACAGTCAATCCAAACGTTACACCAAATTTTGTTCAAGTAGCACCAATTTGTGTAGGAGGAACACTCGCAGCACTTCCAACAATTTCACCAAATGGAATTTCAGGGAACTGGTTGCCAGCAGTAAATAATACAGCAACGACCACTTATACATTCACCCCAACAGTAGGTCAATGTGCAACGACAGCTACGATGACTATTGTTGTGAATCCAATTGTGACACCTACTTTCAATCCAATTGCAGCAATTTGCGCTGGAGCGACTTTAAGTTTACCAACAACATCTAATGAGGGAATTACGGGAACATGGTCACCAGCGGTGAATAATACAGCCACGACGACTTATACATTTACACCAGCTGCAGGACAATGTGCTGTGACAACGACGTTGACTGTTACCGTTACACCAAACGTTACTCCGACCTTTACAGCAGTGTTACCAATTTGTTCGGGAGCGACATTGGCGCCACTTCCATCACCATCAAACAATGGCATTACAGGAACCTGGTCACCGGCTTTGGATAATACAACGACGACGACTTACACATTCACCCCAACTACGGGAGTTTGTGCAACGACTCAAACATTGACCATTACAGTCAATCCAAACATAGCGCCAAATTTTGTTCAAGTAGCACCAATTTGTGTAGGAGGTACACTCGCAGCACTTCCAACGATTTGTCCAAATGGCATAACAGGAACATGGTCACCAGCAGTAAACAATACAGCAACGACGACTTATACCTTTACCCCAACAGCGGGTCTATGTGCAACGACAGCAACGATGACTATTGTTGTGAATCCGATTGTGACACCGACATTCAATCCAATTGCAGCGATTTGCTCGGGAGCAGCTTTAAGTTTACCAACAACATCCAACGAAGGAATAATAGGAACATGGTCACCAGCTGTAAACAATACAGCAACGACCACATACACATTCACGCCAAATGCAGGACAGTGTGCTGTGACAACCACATTGAGTGTTACTGTTACACCAAACGTAACACCAACCTTTACGCAAGTATCACCGATTTGTGCGGGAGCAGTTTTAAGTTTACCAATACCATCCAATGAAGGAATCACAGGAACATGGTCACCAGCACCTAACAATACGGCGACTACGACTTATACCTTTAGCCCAACAACGGGAGTTTGTGCCACCACGCAAACAATGATAGTGAGTGTGACACCAAATGTGACACCAACTTTTGCCGCTGTTGCTCCAATTTGTGTAGGTTCAACTTTGTCTGCATTGCCATTAACATCAAATAATGGCATCACAGGAACATGGTTACCAGCCTTGGATAATACGCAGACTACGACATACACCTTCACTCCAGATGCAGGACAATGTGCTCTGACAACAACTTTGACAATTACAGTCAATCAGTTGACAGTGCCAACTTTTGCAGCAGTTGGACCAGTTTGTGTTGGATCAACAATTGCTGCATTACCATTAACATCAACCAATGGCATCACGGGAGTATGGTCGCCAGTTTTGGATAATACCCAAACGACTACTTATACTTTCACGCCAAATACTGGTCAATGTGCAGACATTGCAACGATGACAATCACAGTCAATGCTTTGTCTTTACCAACCTTTGCAGCAGTAGCTCCAATTTGTTCAGGAGATGCATTGGCAGCACTTCCAACGTCATCCACTGAAGGCATTACAGGAAGTTGGTCGCCAGCGTTGGATAACACGCAAACGACTACTTATACTTTTACGCCAGATGCATCTCAGTGTGCAGACATTGCAACGATGACAATCACAGTCAATCAGCCAACAGTTCCAACTTTCACCGCAGTAGGACCAATTTGCGCTGGAAATAATTATACTTTGCTTACAAGTTCACTTGAAGGCATCACGGGAACATGGTCACCAGCGATTGATAATACTCAAACAACGACCTACACCTTTACACCAGATGCAGGACAGTGTGCTACAACCACAACGATGACAGTGTCATTAGTTTCGTCTTCAGATGCAGCCTTCACCGTTTCTAATTATTGCAATGGAGTAGGAGCAGCGCCCGTTGTTACAGGACTTTCAGGTGGAGTATTTAGTTTCAACCCTGCAGTGACTGATGGCGCAGTAATAGATCCAACGACAGGTGTGATTGCGGGAGGAGTTCCAGCAACAACTTACATCGTTCAATATACATTGACAGGATCTTGCATTGTATTCTCTCAAGAATTGGTTTCATTTGTTGCCACACCAACAACTCCAGTATTATCCAATGATACAACTTATTGCTTGACATCTACATTTGTGAGTATGACAGCAACAAACACAGGAGGAACAACGAGTTGGTATAGTGACTTAGGGATGACAAATTTACTAGGTACAGGAACCAATTTGTTGCCATCAAATACGTTGGGAACAACCACATACTACGTGAGTGAAAACTTACAAGGTTGTCAAAGTCCAATGGACAGTGTGGTGGTAACGGTGAAAGATTGTTATGAGTTTACAGCACCTTCAGCCTTCACACCAGATGGAGATGGCGTAAACGACAGTTGGTTGATTTCAGAGTTGAGTACACGTTATCCAAATAACAACGTAACGATATTCAATCGTTGGGGTCAAGTGTTGTATAATTCTGATGGTTATTTGATACCATGGGATGGAAGATTTGACAACAAAGATTTGCCAGTAGGATCATATTACTACATCATCGACTTCAATGATGCCTTGGATACACCAAATGCAACAGGAATAGTAAC